>CAVZML010000009.1:0-274576 GCA_963776395.1 uncultured Chloroflexia bacterium | reverse complement strand
GTGCTGCACCACCGAATTGATCGGGTTCCCGGCAGGGTCCGTTCGGGGGAAGGCACGCCCGAGTTGATCACGGAAGGCCGGGAACGGGTCTGCGGAATCCCCGGTCAGGTTCCGATACACCCCGGCAAGAGTCGGGGCTGCCGCCGCGATGACTCGTTTGATGTTGTAGCCAAGCTGATAGCTGAGGTAGTTGATGAACAGGGTGGCGCAGCCAGACTTGGCATCGGGAGCGTGATCGTGCTCGTCCACCGCGTTGACGAAGTCATCACGATTGCTGTTGAGCCAGAACCGTGCGGTGTCGAAGCCTGCCATGTTGGCGCCGAGACCGACCTGGTGAAGGAATTCGGCACTCAGCACGCGCGACAATCCTTCGCCGGCAGAGCCTTCGTTGCTGCCATCGGAGGCGAACCAGCCCCTGTTCTGCGACAGCATCAGCATCTCGACGACTTCGGCCACGAGCAGGTATCGCACGACATCGAGGCCAGACCCGTTACCCGGCTTGAGGCTGATCGGCGGTCCCCAGCCGGCTGAGGCGTAATTGCCGGGATCGATATGCACCTCGATCGGCAGCGAATAGGGAAGGCTGATGCCACCGAACCAGTCGGACATGATCGCGTAGTCGAGCTCGCAGACGCCGAGCAGGGCGACCGCGCGCTGCGAGCCATTGGCCGCGCTCAGCGAGTTGTCATAGCTGATCCGGTAGTGGGTCGTTGACCCGGAAACTGCGTAGGTCATTAGGCGTGCACCAACTTGTTGGGCTACGGGCACTCCGCCGTACTCGGCGAACGTCGCACCGCCGAAGTCGGGTGCCGACGGCGAGACTCAGACGGAACACGCGGCGGCAACGAGGGCCGCCGCGATCGACGCTCGTACACGTGCGGCGCTGCTTTGCGGGACCACGCTCTCATGGGCCCCTCCGTAACTCGCCTGTCCGGTGCGGTACACTAGCTCTAACCCAACCACCTGTAAATAGATGTCCAGTGGTCATTGCCGACTGCGCCGAGCGGCATCGACCATCGTCTGGCGGCTCACCGGCGGAGACGTGTTCGTCATCGAGGGCACCGTCGACTACGGCGACGGCGTGCCGGTGCGATACGTGGGCGTCGGCGAGGTGCGTGACGACAAGGTCGCGCGGATGACCGAGTACTTCGCCAACCCGTTCGAGGCGCCCGCCTGGCGGGCGCCTTTGGTGGAGCGCTACGAGCCCTGACGTCGATCCCGTGTCACCCGCGGGCGGCGCGCCCCCTGGAGAGAGAGTCGATCTCCGGCCCGGCGAGCACTTCGCCCAGCGGACCCACGATGACAGAGTTGCCCCAGCACATCACCTCGCCTGCCGGCACGTCGACCGGGTAGTCGTCCGGGTAGTCGGCGCGGCGAGCGAACTGGTTCGCCGAGAGCACGAAGCAGCGTCCCTCGCATGCGATGTGGCGCATGCTGGCGATCCACGTTTCGCGCGCGTCGGCGGTCGGCACGCAGTAGAGCTGGATCCCCTTGCGATACATCGTCATTCGCAGCAGAGGCATGTAGGTTTCCCAGCAGATGGTGGCGCCGAGGCGGCCGATCGGCGTCTCGAACACCGGCAGCGTCGAGCCGTCGCCAGATCCCCAGACAAGTCGCTCGGAGGCCGTCGGGACCAGCTTGCGGTGCTTGCCGAGCGGCGTGCCGTCAGGCGCGAAGAACAGCACCGTGCAGTACAGCGTCCCGCCGCCGCGCTCGATCACGCCGATGACGAGGTGGCAGCCGCGCTCGCGGGCGATCGCGCCCAGCCGCTCGGTCGCCGGGCCACGTCGATCGACGACTCCCAGTAGCGCCGGAACCAGGCGCGACCCTCGCCGGTGCGCGAGCCGACGACGGCCCCGAACGTGAGCCCGCGTGGGTAGCAGGACACGAACGCCTCGGGGAACACGACGAGGTCGGCGTCCGCCTCGGCGGCGAGCCGCTCGACCTTGTCCAGTGTCGCGTCGACATCGAACGCCACGGGCGCCGCCTGGATCACCGCGGCTTTCACGCCCCCAGCTCCGCGCCGTGCACGGGCCACCTGCGGGCACACGACATGTGAGCCGGGCTGCGTCGACGACCCGGATTCCGCCCCCGTTGGCCCTCAGGCCCGTCAGTGCTGACGAGAGTCACAGCCGCATCGGTCCCATGCGAGGCCGCGAGTATCTACCCGCTGAGCTCGAGATGCCAGTCCAGGACGCTGCGTTGCTGCTGGGGGCTCGAGTCCGTCCGGGGGCGCCAGAACCCCCCGCGTCGCCGCGATATCGGTCGCGCCTAGGCCGGAGTGCCGTGCTGCCGCCGAGGAGGCTCCGCGACTCCTTCAATGCGTGTTGCGATGACGGCGAGTTGATCCTCGAACTCCGCTCGCGCGGCACCTCGGTGGAGCCAGTTCTGGATTGCCTGAACGGGGCGGCGATACGGGCGATCCAACCTGGCGTCGATGATCACGTCGACTCGAGTTCCGTCGCCCTCGGTTGAGAACCGCCGGTCAGTGGTGACGGTGAGTAGCCAACTTCGGCGATCCGTGGTCCACGACCCGCCGCGTGTCGTCATCCGTTCGTGTGGCTCGCGCACGACCTGCTCGATTGTCTGCATCCACTCCTTGGCTCCCGCGCGCATCGTGACGTCGTAGGTGCGGCGTCCATCCGGCATGACGTCCACGATCTCGTAATGCACCGCGTGTTCGTTCACGTGCACCATGTTCGCCGGGTCGTCGAAGAAGGCGAAGACCTCCTCAATAGGCGCGCGGATGAACCTGCTCAGGTTGACTGCCATCAGCGGAACAATAGGACCAGCGCCTACGCTGCCGCATACCACGCCAGCGGGTCGCTCGGTGGGGCCTGACGCGGCCCCGAGTCCGTCCGGGGGCGCCATGATTTCACGGCGCAATCCTCCGCGGCGTCGACCGAAGCCCCGTCGAAGAATGGGCGGGCGCTGATCCCGCCGGATCGGCTGTCGAGTGTTGCGGACACACGGGTGGCATTGTTGCCCTCTCGGGAGACTCGCTCCATGGAACCCAAGACGCTCCGGACGATCGGCAACGTGGCCATCCTCGTCGGGATCGTTGGCCTGGCATTGACCGTCATCACGGTCGGGCTCGTGGTCACGGGAGCTACGGAGCCGCCCTCAACGTTCATGGCGGTGATCATTCCCATCCAGTCCGTTGTCAACGTGGCAGTCGGGTGGAACCTGCGGAGGCAAGCGGGGTCGGCAATCGGCTAAGCGGCCTCCCCCAGGTACCACGAGAGCGCCTCGTGCGGTTGCTGGGCTTCCGAGTCCGTCCGGGGGGACCGTCCGGGGGCGCCCGTTCACGTGATGCGCCGAAGCCTGCAGGGAAGCAGGAACAGTAAAGCCGGGCCGCCACCAGGATCAGCGACGGCCCGGCGCATTGGCGACGAACGTTAGCGCGCGGTGAGTTTGGTCGTGACCCCGGGCAGGACGTCCTGGTCGAACTGGTCGATCGGACTGCGGATGTAGGCGCTCGCCGAGGGAAGGGCCTGAGCGGTTCCCGCGATGAGCAGGCCAGACGTTGTGGTGAGCGTGACTGTGACCGGTACTGGTCCGCAGTCGACCTCCGCGCTGTAGGCGAAGTCCTGGACCGTCCGGCGGCCCTGGCGCTGACGGATGTCCACCACCATGCTCCCGCGCGCAGGTTTGTTGCATGAGATGGTCCCCGTGAACGTGGCTATCCCCGTCTTGGCCCGGATCGTGTCCGGACGGACTGAAGGTCCCGGTCACCATGAGCGGCGGGACACTCTCTACGTGCAGTTGTCCTGACGCGGCCGAGTCTGACGTCATCTGGAGGAACAGGGTGAGCCCGGGCGCCACAGACAGCGTGATGCTCGGGAATTGTGCCGACAGGCAGTTGCCCACCACGGGCGGGGTGCCGTCGTACGCGTAGAACACGCGCAGCCCGACATTCGGGTCGCTCCCAGAGATATCGAGCGTGAGAATCTCGGCCATCGGCACGTCGTAGCTGAACCAGACCGTGTGCGACGACGGGTAGCAGATCTGCGTTTCCTCACCGGACTCCACGGTCGCATCGGAGAGGCCGACGGCCGTCGTGAAGGGCAACGTCGTGATGGGCGTTGCGTTCGAGACGTCATCGTTGGTGGGGACCGCTGCGGCCACGGTCGCCGGATAGCTGACCAGCAAGCCGAGCACGAGCAGGATGAACGTGAGGCGCTTCATCACTTGGCCCCCAGACGCACGGTCCGCGCCAGCAGATCGTGGTCGTTGAAGTTGTTGTCCCCCGCATACAGGTCGATCCTGATATCGGCGTTTCCGGGTACGTATGCCGCCCCGCCGTACACCCACAGCGTCCACGACCGCGGCGTCGTGCCGCACGGATCGACATGCGTGCCGACACTCATGTCGATGATCCGCTTGGCGCCGGCCTTCTGCTTGACCTCCACGAACAGGTCGGCGACGCCGGCCGGACTACAGCGAACGGTCCCACTGATGACCGCCGCGCCCGACGCGCGATCGACAACGGCGCGATCGAGGGTCACCGCTGCGTCGAACAGGGGTGGTCCGATGTCGAGGTCGATCGTCGCCGACGGTGTGCCATCGAATACCGCCAGCTCGATGATGTAGGTACGACCGGCATCGAGGATCACAGGGCGTGTATCCCCGGGACTCTCGATGTAGTACGTCCCCGCCTGGACAGAATCCGGCAGGATGCAGACGCGTGTGGCGGTCTCTGTGTCGGGGATCGAGACGTACAGGGTCTGTTCGGCGGTGGCCGTGTAGGTGTACCACGCCGAGATGAAGGCACCACCGCACCAGGGCTCGAATTCCCTCCCAGGTCGCACCGGTCATGTCCACCGTCTCCGTGAACGGAAACGAGGTGACGTTGGTGGCGTCTGCGAGGTTGTCGTTTGGCACTGCAGCTGCCCGGACGCCAGTCACAGTCGCAAGAAGCAACACGACCGAGGTCACCAACGGGATGAGCTTCCGCATCTCCACCTTCCTTCTTCTGGCCGCGGACAGACGAACTGGTCGCCGACCAAAGTCCCTGTTGGGGCAACCTTCTCGAGCGCGATGGTGCGGGGCCGCGTCCTGCCACGAGCTCTCAATTCCGCATATCGGCCGGCATGCCTTAACACGCCGGGCTCGGCGATTCGTTACTCCTCTTGCACGGCACGTTGTTCGCGACAGAATTCGAACCAACGGGTGGTTCCATGCACACAGCGCGAGGAGCCGGCGGCGGATCCGTCTTGAGTCGTGGATGTAGGCGGGGTACGTGCCCCGGTTGATCCTCGCCGATGAGCCGCGGTGCCTCTGGGGGCGTCAGCGCACCGGTTCGTACTCCAGCAGCACGGCGCCAGAATCGAACGTCCGAGTGGCGACCAGACGCAGGTCGAGCGGCCGCGTCAGCGAGCCGAACAGCGGCCTGCCCCGACCGATCGCCTTCGGGATGACCAGCCAGCGATAGCGGTCGAAGAGCCCGGCCTCGGCGAGTGTCGCGAAGAGGTCCGCCCCGGCACCGACTCCGATCGGCGGCCCGTCCGTGGCCCTGAGCGCTCGCACCGTCTCAACCACATCGCCCTCGAGCTTGGTCGCGTTTGGTCCCAGCACGGGTTCGCCGCGCGAGACCACGAGCTTTGGGGTCTCACGCCAGAACCGCGCGAACTCGGCGCCCACCTGGGGCGTGGCCGGGTCGTCGAAGTCGAGCTCGTCCCAGTACGTCATGACGTCGTACATCTTCCGGCCCATGATCTCGACGCCCGCGTCTCGCATGAGCTCGTTGGCGTACCGGTGCTCGTCCTCGGCCGGGTCGTAGTGGTCGAGGCCGCCGTCCGGGTCCGCGTACATGCCGTCGGCGGTGAGGATGATGTAGTACTCGATCGATCGCATGGCGTGCAGCCTACGGCCTCTCGACGATCGGCACCCAGTCGTCCGGGATGGCGCCCAGGTCGTCCATGTCCGCTGCACGCTCCAGCGCAAGGGCCTGGCGTGCGCCCGAGGGC
Source organism: uncultured Chloroflexia bacterium (assembly GCA_963776395.1). Lineage (GTDB taxonomy): Bacteria > Chloroflexota > Limnocylindria > Limnocylindrales > CSP1-4 > CAIXZV01. The sequence continues at coordinate 268,607 of CAVZML010000009.1, read as the reverse complement.
AGGGTTGCGAGATCGGCGGCGCGGCGCACGTAGCCGGCCAGGATGGCCTCGTCGATGTCGATCGACGGTTCGAACGTGAAGTAGCGGAACCGCTTCAGCCGTTCCTCGGCGCCGTGAAGCAGCCGCTCCGGGTCGGCGAGGAGCGTCCCGTGCTCGAATCCGAGATGGATGTGCCTCCGCTCCGGGCCGATCCAGGCGAAGTTGCGGACGCGCTTGCCCTCGGGGAGGGCGTAGGCGATCCACCGCCAGCCGGGGCGGATCGTCTCGACCGCTCCGGGAACCGTGCGGATGATCAGCGACCGGAGCGCCATCCCGGTCGCACGGATCGCTTCCGGGTAGTCGTCCAGGAGGAACTCGACGGGCTGGGTCTCATCCACGGAGCCATCATGTGCCAAGTTGTCGCCGAGACGTGTCAGGATTGGGCGCCGCGAGGAGACAGACGCGTGCCACGCGAGCGGTCGAGCGCTATGGTTTCCGGGCCCCGGCGCGCCTCCGGGGGCGCCAGTTCCCCCTCAACCCACAAATCGCCGCGTGACCCGTCCCTTCGCTGGTGCCCGACCATGGGGGACCGGCGGATCCCGACCGTCAGCTCCCGGTCACGGAAGCGCGTTCACGGCTGTTGTCGAGCGGTCTGAGCTGGATCTCCTTCGCGAGCGCGTAGGCGGCGTGCCGGTCGTCGTCATCGGCGGCGAAGACCCGACCGATGACGAGCGCGGACTGATGCGGCACCTCGATCCGAGTCATCCCTGCTGGCACGTTCCCGGTCCAATTCCGATCGCAGAGGACGAAGTCGCCGGCGTCGGTCCCGGTGGTCCGCTTCCCGACATACGCAACGTTGGCGCCGCTGGTCGGGTCGGTGAACTGCACGCTGTAGTACCGACCCGCCATCTCGGGCACGTGTAGCACGCGCGGCCCCGCCTCCAGGTCCAGCCAGCCGCCGACGTAGACGAGATCGTCGGTACCGACCGCCATCAGGCTGCCGGTTGAAGCGGTTTGGGAGGAGCGGTCTGGCACGGCGTACAGGGTGTTGATGGGGATCGGTCCGCCGCCGAACCCGCGCTTGACGATCGCGCGCTTGAACCCGCCGACCGTGATCTGCGGCCAGCAATAGACGAAGACGAACGTCCCGAGCAGCCACACGACGACCGCCGCCACCGCGAGCGGAATGATCGTCTCCATGCCGCGAGCGAGCCGCTGGGCCACGACCCACGCGAAGATCAGCAGGATGCCTGCGCTGATCGGGTAGGGGTATTTCAGGATCAGGCGATTCACGTCACGAGACCCTGACTACCGGTGGCACGTCGTAGGTGCCGTCCAGGATGGCCGCGCCGGGCAGGTAGGCGCGGAGCATCAGCTTGAATCTGCCGGGCGGTGTCGACAGCCAATTCTGTGCCGGCCCGCTCGGCACCCGCGACTGGAGCACGATGTCCACCGAACCATCCGGTTTCGTCACGAGACCTGAGTGATCATCCACGCTTGACCGACCGCGGCCCGCTCACCATGTACCCGACGGTGTCCGTCGCCGTGAGCGACCAGAAGGCGTCATTCGGCGGGAGATGCCCCGACGGGAAGTGCAGGCGGTACGCGTGCTCGCCACTGAGCTTCTTCCCTGCGCTGTCCACGCTCGTCGTCCAGTACGCGGCCTCTTCGAACACGTTGACGACCGGCAGCGCCTTCTGCAATGCGGCACGCACCAACAGTCCGTTGCCGGGCTGACCGGCCCTGCGGACCGAGCTCCAACCGTTGACGGTCGTCGTCTCCGCCTTCGCCACCGAATCCAGTATCAGGATCATCGTCAGGAACGCCAGGGTGGCGCCGATGATCACACCCTGCACGACACCAGAGCTGGCCACCCAGGAGAGGACGCCACTCATGCGAACCTGGCCGCTTCAATTGGGCAAGTGGGTCGGGCGGCAGGAGCCGAACTGAAGGACGAAGCACATGACATCGCCCGCTCTGCCGCTGCACTCAGCGGGGCGCATGAATCGGCGCCCCGAGACGCGGCCCAAGGGTCGGGGCAATGCTCCTGAGCCCGTGACGGCTCATGCATGCGGATCATGGTAGCAATTCGTCGTCGTGGCGGGTCCTGTCGGCCCCTCCGGGCGCCGCCAGTGCTCCACGTCGAGCTCCAGGGCCGCTATTCGAGAAGTACGACGGCTACAGGCCCGCGATCGTCGGTTCGGTCGTCTGCATCGACGCCCTCCGTTCGACCCTGCCGCTGGTGCAACGCTGACGCGGCGGCCGCGAGGACCGTCTGGACGTTCCCGTGGCGCATCCCGGCAATCTCGTCGCCCAAAGGTGGTGAGCACACCCGTACCCCGAGAACTGGACGGGCTCCACGAACTGCGGGCGGACAACCCAGACGCGTGATCGCCTCGTCAGGGCGTCGGCCGCAGCTCCGGATGCGCGCCCGATAGGTACGGCGACACCAGCACCGGCTCGCCGCCGGCGGCGTCCACGAAGCCCGGGTCGACGCGGTTGACCCTCGTGCTACCGGGCCCGGCCGTCGTGGCGACGGACACGTAGATGCCGGTGCCATCCGGCGTCCAGCGTGGATGGGCGATGCGCATCTCGCCGTTCACCGAGCCATGCGTCAGCTGACGCAGGCCCGTCCCGTCCGGCTTGATGACGTACAGGTTCGAGGGCTGGTCCGTGTCCTGGATGTTGCCCAAGTCATAGGAGTTCATGACCAGTTCGCGGCCGTCCGGTCGCCAGTCCGGACTCGACATGAAGGTCTCGAACCGGGTCAGTCGGCGAGCCTTGCCGCCGGCGGCCGGGACGATGGCCACGAGCGACCCGTCGAGATGATCGTCCGTCGGATCCCAGTGGAGGATCGGGAAGGCGATCGAGGCTCCGTCCGGCGACCAGCGCGGCGGATTGTCAAGGCCCTCCGGCCATTTGACGGTGGCAAGGGTCGTCAGCGCCATCGACGCGAGGTCGAGGACCGCGATCGAGGAGAGGCGGTCGGCGCTGTCGGGGTAACAGACCATGACAAGCTTCAAGCCATCGGGTGACCACGACGGATGCCAGACGCCCCACTCGCATGCGTCGCCACCATCGAACAGCCGCTTCGCACCGGAGCCATCGGCGTTCGCGGTCCAGATCGAGCCATCAGGGGTCTCGGCATCCCGCACGACGAAGGCGATTCTGGTGCCATCGGGCGACCACGACGCCGCCTTGTGTTCGCCCGGCACGTCGGTCACGATCGCATGGGCGTCGGATCCGTCTGGTCGAACCAGGAACAGATCCTTCGTGTCCTTGCCGTCCCGATACCACTCGAACAGGATCCAGGGCTCGCCGTCCCCGATCGCCATCGGCGTCGGGCGAGGCGGTGGGGTAGCGGTCGGCGACTTCGTCGTCGTTGACGCCGGTGGAGCGGTCGCGCCTGCGGCGACAGACGCGGAAGGGGCCGGCGGGTTGGTGCCCGCAGACGAGCATGCCACCGCCAACAACGAGACGGCAGCAAGTACCGATGCGCGCTTGTGGGACGCGAACACGACCTCACCTTGCACAAGGATCTCGGCCACCAGGATCAGCGCTCGCACTCGCATCGATCGGCTCCTACTCGAAGGCTTCCAGGACGTCGGTGGGCCCGTCGCCGGAATAGCTCGAGGCGCCGATGAGCAGGACGCGGCCGTCCAGGAGCCGGACCGCATTTCCGAAGCCACGCCGGTCAACCTCGACGTCGAGACCGCGGTCGCCCGTGTACGGGTCCGTGCTCAGGCGCGTGTTGCCACTGACCGGGTCGTAGATCCCGATCCAGCCATGGGTCGTGGAGTCTTCGTTCGTTCCCTCGCAACCGCCCGGCGGCGGTCCAATTGCGTGCCAATTCCCGGTCAGCAGCACCCGCCCGTCCAGGAGTGGTGTCACCGTCGTTGCCTTGTGGGCGATCGGCGGCGCGGCCGGAAGGTTCGTCGAGGGATCGAAGTCTCCGCGGAGCTGGGATCGATGCCGTCCCGGCCGCACCGATCCGCGCTGGCGCCGACGAACAGGACTCGTCCATCAGGAAGGCGCACAGGGGCGATACGGCCGGCATGGCCGACCATCGGGCTGGTCCGGGCAAAGGTGCCGTTCGTTGGATCGTAGAGCAACGGCTGGCGATCCCAGTCGCCGGCTCCCCGACAGGCCTCCCGGTAGCAGCCCCGGGTGATGAGCACCCGGCCATCGTCGAGCGGTGTGGCGAAGTCCTCATATCTCGGCACGGGCATGGACCCGGCCGGACTGAAGGTCTCGGTCCGTGGATCGAAGAGCTCCGCCGAGGCGAGGGGGCGGCCGGTCTCGTCCGCTGCTCCGCCCTCGACGAGCACCCGGCCGTCGGCCAAGCTGGCCACGGCCGGCGCGAGCCGCTCGGTCGTCATCGGACCGACCTCGTGGATGGAATTCGTCCGCGGGTCGAACAGCTGGGCGACGGACCGCCCGGTGCTCTCGGTCGGACCGGGCAGCCAGCCGATCATCAGGACACGTGCGTCCGGCAGCATCGCGAGCGAAGGTGCGCCGCCGTCAGTCCCGCCGACGTCAGTCCCGCCCATCACTGGCCGCGACACCCCAGTGCCAGGGTCGTAGACCTCCGCTAAGGGAGGGCCACCCGAGCCGACTATGAGCACGCGACCGTCGAGCAGGCGCACCGCCTCAGGCTCGCCACGCGGAGTCGCAAGCCCTCCTGCCTTCGCAAGCGTCTCGTACGGCCTGTCCGTGATCTCGACTGGAACCGGCCGTGTCAGCAATCGGGCCCCGACGGCGGCTGCTGCCCCCACGGCCGCCAAGAGCAGCGCGGCCAGGAGCACGTACTTCACCCACGGCGAGAGGACCGGCATGGCGAAGCGACCCTGTCGGAGACCCGTGCGCACGAGGAAGGCCGGCCGCTGGCGGATCGACAGTGTCCGACCCACGGCGCCGCTGACGAGCCCCGCGGGCTCGCGGGTCGGCGCCGTGGAGGCCATCCAGGCCGAGAGTCGGGGCCCGAGGTCGTCGGACCGGAGGTCGAGGTCGTCGGTCGTCTTCATGCCCGCTGTCCATCCACGGTCATGGGGGCACGTTGATCGGCGGCCAGCGCTGCGCGCAGAGCCGCCATCGCGCGGTGATGCCGGGACTTGACGGTGCCGATCGGTACGCCCATCGCCACCGACACATCGGCCAGCGAGAGGTCGGCGAAGTAGACGAGCGCAAGAAGCGAGCGCTGGTCCTCTGTCAGACGGCGGAAAGCGCGCTCGATCTCGTCGCGATCGGCCAGCGCACCCGCGGCGTCGTGGGCGAACCCGGTGCCCGGGGCCAGTCCCTCGTCGAGATCGGGGACCGCGATCTCCGCGACATTCCGACGCTGGTCCCGACGCGCATGACGGTGGCAGGCACGGACGAGAAGGCGGTGGAGCCACGCGTCGAGCCGCTCGGGGTCTCGCAGACCGCGGATGTCACGCCAGGCCTCGACGAGCGTGTCCTGAACGGCGTCTTCAGCGCGGTCGGGCTGGTGGAGGATCAGGCGGGCGGTGGCGTACAGGCGAGCACTGACGCCAGACGCGAGCATCGAGAAGGCCTCTCGATCGCCCTGCTGCGCCCGTGTCACGAGCTCCGCCTGCACGATCCCTCCTCATCCGCCGCCGGACCGGCCGCTTCAAGGTATACGTGGCCCCAACGGCTACCTGAGGTTCCATCTTCGACGCTTCGGCTCGTGCCGGGTAGTTCCTCTCTCTCAGGCTTCGGCCCGCCTGCAACGGCCCGGGGAGCGAGCACGACCGCAGCTGCCGACCACGAGTTACCACTCCGGGTCGCTGCGTGGGTATTCGGGGCCAGACTCCGTCCGGGGGCGCCAATCCCCGCCCAACGTCGGCGCATCGGCGGGCCGCGTCGGCTGTCAAGGCCACGAAGACGCCAGCGCCGTCCCCACCTGCGAGGTCACGCAGACCCATTGGACCGGCGCCACTGAGGAGTGGATAGTCGGCGGCCGCGCATATGCTGGACGTTGAGCGCGCACGCTGGCGTCATCGACGACCTGCGGCTGCATGTCGTCCCGATCCTCCCCGGCGATGGCGCGCCCCACCGACACCGAAGATCGATCGGTCGACCTGGCCGCGACCGGCAGCGCCGACGGGGCCGGGGTGGCCCACCTCCGCTGTAATGTGCGCATCCGTCCCACCGAGTCGTGAGTTGCAGAGGAGGACGCAGCAATGGGCAAAGTGGTCAGCCACATGACGATGTCCCTGGACGGCTACATCGCCGACGCAAACGATGATGTGGGCGAGCTCTTCGACTGGTACCAGGCCGGCGATGTGGCAGTTCCGCACAGCAACGAGGAGCTCGGCGACTTCAACGTCGACGAAGCCAGCGCGAAGACCCTCGGCGATCTTCTCGCGAGCCCGGGATCGCTGATCTCCGGGCGTCACCTGTTCGACATCGCCGACGGCTGGAACGACTCGCATCCCACCGGCGCGAAGGTCGTGGTCGTCACGCACAATCCGCCCGCAGACGCCGCCGAGCGGTGGCCGAAGACGACCTTCGTCAGCGGCGTCGAGCAGGCGGTCGCCAAGGCGAAGGAGCTCGCCGGCGACGCCGACGTCAGCATCGCCAGCCCAACCATCATCCAGCAGGCGCTCGACCTGGGCCTCGTGGACGAGATCGCCGTGAGCCTCGTCCCCGTGCTGTTCGGCGAAGGGAAGTCCTACTTCGGGAAACTAGCGGATGGGCACTTGATGCTGGAGGATCCCGACCTGGTCCAGGGTCGCCGCGCAATCCATCTTCGGTTCGCGGTCCGACGCTGAACCAGGCAGCTGCATGGCGATGTGGGCGGCGAACACGCTCCACCGCCCCGTCGAGCCCCTGAGCCGGCCGGATGCGTGGCAGGAAGGGGCGCGCCGCGGCCTCAGCGTCCGGCGCGGGCCTCGACAGCGTAGGCCATGAACCACCGCTCGACCGACGCGGGCGTCGAGTCGTAGATGTTGTCGCCGGCGAGCAGGTCGCAGACGACCTCGCGCGCACGGGCGATCTCGCGGCGGCGGTGGCCGGCCCAGCGCGGGTCTGCCAGGGTGAGATCGAGCTGGGCGAGCGCGCGGTCCAGGTTCGAGGCCAAGCGCAGCTCGTTGCCGCCCTCGCGCGCCCGGATCGCCCGACCGACATCGGCCCCAGCGTTACCGAGCTGCTCAGCGAGCGTCAGGGTTCCCCAGCGATCGGGCGTGAGGTCGGGATGGAGGGTCACGGCACCACCACCCGACCGACGAGCTCCGCGATGGCCACGCGGATCGCAGGATCCTCGACCGACAGGGTCCGGTTCCCCTGGCCGGGGCGGAGGTTGATCATCGAGTCGAACTCGAGGAAACCCGGAGTCCCGTGCTCGGCTGGGTAGAGGTTGATGCCCCAGAGGTCGGCTGGCCGGCCCCGGCGTCGAGGAGGAGGGCTTCCAGGTCGCTGTGCATGCCGGCGTCGACGGCGAGGAGTCCGCGCCGGACGTCCGCGACGGCCTTCACGAGGTCGCCGAACGAGACCTCGGCCATGGCCGTGAGCTGAGCGACCGTGATCTGCCCGGCAACAATCTGCACGGCTTGATGTTCGCGGCCCCTGGGGTTCCGCGCAAGCGACCGGCGCGGCAGGTGCCCGACTCCCGATCGTATGGCTGTCCCGTCGGCCGCAGAGTGGGTGATCGTGCTTCGATCGATGAGGTCGAGACGCCGGCCGGTGGGGATCTGCTTCTGGCGCCCCTGGACGGGCGCCCTGGCACAGGCGCCAGGTCACGCCCGCTCGCGCGTCCGGGCGGCCGCCTCGCCCGTGGCCACCGATGCCTCGGCGGCATCGATCTGCTCCGGCGCGGCGACCGGTATCGGCTCGGCGTCCTTGGTGGCAAGCGCGGCAAGCCACGCCTGGAACGGGTCCGGGCGAAGGCTGTCGGCGACGAACCGGGCGTGGTTCAGCAGCCCGCCGGCCTCGCGCCGGTAAGAGCGGGTGGCCATCTCGTCGAGTCGGCTCTCGATCAGCGCCAGCTGCTCGTCCAGCACCTGCCGGGCGGATCGGCCGTCGAGCACCGGCTCCGAAGCCAGGTCAGGCGGCAGCGCGATGAAGTGCTCCAGGGCGCCAGGCAGGTAGTCGATGCAGATCTGGCGCAGCAGCCACGTCTCGTGGTCGGTCAGGTCGAGCGGCCCACCGGTTGTCGGCAGGGCGAGGGCGGCGCTGTCGCGGATACGCCCCACTGTGGCCACGTCGGTCTCCGGCACCAGCCCGCGCACGTTCGCGACGAGGCGATCGAGCACGGCCATGACCTCAGCGCGGGTCCGCGGGTCGCCGTCCTCGACCAGCCTCGGCCGTTCGGTGATGGATGCCGCTGTCACCGCCGGAGCCCCAACGGCTGGGGCCTGTAGCACGCGATGTGCCTCCCGAGAGATCGCGACACCTCGAGCACGTTCGGTCGAAGCGAGGCTGGCGCGTGCGAGCTCGAGCTGGATCCGACCCGCCTTGCGGCTCCGGTCCGCCATCTGGACTCGGTCCCCCAGCGAGCCACCGGCGATGAGGATGGCCACCGGCACGACAACGACCAGCCAGCCGAAACCGCCGATCATCATCATCGCGAGCGCCGCGATCCCGGCAAGGATGAACCCGACGCCCCGGACGAACGACGCCCCAGACGAGCCAGGATCCACCCGGTCAGCCAGCTTCAGCGCCTCGTCACGCGTCGGCGGCGAGACGTCCGCGGGACCCCCCGCTCGGGCGGTGACGACTGCGTGCTCGAGCTCCCGCATCCGCGCTTTCGCCGCGAGCCTCGCCTGCGCCTCGTCGGCCGCGGCGGACACGGCCGTCAGCGCCGCCGTCGCGGCGTCGCCCGCCGCATCCACGAGTTGGCGGGCTCCCGACCGCTGCCCTGCCGCCCGCTCCTGCGCCTGGTCGACGCGCCGTGCGGCCCGGTCCGCTCGGCGAGCGGCGCGATCAGCCCGCTCCCGGGCCTTGCGGACCTCGCGCGTCTCGAACGGCTCGCTGTACCAGTCTCGAGACCGCTGGACAGGCGAGCCGGGGGGCGGCGGGGGCGCGGGCGGTTCCTGGGACGGCTCGCTCGGTGGATGGAGTGGGTGCGAGTTCACAGTGCCAAGTTGCGCCATGTCGGGCAACCGCGCAACCTCAGGATGAGCCGAGGCGGCGCCGCACAATGGCCGAACCGCATCGCGCTGCTCGACCAGGTCCGCTAACCCCTCGATCCGGCAACGTCGCCGTTGCCCCGAGCGTAGATTGAACTCCCGCCGTGTCTGACGGCTCTCCCATGTGATCGACCCACGCGGGCCGGTCGGAGGGAAGGAGAGAACGGGTGCACCGAGTGCTCGTGGACAGAGCGAGACAGGGCGACGCCGAGGCCTTCGACGCCCTTGCCCGCACGGTCGGCGATCGGTGCATGGCGATCGCCTGCCGGATCCTGCGCGACGCCGACCAGGCCGAAGACGCGGTGCAGGCTGCGCTCATCGTCGCCTGGCGAGAGCTGCGCACGCTCCGGGATCCAGACCGCTTCGAACCCTGGCTCCATCGGATCCTGACCAACGAGTGCTACGCCGAGGCCAGGCGCCACCGTCGCTGGTCGGTCGACATCCGCATCCTTCCGCTCCAGGAGCCGTCCCAGCCGGGCGAGTTCCTCGCCGTCAACGACCGCGACCAGCTCGAGCGCGCCTTCCGGAGGCTGACCCTCGAGCAGCGCGCGATCCTTGTCTTCTATCACTACGTCGGGCTGCCATTGCCCGAGGTGGCCGACCGGCTTGCGATCCCGTTCGGGACCGCGAAGTCTCGATTGCACTACGCGACGGCGGCGCTCCGAGCCAGCATCGAGGCTGATGCGCGGACGCCGACGTCCCTGCCCGAGGAGCGACCGGCATGAGTCGACTGCTTGACCCCGACGCCAGGATCCGTACGTTCCTCGACGAGGGTCGGACCGAACTGTCCGATGGCGCGTATGACGCCGTCCGTGCCGGGATCGATCGGACGCGTCAACGGATCGTCATCGGCCCGTTGGCCGAGCCACGGGTCCCGAGTATCGCCACATTCGCGATCGGAGCAGCCGCTGTCCTGATCGTCGGGGCCATCGGGCTTGCCACCATCGCGGAGCGGTCGCCGGGCGGCGCCGGCTCGGGCTCAACGGGCTCACTGGTCCGCTATGAATGGCCCAGCGACAATTCGGTCGCGTTCACCGTCCAACGGGAACCGACAGATGATGGTGCCTACTACTGGCGAGCCGCGACCTACGATCGGTTCGACGTCTTTGGCTTCAGTACTGCTGCTATCGACCACATCGACCGGCCGGCCGGCGCGCCCATCCTCGAAGGCAAGGCCGACGACCCGCCGCGAACCGGCACGCGGCGCATCACGTTCACCGTCATCCCCGGCGGTTTCACGCAGTCGACGATCGTGTCGCCGGCGACGCCGATCGAGGTCGACGAGGCGACCCACCTGACCACCGTCGGCGAGGATGGCTACTTCGTGACGCTGGACCGCACCAGGAGCAGCGGTGCGTACACGGTCACGGCGCTCGTCCCGGTCTCGGGCAACGGTGACGGGCCAGGTCAACCGCGCCGCATTGCTGGCCGCCGGCACGGACTACCCGACCGGGGTCCGCGCGATCTACACGATCCTGCCGGCCGGCATGTGGGGGCCGAACCTCGAGCTCCTCAAGCAGAAGGTCCTCGGCGCGGCGAAGACGAGAGAGCCGATCGACATCGCCCAGGCGCTCGATCGCGGAGCTGCGATCCCCGGCCTACCAGTACACACCGACATGAGGGATGTCGCGTGCGGGTCGATGTCGACGGCCGAATGCTTCGCCACCGTCAAGCGGGGCTTCTGCCAGTGGTACGCCGCGACGATGGCCGTCGTCCTCCGAAACGTCGGCATCCCGGCCAGGATCGTCTAGGGCTTCCTGCCCGGTGACCGGAGCGGCACCGACGAGGTCGTCCGCGACAACAACGCCCATGCTTGGGTCGAGGTCTACTTCCCGGGCTACGGCTGGGTCACCTTCGATCCGACCGGTGGCAACCTGCCCCGCCAATTGCCGGCCGCCCTGCCGTAAGCGCCGCCGAGCGGGGACGCGGCGCCGTCACGGTAGCCGGGTCAGCCGTTTCGTCAATGTGGCATCCCAGCGAACAAACGGGCTCGACTAATGGGTGCAGACCCGGTAGATCATCAGCGGCTCCTCGATGCCCCTGAGTTGCGTCTCGGTCGAAGTGACCTGACATTCCGATTCGTGGATGAGCTCGGCGACGCCGTCGGAGGCGAACGCGTCTTCCGTGAGGAGCAGTTCGCCGCCACCTGCGATGCCCTGGACGCGGGAGGCCATGTTCACGGTCTGCCCGAAGTAGTCGATTCGATCGTTAAGCGCAACGGAGATCGCCGTGCCACGGTGAATGCCGACCTTGAGCACCAGGTCGCCATGCACCGACGACTGGTTCATCCTGGGCAGGTCGCGGAGCATGTCGAGGCCGGCTGCCACGGCGTCCACGGGTCGATCGAAGGTCGCCATGATCGCGTCGCCAATCGTCTTGACCACCGCCCCGTGGTGGTTCGACACGGCGTGATGCAGGATGCCGTAATGCTCCCGCACCAGGGCGTAGGCGTTGAGGTCTCCTTCCCGTTGATAGAGTTGGGTGGAACCCTTCAGATCCGTGAACAGGATCGTCAAGTCCTTTACGCCGAAACCTTCGGCTTCGCGGAAGACCTCCGATCGAAAGAGATCGTGAAACGTCTGTGTCGCGAACAGCCGCTTGGCCGTCAGTCGCGGCGAACTGAACGTGACGTCAGGTGCGGACGCGGCATCGAGACCCTCGAGGGCGATGACCGAAGGCGACCCAAAACCCAACGGGACTCCGAAGATCGGGAAGAAGAACACCGCAAGGGCTGCCTGTGTGCTGGAGCCTTGCACGAATTCGATCTCGACGTGCCCGGGTCGGGTCGGATAGAACGTTCCCGCGTAGGACAACCCGCCGACATTGAACTCACCCGGCTCCAGCTCGGGCAACGGCACTTCGAAACCGTGGTCGGTGAGGGTGACCGTCAGGCGCTGCGTCTCCGGATCGGCATCCCCTCGTGCGAGCAGCGCGAAGCTCTGCTGACCGAACAGGTTTGTGCAGCTCAGGACCCCTACCTGCGCGTCCGTCTCGATGGTCAGCCGCTCGCCGGGCTCGAAGAGCGACAGGTGTTTTCGGAACAGCCGCATGGCATCCCGGGTGGGAAGGATGCCGGCCACGATGGCGCTCGGCTCGAAGAGATAGGTGAAGCAGTACTCGTCGAGCGTCAGGCTCTCGGGCAGTAGATACCGGATCGGCCGCACGGAGGGCGAGACGGTAAACGTGACCTGGACGTAGTCGTCGAGCGTGGATCGATCCTTGCGGAAGCAGAAGGTGCAGGAGTTCTGCGACTGGAGATCGTGGAGCTCGCGGAACCGGTGCATGATCCTTCCGCAACAGGGACAGATGACATTCCAGTCCATGTCGACGAGACCGACCTTCGCGCCGTGCAGGAAGAGGTCAACGGCTTCGAACTCGTCAACGCCGCGATCCGTCGCCCATTGCAGCGGATTCATCCGGAAGAGGTCTGCGTCTCCCGCTGAGCGGATGTGGTGCTCCAACCTGGAGATGACCCGGGGGCTCCAGCTGCGGGCGCGCTCGAGCTTGTCCAGCCCGTCTTCAAGGGCGTCCTCGTGGACCTTGGGATCCATGCGTCACCTCGAATCCCCCGACGGCGGTCAGGCTCGCCGCTGCGTCAACCAGTTGCGTGGACGAACGCGAGCCCGCCGAGAATACCGATCCGGGCGCGCCGAGGGCAATCAGCTGATGCAGCGAGCCTGGCCGCCTGGTTGGCGAAGGGATCGTCCTTCGCAGCCGCCGCGCTGCCTGGATCCGTCCGGGGCCCGTCTTCGGCCTGACCTGTGACAATTCGTGCCACTCATCTGGGCCGCCCCGTGCAGCAGGGGCGTCGAACGGAGGGGCTTGCCGCCCCAGTTATGCTCGCGGCGAGCCGTCACCTGAAGGTGCCAATCGATGCAACCGTCCACGGAGGATGTTGAACGCCTCCGCCCGTCGAGGACCAGGCGCATCATCATGACGATGGGGGCCGTCGTCATCCTTCTCCTGATCGGCGTCACCGTGATCGCCAATCCGACGGGATCGCCGTCGCGGCCGGCCCCGACGTCCCTGTCCTCGTCGGTCGTGCCTCCATTCGCGACGTGGGTGAGCTTCACCTCACCCGAAGGACGGTTCTCCGCGGCCTTCCCCGGCCAGCCCGAGCACAGCTCGCATCCGGAAACCATCGCCGGGGCGGATGTGACCACCGAGACCTTCTGGTGGCAACCAGGTGACGCCGCGGTGAGCTTTGGCATCATCTACGTTGACTATCCTGCCGGATACCTGTCGACCCGCAGCGCCGAGACGGCCTTTGCCGCATTCGAGCGTGGCATCACAACCCATGGCGGGACGATCCTCGCATCGCGCGACGTCAGCAGCAGCTACCCCGGCCACGAGTTCACGGTGACCCAGGGTGGCGAGCAGCGTACGTTCCGGACGTGGATCGACGGCGACCGGGCGTATATAGCAGCGGTCACGGGCGAGTCACCAGACACGGAGGCGTTCCTCGACTCCTTTCGGATAGCGGCCGAGTAAGCCGACCCGGCCATTCCCGGCCCCGTTCCCGGACCTGCGATCCCGCGTCGGCGGGCGAGGGCGGCCGGTGCTCACCCGACGAGCCGGCTGAGGGCGCCATCAGGTAGCAGTGCACGAAAGGTTCAGCCGGCGGGTTCGAACTCGATCGAGTCGAGGACCCGCTGGAACTCCACGCGATCGGCAGCCAGGAGGTCGGCCGGCTGGTTCGTGAAGAACGTGACGGTCTTGCCATCGACGTCGATCGCATAGGCACGCTCGTGGTCGTTGTGCGTGACCCCGTACCGCCGGTCCCCAGTGCCGACGTCCTCGCATCCGATCGTCACCGGCGCCGGGCAGGTGCCCCAGATCCAGAAGCCGTCCTCCCCGTTGCCGCACCTCGCGGGATCGGCGGTGACGACGTAATCGACGAACTTGCCGTCGTGGCCGCCCACGGTCACGTCGGTGATCGGCCCCGCGTCGATGCCAGGCTGACCTGCGATGACGCCGAGTAGCCCGGCGGCCCCGGAGCCCGCGGCCGGCACGACGGGCGTGTGGTCGGTGCACGGGTCCGCGAACCCGTGGTCGAAGGGCTGGGGGAACACGAGCGGCCCGGCTGGGCCGGAATCCCCATAGTCCTTCGTCGCCATGGTCAGGTTGCCCGACCAGCCGGATGGCGCGGCAAACGAGATCTTCGGATTGGTCCCCCGGATCGGGAAGGCGTAGCGGAGGCCGGGCTCGAGCGCCACAAACCCGTCTGACGAGAGGACCTGAGGCGTCGGAGCCGGGACGGTCGTTGACGTGGGGTTCGTCGTCGGGGCGACGCTCGGCGCGGGCATGGTCGAGGCTCGGGGCGTCGACGCGGGGGTCGCGCTCGTCACTCCCGGCGCCGCCGTGCACGCGGTCGTCAGAACGGCGGCCACGATGACCAGGACAGTGATCGGCCACGGCGACCGGCTGAACGAGCGCCTCATATCCTTCCTCCTGTCGGTGAGCTGTGCTGGCGATCGCCGTTGAGGGCGTAGCGGGTCCACGGCTGGCGAATGTCGCCTACTGACCCAGCCAGCCTCCCTGAGGTCTGCCGCCTTCCCCGCCCTGGAAGATGATCTTCCCCGCCATGGGTGCGTCGGACGTCTGGAACATCGATCCTCCCTGGCCTGGAACCGGGTTCAACCAGAGCCAGCAATCCGTCACCCGCTTCGGGGGGAGCCGGAAGGTCACCTTCCGGGTGACGCCGGCAGGCACGACGTTGGGGGTCACGGACCCGCACAGGGTTCCGATGCCGTTCTCGCCGTCCTCGGCCAGGAACAACGCCCCCGGTTCAGAGCTCTTGTTGACGACCGTGACGATCCAGGTCCGCGCGCCCGCCGGGACGGGACCCGCCGCCGGTGGGAACGGTGTTGGGACCGGGGTCGGGACAGGGGTCGGCGTCGGGATCGGGCTCGGTGTCGGAGTAGGGAGGGCAACGACCGCGGGTGGCGGCGACACCCCGGCAGGGACATACAGCTCCGCTGAACTCAGAGCTGTGTTGCGGTCCAGCGAGGTGGATCCCGTCACGAGGACCGTGCCGTCGAGGAGCAGCGTCGCCGAGGAGATGCCGTAGAGCGGGGACCCGATCTTCGTCCAGGACCCGGTGGTCGGGTCGTACAGCTCGGCGCCATCGGGCCCGGCAAGCAGCACACTTCCATCCAGCAAGAGCGTCGCGGTGTCGCTCTCGGACGGCACCCCGCTAGGGACCCGTTTCGGCTGCTCCAGAGTGGCGGTCCAGGTCCCCCTGGCCGGGTCGTACAGCTCGGATTTCCCTCGGCCCGTCACTAGCACGGTGTCATCCCTCAGCAGCGTGGCCGTGATGCGGTCGCCGTCATGGCTCTGGAGGCGCTTGTTCATATCCGCGGTTGCCGTCCACGCCCCCGTGTCCGGGTCGTACAGGTGCGCCTTGTTGCTCGGGAATTCGCCGCCCACCACGAGCACCCTGCCATCGGCCAGCAGGGTGGCCGTGTAGTTGACTTGAAGCGGGTCGCCCATCTGCCCTGCGGCGGTCCAGGTCCCGCTGTCGGGGTCGTACAGGAGGGGGGGATCACCATACACGCCGTTCGCCAAGGGCCAGCCAGCCGTCAGCAACACCTTGCCGTTGGCCAGCAGCGTGGCCGAACGAGCCAAGCCTCCGGCGTCGAGGCTCCCCGTAGCGGTCCAGGTCCCGCTGGTCGGGTCGTACAGCTCGGCGCCGTAGCTTTCCTTGGTGACGTCGCCCACCAGCACCTTGCCGTCGCGCAGGAGCGTGGCTGGGAAGCTGGTACACGGGCCTCCGCAGCCAGCGTGGGGCTTGAGCATGTTCGCGGTGGCGGACCAGGTCCCGCTGGCCGGGTCGTACAGCTCCGCGGAGGTCAGGTCGAGGTCACCGTTGGAGCCGCCCGCAACGAGCACCCGGCCATCGAGGAGGCGCACCGCGGTGAAGCCGGAGCGGGGCGTGCCCATCGTCCCGGTGGGGATCCAGACGCCTCCCGGACCGGCGACGGGTGTCGACGCATCTGTCGGTACCGGCGAGGTCAAGCCCGTCGGGGCTGGCGACTCAGTGGCCGGCGACGAGGTGGCGACAGCAGCCAGCGACGGCTTAGGCTCCGGCGGGACCAGCGACGGCAGGCGAACCACTCCGGAGCCCGCCGCCAACGCCCCACCGGCGAGCAGCAGGGCTGCGGCCGCGAGGAGCGTGATGCCGCGGCCTCGGCGGAGTCGCAGAGAATGCCGCTGGGTGCCGGCGATCGCGGCACGGGCGACCGACCCTGCCTCGAACGGACCAACGCTCGCGTCGGCGTCGGAACGGAGAGCAGCCGCGAGGCGCCGCTCGAACCGGTCGAAGTCATGCATCGCGAAGTTCTCCCCGGAGCCGGAGCAGCAGGCGTGACAGCCGGCCGCGGGCACCAGACGAAGACATCCCGAGCGCGCGCCCGATCTCGTCGGAGCTGAGCTCGGCCACGTAGCGAAGCGCGATCAAGGCCCGGTCGGTCGGATCAAGGGACTCGAGGACCCGGCGCAGATCCGAGCTCGCGATGGAATTGGCGAGGGGGTCGGAGCGGAGGTCGGGCACCCCTTCGAGCTCGAAGTTGCCCACCGAGATCTCGTAGACGCTCGGCCGACGCGACCGCATCGTCCGGCGGGCCTCGTTCGCCGCGACCGCCACGAGCCAGCCGCGGATCTGGGCCGGATCCTTGACGTCGCCCATCCGCCGCCATGCGATCGCCCACGCCGCCTGGGCCGAGTCTTCCGCGAGGGCGGTGTCACGGCAGATGACGTAGGCGACCCGCAGCATGTCGCGGTGGTGACGCGAAACGAGCTCTGTGAACGCCGCCTCGTCGCCCGTCGCGGCAGCCTGCACGAGCTCTGCGACTTGGACCGCCATCGTGCTCACCATGCCATAGAGATACCGACCGATGCCGGATTGATTCAGGAGGCGGCTGACTTCGATGATCGTTCCACGGCGCCGAGTCGTATTCGAACCGCCTGACCGACCGTGTTCGCCCGTCGGACGCGAGCCCGCGACAGGATCAGCCAGCCTCGCCAGAGCAGGGTTCGCGAGCGCGTCGGCTGAGCCCCCCGGTGTCAGGGCGCAAACAGCCTCCAGTGCCCCTCGGACACGACTTCGACGGTGTCGTCGGTGACCTTGATGGCGGTCTGATCGTCGATCGCGTACGCCGGCACCGGCATGCCGGCGGCCCATCTTTCCGCGTCGGCCATGGAATTGTCGGGCAGATCCTCGTGATCGAGGTGCGGAAAGATCGAAAAGCCAACGAGTCCGAGTGTCTCATCGCCACCGGTGGGCGGGGTCCAGCGGACGAAGTCGGCTCCGATGCTGGGGGTCATCACCATGCTCCCGGCGCTCAGTCCCACATAGACCGTCTCGCGCAGCGACGGCAAGAGTTCCGCCAATCCGGACTGCCGCATCCAGTGGCACAGATACAAGGGATCGCCGCCGTTCACCAGCAGGACGTCGGTCTCCCTAACCATCGGGACCCACAGCCGTTGATCGATGCTGTGCAGCGCGGTGAGCTCCAGCACTCCCAGGGACTTCCAACCCAATTCACACATGGGCGTCCTGGGTTCTCGTCCACTGATGAACAGCCATGCGAGGACAGCACCGCCGGGTTGGACGTGCGATGCGGTGGGAACGCACAGGGCGCTGGACTCGGCAATCGGCTTGCCCAGGAGGTCGACCAATGCGTTGCGGATGCTCGTGTTCTTGATGCCGGCGGATGTGAGAAGAAACCGCATGATGCGTCTCCTGGCGGAGCCATTCCCGAACGCGTAGGCGTATTAGGCCGATTCTGCCGCGTCAGAGAGCGGTCGCCGATGCCCGGTACGATGCGGAACCAGCGGGCAGGGCGCCGTCGACGGGCGCGCCCTCGGCCACGCGAGAGTAGGGGAGACCCGTATGCGAGGCGTGCTGCCGTCCGTCGTTGAGGCCATCGGCTCGACGCCGCTCGTGCGCCTGGACCGGCTCACGGTGGGCCTCGAGGGGACCGTGCTGGCAAAGCTCGAGTACCTCAATCCGGGGTTCTCGAAGAAGGACCGCACCGCCAAGGGGATGATCGACGAGGCCGAGCGGTCGGGGACGCTGCGGCCCGGCCAGACGGTCGTCGAACTGACTAGCGGCAACACCGGCACGGGCCTGGCGATCGTCTGCGGGGTCAAGGGCTACCCGTTCGTCGCGGTCATGTCCCGCGGCAACTCGCCCGAGCGGGCGAGGATGATGGCTGCGCTCGGCGCCGAGGTGGTCCTCGTCGACCAGCTCCACGGCTCCCGGCCGGGTCACGTGTCGGGCGGCGACCTCGCCCTCGTGGAGGCACGCGCGCAGGAGCTCGTGGCTGAGCGGGGGGCATTCCGCGCCGACCAATTCCACCTCGAGGGCAACTGGCGCTCCCACTACCAGGGAACCGGTCGCGAGATCTGCGAGCAGGTCGGAGACATCCTCGTGGACGCCTTCGTCGACTTCGTGGGGACGGGCGGCGGCTACGCGGGCGTCACGCGAGCCCTCAAGGAACGCTTTCCTGGCGTCCGCTGCTTCGTCGTCGAGCCGGTGGGCGCTGCCGCCGTGGCGGGCAAGCCGGTGACGAGTCCGAATCACCCGATCCAGGGTGGCGGGTACAGCATCCCGGATCTGACCTCTCTCGCCGAGGTGCCCATCGACGGGTTCCTCGAGGTCACGGGCGACGAGGCGGTGGCGACGGCGCGGCGGCTGGCGAAGGAGGAGGGGATCTTCGGGGGCTTCTCGTCCGGCGCCAACGTCGCCGCGGCCCTCCAGCTCCTGCGGGGCGGGATGCGCCGCTCGACGATCGTCACCGTCATCCCCGACTCGGGCCTCAAGTACCTGTCCACGGACCTGTGGGAAGACCCGACGGTCTGATCAGGACGGGCGGTGTCCAGGCGCCGGCCGCCACCCGCCACGTCGCCCTCCGGGCTGCCGAGCCGGCGCGCCCAGAGCTGCCCCGCTGGCGCGCCCAGGGCCCTCGTCCAGACGGATCGAACCTGGGCGAGACAGGCCTCGGCCATCCAGCCATTCGGACCGCCCATGGCCGCGGACGTGTCGCCCTTTTCGCAGACGTTCGGTCGGGGGTCCCGATCCGCCACGGTGCGGCTAGCGCCAGCCGAGCTCCGGGGCCACGTATCTGAGGATGCTCTCGATCGCGTGGGCGTTGTACTCGACGCCGAGCTGGTTCGGGACGGTCAGCAGGAGCGTGTCTGCGGCCTGGATCGCCGTGTCTCCGGCGAGCTCCTTCACGAGGACGTCGGGCTCGGCGGCGTACGAACGCCCGAAGATCGCCTTGGTCTGCGCGTCGATATAGCCGACCTGATCCGACTCCTGGTTGCCGCGCCCGAAGTACGCCCGGTCGCGGTCGTCGACCAGGGCGAAGATGCTCCGACTGACCGACACCCGCGGCGCGCGCTCGTGCCCAGCCGCGGTCCACGCCTCATGGAACCGGCGGATCTGCTCTGCCTGGAGCTCGTGGAACGGAACGCCAGCGTCCTCGGTCAGCAGCGTTGACGACATGAGGTTCATGCCCTGCTGCGCCGTCCACTCGGCGGTCGCGCGCGTTCCAGCGCCCCACCAGATCCGGTCGCGAAGGCCGGGCGAGTGTGGCTCGGGACGGAGCAGACCCGGCGGGTTCGGGAACATCGGCGAAGGGTTTGGAGAGGCAAATCCGGCGCCCGAGAGAGCCCGAAGGAAGACGTCGGTGTGTTCGCGGGCCATGTCGGCGTCCGTCTTGCCCTCGGGCGGCACGAAGCCGAAGTATCGGAAGCCATCGATGACCTGCTCGGGCGACCCTCGGCTGATGCCGAGCTGCAGACGACCACCCGCAATGAGGTCGGCGGCGCCGGCGTCCTCGACCATGTAGAGCGGGTTCTCGTAGCGCATGTCGATGACGGCGGTCCCGATCTCGATGCGCTTGGTGCGAGCGCCGATCGCCGCGAGGAGCGGGAACGGCGACGCAAGCTGCTGGGCGAAGTGGTGGACGCGGAAATAGGCACCATCCGCGCCGAGGTCCTCCACCGCCTCAGCGAGCTCGATCGACTGGATGAGTGCGTCCGATCCCGACCGGACCTGCGAGTGGGGCGACGCCGACCAATGTCCGAAGGACAGGAAGCCGATCTTCTTCACGCGCCGATTCTACGCACGGACCGGCCCACCGTTCGATCAGCGGTCGAGACGTGGCTGGGACCCGCCACAAGGCATCCGCGCCGGTCGGGCTCAGCCGAGGAGGTAGAACACCCGAACCTCCATGATCGCTGGGTCATCGCCAGGATCACCGTAGATCTCCCATGAGACGCCAGCCGTCGACCGATGACTGGCGAGGCACCACGCCTCGATGGCGGCATTGGCGCTGGCCAGGTGAGCAGGCGAACCAACGTGCACCGTCGACGCGACGTGCCCGGCAGGCGTATGCGAGGACACGATCTCGTCCTCGCTCGCGAAGGCGCCGCTGACCTCGACGCCGAAGTCGACCTCCATCGGCGCGCCAGGCCGCAGGGGGTGGTGGTAGACGAAGATGTTGTGGCCGTCAGTTCGAAGGCCATCGTGCCTTCGCAGGAATGCCCAGACCTTGTCCAGGGCCGGTCGCCAGGCTGCGGCGACCTGACCGACGGGAATGCTCGCGTGCACGGCCGCGATCGGGCGCGCGGCGACATCCTCCACGGTGATCTCGTACGCCATGCGGGGACCATACTCGATCCACTCGTGACGTTCGCCGCCCTGCCACGCGGCCTTAGACCAACGAGTGCCGCGTACGGCCGGACTACCGAGTGTCGGCGCGCCGAGACGCGATCACGGCACCTTGTCGGACAGGTCCCACGCCCGCGCCGAGCCGACCGACAGCCGGACGACAAACCCCGGTGGGCGGCGGGCAAGGTCCGCGTATGCGGCGCCTGCCTCCGCGCCGAGGTAGGCGGATGCAATCCCCAAGCGGGTCCGGGCACCCTCGTCGCGCCGGATCTCGGCCTCGCCCTTGACCTCGATGCCCCGAAACGGGCGCACTGCCTCGAACACCAGCAGGGTGCACCGTGGGTCGCGGCGGAGGTGGGCGAGCTTCCGGTCCGTTGCGGCGATGACGACCTCGAACCAGTCGCCCTCGAGACGGAACCATACGGGTGACGTGATCGCCCGGCCGTCGTCGCCGTAAAGCGTGAGCGTGGCGGGCGACGGCCCGCCGACCAGGCTGCGTAGACCGGGATCCAGGGGGTCGAGCTTCATGCACCGAAGGTTAGGCGCGCCGCCGGGGACTCGCTCGCAATCATTGTCTCCGCCGACGCTTGTCGGCGAGACCCCGTCGCCCCAACGTGCTCAGCCGAGCGCGGCGCGCAGGGCCCCGTCCAGATCGGCCCACAGGTCCTCCACGTTCTCGATGCCGACCGACAGGCGGCAGAGGGTAGGGCCCACGACGGAGGCGTCCCCGGCGTACCGCGCGCGCCGCTCGATGAGCGACTCGACGCCACCGAGGCTGGTCGCGTGGGTCAGCAGCCGCAGACGTGCCAGGAACGCCTCGGTCTGCTCGACCGTGCCGCCGACCTCGAAGGACAGCATCGACCCCGATCCGTTCGGCAGCACCCGCGAGGCCAGCTCGTGCTGTGCGTCGCCCGGCAGGCCGGGGTAATGGACGCGCGCGACGCGCGGGTGCGCGGCCAGCCGGCGAGCCAGCTCCGCGGCCGACGCCTCTGCCCGGTCGAGGCGGACGGCCAGCGTGCGCAGCCCGCGCAGCGCGAGGAACGCCTCGAGGCCGCCGGGGATCGCGCCGTGGTCGTGGCGATGGGTCGCCAGGAGGTCGGCGTGCGCGCCGTCCCGGCACACCGCCGCGCCCAGCAGGAGGTCCGAGTGGCCGCCTATGAGCTTGGTCGCGGAGTGGAGGACGATGTCGGCGCCGAGGTCGAGAGGGCGCTGGCGCAGCGGCGTCGCGAACGTCGCGTCCACCACGGCCAGCGCGCCGCGCTCGCGCGCTCCGGCGGCGATCGCCGGGACGTCGGCGACCACCATGAGCGGGTTGGCGATCGACTCCACCCAGACCATGTCCGCCCCATCGGTGGCGGCGATGATGGCGGCGCCGTCGTCGGCCGCCGCCATGCGGACGTGCAGCCTCCCGCTCGCCTGCATCCGCTCGAAGATGTTCCTGACGCCGTAGTACGTGACCGAGGACAGCACCACCGTCCCGCCCGCCGGCACGAGGTCGGCGATCGCGGTCGCCGCGGCGAGGCCCGATGCGAACGTCACGGCCCGGCCGCCGTCGAGTGCGCCGAGCGCCGCCTCGAGCGCGCCCCACCCGGCGTTGCCGTCGCGCCCGTACTCGAGCGTGGCGTCGTGGGCGTACGTCGAGCTCATCGTGATCGGTGGGTTCATCGGAGCGCCCGGCACCCGCGCGGGCCGGCCGGCCTGCACGGCGACGGTGTCGGGCGCCCACTCGAGGTCCAGCAACAAGGGCGTGGGGTACGCCGATTCTGTCATCGGGTGGCCTCCTTCAGGCAGGGAGTGGCTCCGCAGGGTCGTCGAAGGTGCGGCCGCGGGCGTCGCTGCAGCCGGACGCGTGCGCCGATGACGGACAGGAGCGCGAGGTCGGGCGTGCTCATCAAGCCGAGCGTATCGAGGATGCGCTGGCAGTGCAGGACACAGCAGGACCTCAACGCCTCCCGCGGTCGACGAGGCCCCGGCAGGATCGGGGGCCACGGCGCCGGCGTGGTAGTCTGACTGACCGTCAGTCAGTGGAGGCACCAGCCCGATGCACGAGGGCCGCCGGCCAGCCGCAGCCACCGCCGCCCGAAGGAGCGCCCGCCGCCGAGAGGATCTCGTGGACGCAGCCGTCGCGGTCTTCGCGACCAACGGCGTGGCCGGGACATCGGTGGACGACATCGTCCGCGCGGCGGGTGTCGCCAAGGGCACCTTCTACCTGTACTTCGACACGCGCGACGACATCGTGACGGCGGTCGCCGAGCGGCTCGTCCAGGGCGTCGGGCGGCAGATCGACGTGGCGCTCGTCGCCGGGGGCCGCACCGCTGCTGAGCGCATCCGCGGGATCGCCGACGCGATGAGCGCGGTCGGCACGAGCCAGACAGAGCGTGACCTGGTCGAGGCCCTGCACCGACCCGGGAACGCGGCCGTCCACGACCGGCTGTCGGGGCGGATCGTCACGCGGCTCATGCCGGCCGTTGCCGCGGTCATCGCCGATGGGATCGCCGCGGGTGAGTTCGTCACGCAGGACCCACGCCAGGCGGCCGCGTTCGTCCTCGCCTGCTTCGCGTCGCTCCACGATCTCGTCGGCGATATCGGGGACGTGCCGGCCGTCGTCGGCGGTCTCAACGCGTTCATCCTGCGGGGGCTCGGCCACTCGGGGGAGGTGTCACGGTGATGTCGGCCGCCGTCGTGACGACGGATCTCTCGAAGCGGTACGGGGCCGACGTCCTGGCCGTCGACGGCGTGAGCCTGCGCGTCGACCGGGGCGAGCTGTACGCCTTCCTGGGCCTGAACGGCGCGGGCAAGTCCACCACGATCCGGATGCTGCTCGGCATGATCCGTCCGACGTCCGGGTCCGCGATGGTGCTCGGCCAGCCCGTCCGGGCGGAGGCGCCGGACCTCTGGGCACGCGTCGGCCACCTGGTCGAATCGGCAACCGCCTACCCCGAGCTCACGGTGAGCGAGAACCTCGACGTGGCGCGTCGGCTCCTCGGAGTCCGAGACGGTGCGGTGGTGGGAGTCGCGATCGATCGGCTGGGCCTCGGGCCGTATCGCGATCGTCGCGCCGGGACCCTGTCGCTGGGCAACCTCCAGCGGCTCGCCCTCGCCCGGGCGACCCTCCATGCGCCCGAGCTCCTGGTCCTCGACGAGCCGGCCAACGGCCTTGACCCGGCCGGCGTGCTCGAGATCCGTGAGCTGCTGCGGGAGCTCGTGGCAGACGGCGGCTCGACCGTGTTCATGTCCAGCCACATCCTCGCCGAGGTCGACCTGCTCGCGACCCGGGTCGGGATCGTGCACCATGGCCGTCTGATAGAGGAGCTCGACAGCGAGGCGCTCCGCCTTCACCGGGACCCCCGGCTCGAGGTGGCCGCGCCCGACGTCGGCGCCGCCGAGGCCGCGTTGTCGGCGGGTGGGTATTCGCCGCGGCGCATCGCGTCGGCCTCCGGGATCACCCTCGAGCTCCGCGATCCGCGCGCCCTCGAGGCGCCCGAGTCAGTCGCCGCCCTGCTCGCCGCGGCTGGATCGCCGCCGAGCCACCTCGCGATTGCCCGGGAGACCCTCGAGGACCACTTCATCCGCGTGACCGGCCTGGGGCAGCGGGCGGCGTGAACGGGCTGCGCGCCGCGATCGCCACGGAGTGGCTGAAGGCACGCCGATCCCGTGTCCCGTGGCTGGTCCTTGCCAGCTTCTCGCTCGTGCCGCTCGTCGTCGGCCTGTTCATGGTCATCCTCAAGGACCCGGAGGGCGCCCGGCGCCTGGGCCTGCTCGGCGCGAAGGCCCGGCTCGCCGCGGGGACCGCAGACTGGCCGACGATGCTCAGCATGCTCGCCCAGGCGGTCGCGGTGGGTGGGGCGATCCTGTTCGCCTTCCTGACGTCCTGGGTGTTCGGCCGCGAGTTCGCAGATCGCACCCTGCGCGGCCTGCTCGCGAGCCCGACGTCGCGCGGCGCGATCGTCGTCGCCAAGGCGATCGTCGTGGGCGTCTGGGGGCTCGCCATCACCGCGTGGATCGTCGTGCTCGGGTTCGGGGTCGGCCTGCTCGTAGGACTCCCGGGATGGTCCGACGCGCTCGCCGCGTCCTCGGTGCGCAACATCGCCGCGGCCGCGCTGCTGACCATCGCCCTGCAGCCCGTGACGGGCCTGGTCGCCAGCGTCGGTCGTGGCTACATCGCGGGGCTGGCATGGGCGGTCCTGACCATCGCCGTAGCCCAGGTGCTCGCCGTCCTCGGTCTGGGTGCCGCGTTCCCGTGGGCCGTCCCTGGGCTGATCTCGGGCGCGACCGGACCCGATGCCGCGACGTCGCCCGCGAGCATCGCCCTCGTCCTGCTCGTCGGCGCGGCCGGTCTCGTGCTCGCGGTCGCGTGGTGGCGCCGCGCGGACCACACCGGGTAGCGGTCAGCTTCACCGGCTCGAACCGGTGTTGCGATCGGCTCCCGCGGCCGCGACATTGGGCCCTGTCGCGATCTCGACCGGATTCCCACTCTGGTCCAGGGTGTCGGGGGAACCCCGAACCCTCGAGAGCGCTGAGGAAGAGTCCGTGGATCGCATCGCGGCGCCTGGCGGCGCCCTGAGATCGCCCGCTCAGGACCGGGTGGCGACCCCGCATGACCGGCGGGCGCGCAACGGGCTGATCGCCCTGCTGGCGCTGCTCATCGGCACCCTGGCCGTGTCGTTCCTGAAGGGCCAGGACGTGTTCATCTTCGCCTACATCATGACGGTCGTCGTCGCCGTCGGCGCGCCGCGCCGCCACCGTCGTCCCTGGAGCGAGCTCGGGATCAAGGGCGGCTTCGTAGCGGACCTGCGTCGCGTGTGGCTCCTCGCGTTCCTTGTCGCGGTCGTGTTCCAGGTGCTCCCGCCGACACTCGTGGTCGCGTCCGGTCTGGGCTACGCGGACCAGGTCGTGCGGCACATCACCGAGCGGCTCGCGGTCGATTTCGGCTCGCCCGCAGGTCTCCTCGGTCTGGTGGGACTTCTCGGGGCGGCGGCCGTGCTCGTGCTCGTCGGGGAGATCGTCTACCGGGTCACGATCCAGGAGCGGCTGAGCTGGTTCATCGGGACGCCGGGAGCGATCCTCGCCGGGGCGATCCTGTTCGGCCTCGCGCACGCGGTCGCGGCGACGGGGAGCCCGCTGGTCATCGCAACGGACGTGTCTGGCGTCGTCCTCGACGGGTTGCTCTACGGGATGATCTACGCCAGGACCCACAACCTCGCCGTCACGTGGGCGACGCACTATGCGGCCGATGTGGTCGGGCTGTTCGCCCTGGCACTGATCTTCTGAGGCCGCCCGCTCCAGGCTCCTGAAGCGCGATCGGCCTGGATTGGAGATCCAGTGGTTCCGTCTCTGGACGGCAACGTCGAGGGCCGCGCGCTCCACGTCGATCGAGCGTAGCGAGATCTTCGGCCTGTAGAACGGGCAGAACATGCGGCCGGAGCTCAGTCGGGGGGCATTCCCGTCGCGGTCGACGCTCTTGTCGCCAGACCCTCGGCGGCGCCGCTCTAGGCGCCCCTCTAGGCGCCCCCCTATCCGTTGAGCCTGAAGTCCGCCTTCCCATGCGCACCGGGGCCGGCGGATAATCCGCGGATGGTCGACCCCGACGTACCTGAGGGCCCGCAGGGCGACGGGGGCTCGACTCATGCCCCGATCAAGACATTCCTGATCGCGGACATCCGCGGCTACACCCTGTTCACGCAGGAGCGAGGCGACGAGGCCGCCGCAACGCTCGCGGCGAAGTTCGCCGACATCGCGCGGGGTGGCGTCGAGGCGCGCGGTGGCACACTGCTCGAGCTCCGAGGGGACGAGGCCCTCTGCGTGTTCGCCTCCACGCGGGATGCGATCCGCGCTGCCGTCGACCTCCAGCAACAATTCGTCGAGGAGACGCTCGACCAGCCGGACCTGCCGCTCACTGTGGGTATCGGGCTGGACGCAGGCGAGGCGATTCCTGTCCAGGGCGGCTACGGGGCGGGGCCCTGAACCTGGCCGCGCGGCTCTGCGGTCAGGCTCGCGCCGGCGAGATCCTCGCATCCGGGGAGGTCACACACCTCGCCCGGCGGATCGAGGGCGTCCGGTACGAGGATCGCGGGACCGTCTCGTTCAAGGGACTCGCCGATCCCGTCGCGATCGTCAGCGTCGTGCCCGAAGGCCAGGATCTGGTGGAGCGGCTGCGACCCTTTGCGCCGCCTCCTGCAGTGGGACCGAAGACCATGCGGCTCTGGGCGGTTGCCGTCGTGGTCGCGCTCGTCCTGTCGCTCGCCGGGGCCTCGCTCGTGCTGTTCGGGTCCCGCGGCGATGGACCCGCGGCCGTGGGACGAACTCGATCGCGCGCATGAACGCGGTGGACGGTAGTCTCGAGCTCGCGACGGCGCTCGGCCA
Source organism: uncultured Chloroflexia bacterium (assembly GCA_963776395.1). GTDB lineage: Bacteria > Chloroflexota > Limnocylindria > Limnocylindrales > CSP1-4 > CAIXZV01. The sequence continues at coordinate 241,457 of CAVZML010000009.1, read as the reverse complement.
GCGCCCGGGCGCGAGCTCGATCGGTTTCGGGAGCTTCTGGGTCGCGGAGCCGGACCGAGGCGTCGTGGCGCGCCTGGACCTCGAGGACGGCTCGGTCACCGACACGATCAGGGTCGGCCTGTCGCCGGCGGGGGTGGCCGTCGGGGAGGGCTCGGTGTGGGTGGCCAACTCCGGCGACGGCACGGTGAGCCGGATCGATGTCGCGACGAACGAGGTCAGCCAGACTCTCGACGCCGGCACGGCACCGACAGGGATCGCTTTCGGGGGCGGCATGCTGTGGGTCGCCGACTCGATCGGCGGAGCGCTGCTCCGGGTGGATCCGGCTTCCGGAGTGATTGCAGCCGTGCCGCTCCCTGGCCTGCCGTCGGGGGTGGCATTCACACCGGATGGTGTGTGGGTCTCGATCGCGCCCAACGGGATCGTCCGGGTCGACCCAAAGGATTCGACCGTCGTGTTCACGAAGCCGGTGGGCAACGGACCGACAGCGGTGGTCGCAGCGTTCGGATCGATCTGGGTTGCCAACCAGCTCGACGGCACCCTGTCCCGGCTCGAACCATCCACCGGACGCGAGGAGGCGAAGATCCCTGTGGGGAGGCTCCGGACGCGCTCGTGGACGCCTCGGGATCCGTGTGGGTCGCCGACGAGTTCTCGAACACGGTCGCCGCGATCGATCCGGGCACGAATACGATCGCCCGGATCGTCCCGGTCGGCGCGACGGCGGCCTCTCTGGCGACCGAGGGTGACGGACTGTGGCTCGCAGTAGGCGCATCGGCCACCGATCATCGCGGCGGCACCCTGACCGTCTCGTCGGCTGGGGACGCTCCAGTCTCCCTCGATCCCGCCGTCGCCTACGACGACGTGGGTCTGCAGATCCTCTCGATCACGGGCGACGGACTCCTGGCCTACAAGAAGATCGGGGGCCCGGACGGTGCCTCGCTCGTCCCCGACCTCGCGGCGGCGCTCCCGGACGTGTCGGCGGACGGCCTGACCTACCGTTTCCCGCTCCGGGCCGGGATGCGGTATTCGACGGGCGAACCCGTCCGGCCCGAGGACTTTCGGCGCGCGATCGAACGGTCCCTCGAGCTGCATCCTGCAGCGAACCTGCTGGGCGCCATCGACGGCGCAGATGCGTGCGCCAAGGAACGGTCGAGGTGCGACCTGTCGGACTCGGTCGTCACGGCGGATGAGTCCGTGACGTTCCACCTTGCGAGACAGGATCCGGACCTCCCGTTCAAGCTCGCGCTGCCCTTCGCCTTCCCGGTCCCGGCCGATACCGCGAGCGAGGATCAGGGCCTGAATCCGCTGCCGGCCACGGGCCCGTACATGGTCGGACGAGCCGGAAGCGACGGCATCGAACTGGTCCGGAACCCGACCTTCGAGCAGTGGTCTGGCGCCGCCCAGCCCGACGGGTTCGTCGATGCCATCTCCTGGCGGTTCACGGAGGATCTCGCGAGTGCCTTCGATCGGTTGAGGGCCGGCGCGCTCGATGTGATGATGGATGCCCCGCGCCCGCCAGACCTGTCGGCCCTCCGCGCGGCGCACCCCGAGCAGGTCGTCTCCTGGGCGGGCCCGTTCACGCTGTTCGTGGGCTTCGACGTCCTGAAGCCGCCGTTTGACGACGTTCGGGTCCGGCAGGCCCTCAACGACGCGCTCGACCGTCGCCATGTCGTCGACCTCCTCGGAGGGTCGTCCACCCAGCGCTTGACCTGCCAGATTCTCCCGCCGAACTTTCAGGGCTTCGCGCCCTACTGCCCGTACACCCTCGACCCGGGAAGCGGTGTCTGGACTGCCCCTAACGTCGACCGTGCGCGGACGCTGATCCGGGAGGCGGGCGCCGAAGGGACGCAGATCACCGCATCTGTGACAGATGCGGGCCTTCCCACGGGTGCCATCCAGACCATGCAATATGTCGTCGAAGTTCTCGATGGCCTCGGCCTGGATGCGAAGTTGGAGGTCGAGCACGATGGACAGGCGTACTTCGATGCGATCTACCCGCCCACGCCAGCGGGGGAGCCTGGGCATCCGAACGTCTACTTGAGCGGTTGGACCTCGGACTACCCGGGAGCGGGCAACTGGATCGCTCCGCAGTTCTCCTGCGACCCGATGGGGATCGGCAATTCCTCGGGATGGTGCAGCAAGACGCTCGACGCCCAGATCGATGCGGCGCTCCGTCTCGGCCAGTCCGATCCCGGAGCGGCGAGCCGAGCGTGGACGGAGATCGAGCACAAGTTGGTCGACGGTGCGGCGCAGGCGACCTTGACGAACCCAGTCATCACGCGGGCCGTCTCAGCGCGAACGGAGAACGTCCAGCTCCACCCGCAGTGGGGGATGCTGCTGAGCCGGCTCTGGGTTCAGTGACTGCTCGTGCGTCGAGCGCCCTCGCGTCCGCCTGGTGGCAAGTTTGACTGCGCTTCGGAGCGTCGCCAGCCGGTCGTCGGCGACGCGAGGACCATGCCCGTCCGCAGCTGTCGCACCGATGACACGCCCAACCGTGACGACGCCCGCGCATGTTCGACGAGCCGGGGCATACGGTCCGGCTCCCAACAGGAGGATTGTCGATGACCACCACGACCGACGACAACAAGGCCATCGTTCGACGCTTCGTGGACGAGGTCTTCGTGCAGGGCCGCTACGAGACCGTCGACGAGCTCCTCGCCGACGACTTCGTGGCGCACACCTGGCCGTCGCCGACGGGGAACCCCAGAAATGACCTGAAGGCTGCGATCGACCGCGCCTCGGCGGGCCTCGCCGGCGCGACGTTCAGGATCGACGACATGATTGCCGAGGGTGACCGAGTCGCGGCCCGACTGACCACGGCCGCGACCCAGGTCGGGCCGTTCATGGGTCTGCCGCCGAGCGGGAAGCGCTACTCGATCGAGGAGATCCACTGGTTCCGGCTCCGGGACGGGAAGGTCGTCGAGCACTGGCACCAGTTCGACCAGATGGGCCTCATGCGCCAGCTCGGGGCGATGCCGGATGCCCGGGTGCCCGCGGGCGCCGGATCCGGATCGGCCTGACCGACCGCGAGGTTCGGCCGCACCCGGCCTCACCCGCACCCGGCAGAACGGCCTAAGGCTCGCCGAGCGCTCCAGGGGGCCGGACCCGCCCGTGCCGGCCCTCAGTCCCCACCTCTGCCGGTCGGATGGCACTTGATGCACGTGGTCAGCGAGAACCCAGCCACCTCCCTGTGATGCTCCGTCATCGACCCGTTCGAGTGGCACCGGGCGCAGGAGTACTTGGAGAACGAGGAGGGGTGGCATTTCGCGCACACACCGCCGGCACCGCCGTGGTTCTGGGGGAACGCATGTGGGCCGTTGAACGAGGCCGGGAGCCAGGCCCTGGTCGAGTGGCACGACGCGCAGTTGTTGCCGAAGGCGCTGCCGTGCGAGGCAGGCTTGGCGTGACAGGCAGCACATGTCTTGGGTGTCCCCTTGAACTGGCCTCCCTTGTGGCACTTCTGGCAGGTCACCCGGAGGTGGGCGCCGGTCAGCTTGAAGGCCGCCTTGTTGTGGTCGAACGAGGCAGGGAGCCAGGCCTTGGTGGAGTGGCACGAGGCGCAGTTGCTGCCGAAGGCGGCGCCGTGCGAGGCAGGCTTCGCATGGCAGGCCGAGCAGCTCTTTGGTGTCCCCTTGAACACGCCGCCGGCATGGCACTTCTGGCAGGTCACGCTGAGGTGGGCGCCGGTCAGCTTGAAGGCCGCCTTGTTGTGGTTGAACGAGGCCGGGAGCCAGGCCTTGGTCGTGTGGCATGAGGCGCAGCTGCCGGCGAAGGCGGGGCCGTGTGACGCAGGCTTGGTATGGCATGCGGCACAGGTCGTCGGCGTCCCCTTGAACGTCTCGCCAGCATGGCACTTCTGGCAGGTCACGCTGAGGTGGGCCCCACTCAGCTTGAAGGCCGTCCTGTTGTGGTCGAACGTCCAGTCCGCCCAGGTCGTCGCCTTGTGACACGACGCGCAGTCCGTGCCGAGGGCTCCCTTGTGCCGGTCATCCGCGGCATGACAGCCGATGCACGTCACGGGCGTGCCGACGAACCTGCCGCCGGCGTGACAGGCGACGCAGGCAGGCTTGGCGTGTGCGTCCGCCAGCGCGAACGTCGTGGTGGAGTGGTCGAAGGTGACGTCCTTCCAGCCGGTCGCGGCATGGCAGGCGGCACAGTCGCCCTGGAACTGGTCACCGTGCGGATTGTCCGCGGCATGGCAGCTGGCACAGGTCAGGCCGATCCCCGTCCAGTGCCGATCGACATGGCACGACTCACACAGCACCCCGACGTGCAGCCCGACGAGCTTGAACCGCGTCCGGTCGTGGTCGATGCGACGCCTCCGTCCAGGCCTTGGGCGTGTGGCAGTCGCCGCAGGAGGTGCCCAGTCGCCCCTCGTGGACGTCCTGCTGCGCGTGGCAGGCGTTGCACTCGGTCGGTGTGGTCCGAAGCGCCGCCGGCGTCGTCTGCCCCTGGTGGCATGACCCGCACTCGACGCCCGCGTGGCCTTCGGTCAGCGGGTAGCTGGCATGGTCGAACGACTCCCCGTATGTGTCCACGCCGTCATGGCAGTTGAGGCACTCCGTGCCGAACGTCGCCTGGTGCTGCGCCATGTACGGCGGGTCGAGTCGCCTCGTGGCACGCGACGCAGGTGGGCGGCGAGAACGTCGTCGGCGAGGCGGGGTGGCAATCGAGGCAGACGAAGCTGCCACCCCTGCCGCGCAGTGGGTGCGCGGTCAGGACGTATCCGGTGCGCTCGTGGGGAAAGACGCTGGGATTGGCCAGCGTCAGCGACGCCGTCGCACCCCGATGGTCGGTGTGGCAGTCACGGCAGCTGCCCGTCGTTGCGAACCGGCCGTGCAGCCCGCCGGCCGAGGAGATCTCCTGCTGCACCTGCGTGTGGCAGGCCAGGCACCGGTCGGCCATCCGATCGGCCGACCAGGCGGCGGCGTGGCAGGCGTCGCATCGGCCCTCGAGGTCGGCGTGCGAGGTCGACGCCCCCGAGCGCCCCGCCTCGCGCCGTGCTGCCGAGCCGCCCCGGGCTGAAGATCCCGTTCCCCGTGGCGACGGCGGCGCCGACGACGGCGACCACGATCAGGATGGCCGCAGCGAGCGCCGAGAAGGTCAGGCAGCCCAGCGGACGGCGCATCACCCTTCCCCCGGCTCAGCGGAGCAGCGTGGCGTAGTAGACGGCGCCGACGATGTGCACCGCAGCCATCACGAACAGCGCCATGCCCAGCGGGATGTGGATCGCGTGCCACGTCGCCAGGGCCCGGCGCGCCCAGCGGAGCGCCGACAGCTGCCGCTCGAGCTCGCGCAACCGGCGCGCCTGCGCCGGCCCGGGCTGCCGCCGGCGAACAGGACGCTCGCCGCACCCGCGCCTGAGGGTCGCCGCTCGGCCAGCCGCACGGCGTCGAGCTGCCGCTGCAGGACCTGCGCCTCGATCACCACGCCGTCCGCCGTGCGCGGCATGGCGGTGTAGATGTACCTCCCGATGAACCCGCTGATCACGACCACGACCGTCATGAGGGTCAGCACCCCGGCCAGGCCGTTGAAGCTCCAGGCGGAGTGAAGGACGACGAGATAGGAGCCGACGATCCCCGTGACGATGTGGAACTGCAGCCACGAGCGCATGCTTCCCCGCGGCCGGCGCATCGCCCGCTTGCGCAGGGAGTACAGCGTCTCGGTCATCAGCATCAACGAGAAGCCGATGATCCCCAGCGAGTGGCCGAGCGAGGCCGCTGGCGGCCGGAACGGCGAGGGTGCTCACGTACGCCGCGTAGAGTGGCGGTGATGGCCGCGACCGCCAGCAGCGCCACCACGAGCTCCCTATGGAGGGCCAAGGGAGACCGCCCGCTTCATCAGGGCATCGAGGGCCCGCGGACCTCGGCCGGCCCCTGGAGCAATCGGTCGCGCACCGCGCGGATGTCGACCCGTTCCCGGATGAGGTGCTGCAGCGGACGCGACAGGGACTGCTCTCCCATGACGACCGCGCCCGTGATCCGGTCGTCGCCCAGCATGAGCCGCAGGTGGTTGGCCCCGGCGTCCGAGACGGCGGCGAAGCAATCCAGCTGCTCCCGCCAGGCGTTGCTGTCGCCGCGGGCCAGGCTCACCAGGTCTCCCTCCCGGCCGCCGGTGCCGACGCGCGCCGATGAGCGTCGTCGTCACCCCGCCGATCTTGGTGACGTTGAAGGGCGCCGGCCGGCGGTATGGCTCGCCGAGCGCCACAAATTTACGCCCCGGCGACGCGTCCCTGCTCGATCGCGACGGACCACAGGCTGTCGACCGCGCGCTTGCCGGTTGCGGGTCGAGCACCTCGGCCGCGTCGCCGGCGGCGAAGATGTCGGGGTCGCTCGTCTGGAAGGTGGCGTCGGTCCAGATGCCGCGACCCGTCTCGAGGCCCATCTGCTGCGCGAGCTCCAGCCTCGGCTGCGTGCCGATCGCGACCGCGAGGATGTCGCACCGCGAGGACGCGCGCCGTCGCGGGTCTCGACCGCCGAGACCCGGCCCTTGCGCCCGATGATGCCGGCGAGCTCCACGCCCCGGTGGATCCGGATCCCGTCCTCGCTCCAGGCGCTCCTCGACGAGCGCGGACTCGTGCGGATCGAGGACGCTCGCCCAGTAGCGGTCGCCGCGCATGAGGTAGTGGGTCTCGACCCGATGCGCCGCGAGGCCTTCCGCCAGCTCGATCGCCGTGATCCCGCCGCCGACGACGCACGCCCGCTTTGCCCGTCGGGCGAGGCGGATGATCCGCCGGGCGTCATCGCAGGTTGTCGAGCGTCACCACGCCCTGCAGGTCGATGCCTGGCATCTCCGGCCGCACGGCGCGGGCGCCGACGACAGCAGCAGGCGGTCGTAGTGGAGCGCCTCGCCGTCGGCCAGCTCGATCCGGTGCTCCCGGCGTTCGATCGCGCGCACCGTCCCCACCGTTCGGCGGATGCGCGCATGCGCGTACGCCAATTCCGGGCGGGAGAACAGCTGTCGTTCTCGGGACGGTGCCCGTCAGCAGGTAGGCCAGACCTGGCTTGGAGTAGAAGCCGACGTCTTCGCTGCGCCACGATGCGGATGTCAGCGTCCGCGTCGTGATCCCGGATCGTCTCCGCGGCGGCGACGCCGGCCGGTCCGTTGCCGACGATCACGTAGCGTCGAGCCATCTCAGCCGCCGTCGAGGATGGAGTCGGCGGCGAACAACGTCGACTGCTCGAAGCGCAGGGTGCCGCGCGGACAGCGGGCGACGCATTCGCCGCAGGTCAGGCAGTAGCTGTCGGCCACCGGCTGCCGCAGGCGGACATGAGTCCGGACGTCGATGCCGAGCGGACAGTTGAACGTGCAGATCCCGCACTCGACGCAGCGGACCGACTCGGCGACGACGACGGCCGAGACCATGGCTCGACGTTTCGCCTTGTCGCGGTTCAGGAGCGTTCCTGGCACGGGTTCTCGTCTCCCAGGCGGTTTGTGCGCGGCGTGGGTGCTCGGGTGGAGGCCGCACCCCGACCACCCCGCCCGGTGATCGTCGGCCCGGCGGCTCGGACCTGTCGAGGGCCAGTTGCCGGGAATGATTGCCCGTCTCATCTCACGGGCCATTCGCCGCAGGAAAGGTTTCACCTCGAATTGGGGCTCGTCAGCCGGTTCGGGCTGGCCTATCCTCCGCGTACCCAATCCCATATTCGGAGAAGTGACGTGGCGTCCCGAGTCCTCTCACGTCTGCTGGCAGGCGGCACTGCTGTCGGCCTGATCGCAACGATGCTCCTGGCCGCGCCGATCGCCGTCGCCGGCACCGAGCAGACCTACGTCGTCCTCTACGCGAAGTCGGCGGTGCCCTCGGATGCGGGCAAGAAGATCGCCGCCGCCGGAGGCACCCTCGTCGCGAGCTACGGCCCGATCGGGGTGGCGATCGCCCGCTCCAGCAGCTCGACATTCGCGACCGCGGTGAAGAGCGACAACCGCGTGGCCGGTGCCAGCGCGACATCCGGGTTCGGCACCCAGCTGGTCGACGGCGTCGACAACGCGACGGACACCGAGGCGCCGGTCGCTCCACCCACCGCTCCCGCGACCGACTCCGACTCCCTGTCCGGCCTGCAGTGGGACATGGTCCAGATCCACGCGCCCGAGGCGCACGCCATCAGCGGCGGCAGCCCCTCCGTCGTCGTGGGCGACATCGACACGGGGCTGGACTACACGCATCCGGATCTTGCCCCCAACGTCGACTTCGCCAGCAGCGTGTCCTGCCTCGGCGGCGTGCCTGATACGAACCCAGCCGCGTGGATGGACGACAACGGCCACGGGACGCACACCGCGGGGACGATCGCCGCTGCGTCGAACGGCATCGGGATCGTGGGCGTCGCGCCGAACGTGAAGATCGCCGGCATCAAGGCCGGCAACGCCGACGGCTTCTTCTTCCCCGAGGCCGTGATCTGCGCGTTCATGTGGGCCGGGTCCCACGGGATCCAGGTCACGAACAACAGCTACTTCGCGGATCCCTGGCTGTTCAACTGCCGGAATGACGCGGGACAGCGCGCCATCTGGACCGCGGAGCGCAGGGCCATCTCCTACGCGCAGTCGAACGGCACGGTGGTGGTCGCCGCCGAGGGCAACCAGGCCGACGACCTGGCCCACCCGACCGCGGACGCCACGAGCCCGGACGACACCAACCCGGTCCTGCGCGACATTCACAACCAGTGCGCCGTCGTGCCGGTCGAGGTTGCCGGGGTCGTCGGCGTGACCGCGAACGGCAACACGCTGCTCAAGTCCTTCTACTCGAGCTACGGCGTGTCGGCGGCGGATGTCGTCGCGCCCGGCGGTGACTCGATCCTGGGGCGGACGGCCGCCGCGCCCAACGGCAGGGTCCTCTCGACCTGGCCCGCCTCGCTGCTCACGGTCACCTGCCTGGCGGCCCGCCGGGTCGTGGACCCGAGCGGTGCCGCGTACTGCTACCAGCAGGGCACGTCGATGGCGTCCCCGCACGTGGCCGGCCTCGCGGCGCTCATCGCGAGCAAGGGCGTCACGTCGCCCGGCGCCATCGTCGCGACGCTCCAGAACACGGCGGACAAGATCGCGTGCCCGACGGACCTCTCGATCTACGCGTTCTTCCCGGCGGTCGACAACGGGGCGCCCCAGGTGTGCCAGGGCGACCTCGGCTACAACTCGTTCAACGGCCACGGCCAGGTGAACGCCCTCTCGGCCGTGTCGAAGTAGGCACGCGCCGCAACCCACCACAGCTCGAGCCCATTCCCCTGGGGCCGGCGCCTGACGGCACCGGCCCCCGATCCTTCCGCCCGTGGTCAGCGTCGGTGTCCGGCCTGGCGCGACGGGCGATTGCCAGCGTTGACCCTCGAGGATCCGGAGGAGTACCTTCGCGTTCAACCGGGGGCCAGGTCCATGATCCAGGAGGCATGATGAAACGACGACTCTTGGCCCTTGCTGCTGGACTCGTGCTGGTGTTGGCGGGGTTGCTGCCAGCGACCGCGATCGCCGCACCTCCGACGGCCGGCGCGACACGCCAGATCCCCGCCGGAGGGACGACGAGCATCCGCTCAAGCTCGGAAGGCCCGGACGGCCTGCAGCAGCCGGAGCTCCGACCCGGAGCGTCCGAGGACGACGGTGGCGGCGTGATCAACCGTCCCCGGCCTGGGTTCAAGAACGGCAAGTTCCCGAAGAATCCCCTCGATGCGCCGAAGGTGGCTTCGAGCACGATCGCCGGCTCGAACCCGGATCTGACCCTCAGCTTCGACGGGCTCAACCACCGCCAGCAGCGGCTCGCGAACGGCGGCAACCAGTGGACGCTGGAGCCGCCGGACCAGGGCCTCTGCGTCGGCAACGGCTACACGGTCGAGAACGTCAACAGCGTGATCCGGGTCTGGGACGCGTCGGGGACTCCGCTCACCGGCGTCCAGGACCTCAACACGTTCTTCGGTTACCCGGCCGCCATCGACCGGACGACGGGCGTCGTCGGCCCCGACGTCATCGACCCGCAGTGCTACTACGACCCGGACAACAACCGGTTCATCGTCGACATCACGACGCTCCTCGTCGACGCGGACGGCAACTACAACGGCAAGAACACGATCGACGTCGCCGTGTCGAACACGGGTGACCCGACCGCCGCCTGGACGATCTACCACGTCCCGGCCCAGAACGACGGGACCGACGGGACCCCGAACCACGGCTGCACGACCGATGGAACGACGCCAGGCCCGTGCTTCCAGGACTATCCGCACATCGGGGCCGACAAGAACGGCGTCTACATCTCGACGAACGAGTACGACCTCTTCGGACCGAGCTTCAACGCCGCACAGGTCTTCGCATTCTCGAAATCACAGCTGGCCGCCCACCCGGCTTCGATCGCGGTGACGCTCGTCCCGAACCTGAGCGTGGACGGCTCGCCCGGCTTCACTGTCTGGCCGGCGACCTCTCCCGCCGGCCAGTACGCCGGCGACGGCAACGGCACGGAGTACTTCCTGAGCACGATCGCGGGCGACGGCAGCGAGACGGGCAACCCCACCGGGACTGCCCGGCGGATCGGCCTCTGGGGGCTCACGAACACGAAGTCGCTCGATTCCGCATCGCCGGCGCTGGCCGTGACCAGCCGGCTCATCAACAGCGAGACGTACGTCTATCCGCCCAAGGCGGACCAGAAGGCGGGTTCGATCCCGCTCGCGGACTGCATCAACGACACGACCACGCCGACGGTCTTCGGGCCGGGCTGCTGGCAGCTCCTGTTCGTCGACGAGCCGGCCCACAACGAGGTGGAGGTCCACGTCGACTCGAACGACAGCCGGATGCAGCAGACCTGGTACGTGAACGGCGTTCTCTGGGGCGCAACCGACACCGCGGTCAACGTCGGCGGCGAGGTGCGTGCCGGGGTCGCGTGGTTCGCCGTGGCACCGAAGCTCAACGGTACGGGCAAGGTCGAGGGCACGGTCAAGCAGCAGGGCTACCTCGCCCTGGCCGGCAACAACCTCACCTATCCCGCGCTCGCGATGGGCGCAAACGGGAAGGGCGTGATCGCGTTCACCGTTGTCGGGAAGGACTACTACCCGAGCGCCGGCTACGCGCCGATCAACGCCGACGGTTCCGTCGGGCAGGTCCATATCGCGGCCGCCGGGCTCGGTCCCGACGACGGGTTCACGGGCTACAACGCCTTCCAGTACTTCCGGCCCCGCTGGGGCGACTACGGAGCCGCCGTCACGGACGGCAGCTCGATCTGGATCGCCTCGGAATACATCGGACAGACCTGCACCTACACCGAGTATTACCCCGCACCCCCGAGCACTGCCGGCTTCGGCAGCTGCGGCGGCACCCGGACGTCCCTGGCCAACTGGGGGACTCGCATCACCAAGCTGAACCCCTGACGTCCCGGCACGTCCGGAACTAGGGCAACACGAGGGCGGGAGCCACCACGGCTCCCGCCCTTTACCGTGGGTATCGTCATCGGCCTGGACGTCACCGGGTCGGCCCGGCCACTGCCGCCACGCGGATGCGTGCCGGCCGTCACGCACGGCGCGTGCGATGCTGCACGGGAAGGAAGCCGGCTGGCTGGACAGAGAGGCGAGGAGGTATGAGCGTGGCGAAGAAGAAGGGCGGCAAGGCCGGGAAGGGCGAGGCGCACCCTGACACGGAGGAGGGCCCGCGCCCCGCGACGCCGCCCGAGCCCCAGGGCATGCTGAAGACGAAGCCCTACGAGCGCGAGATGCGCCGGCTCCACGGTGAGCTGGTGGCCATGCAGGAGTGGGTGAAGGCGACGGGCGCCAAGGTCTGCATCGTGTTCGAGGGCCGGGATACCGCGGGCAAGGGCGGCACGATCAAGCGGATCACGGAGCGGGTCAGCCCCCGCGTGTTCAAGGTCGTGGCCCTGTCCGCGCCGACCGATCGCGAGCGGTCGCAGATGTACATCCAGCGCTACATCTCGCACTTCCCGGCGGCCGGTGAGGTCGTGATCTTCGACCGCAGCTGGTACAACCGCGCGGGCGTCGAGCGCGTGATGGGCTTCTGCACGCCCGAGCAGAGCGCGAGGTTCCTCGAGCAGGTGCCCGCCGTCGAGAAGGCGATGGTCGACAACGGCATCATCGTGCTCAAGTACTGGCTCGAGGTCAGCCCGGACGAGCAGACCAGGCGCCTCGAAGGCCGCATCAACGACCCGCGCAAGGTCTGGAAGCTGACCGACATGGACCTCAAGTCGTATGGTCGCTGGGACGACTACTCGCGGGCCCGCGACGCGATGTTCGAGACGACCGACACGCCGTGGGCGCCGTGGTTCATCGCGAACACGGACGACAAGAAACGCGGACGGCTCAACATCATCAGCCACCTGCTGAGCCATGTGCCCTACGAGCCGCTCAAGCCCCGGAACATCGAGCTGCCGAAGCGGAAGCTGGACGCCGGGTATGTCGCGCCGGACCTGCCGCTGAAGCACATCCCGACCCCGTTCTGACCCGGGCGTCCTCGCCGCGCGCCTCGCGGGCACGGAGCGAGGACGCTGGTTTCGGACAGCGGAGCGCCGCCGCCGCGCGCCGCGCGATCGCCGATCCGGCGGGGTTCGGCTACCGCTTCGGCGGGACCGCCGGCGCCGCCGGATATCGGGCGCACGTCTCGTACCTCGCCGACAGGCAAGTCGACCGCTGGTGCCCCGCGTCGATCACCCGTGACCGCCCCGGGCCCCGGCCGGTGGCGGCCCACCCGCGAGAAAGCATCGCCGCGGCGCCGCGTGCAGGCCTTGCGTGGCAGACGTTCCTCGGGTCGGGGAAGTCGCACCGGGTGGATGGGTCGTCCCGGAACCCCAGGAACGGACATGCCGACACAGCCGCGCCGACCGGGCGGGAGGTGCCGACGGGCACCGGTGTCGGCGCCGGCTCGTGAGCGATGGGCGTCTGTGCCGCGCTGGGTGGCCCGCCGGGGACGAGGACCGCGGTCGCCGCGCTCGCAGGGGCCGCCGCGGTCGCAGGGGACGCCGCGGTCGCAGCGGGCACCATGGGGGCAGGGGCCGCAGCGGACGCAGCGGACGCAGCGGGCGCACGGCCGACGGGTCGGGCGATCCCGTCCGCCATCACCGGGACCCCGCGGGTCGTCCACGGCTCGGCCACCGCCGGCCGATCCGCCGAACCCGTCGCCGTGTGGCAGGCATAACAGGTGGCGGCACCCTGACGGTTCAGGGATCGACAGGACCAGCACACCCAGAACCCGTCACGGGCGACTTCGGCCTCGACCTCGTCGGTGGTCCGCTGCACGACGGGCATCGGGCCGGAGGTCGCGCCCGATGGCGTGGAGCGCGGCTGGTGCCCGCGGATTGCCCGATAGCCCATCCACATCGCCGTCGGTCCGAGGAGCAGCGCGACGATCAGGACGAAACCCAGCTCAGAGCTCATGGTCGAGATCCACGGTCGCGATCTTTCCTGCTCGTCTGGCCCGTGCCGGTCTCGGTCGCGACCCAGCGTCACCGTCCCGTGCAGATGGCTCCCGTGGCGAATCCTACGTCGGCCGCCTAGGGCCGATCAGCCCTCCTCGGCGGTCCGGCCCGTGATCCCGTCTTTGTCGACCCTCCCCGAGGTCGGTACGCTAGGCCGGTCATGCCCGCCGAGTTCATCTACACCTCGTACAAGCTGTCCCGGCACTACCCGCCCGATCGGACGGTGCTCGAGGACATCTCGATCTCGTTCTATCCGGGCGCCAAGATCGGGGTCATCGGCCCCAATGGCGCCGGCAAGTCCAGCCTCCTGCGGATCATGGCCGGGCTGGACGACGGGTTCACCGGGGAGGCCCGCCTCACGCCCGGCTTCACGGTCGGCTTCCTGAGCCAGGAGCCGCAGCTCGACCCGGCCAAGGACGTCAAGGGCAACGTCCTGGACGGCGTCCGCGAGGTCGCCGGCCTGATCGACCAGTACAACGCGGTGATGGCCAGGTGGTCCGACCCCGACGTGGACTACGAGGCGATCGGCGCGGAGCAGAGCGCCCTCGAGGACCGCATCAACGCGGCCGATGCCTGGAACCTCGAGCGCAACGTGGACATCGCGATGGATGCCCTGCGCTGCCCGCCGGACGACGCGGACGTCACCACGCTGTCGGGTGGCGAGAAGCGCCGGGTGGCGCTGTGCAGGCTGCTGCTGCGGCACCCGGACCTCCTCCTCCTCGACGAGCCCACCAACCACCTCGACGCCGAGTCGGTCGAGTGGCTCGAGCGGTTCCTGCAGGAGTACGCGGGCACTGTCGTCGCGATCACCCACGACCGGTACTTCCTCGACAACGTCGCGAAGTGGATCCTGGAGCTGGACCGTGGCCGCGGGATCCCGTTCTCCGGCAATTACTCGAGCTGGCTCGAGCAGAAGCTGGAGCGCCTGGCGCACGAGTCGAAGGCGGTGGACGCCCGCCAGCGGACGCTGGCACGGGAGCTGGAATGGGTCCGCCTGTCGCCCAGGGGCCGCCAGGCGAAGGGAAAGGCCCGCCTGGGCGCATACGAGCAGCTGCTCGCCGAGGCGCAGAGCGACAAGGGAAGCGCCCGGGAGCTGGAGATCGCCATCCCGCCCGGACCTCGCCTGGGCGACACCGTCATCGAGGTCAAGGGCCTGCGCAAGGGGTATGGCGAGCGCCTGCTCATCGAGGACCTGACGTTCTCGCTGCCACGGGCCGGGATCGTCGGCATCATCGGGGCCAACGGCGCGGGCAAGACGACGCTGTTCCGGATGCTGGTCGGCCAGGAGGCTCCCGATGGCGGAACGATCGAGGTGGGCGACACGGTGAGGCTCAGCTACGTCGACCAGGAGCGCGACGCCCTGCGCTCCGACCGGACGGTCTTCGAGGAGATCACCGACGGCGTCGAGGTCGTCAGGGTCGGGTCGCGCGAGATCCCAGCCCGAGCCTACGTGTCCAGCTTCAACTTCCGCGGAACCGACCAGCAGAAGATGGTCGGGACCCTGTCCGGCGGGGAGCGGAACCGGGTGCACCTGGCCAGGCTGCTGCAGTCGGGTGGCAACGTCCTCCTGCTGGACGAGCCCACGAACGACCTGGACGTTGACACGCTGCGCGCACTGGAGGCCGGCCTGGAAGCCTTCCCGGGGTGCGTCGTGGTCATCAGCCACGATCGCTGGTTCCTCGACCGGATCGCCACCGACATCCTGGCGTTCGAAGGCGACAGCCAGGTGCGCTGGTTCGAGGGCAACGTCAGTGACTACGAGGCATTCCGTCACCGGGAGCTCGGCGCGGCGGCCGACCAGCCGCACCGCATCCGGTACAAGCGGCTCGCGGGCTGACGGAATCCGGGGATAGAGTGTTGGCGGCGGGCCGAACCCCGTGATTAACCGGACAGGAGGATCCCGGAATGGCTGATCAGCAGCTGGTGCTGGCGATATTCGCTGACGAGGCCGCCGCCGACCTGGCCGTCGCGTCGCTCAAGGACTGGGAGGCGGCGACCGACCACATCAAGCTCGGAGCGGTCGGCGTCATCGTCGTCGACGAGTTCGGCCACATCAAGGAGCACAAGCTTGGTGCGCGCAGCGGGCGGATGGGCGCGGGCATCGGGCTCGTCCTGGCCGTCGTCGCGCCGCCCACCCTGCTCGCCGGAATGGTCGGCGGCGGCATCCTCGGCCACTTCCACCACAAGGGACTCGGCCTCAGCGCCGAGGACAGGGTGCGCATCGGCGACGAGCTCCACGGCGGCAAGGCGGCCGTGGGCGTCCTCGTCCCGGAGCACGAGGCCGCGGCCATCTCCGACTGGCTGACGGAGCTCGGCGGCGCCGTCGAGGTTCACGAGGCGACCGAGGAGGCCCTCGCGGCCGTCGCAGCTGCCGCGGCCGACGAGCCGGCGGCCCCTGGCGACGAGCCCGCGGCCCCGGCCTGATCGAGCCGGTGACCCTGACCTGATCGACGTCAGGGGCGCCCAAGGGCCGAGCTGAAGAACGCGACGAGCCGGGCCTCGTAGTCCGCCGGGCGGAGGAGGACGGCCTCCTGGTGGCCTGCGCCCGGGACGAGCCACGGCTCGACCTCGGTTCCGGCCCGGCCGGCCGCCGCGGCGAGATCCGCCGCGTGGTGGGGCAGCACCTGGCGGTCGTCGAGGCCCTGGACGATGGCGATGGGACGCCCGGAGAGCCCGGCGAGCGCGCGGTCGGGGCTCCGGGCGAGGATGTCCACGCCGCCGAGGAGCCTGGCGACGGGAACGACCGCACCGCCCAGCCAGGAGGGGAACCCCATGCTCACGGCGCGCTCCCCGAGCAGGACCCCGACATCGCCGAAGCTGCTATCGGCCCATGTCGCCGCGATTGACGGCTCCTCGCCCGTCGCGATCAGGGATGAGGCGGCGCTCAGCGACGTCCCGAAGAGCCCGATCCTCGCCGGGTCATGGCCGCGTGCGACCAGCCAGTCCCACGCGCCGAGCAGGTCCGCGTACTCCTTGCCGCCCAGGCCGGAGTGACCGTCGTCCGAGTCCGAGTCGCCGTGGTTCCGGAGGTCGACGACCAGGACACCGAAGCCCGCCCGGTGGAGCATCCCGGCAGGCAGCAGGGTGACCGAGTCCCTGCGGCAGCTGTAGATCCCGTGGGCGAGGATCACCGTCGGGCCGGCCGTCCCGCCCGGTCCCGGCGCGTACCAGCCGCGGATCGTGAGGTCCGATCCACGCGCCGGGAAGGCGACCTCCTCGAAGTCGGCGAAACGATAGGGCGTCGCGTCGACGGTGAGGCTCCCGCTCGCGTTCGACGCCACGAAGTCGGCCGGTGTCTGGCGCGCGAACTCCCTGCCATCGCAGCCGCGCGCGATCTCCAGGGAGCTCCATCCGTAGAGCCCCGCGACGAGGTAGCCCGCGGCCAGGAGGGCTCCCACGCCGAGTGCGACCACGAGGAGAGTGCGGCGCCACGGGAGGTGGCGGCGGATCACCGCCCCGGACCCCGGTGCCGCGGTCGTCTGACCGGCCGAAGGCAACGGGTCGGCGGCTGGGCCGCGGGCCGAAGGCCTCTGTCCGCCCGGGTCGCCGTCTGTCACCGTGGGGCCGGCGGCGGGACTCCGCCTCGGCCACGTCTCGGGAGGGAGACTCCGATGGCTGTGACGACTCGGACACCCGCGGATGACGCGGCATACCTGCGTCTGGCGATCGAGGCGGGTCGCGAGGGCATGCGGGCCTACCGGGGAGGGCCGTTCGGGGCCGTGGTGGTCGCGTCGGACGGTTCGGTGGTGGGCGAAGGCTGCAACCGCGTCACCTCCACCAGCGATCCTACCGCCCATGCCGAGATCACGGCCATCCGGGCCGCCTGCGCCGCGCGGGGTTCCTTTCTCCTCGAGGGCTGCACGCTGTACACCAGTTGCGAGCCGTGCCCGATGTGTCTGGCGGCCGCGTACTGGGCGCACGTCGAGGCCATCGTCTACGGCGCGTCCCGGGCGGATGCCGCCGCGGTCGGTTTCGACGACGAGTTCATCTACGAGGAGATCGGCCGGCCCCTCGACGCCCGACGCATCCCGATGCGCCGGATTGCCGACGGATCGGCCGGGGCCCTCTTCGAGGAGTGGCGCGCGATGGGCGACCGAACGCCCTATTGATCCGCTGGGGCCGCCTGGGCCGCGGCAACGGCCCCTGGGTCCTCGGCCAGGAGCGACTCCGCGATGGAGGCCGCCCAGGTCCGGATGACCGCCCAGTCGCGGAAGTCACCCAGGGGATGGGTCTCGAGCACCTGCGGGTCGACTCCGGGGGAGTCCGGGTCGAGGCGTCCACCGAAGGTCCGATGACCACGCGGGCTGATCCCCGCCGTGATCTCCTGGGCATTGGGGGAGATCGGGAGGTCCGCGGCCGCCAGGCGGTGGTCCAACGGCCCGCTGCTGAACAGCCAGACCGGGCGGGCCTGGAGACCTTCCCGGTGGCGGGTCACGAACCTGTTTGCGTCACGCTGCCAGTGGGCGGCGTAGAGGGCGCTGCCCAGGACGACAGCGTCGTATTCGGCGAGATCCGGGACATCCCGGACCGAGGCGGCGGTCGCCGTCAGCCCGGCAGCCTGGAGTGTGTCGGCGATCACCTCGGCGATCTCGCGCGTTGACCCCATCTTGGTGGCGAAAGCCACGAGGACTCGGGCGGCCATGTCTCCCTCGATCACGACCCGCCGGGAATGCCGCCGGCGGTCCCGTCATCTTGCCCCAACGGCGTGGCGGCGGCACGCCCTCCGGCTCGCCTCGCGCCCTCGGAACGCCTCGTCGGGCTTCCGCGCCCCGCTCGCGGCTCGCGCCGCAGCGCGTCGCCGCTCGCGCCTCGCGCGGTCGCGCTCGCGGTTGGCACGGGTAGTCTGCCCCGGATGGACGGGCGGCAGGACGGGACGACCGCGGGCCTCGCGACGGACGCGGGCCCCGCCCGGTGGCGCCGTCTGGTCGCCTGGCTGGAGGATGCTCCATCGTACCGGCCGACCGCGGCCGACCTGCGCTCGATCAACGTCCTGGGGCTCCGGCTCCCGATGCGGGCGACGGTCGCGGTCGCCGCCGTCGCGCTGATCATGCTGTCTGGACTACCACGGGCGGATCGATGGTCTCGTGGCGGCACTGCTGGGGCCGTTCGGCGCCGGGGCCGCAGAAGCGAAGCGCGTCCAGGCGCTCGGGCGCCTCGTGCTCGAAGGTGCGGTCCCGCTCCTCCTCGTGATCTTCGTCATGAGGGACCGGCCGTCGAGGTACGGCGTCGCCGTCGGAGACTGGCGAGCCGGGCTGGCGATCGGGCTTGGCGGCTGCCTGGTGATGACGCCCGTCGTGCTCGCTGCCGTGCACCTCGCGGACTTCGCCACGTACTACGCGCCGCAGGGGGCGTCCGCCCGGGACGTGTTCCTGACCACCGCCCTCGAGGTCATCCCCGCGGAGTTCTTCTTCCGCGGGTTCCTTTTGTTCGCGCTCCTGCGCGTGGCCGGACCCATCGCCGTGGTCATCGCCACCCTCCCGTTCGCGTTCGCGCACCTGGGCAAGCCCGAGATCGAGACCCTGAGCACGCTGGTGGGCGGGCTCCTGTACGGGTGGCTCGACTGGCGGACCGGCTCCGTCCTGTGGAGCGGCCTCGCCCACACCTGGATCCTCTCGCTGACGGTCCTCGCGGCCGCGGCCGTCGGCGTGCCTGCCGGGACCTGACGGGCTCGTCGTCCCGGGCCGCAGCCGGCCCCGAGCGGCCGTATCCTCGACGTCATGGTCACCGAACCCGCACCCGACGAGATCGTGGAGTTGGCCAACGCTCCGCGCCGCCGCGCGCCGCAACAGGGACTGGCCGCGAGCCGACGAGCTGCTGCGCCGGATCGAGGCCGGCGGCTGGAAGGTGATCGACGTCGGCACCCTCTACGACCTCGTGCGTGCGGCGCCCCCGGACGTCCAGGACGGGGAGACGACCCGGTTCGGGGCGAGCACCAGCGTCCCGTCACGCCTCGACGAGCCCGCGACCGCCGCCGCATCGGTGGTGCTGCTCGCCACGGAGTGGCCGGAGGACCTCGATCGTGCCATCGCAGCGCTCGCGGCGACGGCACCGACGGGCACCCAGGTCATCGTCGTCGAGAACGCTGCGTCCGAGGACCAGGCGGCCGCGCTCCGTGGTCTCGAGACCACGGGCCTGCCGGCGGAGGGGCTATCGCTCGAGATCATCCGGACGAGCGTCCGGCTCGGGTTCGCCGCGGCGCTCAACGCCGGGATCCGGCGCGCCGCGGCCGAGGTCGTGCTGATCCTGGACACGTCGACGGAGCCGCGCGGGGACCTCGTGACGGCGGTCGTTGCGGCACTCGAGGATCCGACGGTCGCGGTCGCGGGTCCGTTCGGGATCGTGTCCGACGATCTCCGGAGGTTCCGCGACGCCGGAGACGGTGTGACCGACGTCGACGCGATCGAGGGCTACGCCATCGGCTTCCGCCGGTCGGACTACGCCGCCCGCGGCCCCCTCGACGAGCATTTCGTCTTCTACCGCAACCTCGACATCTGGTGGAGCCTCGTCCTGCGCACCCAGGGCGACGACGAGCCGGACGACGCCCGGGCCAGGCGGGCGGTCCGGCTGACCGGGGTCCCCATCGTGCGCCACGAGCACCGCGGCTGGACTAGCCTCCCGGACGACGAGCGGGACAGGCTCTCGAAGAAGAACTACTACCGCGTGCTGAAGCGATTCGCATCGCGGCGCGATCTGCTCGTCGCCGGGGCGGCGGGGGAGGGGCCGCGGGCGTAGAGCGGCACGCGCCGGCTCGCCTGTCGCCTGCCCGACCCTCGCCTCCCCGAGCCCCGCATGCTGCCGAAGGAATCCGCCGCCGGCGTGCCCTAACGAAGCGCGGCGTCCTTCGTTCCCTGTCACAGAGGCCTCGCGACAAGCATCGTTCCCCCGGCGGTGTGGCAAGCGAGGCCTCATATTGTCTCCGTCACCCCGCGGGGCCCCCGGGTCCGGGGGCACCGCCCCTATACTCCGGCCGTGCGTCGCTGGGTCTGCATCGTGGCCCTGCTCGTCGGGTTCTCCGGTGACGGCTACGTGTGGACCGCGCGCCACCGGAACCCCATCCCGGTGGAACGCCTGCTGGACCCCCGCCGGCAGGATCCAGGGCTGCCGGAGGGGGCGTGGTGGAGGCTGAGCTGATCGACGCGGGCGCCGGTCGCGAGCCGGAACGGTCGCGCCGACGAGGCTCGTCGGCTGCCGCCCGTCGGCGCTGATCGTCGTCGTCGCGCTCGTCGCGGGGGCGTGGCCGAGCGGTGCCGCGGACGCCCGGGGGATCCGGCCACCGCAGCTGGCCGCCGATCCCGAGCACGTGTCACGATCCTCGCCGGCGCGCCCGCGTCCATCGACCCGGCGAGGCACGGCGACCTCGGGAGCGCCTCGTTCGTCAGCCAGCTGTACGAGACGCTGACCGCGGTCGACCCCATCGCTCGACGGTCCGGCCCGCGCTGGCCGAGTCGTGGACCGTGGAGGACGGCGGCACGCGGGTCACGTTCACGCTCCGCGCCGGACCTCGACGTTCAGCGACGGCACGCCGCTGACCGCGTCCGACGTCGTCCGCAGCTGGCGGCGGCTGTTCGACCCCCGGCGACCCGTCGCCGCTCGCGTCGCTGATCGCCGACGTGAAGGGCGCACGCGCGCTCCTGTCGGCGGGCAGTCCACGCGACCCGTCAGACGCTCGGCGTCGCGGGCGGACGGCGACCGGACGGTCGTCGTGGACCTGGAGCGGGGCGGCGGAGACCTGCCCGCGATCGTGTCCGGCGCGCCGTTCGCCGTCGTCCCGCCGTCCGCGGGCGACGGCGAGATCGTGCCCGACCCCGGGAGCTTCGTCGGCAGCGGCGGCTACGTGCTGTCAAGGACGTCGAGCCGACGCGTTCGTCCTCGAGGCCAACCCGCGCTACTGGGCGGGCAAGCCCGCGATCGAGACCGTCAGCATGCTCACGGACCTCGGCGGCCGGAGCCCGGTCGACGCGTTCATGGCGGGGACGTCGACGTGACGCCCGATCTCGCTCACTCGACGCGGGCTGGATCGCCTACGACCGCCTGCTCGGGCCGTCGCTGCGGAGCGACCCGTCGCTGTCGGTCACCTACTACGGCTTCGACACCAGCCGCGCCCCGTTCGACGACGTCCTCGTCCGCCAGGCGTTCGCCCAGGCGGTGGACTGGCGGCGCCTGGCCGAGCTCGACGAGCCCGGCGTCGTCGGTCGCCGCGACGGGCATGGTCCCGGCCGGGATGCCCGGGCGCCGGCGGGCGACTTCCTGCCGCCGTACGACCCGGCGGCAGCCACGGCAGCTCCTCGCCGAGGCGGGCTACCCCGGCGGCGCGGGCTCCGGCCCGTCTCGTTCGTCGCCAACGGCGGCGGCTACGACGGCGCGATCATCGCGATGCTCGAGGAGAACCTGGGCGTCACGATCGACTACGCGACCATGGACTTCGGCGACCTACCAGGAGCGGCTGGCGACGGACCCGCCGGGCATCTGGAGCCTGCTCCTGGGTCGCCGACTACCCGGGCCCGAACGACTTCCTGGGCGTCCTGCTGGAGACCGGCTCCACCGCCAACCAGGGCGGCTGGTCGAACGCCGACTTCGATGCCGCCGTCGCCGACGCCGCCGCCGCGGCGAGCCCCGACCGATGCGACGGCGGCCTACGCGCGGGCGCTCGGCATCGTCAGGGACCAGGTCCCGGTCGTGCCGGTGTCGTACGGCACCTCGTGCTCGCTCGTCCGCGACGGCCTGCTCGGCGCCAGCCAGAACGGGCACGGGGATCCTCCGGCTCGCCGGTCTCGTCCTGGGCGAAGACGCCGTGAGCGCCGCGTCGCCCGCGTCGCCCGCGTCCGCGCGTCGTGCGCCCTCTCCTGGCCGCGATCGCGGTTGCCGCGATCCTGCTGCGCTCGTCGCGCCCGCGGCGCCGCGCGGCGGACTCGACGTTCGGCACGCCCCACGCGACGGTCGCCTACGGCAAGTCGATCGACGTTCGCCGTCCCGCTCAGCACGTCGGTCGAGCCGGAACGCGTCGAGATCCGGCTGCTCTTCCCGGGCGCCGTCGGGCCCGAGGTCATCGACGTGCCGGTTCCGTCCACCACCGGAACCTCGGGGTGAAGTACACCCTCGACCTCGCCGGCGGGCACCTGGCGCCGAACACGAAGTTCAGCGCGACCTGGGCCGCCGTGTCGCCGGGACGGTGTCGAGCCCGTCGCTCAGCGCCCCCGAGGCGGATCGACTACCAGGACACGTCGCACGAGTGGAAGACGCTGACGGGACTCGTGTACCGTGCACTGGTACGAGGGCTACGAGGCGTTCGCGGAACGCGCGCTCGACATCGCGGAGCGAGGCGATCGCGGACACGTCGGCGCTCCTTGGCGTGACCGAATCCGAGCCGGTCGACTTCTTCATCTACGCCGACGACCCGGCGTTCAAGACGGCGCTGCGGTCCCGGCACCCGCGAGAACGTCGGGGGCAGGCCCGGGCCGACATCCGGACGCTGTTCGCGCTGATCACCCCGACGACGATCAACGACCCGAGGATCGGCGATCGTGGTCCCCCACGAGCTCGACACACCTCGTCTTCGACACCGCCGTCGACAACCCGTTCGGTTCACCGCCGCGTGGCTCAACGAGGGGCTCGCCGACGTACCTGTCGGAGGGCTACACGACCACGTTCCGGAGCCCGTCGTGAGCCCGGCGTCGATCCGGAGACCTGGTCCCGCTCGACGCGGCTGAGCGGACAGTTCCCGACCGACGGAACGAAGACGCTATCTCGCGTACGGGACCGCGTGTCCGCGATCGACTACCTGGTCCGCACCTTCGGCCAGGACGCGCTCGTCCTGCTGGTCGCGCGCCTACACGGACGGCCCGACCGACGACGAGGCGTTCACGAGAGCGCTCGGCATGAACCTCGCGCCTTCCAGGACGCGTGGCTGGCCGACCTCGGCGCCGGCGCCGCCGAAGCAGTACGGACCGAACCCGGCGCCGCCCGGGCCCGTCCCGTCCGGCTGGACCGGGACCGGTCGGCCGCAGGGCCGGGCCCGCCGCCGACGACACGGCCCGGCACGACGCCGGCCGCCCCTGCCGGCCCGCCGACCGCAGCGGCGCCGGCGGTCCCCGCAGCCCGCCGGCGAGGGCGACCAGGCCGCCGGCGGCTCCGGCGGACTCGTCCTGGCCGCCGTCCTGGGCGTCATCGCGGTGGTCATGATCGGGCTCGTCCTCGCCCGGCGGCGCCTCGCCCGGGCGTGATCCCGTGACCGCTGATCGTCACCCGGATCCGGGCGATCCCGAGCTGGCAGATCACGCTGTTCGTGGCGTTGCTCGGCCTCGGCTTCCTCATCGCGGCGCAGCTGGCCTCCGAGGGTCCGCGGATCCGGATCACGAGCCAGGAGCGCACGCCGCTGGTCGAGACCGCGAAGGACCTGCAGGTGCAGCAGGAGGCTCTCAAGCAGCAGATCCTCGAGCTGCGGACGGCCATCCAGGACCTCGAGGCCACCGGTCAGGGTGGGGCGGCCGTCACCAGGGACCTCAACGGGCAGCTCCAGAGGGCTCGCATCGCGGCAGGTCTCGTGACGATGTCCGGCCCGGGGATCGTCATCCAGCTGAGCGACTCCAGCGTGCAACGTCCCGCCGCGGACGCCAACGCCCGCGACTATCTCGTCTCCGGGCTGGACGTCCAGACCGTCGTGGAGGAGCTCTGGCTGGCCGGCGCCGAGGCTATCGCCGTGAACAACGAACGCGTGACCGTGGCGACGGCGATCGTCGACATCGGCGGCTCGGTCCTGGTCAACTCCGCCTACGTCACCGCGCCGTACCAGGTCTCCGCCATCGGCCCGGGCGACATGTTCGAGCGGCTCGCCCGGTCCACCGGGTTCGTGGACTTCGTGCGCGGCCGCGCGGAGACGTTCGGGATCGGCGTCTCGTACGCGACACCGGCATCGCGTGGACCTGCCCGCCTACGCGGGATCGGTCAACCTCCGCTACGGCCGGACGGAGCCGAGCGCCACGCCCACGAGCCCCGGCCCCTCGGGCGCCACGCCCACGACCCCCAGCCCGAAGGTGGCCCCCTGATGCGACGCCGGTCCGGCCGTCTCGCCATGGGGGCCGTCCTCCTGATCCTGGGCTTCCTGGTCGTGGTCCAGCTGCGGTCGCAGGCGGCCGACCAGGGTCTCGCCGCGCTGTCCGTGCAGGACCTCACCGAGCTCGTGGCCAACGTCACCACGCGCAACAACCAGCTCCGCCAGGAGATCCGGACGCTCGAGAGCCAGCGGGCGTCCGTGGGCGCGGCCGTCGAACGCGGGGACACGTCCACCGTCCAGATCCGGTCGGACCTCAATCGGATCCTCGGCTGGTCGGGAGCGCTTGGCGTGACCGGCGCCGGAGTCCGGGTGACCGTCGACGGTCCCGTTCCGGGCGATGCCGTCGAGGAGCTGCTGAACGAGCTCCGCAACGCGGGTGCCGAGGCCATCTCGATCGATGGCGTGCGGGTCGTGCCCGGCGTGGTGGTGGCGGGTCCCGCCGATGCCCTGTTGGTCTCCGGCACCCCGCTGTCGGGCGCGATCGAGATCCTGGCCGTCGGTCATCCGGAGTCGCTGGCCGGCTCGCTCGCCCGCGCAGGTGGACCGATCGCACAGCTGTCGGTGCGCTACCCGGACGTGGCGATCACGGTCGACGACGCCGACCGCGTCGAGATCCCACCGACGGATCGCGACCTCGATCCGGTGCTCGGGCACCCCAGGCTCTGAGCCGCAGCGGGCTCGCGAGCGCGGGCCTCGCGAGCCGCCGCGGGCGCTGAGCGGCACGGGCCACGCCGGCCGCGGGTCGCCGGGTACCCTCTGCTACCCTCCTCCCGATGCCAGGCAACCCCGTGCTCGAGCTGTACCTGGGCGATGTCGTCCGGCTCCGGCGGCGCCATCCCTGCGGAGGCGACACCTGGCTCGTGGACCGCCTGGGCGCCGACATCGGCCTGCGCTGCGAGACCTGTGACCGTCACGTCATGGTCGAGCGCCCCGCTCTCGAGCGCCGGATCTCCGCCTTCGTCCGGAGGGGAGACCCCGTCCTCAGCGACGCCGTGAGGCCCGCGCAGAGGTGAGCGAGACTCAGCCCGTCGCGCTCGACGAGGGTGCGAGCGCCCCCGAGGCCGCGGAAGAGGCCGGGGCCCTCGACGTCTTCCGCAACCGCCCGTTCCTGCTGCTCTGGCTCAGCCAGCTGTTCACGCAGATCGGCGGCAACATGGTCCTCTTCGGGCTGACCGTCATCGTCGTCGAGGCCACCAGCTCGAACACGGCGGTCAGCGCCCTGATCCTGTCGTTCCTCGTCCCAGCGGTCCTGTTCTCCGCGGTGGCGGGCGTCTACGTGGACCGCCTGGACAAGCGCTACGTCCTCGTGGTCACGAACGCGCTCCGTGCCGGGCTGTTCGTGCTGCTCTTCCTGGCCGGCGACTTCCTGCCGATGCTGCTCCTGCTCAACGCGCTGATCTCGACGGTGACGGTCTTCTTCGCTCCGGCCGAGGCGGCGATGATCCCGACGCTCGTGCCCAAGCCACAGCTCACCGCGGCGAACGGCGTATTCACCCTCACGCTCAACGCCGCGTTCGCGGTCGGTTACGCGCTCCTTGGACCCGTGGTGGTCACCCTTCTCGGGGCGCCCGGGCTGATCCTCGTGGTCGCCGCCTGCTATCTCGTCGCGGCCGGGTTCTGCTGGACGCTGCCACCCGAACCGCCCGTCCTGGCCCCCGGTGACGGGGCCATGCCGGGCCTGCGCAGCCCGGCCACGGAGCAGGCGATGGGCTCCACGTTCGCGCAGCTTCGCGAGGGCATCGCGTTCATCCGGGCCAACCAGTCGATCAGCTGGTCGCTCCTCTATCTCGGCATCGCGGCATCGCTCGTCGGCGTGCTCGGGGTGCTGGGTCCGAAGTTCGCAAAAGAGGCCCTCCAGCTCGAGGTCAAGGACTTCGCGGTGGTCGTCCTGCCGCTCGGGTTCGGCGTCGTGATGGGGATCCTGGTTCTCAACTCGTTCGGGCACCTGCTTCCACGGCGCCGTCTCATCGAAGGGGGCCTCGTCTCCCTGGGCATCTTCGTGATGCTGATCGTGGCCGCCGGACCAATCTCCCGGTTCCTGGGGAAGGCCGAGGTGGCGACGGGGCTCCCGTCGCTCGCGGACTTCACCTCGCTCCTCGCGATCGTGACCTTCATCGCGCTCCTCGCGGGCGTCGCGTATGCGTTCGTGGCGATCCCATCTCAGACGCAGCTCCAGGAGGACATCCCGGAGGACACCCGCGGACGGGTGTTCGGGGTCCTCAACATGCTCGTCTCGGTCTCGAGCTTCCTGCCGATCATCATCGCCGGGGCCGTCTCGGACTTTATCGGCACCTCCACGGTCCTGCTCGCCGTGGCCATCGCGATCTCGGCCTCCGGCGTGATCTCGATCATCAAGCGCGGTCCGCTCAACCCGACGGAGGCGCGGGCCACGGCGACGGGTCCCTCGACGCCGGCAGGCCTGGACCCGGTGGCCGTCGCGACCGCGTCGGAGCTGGACGCGGGCGAGCGTCGGGCGGCCGGTGCGCGGGTCCGGGCGGAGGCTGCCGAGGCCGCCGAGGCCGCAGAGGCTGCGGAAGCTGCCGAGGCACCGTCCGAGTCCACCGTTGCCGAGTCCAGCGCGCTGAGTCCAGCACGCAGGTCCACGGCTGCCGAGTCCGGCGAAGCAGCGTCCGGCGCTGCAGAGTCCGGCACTGCAGAAGCCGGCGCCGAAGCCGCGGCAGGCGGGCCCGCCGAGCGCCGATGAGTCCGCCGCGGGCGGACCTGCTGGTCACCGGGCGGATCGCCACCCTCGCCGGCGAGGACGGACCGGGGTGGGTCTCCGCCCTCGCCGCGATCGGCGGACGCGTGGTCGCAACCGGGTCGCCCGAGGACCTGGCCGCGCTCGTCGGTCAGGGCACGCGGAGGCTGCGTCTCGCGCCGGATGAGGTCGCCATCCCCGGGTTGACGGACGCGCACCTGCACCTGGCCGAGGCGGCGCTGGCGCGCCGACGCGTCGACCTGGACGGGGCCCGGTCGATCGAGACGATCGTCGAGCGCGTCCGCGCCGCCGCGGCGGGAGAGAGGACCCGGCGGCCTGGATCGAGGGGGCCGGCTGGGACGCCGACCTGCTCGAGGCGTGGCCCGACGCCGCCGACCTCGAGCGCGCGGCGCCGGGCCGGCTCGTGGCTCTCTGGGCGCACGATCACCACGCGCTCCTCGCCAGCGCGCGCGCGCATGGCCGAGGCCGGGATCGACGACGATCGGGGCGACCCCGACGGGGGCGTGATCCGCAGGGACGCCACGGGCCACGCCACCGGGGTGCTCCACGAGAACGCCGCGCACGCTGGTCGCCGGGCGGGTTCCCCAGGCGGACGGCGAGCGCGTCGCCGGCGCGCTCCGACCGCTGATCGCGGAGCTGGTCGCGCTGGGCGTGGTGGCCGCGCACGACCCCGGCGGGGTCTCCGTTCGGCGTGACCTCCGCGGTCCCCTGGAGGCATACCGCCGGCTCGCGGCGGCGGGTGACCTGGCGATGCGCGTCCACGCTTGCCTGCGCCCGGAGCAGCTCGACGCGGCCGGGGAGGAGGGCCTGCGCAGCGGGCAACCGCTCGGGCCGGACCCGCTCGACAGGCTGCGGCTCGGGTGGCTGAAGACGTTCGCCGACGGCTCCCTGGGATCCCGCACGGCCGCGCTGCTGGAGCCCCTGCACCGGATCCCCGGCGAGCCGGGGCCGCCCAACAACGGATACGGGGTGTGGCTCGTCCCGCCCGACGAGCTGCGGGCACAGGCGTCGCGTGCCGCCTCGCTCGGGATCGCGACCCAGATCCACGGGATCGGCGACGCGGCCGTGCGTGCGGGGCTTGACGCCCTCGAGCCGACGGTGGGCCTCACCGCCCTCATGCCGCGCATCGAGCACGTCCAGCTGGTCGCGACGGCCGACATCCCCCGCTTCGCCGCGCCACGGGATCGCGGCGTCGATGCAGCCCATCCACGTGCGGTCGGACGCGGAGAAGGCCCGCCGGTTGTGGGGCCCGCGCGCGGAGGAGCGCGGTTACGCGCTTGGCGCCCTCGCCGCCTCCGGTGCGGTCATCCCGATCGGGACCGACGCCCCCGTGGAGCCCCTCGACCCGTGGCCCGGGCTCGCCTGCGCCGTGACGCGGTCCGCACCGTCATGGGCGGCCGGGACGCCGCCGTTCGGGCCGGGGAATGCCCTCGGTCTCTGGCGGGCCGTTCGGGCAGCGTGCGTGGACCCGGCAATCAGCGCGGGTGAGACGGACCGCGGGCGGCTTGTCGCCGGGCACCGGGCGGACATGGTCGTTCTGTCCGCTGCCGCCTTTCACGAGCCGGTCGAGGTGGGTGGCGCGCTGTGGAACGCGCGGCCGCGGCTCGTCCTCCTCGACGGCCGTCCGGCCGCCGGCGGCTGAGTCCGGGTTACCGGGTGCCCGGCGGGAGTCCTCGCTGCCGGCGCGCCTCGTAGAGCAGGACGGCGGCCGTGATCGACACGTTGAGGCTGTCGGCCTTGCCCAGCATCGGCAGCCGGATCGGCAGCACGGCGGACCCGGTCCACGCGTCCGTGAGCCCGGCCGCCTCGCTGCCCAGGATGATCGCGACCCCGCCGCGCAGGTCCACGTCGGTGTACAGGGCATCCGCGTCCACCCGGGCCGCCAGCAGCGTGAGACCACGTTCGGTGAGGTGGTCTCGGACGGCTTCGCTGGAGCCCACGGCGAGCTGGACGGTGAAGATCGTCCCCAGCGACCCGCGGATGACGTTCGGGTTGAAGACGTCCGTGCGCGGGCTCGCGACGATGACGGCATCGGCGGCAGCGGCGTCCGCGGTCCGGAGCACCGCGCCCAGGTTGCCCGGCTTCTCGAGGCCCTCGACGACCACGACCAGCGGATCGGTCGGGAGATGCAGGTCTGCCAGCGCCAGGCCCGGGATCCGCACCGTGGCGACCACGCCTTCGGATCGGTCGCCGTAGGCCAGGCGGTCCAGCAGGGGACCCGCGACGGGCACGATCGCCGAACCCCTGGCACGGGCCTCGGCGACGGCCGCCGCGCCCTCCGGCGAGATCCGAGCCTCGTCCACGAACACCTCGACGACGACCGCCCCACCCGCGAGCGCCCGGGCCAGCTCTCGGGCGCCGTCGACGAGCGTCAGTCCGGCCTCGTCCCGCTCGCGCCGGTCGCGCAGGGCCGCGGCGGCACGGACCCGCGGGTTCTTCGTGCTGGTCAGCGCAGCCTCGCTCACGGCATGTCGTCTCGGGGCTCGGCGTCAGCGGACCGGGCTGTGCGCCCAGGCCCCCAGTGGCAGGCGGGAGCCCGCGCGGCTCTCGAGGGTGAGCGGCTCTCCGGTCGCGGGCACGCCGAAGTGCTCGCGGACGAGGGCCGCCAGGCGATCGCCGTCATAGCCGGGTGTGTGGGCGCTCAGGAGGACGAACGCGGGTCGCGGCCCGACGAGCGAGGCAAGGTCGTCGAGAAGGGGAGGCAGGTGCTCCTCGATCCGCCACGCGCCTGTCCCATGGCCGTACGAGGGAGGATCCAGCACGACGCCGTCGTACCGCCTTCCCCGCCGTCTCTCGCGCTGGGCGAAGGTTCGCGCATCGTCGACGAGCCAGCGGACGGGCTTGTCGGTGAGCCCGGAGAGCTCCGCGTTGTGGCGCGCCCACGCGACGGCCGGACGGGACGAGTCGACGTGCGCGACCCTGGCACCGGCCCTGCGCGCACGCGAGGGTGGCCCCACCCGTATACCCGAACAGGGAGAGGACCTCGGGGGCACGGCCGATGCCGGCCTCGGCGGCGTGGACGACCCGGTCCAGCCAGGTCCATGTGCCCGCGTGCTCCGGGAAGACGCCCAGCTGGCCACTGGGGGAGGGACGGCACTCGAGGACGAGGCCGCCGGCGCGCACCGGCCACGGGTCCCTCGCGGCTCCCCTGGCCCACGCACCCTTGCCCCAGCGCAAGCTCGCACGGTCCCAGTCCGCGGCGGGCAGCCGGGCGATCCAGTCCGCCGTCGGCGCGGGCCGGTCGACGATCTCATCGCCGAAGCGCTCCAGGCGCCGGCCACCGCCACAGTCGAGGAGCTCGAGGTCCGCCATCGGCCAATCGTCGCACGCATCGGCGGGGATGTGACGGTTGTCGCCGGGCGTCCCGCCTCGAGGTCGGGCACGGTCGGCTACTTCATCCTACCGTCGTCCTGGCATCCATTCGTCGGCCAGGCCCTCGTCCCTCCAAGCCGCGGACGTCCGGGATCGTCACCGAGGAGGAACGCGCGTCAAACAGCGGGCGGTGACGTGCGGACGACCGGAAGGTCGGGTCGCTTGATCGCCGGCCGGGCCCATGGCGGGAAGCTTCAGCGCATGACCGTGGCGTCCGGGATGCGTGGGCGCTTGGTCCGGTCGCGGTCCTCGGCGCCGGCCGACGCCGCCGTCCACGTGGATCTCACCGGAGATGGGGCTCCCGTCTTTCGAAGGCATCTCAGTTCACCACGAACCACGAGACGTACGTCGAGGACGTCACCGCGGCGTTCAGGTAGATCGTGAACTTGCCGGTCGTGGGCGCGACAGCCCGGACATAACGGCCGCTCCGGTTGGAGTACAGGACGGCGAAGACCAGGCTCGCCGTCGTCACACCCGCCAGGGTGACGACCAGCGAGCTTTTGCCGGATCCGATCGTCGCCCGGCCGCTCCGGCTGAATTTCGCCTTCCCATTGACGTACAGCGCGGTGCCGGTCGCCGCCCGCGCATAGACGCCCGTGCCGCTGTCGGAGTAGCCGAACACACCGGTGTGGGCGGGCGCGGCGGGCACGCTGGCTCCGGAGAAGCCGTACACGCCGGTACCTGTCGCGTCGCTCGCGCCGAACACTCCCCAGCCGCCAAACCCCCAGACCCCCGTGTCTCCCTCGCCGTACACGCCGGTGCTGGACCCGCTCGACGCATTGCCGCCCTGGCCCCAGACGCCCGTCGGGTTGGTGCCTGCGGCCTCGCCATACGTGCCCGCCGGCATCGAGAGCCGGGCCGGTGCCGTCGCCGGCGGGTCGCCGGCTCCCGTGAAGCCCTGGACGCCGACGAAGCCGACGGCCCATCGCCCTGGCCGATCACGCCCTGCGCCCCATAACCGAACATCCCGGTGCCCGAGGGCGGGGTGGAGTGGTTCACACCGGCCGCGCCCAAGACGCCCGGGCCCGTGCCGACGCTCTCGCCGACTACGGCGCCATGCGTCCCGTGGCCAATACCGTAGATGCCCGCGTTGCCTGTGCTTTCGCCAACTACCGTCGGGTAGTCGGAGCTGGTCGCCTGGATCGCCCAGCCCGTGCTGCTCGTGGTCGCCACGTGCAGAGCCGCACCGGGCCCACTCGACTGGATGCCAGTGGTGGTCGACGTCGAGTTGTTGGCATCACCGAGGACGACGTCGCCGTCGCTGCCGGCAAGCACGGCAGTGGGTACAGCCAGGGCGCTCGCGGCCAGCACGCCCAGCCCACCAGCGGCCGCGGCGAGGATCGCCCGACGCGACGCCGGTGTGGCGGGAGCAGGGACATCATGCCCGTTCGCGGGAGCTACCAGGTCGGCATCCCTCGACGAGTCGCGTTGATCAGAGGTCGGCACGGTTCCACTCCCTTCCTGGTCAGCATCGCCAACGACTGCGGCGATCACAGCTACCTGACGCGCATCGACCCGCATCGTTACGACACCGAGGCCTTCCAGCCGCTCCTGATAGGCAGGTCGCCCGCGCCCGGCGCGACGGGGCGGGCCGCTGGCCACGGCGACGAGGGCCGTCCTTGGCACTGGCCTCATTCGGGCACCAAGGCCAATGCCATCCCATGGGTGTCTCACGGTCCGGGCCCCGGTCGAGTCCGCGATGATGGCCTCAGGATCGACTCAACCGTCAGGCCAGACTGGGTTGCACCGCAGGCGTAACGTGGGCGCGATGCTTCGACGATTGTTCGGCGGAAGGGCGACGACTCAGAAGAGCCGGACGGCATCCGGGACCCGGTCTACGCGGTCACCATCACGCTCGCATCTCTCGAGGAGGCCGGCGGCGACACGTTCGCGATCTTCGAGGCGGGCCATGGCCACTATGTCCAGGTATCCCTCGGCGAGACCGGCCTCTACGGCGAAGCTGTCTCGAACGCGTTTCTGAAGGGTGCCGAACGCATGGACGACGATGCGATCCAGGCGCTCGGGACCATGGGCTGGACGGGCCCGGCGGATCCGAAGTCGAACTTCACCAGGACATGGACGCAATGGACCGGGGTCGATCGGTCGCAGGTCGTGGACGACATCGTGGGGACACTGAGGCTCGTCTATGAGATGCCATCGGACGGACCGATGTGGATAACGACCGGGCATTGAGCGAGGCACTTGCCCGGGTCGCGCTGGCGCGCTCCACGAACATGGCACGCACCTTCACCCGGAGTGGGGGCCCCGACCGTCGTTGCCGCGCCGCCTTGTCTCCTATGCGCCGCGGTTGGCTGCCCGGTCCACGGCGTCACGGTACCGGGCGTGGGCGTCAACTTCGGAAACGTCGGCCATCGCGGACTCTGACTCCGCGTCGGCGGCGTCCGAGACCGTGGCCTGCGCCACAGCGCGCGCTGCTGCCGCCGTCTTCACGGCCGACGTCTCGGCCAGGGTCGCGGCGGCCTGCGCCGCCTGCGCCGCCCGGGCTGTAGCCTCTGCCGCCTCCACCGCCTCCTTGGCCGCAGCCACGGCCGCATCGGCCGCCACCTTGCCCCGGCGTGCCACCGCAGCGGCCTGCTCGGCGGCACGCCAACCGGCCAGGGCCGCGGCAGTCGTCGGCGGGTTCTCTCTCGCTTCGTCCATGCCCTCTCCCTACAGCGATCAGGGGTCGCCTCGACCGTCGCGCGCTCGGTGGCCCCGGCGAGACCGCGCGTGTCGTTGGGCCCGCTCACGGCGTCAGCGCAGGCCGGCTCGTCGCATCTCTTACGACAGCGCCCGGAACATGCCCATGACCATCACCACGCCGAGTCCGGCCAGAGCCGCGACCATCACGCCCCGGTTCGTTCGCACTGCCGAAGCATGGGCCGATTGCTGGGGGGAGGTCAAGGGTCGACGGATCCCAGCCGCTCCGCCAGATCCCGCAACGCCGAGATCTCGTCCGGCTCCTCGCCGATGACCATGGCCGGCGCCAGCCCACGACGGCCGCCGAGCTTCGGCCCGATCGCCACGGCATCCTCCCAAACGAAGGGCGCCCGGATCAAGCGACGGCGGGGCCACCGCATGCCGACGTGGGCCGACATCTACGCGGGTCTGGCGATCGGGTTCGTCGCGGCGCTTGCATCGCGAACGTGGCGGGGGCTGCTGACGTTCGTCCTCGGTCTCCTGACCGCGGGCGCCACGGCGGGCATCGTCTACGTCTTCAACCGCGGGTCCGACGCCGGTGGCGTCGTCTTCGCCACGCTCCACTTTGCCTTCTGGCTAGGTCTTCTCGGCATTCCTACATACCTGGTCATCACGGGCATCGCCTACCTGGTCCGGGCGGCTCGCCGATAGACCTGCCCTTGCAATGGGACAAGCTCTGGTGTCAGGTTTCTCCCGTCGGTTAGAAGCGGGCTACGCCCGTTTCATCGTTGATTGCGGTCGCCAGCGCGATCACGCCGAGCGAAACCAAGATGAAGTCCGTCACGACCCAGAGAACCACCGCCAGGGCGGTCACCTCCGGCAGCGCCCGCCGGCGGTAGACGCGAACGGTGCCCCACGCTGCCAACACGATCATTGTCACGCCGAATGCCACGCGTACGATCGGCGCCTCAACAGCGCGCATCGCGGCGACGGCCATCCAGCCCCCGACTACGTTGATCCCCACGAAGAACGCCACCACGCCCACGACCAAGATCGGCAGCGCCAGGACCACAACGAGGAGGTAGCCGCAACCGTTCGCGAGCTCATTGGCCGTTTCCCGACGTGTCAGCGGAGCGCGCGGAGCGCGCCACTTGCCGTCGCCCGGCATGTGCGGGCTGCCCAGCCCTTTTGGTCGGCTCATGGGGCCGTCCTTTCACGCCTCTCCCGGAGACGGCGTGACTCGAACGTTCGCCGGGCGAGCTTGCCGGAGCGGGCGGCGACGCCTGACCGGCGCGTCATGGTAGCGCCCCGCCAACGCCAGGGATCTCGGCGTGGATCTCGGCGCGAGGAAGCGCCGTTGTCTGGTGTCGCCCAAGCAGCGCCCCCGGTCGCCGGGCGTCCCGCCTCGAGGTCAGGCGCTCCGCGCGGAGCCGCGAGGAGGCGTGATCGTGCCGCGTTCCTCGAAGGAGCTGAGGAACGGTCCAGGACGGTGGAGGGCCGGCCGCCGACGGCGTCTGAGCTGGAGCGGGTTCTACGGGCGATATCCACGGCCAGGGTGACCAGACGACCGACGGCCGTGGTAGGCTCCTGCGCGATCCGGAGCGGCAGAGGCGGCTACCGGGCAGGACTACTGCGGGAAGAGTCCCGCCTGTCGCGCCGACCAGGGTGAGTGTGGGCAGCTGGGGCAACTGGGGCTTTGAATTCGTTACGCACGTTCGATCGAGGGCGCCTCGGCGCCGCCGGATCGCACTATCGATTGCCTCCCTCGTCGCATTCCTCCTTCTCAGTGGCCTCCTCATCAGCCTTCGGGACCAACTCGGCCCCCAGCCCTCCGGCATCACGGGTCCGGTGGCCGTGATCCTCGTGCTGCTGATCGTAGGGGTGGTCTTCGGCCTGCGACCGTGGTCCAAGTCGCGAGGCATGGGTTCTGCACCCGCCCCATCGCGTTCCGCTGTCCCGCGGGCTGGCCGGGACGAGGCCGCGCAGGGCGCAGCCTGTGCGTACTGCGGTGCTGCGCGGTCGACATCGACTAGGTTCTGCAGCAGCTGCGGCAACTGGTACGACGCCCCGCCCCCGGACTGAGCGGTGCCTCCGGTCGCCCCGCCGCGTGGTGGCCGGCGGGCCGGGATCGAACCGGCGGGCGCGGAGCCGGGACCGCGTGGCGAGCCTAGCCGGCGAGACATACCTGGCGCTTACCTGGCGCCGGCGCCGGACATGAAACGACCCCGGGCACCGGAGGGGCCGGCGGCCGGGGTCGGGTGGGGGAGTCGGGCTCCTCCTCGGGGTCGGGCGCTCCGTGCGGAGCGGTTGCCAGTACGTGACCGCCGGCAGTCCCAGATCAGATCGAACGAGGTTGGCTGGCGGGCATCAGGGTCCCGAGGCTGCTACGGAGCGGGGACGTCGACGATCCCCAATACACCGTTCACACAGGTGTAGACGTGCAAGAGCCCGTCTGAGACAAAGCTGGCCGGCTTGTCGTTGGAGTTCTCCGACCCGTTGTCCCACTGGCAGTCATTCAGGATGGTGTTGGTCAGCTCCGTCTGGACGGGGGTCCCGTTCTGGCAGCCACCCGTGAACCCGGGGTTCGAAGCCGGCACGTCGGCGTCGTCCGCCGATCCGTCATCCCACCTGCAGTCGCCGATCACGAGGATGTTTGTGTGCGTTCCACCCCCGCCCCCGCTGGTGGTCGGGATGCAGAGGATCGACACCGCTCCGGAGGTAGCGTCGACGCTAACTTCGACAGTCCCCGGGTCGGAACCCTTGGAACAGCCGATGCCGTTCAGGTCACTAAGGTTGGCGAGGGCTCCGCCAGCTGGCCCCGCCCCACCGGCTGGCCCCTGGGGGCCTGTCGGACCCCCGTTCCAGGATCGCCCTTGGGCCCGGCTGGGCCCGCGGGTCCATTCGTACCCGCCGTTCCAGAATCGCCCTTCGGACCGACTGTGCCCGCGGGTCCAGTGGGTCCGGTCGCTCCGGTGGCCCCGCGGGGGCCAATTGGGCCCGTCAGCCCTTGCGCATTGCTGAACGTGATGACCGTGTCGCCGCTATTGCAGGGGGCGGTCGGACTCGTCGCGGACTGGGCGACGTTATAGAGCTGGCCCTTCGTCGCGGGGGTTCCTGACACCGTCTTGGCGGCAAGGCACCCGGTGAACGGACCCGGAGCGGGCGCGGTGGCGGCAACGATCCCGCTCGTGCCGAGGAGGAGCAGCGCGATCGCCCCGGAGATGGCGAACCGCAGTCTGAGGCGTGCCCTAAGAGCGTGGGGGTAGGGAGACAAGAGAACCCTTCCGGCGCACTTCAGCGCCACCGGAGAGGGTCGGTCTCGCCATTGGCCCAACGCAACGGGATGGCGACCGTATGAGACGCCGCGCTGGTGGAGGCTTCCCCCTGCCTCCCTGCCTCCCTGCCGCCGGCCGATTATGTATGGGATCGCGCGCGACTGCACCCCCCCTACAAGGGGGTTGCGTTGGTGTCAGGTGTCTCCCAGCATGACATCCTCGGTCGCCCGTATCGCTACTGGCCGGCGAGCCGGGATCGCTGGTTACGTGCCCCTTATCCCGAGTCGCTCGGCCAGGTCGGCCAGCGTGGCCAGCTCGTCGGGACCGGTGCCGATGACGGTCGCCGGCGCCGGCCCATGGCGGCCGCCGAGCTTCGGCCCGAGCGCGACGGCCTCCCAGCGGCCGTAATCGTTCGGACCTGTGATCGATATTCGACTTGGAGGGTGAAACGGCTCGGTTGCACCTCGTGCAGGTTCGGAGCGCTTCCGACTGCATATCGTGCATATCCGGGCTGTTCGGAGTCTAACCAGCCGTTTCCACCGTCGGGGCCGAGGAGGAGTCATGACTGAGGCTTCAGGCGGATCGTCTCGGCGATTGCTCTGAAGACGGGTTGGAGCTCGGCAAAGCGGTCCGGTGCGGTCGCGAAGTCACGCTCATCGCGCACTGGGTGTGGCGTCGTGTCCGACCGGCCCCTGGTTGACCGTGGATAGCAGCGCAGACCCTGCCCCCCAGTGCCGCCGGTCGCCCCGTCGCGTGCTGGCCGGCGAGCCTGTAGCCCGCCCATCGTTGTCGCCAATGACAAGGAAATCAGGTAGCCACGCTACGACGATGGATTAGTATTCGGCAGGTCGCGTCCTGGACCTCGGGAGGATCGGCGTGAGCGTTGCCACTCGGGTACTGGCCGTGATCCTCGTGGGGAGTGCGTCGATCGCGTGCTCGTCGACCGCCTCGTCGACCGCCGCCACATCGTCGCCGGCGGCTTCTGCAAGCCCGACAGTCGTCGCCACATCAGGGCCGACGACCCTCGCGCCGAGTGTGTCGACGGCTGTTGGGGCCACGAGCGATCCAGCGGAGGGCCTCCGGATCGGGGCACCCTATGCGCTGTCTGCCCTCAGCCCCGAAATGGCGGCCTCCGTGCAGAGCCTCCTGTCTGGGCAGCTCGGACCCGTGTGGTCGATCGGTGGACGGGAGGTCGATCAGAACGGGACTCTGGCCGGCTACGTCCTCGTGGTCGCGCTCGCACCAAGTGCCACGGACACCGACTTCCAGAACGCCATCACGGGCATGGGGGCCGCCATGGGCGTCACGCCGCAGCCAACCTCGATGGCCGGAACCCCTGTGTGGACCGCATCCAATGACACGGTCAGCGCCGTGGTCTATCGGGCCGGGAACACGCTCGTGGCCGTCGAGACACAGGGAGGATCGCCCGACGTCGCGGGAGCAATCGCCGCGGCGCTTATCGCGGCGAACCGCTGACCGCGATGCCGCCGCCGGTGACACCGGGAGTCGCGATCTTCTCCTGCCCCGACCGAACGTCCGCCGCGGTCACCCGATCGGATCCTGACTGCTCGTTCCGGGGCGTGCCGTGGCAACCTCACGGGGAAAGCCGCTTGCGGACTGGACCGACGGTGAACTGAGCGAGATCCTCGAGGCGAACGCACGGCAGGGCGCGTACTCGCAGTCGGATCTCGTCGACGAGGCAAACCGACGCCGGGCGGAGCGCGTCCAGCGCTCTGCGGTCCTCGCCGCGTGGGCCTCAGCCATCGCAGCCGGACTCGCGGCGCTGGCTGCGCTCCTGGTGCTCGTGAGGGGCTGACGGCCCCGGCTCGGTCGGGCGGTCTGGCGGGGAGCCCCGCGGTCGTGTCACGACTTGGACCACGGTCGCAGGCCGAAGACCACCCCTACGATCAGCAGCACGAGGATCACGCCCGCCGGACCCGTGATGCCGGAGGGGAGGGGCCGAGTTGGCCCCGAAGGCTGATGAGGAGGCCACTGAGAAGGAGGAATGCGACGAGGGAGGCAATCGATAGTGCGATCCGGCGGCGCCGAGGCGCCCTCGATCGAACACGCGTGATCCATTCAAAGGCCCAGTTGCCCCAGTTGTCCACGCTCACCCTGGTCGGCGCGACAGGCGGGACTCTTCCCGCAGTAGTCCTGCCCGGTAACCGCCTCTGCCGCTCCGGATCGCGCAGGAGCCTACCACGGCCGTCGGTCGTCTGGTCACCCTGGCCGTGGATATCGCCGTAGTGACGCGCTCGCAATGCAGGGGCCGGGCTGGCTCAGACGACGGGAGCGCCGTTCCCAACCCGAAGCCAACGCCGCTCGCCGCCGCATTAGGTGCTGCGCGTGGACCGCCCGGGTCAGCCCTCGGGGTACCGCTTGGACACCCGCGTCAACTCGTATGCCGTCAGTCGGCTAGGTGGCGCAGGCGAAGCTGCTGGTCGGA
The DNA here is from genome assembly GCA_963776395.1 of uncultured Chloroflexia bacterium. Classification (GTDB taxonomy): domain Bacteria; phylum Chloroflexota; class Limnocylindria; order Limnocylindrales; family CSP1-4; genus CAIXZV01. The sequence continues at coordinate 202,577 of CAVZML010000009.1, read as the reverse complement.
ATGGAGTCCGTCATCTTCTTCGCCTCGGCGACGCCCTGAGTTAGCGCCTCATTGCCCGATTTGAACTTGCTGTCATCGTGCTCGGCTACCGCCTCACGGAAGAGTGAGGCCGCTTGGCCAATGTGGGCCATAGCGCTCGACCAGGAGGCGTGGGTCTCGGCGTAGCAGGCGTCGGGGGGATGGGTGTCGAGCCATTCCGACTCGCTGTCCGTCAAGCGCAGGAGCTCCAACGTCTTGGCGTTGACGGCATCATCGTTGTAGATGTCGATGCCGTCGAACTCGACCATGGTCGTCCCGATGTCCTTGGCGCTGACCTCGACGTGGCGACGAAACTCCGCCCACGTGGTCGAGGCGCTGCGGGCCGGCGCTTCCGTGTTGACCGGCGCTTCCGTGCCGGCGGTCTGGGTGGGTCTGTCGGCGGCTCCGCCGCAGGCGGCGACGACGACGATGATCGCGACGATGAGTCTCACGGCCGAAGCCCAAGCCCTGGTCAACCCGGATACCGCTTCGTCACGCGCTCCAGCTCGTATGCCGTCAGGGGCCGGCCCCCGACCGTCCTCGACCGTTCCTCGGCTCCTTCGAGGAATGCTGCCCGACTGCGGCGGTCGATCTCGGCGAGCTTCTCGTCGCGCCGGCGCTCGTCCGAGCCGCTCCGCCAAGTCGCGCAGCGCGACCAGCTCGTCGGCGCCCGTGCCGATGACGGTTGCTGGCGCCGGCCCATGGCGGCCCCGGAGCTTCGGCCCGATCGCGACGGCCTCCCTCCGATGGCGCCCGGGATCGTAGGACGGCTTCGTCGTGCGCCAGCCGGCCGGCAGCCGCTCGAGGATCGCGCCCCATGCGTGCTCGCGGTCGGTCATCGGCGCGACGGCGGCCCGGATCGACCCGGCGCCCGGAAGCCCCTGGGCGACCTGTCAGATGCCCGAGCGATATCGGCACTTCGGTGCGCGCCGCGCGGCACGCTACGGGGGAAGAACGGATGCAGGCGGGACGGACCCGTCCGGCCAGGCGACGACGCAGACGCGGTTTCCGGCACGGTCGGCGAGGACCCAGGCACCGGGCGCGTCGGTGTCCCGCACGATGTGACCGCCTGCGGCGAGCGCGGCCGCCAATCGCCCCTCGACGTGTTCACGAGCGACGGACACGTCGACGTGCATCGCGTGCTGGAGCGGCTTGTCGGCGTTGAGCTCCTGCAACCAGACCGTCGAGCCGTGGCCCAGCGGGTCGACGGCGTTGTCCTCGGCCAGCGGTGCATAGCCGAGGACCGTCCGCCAGAACCCGACGTCGATCGCGTCGGGCTTCGCTGCGATCGCTAGCGAGACCTCCTGCGTACTTGCGCGGTCAGCGACGGCACCGACCTTCCGGGCCGCAGCCGAGACTGCCCGCGCCAGGTCGATGTGCCGCTCCTCCAGCCGAAACACACCGCGGCTCAGCCGCACTGTGAGACGGTCATCGGCAATCGTCATCAGAACCCCCGAGCCCCCTAGCCCGGGCAGGCCTGCGACTGCCCCGGCGAGCTGCGCCGCCTCGCCCAGTGTCGGAACGCGGAAGACAGCGGTCGCACCGCCGTGCAGCACGACCCAGTCGTCAACGCCCTCCGCGGCGAGGAACTTCTGCCAACCCTGCGTGCTCATGACTGCCTCCCACATCCAAGCAGTGGAGACGCGAGCCGGCAGCGGGCGCCGAGCGGGAGCTCGCGGTTGTCGACGGCAGCGGGGTCACGCTCACGGGTCGGACGATAGCGCGTTGCTCATCCGTCTACGGCCCTGGCGAGCCAGCACTGAACCCCCGGCTTTCGTGGCCTTAAGGGCACGTGCCGCCCTTCCTGGGAGACCCCGAGCGTTCTGCCGTCACTGCCGCGTCGAATGCGGCCAGGAAGTCTGTGCGGCTGATGGCATCCCGATCCTCCTCGGGCGGGGCGTAGCGCTCCATCCGGGGCGGCTTCATGCGGGCCATCGGGTTACGCCACGTCGCGTCATCGTCCAGCTGCGCGGCGTACCAGCTGAAGCACCGTTGCAGGCCGCGGTGGCGGTTGTGGACGGTCGCCGCGCTCACCCGCTCGTGGAGGGACAGCTCCCATCCTTCGACACGGCGCGCCGTGATCGCGTCCATGTCGGTCGGGTTGACGTTCGCCAGCATCCATTCGGCGAAGAACCGGCAGGCGGTGCCGTAGGTGGCGATCGTGTTGGGGCTGACGTTCTCCCGGCGCATCGCGCGCAGGAACGCGGTGATCTCGTCGCCCAGGTCTCCCGGCGTCGAGACTTCGGGTAAACCCCTTCGGCTCGCGCTCGTGTTCGGACGGGGCGTCCGGGTGCCGGCAGGAAGCGACCCTGCCTGTCCGAGGGCGATTAGCTCAGTTGGTTAGAGCGCATGCTTGACATGCATGAGGTCACTGGTTCGAGTCCAGTATCGCCCACCACATCTCGCACATTCGCTGTCTCCTGCTGCTCTACAACGTGTACCGAGAGATCACAGCCATCCGCGAGCAGCAGAAAGCACCTCGGCGTCCGGTACACGAGTCCCCAGCCCGATGAGCCGCAGACAAGCGACGGCCAGTAGCCCGCCGCTAGCCTCCGCTCCGAGCGCCAGCCACCGCTCCGTCCAAGAGGCGGGATGGGTCGCGCTGTCGGTGGCGGAGGCCGTCTGATCGGGGGTGAAGCTTGCTCCGCTTCCGCGGATGCCCTCAATGAACTCGTTGCTGACGACGGTGAAAGCCGCGTCGGGGTGCCGGAGCTCGTTCGATGAACGGCTACTCGATAGCCTGGCGGGCGATCCATCGCCTGATCCGTGGCCTGGCCCACAGCACCGCCACGAGCGGGAAGAGGAACATGAGGCAAAGGCCGAGGAAGAACCCCAAGTCCTCGAAGCCCTGGACAACCTCAGGCGTGATCCCACCGATGGCCTCGTAGGCTGCAGCGACGATGCTCACGAGCGCCGAGCCAGCCAGAAAGGCCCCGACAAGACGAGAAATGTGGCGCAGCCAGCGACGTTGTCGGGCTTGCCAAGGTTAATTCCACGGACGCGCACGTATCCATAGACGTACACATCGTCCGTGGGCTCGCCAACGGTACGCTCGCGATCGGGAAGGACCTTGCCAAGCCGACGAAGCGACCAAATTGGCCCACCGATCAGGATCGCGCCGGCGAAGACAAGCGTGATCACACCGATCAGGGTGCCTACCGTGGACGAACCCGGGATGCCCAGGACGAGTCCGATGGTGCCGCCGACCCAGAGAACGCCGACCGACAGGAAGAGCCACGCTGGCATCATCGCGATCACGACTGCCGTCGCCCGATCGCCGCCTCTCCACTGTTGACGGATTGCGTAGAGGGCACCGATGAGGAATGACACGTCGCCTCCTTGGCAGCCAGCGTCATCATGATGCCCGGTCGAAGGCCCGTGCGATGGGTTGCCGGGAATTGGCCGCCGAGCAGCCCGTGGGAGGCGGGGCCTCGGAGGCGTTCTCGTCCGCACCAGCCCAGCGTCGATCAGGACAATTCCACTTGGAGACGCGCTTGACGCAGTCCTAGGCCTCGCCGATGAAGTGCGAGGACGTGATGAACACACCGTTCTACGCGCGCTGCCCGTCGAGGCTGCCGTTGAACGCCTGTGCGTTCCATCGGCCGGGAGTACCTGCACCACCTTCTGACCGAGATGGTCCTCAAGCCACGGATTTCCGAACCTGTCGGCAATCCCGAGGATCTTGACAGGGCAGCGCAACATCGGGGTCTCGCGATTCGGCGGGCACGGACCCGCCAAGGTCGAGTGCGGACATGAGCGGGCGGACGCGACGGGGGCGTCCGTCGGGGAGGGATGGTGGCACCGATGACACGACCGAGCCGGTGGATCGACCTTGCGCCGCTCGTGGTCGGAGCGGCCTTCCTGGCCGGCGCATGCCAGGCCGGCGCGCCGACGGACAGCCCGCCCGGTGGCCAGACGACCGGTGGGCCGGAGCAGGCCGAGAGCGAGTCGCCGGAGACCAGTGCCGACGCCGCACCGGACACGAGCCCCGACGAGAGCTCCGCCACGGGCTCCTCGGACGCCGGCGTGGTCGTGACCATCAAGTCGATCGGGACCAGGCGCTGGGGGGACGACAACGTCAAGGCCTCGGGCACCGCCAGTGACGGTGAGCCCCTCAAGTACACCGCGAGCGGGGACTGCGAAGTCAACGGCAAGTCCGGCGCCGTGGATCTCATCAAGACCGGCAGCTGCACGATCACCGCCACGACTACGGCGAGCGCCCCACCCGTCAGCGCATCGGCCAGGTTCAAGATCGACCCCGCGCGCCCGGTGATCCACTTCGGGGCCAAGCACATCACCTTCCGGCGGGCGCTCAGCTACCGGCTGGCGGCGACGGTCAGCCCGTCGATCCCGCTGCGGTTCGAGGTCATCCGCGGTGCCAGCGGGACGTCGAACGACAGCTACTGCGCCGCCAAGGACGGACGGCTCGTGTGGACTCGCACGCCCACGGTCGCCCGCCACCCCTCGGTCCCGGCAGCCTGCATGGTGCGGGTGTCGGCCGCCAAGACCTCGGACAACTACGTCGCGCCAAAGCCGGTCCAGGCGCTCGTGAGCATCGGCTACCCGACGTGGAAGGTCGATGCGTCGAACCAGACTGTCTCCCTGGCCGCGATCGCACGATCCGACGGGACGCACCACGCCAAGGTCAAGGTGTCCGAGGACACCGGTGACACGCTGGGCATGCTCCTCAACCCCAACGGCGATGCGGGGCCGTGCGACCTCAGCTCGACCGGCGAGGCCAAGGGCACCAACTCGTTCACGTTCGACGTCCTGGTGACGGGGACCGGCGTCTGCCACCTGGAAGCACAGGCGGAGCCCCAGGACTGGGACTTCCAGGGCAAGGGCACGAGCGTCGCCGACTTCACGCTCACCGTCAAACCCTGACCGGGCCCACCCTCGATCCGTGAGCTCCATCTTCCTCAGCTACTCGTCGGCCGACGCCGACGACGCGGCCCGGATCAAGGCGCTCCTCGAGGCTCGCGGCTACGGAGCCGTGTTCCGCGACAAGGATCCGGAACAGGGCATCCCGCCCGGGGCGCGGTGGCTGTCGGAGCTGTTCGCCGCCGTCGATCGGGCCGACATCGTCGTCTTCCTCGCGAGCCCGAGCTCGCTCGCGTCGGCCTGGTGCCAGACCGAGCTGGCGTATGCCGTCGCACGCGGCAAGTTCGTGGTCCAGGTGTCGAGGCGGAAGGTGGCCAGCCATCCGCTCCTTCGCGACCGCCAGGCGATCGGCCCGATCGACGATCCCGCGGCCCTCGTCGACCGGCTCGTCGCGGGCCTGGCCCAGACCGGCCACGCCCCCGGCGACCAGTTCTCCTGGGACCCCGACCAGAGCCCGTATCCTGGCTTGCGCCGGCTTACCGAGTCCGACGCCGCGGTGCTCTTCGGCCGGGACGCCGAGCGCGCGCAGGTCCTCGACCGGCTGGCCCAGCCGGCGGCCCGCTCGGTCCTTGTCGTCGGGCCGTCGGGCAGCGGCAAGTCGTCGCTCGTGCGGGCCGCCGTGCTGCCCCGTCTCCGGTTGCAGCCGGGCACGATCCTGCTGCCGGTGATCGAGCCCGGTGCCGACCCGATCGGGCGGGTCGCGCTCGAGCTGGAGAAGGCCGACCCGAAGATCGAGGCGGCCTCGATCATCGACGGCGGGACCACGATCGCCACCGCCGTCGACCGGCTGGTCGCGGCACGGGGCGGTCGCGTGGTCATGTTCCTGGACCAGGCCGAGGACCTCGTCGCGCGCGCGCCGCAGGACCAGGTCGCCAGGTTCGCCGAGGGGATCGGCTCGACCGACCGCGACCGGCTCGTGGTCATCTTCGCGCTCCGGAGCGCGTCGCTCGACGCCTGGCTGCGCAGCCCGGCCCTGGCGGCGATCACGCCGGACGACCCGGTCTGGGTGCGGCCCCTTGGCCGCAGCGCGCTGCGCGACGTGATCGTGGGGCCGGCGGCCATCGCCGGCATCACGTTTCGAGCCACCGGAGCTCGTGGAGCGCATCCTCGACGACACCGAGGACGGTCGGGCATTGCCGCTCCTCGCGGCCCTCCTCGAGGAGCTGGCCCGTGGTCACACGCGGGAGACGCCGGCGGCGATCACCACCGAGCGGTACGAGCAGATCGGCCCGGTCCGCCGGATCATCGAGCGGCGCGCCGCCGAGGCCACCCGCGACGTGCGCGTCGAACTCGGCCTCGGCGAGGACGCGGCGGTGGCCGCCTACCTCCGGCTCGTCGAGATCGACGAGGACGGCCAGCCGACCCGGTCCGAGGTGGCGGTCGAGGACCTGCCGCCCGGCGACCTCGCGATCCTCGCGGCCTTCGAGCGGCAGCGGCTCGTGACCCGCGACGTTCGCGGGACGCCCCCTGCCGGCGAGACCCTGATGGCGGTCCACGAGGAGGTCTTCCGGGCGTGGCCCTCGCTCGTCGCCGCGATCGCGGGGCGGCGGGCGGACCTCCAGGTCCGGACCTGGATCCGTCGCGACGCCGACACCTGGCTCACGAGCGGGCGCGGGCAGGTCGCGCTGAGCGGCGGACGCCTGGAGGTCGCGCTCGACTGGTCGCGCCGGAACCCGGCCGACCTGACCGATCCCGTACGCCGCTATCTCGCGGCCTCCCGTCGCCAGCGCTGGCTCCGCCGGGTCATCGTGACCGCCGTTCCGGTCCTGGCCCTGGTCGCGATCGGCGTGGCGGCGCTGGCGATCCAGGCGAACGGCGCGCGACTCGAGGCGGAGGCCCTGAGGCTCGCCGCCGACTCGCGGGCCGCGCTCGACGAGCGGCCCGACCTCGGGCTCCTCCTCGCGCTCCAGGCACACGCCCGCAGCGGCGACCTGTCCGCCCAGTCGGCGGTCCTCGTCGCGCTCACCCGGGGCGCTGGGCCCACGAGGTACCAGGAGACGGGCGGACCGATCAGGTCGGCTGTCCTCGACGGGACCGGCACGCACGCCGTCCTGGCGCACGCGGATGCGACCATCCTCTGGGACGTCGCGCAGGCCCGCTCGATCGCGACCGTGCCCGGCGCGGCGGATGCCGTCGCGATCTCGGCGGACGGCTCGACGGTCGCGCTCGCAGGGCCGGGGGTCGTCGAGATCCGCCGCTGGACCGACGCGTCCGCCGCCTTGACCTGCCGCCTGGCGGACGCGGGGGACGCGGTGCTCCACGTGTCCGACGACGGTGGACTGGCGGTGGTGTCCGTCGACACGTCCGCCGCCGCGCAGCCGAGCCATGTCACCGTGCTCTCGACGGCCGACTGCGCCAAGGGCCTGGACCAGGGGGCCGACGCCAAGGTCGAGGCCATCGACCTCGGCCCGGACGACGCGCTGCTCGCGCTCGGCACGCGAAGCGGCGTCCTCCTCTGGGACACGACGACCGGCGAACCGATCGACCTGACCACACCCGACGACGTGGTCGCAATCCGGGCCGTGGCCCTCGGTGACGACGACCGGCTGGCCGCCCTGACGGACGACGGCGCCCTGCTGGTGTGGGACGACGTCCGGGCTCCGGGACAGATTCCGACCAGGCTGCGGGTCGTGCGACCGGAGCGGCCGGCGGCCACCGCCGTGCGCTTCCGACCCGACGGGTCGACGCTGCTGGTGGGCGGCTCCGACGGCGAGGTCGTCGCGGTCGATCCGCAGAGCGACCTGCCCGTCGGAGCGCCCATCCGCAGCCTGCCGTACCTGGGCTATCCCCTCGGTGTCGGCATCCTCGACCTCGCCGTCGCCGACGACGGCCCGGGCACGGACGACCGAGCGGTCACCGTCGACCCGAGCGGGCGGCTGGTGACCTGGGACCTCGCCGGACGCCCCCGGCTCGGGCGACAGCTCCTCCCGGGCGTCAGGGTCGACCGGATCCTGTCCCGTCCGGACGGCTCCGCGCTGGCGGGCAGTGGGTCGTCGGCGTGGATCTTCGACGGCACGTCGGGCGCGGAGACCAGCCGCATCGACGGCCTCCCGGCGGATGTCACGGCGCTGGCGGCCCGCGGCGACACGATCGTCGTCGGCACGGAGTCCGGCGACGTGCTGGTCGCGACGAAGACGCTCGACAGCCCACGGGCCATCCGGTCGGCGGGCGGACATGCGATCGCGGGCGTGGCGATCCTCCCGGACGGCTCGATCGCATCGGTTGAGGAAGGCGGCGCGCTCACTGTCGTGTCCGCCGCGGGCGACGCGCGCTCGACGGACCTCGGTGTCAGGGCCGCGTCGATGGCCGCGGACGACAGCCACCTGTTCGTCGGCGCAGCCGACGGCACAGTGCGCGTCGTGGACCCATAAGACCTCTCGCGCGCACCGATCCGTGTCCACGGGTCATGCCGCCGAGGTGACGGCCGTCGCGGTGCGGCCCGATGGACGGGCGCTGGCCACCGGCAGCGACGACCGGGCCATCATCGTCTGGAACGTTGCCCCTGACGGAAGGCTCACCCCCGACAAGCGGCTCCTCGGCCACGGCGACAAGGTCACGTCACTGTCGTGGAGCGGCGACGGTCGATGGCTCGCGTCGGGAAGCGAGGACCACCACGTGATCCTGTGGGACGTCGCGAGCGGCATGGAGATCGGCGACCCGATCGCAGCGTCGGGCGATCCGGTGCTGTCAGGGACACCCGCGGTGTCGTTCGCAGGCACGGCCGACCGGCAGCTGCTGGTGGCCACCTCCGACGGCCTGGGACGCTGGGACATGCGCCCCGACGAGTGGGTGCGGATCTCGTGCGGCATCGTGGCCGGCCGGACGTTCAGCGACATCGAGCGGCAGCGGTATCTCCAGGGCGGTCAGCCGGCCGATGCGGGGTGCCGCTGACAGCAGGCTGACCCGTGCGGGGCGCGACCCGACCGGCATCCACCAGGGGCGCGGTCTGACGGCGCGGAGACACGCTGCCGCGGCATTGACGGGCCGGATGACTCTTGCGGCCCGGTCCGTCGCGGTCAGGATGGCGATGAGCACGCGATCACCCGCCCCGTCCCTGGCCGAACGGACCGCGCGGAGTCGCCCTCAGAACGGAGACGCGCCTGGCGGCGCACCCGCGGTCGGTCGCGGAGGCTGAGCCGACGGGGCCCGCACCAAAGACTGGCGCCGGGACGCGCCGGCGCCGACGTATGCGCCCACGGGAGGTGGGACATGAGGCCGGTGATCCGGCTTGAACCTCCGGTTCGTTCCATGTGCCGGGTCGGCAGGCCTGTGCGCGCGTCGGGTATCGCTTCGCCGCGGCGCATGGTCGCCGAGGCGGGCGCATCGCCGTCGTGCTGGTCGCGATGCTGGCGCTGGGCGCCGTCGTGCCGCCCTCGCACCCTGTCACGGCCGCCGCGGCCGGGATCGCCGAGGCGCCGCCCCGCGTGCTTCCCGCAGCCACCGTCGATCCCGCTGCGTCGGTCGATCCAAGGCCGACTGTCGGTTCCACCGGCTCGATCGATCCAGCCCCTTCCGGCGATCCCCGGGCCTCTATCGCGCCGTCCCCCTCGATCGCCCCATCGATCGCCCCGTCCGCGTGGAGCGGCTCCTCGCCCCGCGTCGATCCTTCGCCCCGGATCGTCCTCCCATCGACCGCGCCCTCGCAGTCGCCGAGCCCGTCCGTCGACCCGCCCGCCGTGGTGACGCCGCCCGTCCTGGTCACGCCGTCCGCGTCCCCGAGCCCCAGCCCCAAGCCGTCCCTGATCGCCCGGGCCATCGTGGCGCGGGTGACTCCGTTCCGGGCCGGCACCTTCCGGGCGACCGGGTACGGGCTGCCGCGGCTCGGCTGGAGGTCGCTGCCGTACAACGGCCTCGGCCTCCTTTCGACCGCGCTCACCGGCAGGAACGTGGACGCGCAGGGGGTCCCGTACAAGACCGTCGGCGGGCGGAGGTACTACAACCCGGGCACGATCGCCTCACAGGCCTGCCGCTATGTCGACGCCTACGTTCGCACCGGGAACCCCGTGTACCTGGACCGGGCCCAGAGACGAGCCGACCGCCTGCGCCTGCTCACGATCAAGTCGCGTGGCGCCTCCTGGCTGGCCTATCGGTTCAACTGGTGGGCCGAAGGTCTGCGGGCCCCGTGGGCGTCGGCGCTGGCCCAGGGCTCGGGCCTGTCGCTGTTCGTGCGGCTGTACCGGGTGACCGGCAACCGGGCGGACCTCGCCATGGCCCGGGGCCTGTTCCTGGGCTTCCGCATGCTCGGCCGCTCGCACTCGCCCTGGGTCGGGTACGTGGACAGGGCCGGCTACCTCCGGCTCGAGGAGTACCCGGGGCCTCGTCCGTCGCACGTCCTCAACGGGGCCAACTTCGGCTACTTCGGCATCTACGACTACGCGATGCTGACCGGCGATCCGACGGCGCTCGCGCTGGCTCGCGGTCACCTCACGGCGATGCGCAAGTACGCGGTCCTGTACCGCGTGCCGGGAGGGCTCAGCTACTACGATCTCGTCCACCGGAGCCGGACCGTTCACTACCACGCGGTCGACACGTGGCAGCTGGCGATGCTCGGCCGGATGGGAGGCGGCTCCTACTTCACCCACCTCTCGGCGAAGTTCCACGCCGACTACCCCTACGCCACGTATCCGTAGTCCGCGTGGCGGGATCGCCAGCGAGCCCACCGCAAGCGTCACGCGTATACTCCCGGGACCACCTCCGCCTCTCGGCGGAGCAGATGAACGCGTCGAGCGGGACACGCCCCACCGGGATGTCGCCAGAGAGCCGGGGCCACGGCTGCAAGCCCCGGCGGACCAGACCGGTGACGGCACCACCCGTGAGCGGCCGGCGAACCGGCCCGGGATCCGCCCGTTAGCGCGGCACGAGCAGCGCGACGACCGTGACACGGGTGTCGTGAAGGCGGGTGGAACCGCGGGAGGTTCGAACCTCTCGTCCTGTCGGGACGAGAGGTTTTGTAGTTGTCGGGAGCGATGACGATGGCGGAGGACAAAGCGGCCGCGGTAGCGGCGGACGACGAGCAGGAGTTCGAGGCCCCCGAACGCGGCTCGGTCGACGAGCTGCTCGATGCCGGCGCCCACGCGCCGATCGACGCGATGCGCCACAGCGCCGCCCACGTCATGGCGGAGGCGGTCCTCGCCCTGTTCCCGGAGGCGCGGCTGGGCATCGGGCCCGCGATCACGAACGGCTTCTACTACGACTTCGACCTCCCTCGGCCGCTCACGCCAGACGACCTCGTCGCCGTCGAGGCCCGCATGGGCGAGAGCGTCGCCGCGAACCACACCTTCGTCCGCCGCGAGGTGGGGTTCGAGGAGGGCCGCGCGATCGAGGAGGCCGACGGCCAGGCGTTCAAGGTCGAGATCCTCGACGACCTCGCCCGAAAGGCGGAGGAGACGGCGACGCCGCTGCCGCCGGTCACGTTCTATGAGCACGGCCCGTTCCGCGACCTGTGCAAGGGTCCGCACGTCGCCTCGACCGGGCATATCGGACCGTTCCGTCTGCTCGCTGTGGCCGGCGCCTACTGGCGCGGCGACGAGAAGCGTCCGATGCTCCAGCGGATCTACGGCACGGTCTGGGAGACGCAGGCGGAGCTCGACCTCTACCTCGTCCGCCGGGAGGAGGCGAAGCGGCGCGACCACCGCAAGCTCGGCGTGCAGCTCGACCTGTACTCGTTCCACGACGTCGCCCCCGGGTCGGCGTTCTGGCACCCGAAGGGGCAGCGCATCTGGCGGACGCTCGAGTCGGCGATGCGCGAGCAGCAGGAGCGTCGCGGCTACACCGAGGTGAGCACGCCGATCCTGGTCCACGAGAAGCTGTGGCTCCAGTCCGGCCACCTGCCGCTCTACGCCGACAACATGTTCCTGCTCGACGTCGAGGGCCAGCGGTTCTCGCTCAAGCCGATGAACTGCCCGGAATCGACGTTCATCTACCGCACGCACCTGCGCTCCTACCGCGACCTGCCGCTCCGGTACAACGAGTTCGGGCGGCTGCACCGGAACGAGCGTTCGGGCGCCCTGGCCGGGCTGACCCGCGTACGCCAGTTCATCCAGGACGACGCGCACGTGTACGTCCGGCCGGACCAGCTCGCCGACGAGATCGCAGCGATGCTCGAGGAGGTCCGCGAGTCGTATGGCTGGTTCGGCCTCACCCCGCGGTTCGCCTTCGCCACCAAGCCTGACAAGGCGCTGGGCGACCCGGCGCTGTGGGAGCAGGCGGAAGGGCTGATCCGCGAGGCCCTTGACCGGTCCGGCATGGCCTACGTCGTCAAGCCCAAGGACGGGACGTTCTACGCGCCCAAGATCGACATCTACATCGACGACGCGCTCGGTCGCGAGTGGCAGATGGCCACCATCCAGGCGGACCTCACGATGCTCCCCGAGCAGTTCGACCTGACCTACATTGACGAGCACGGCCAGCCGCGCCGGCCGATCGCGATCCACCGCGCGATCCTCGGCTCGCTGGAGCGGTTCATCGGGATCATCGTCGAGCACTTCGCGGGGGCGTTCCCGCTGTGGGTCGCGCCGGTGCAGGCCGCGATCATCCCGATCGCGGACCGCCACATCGAGCCCGCCCGCGAGCTGGCTGCGGAGATCCGGGCGGCCGGGTTGAGGTTCGTGGAGGTCGATGCCTCCGACAGCCGCATGCAGAACAAGATCCGCCTGGCGCAGGGCCAGAAGATCCCGTACATGCTGATCCTGGGCGACCGCGAGGTGGAGGCCCGGACCACCGCCGTGCGACGACGCGGGGCGACGAAGGACGAGGTGCAGGAGGTCCTGCCCTGGTCCGAGGTCGCCGCCCGCCTCGGGTCGGAGGTCCGCGAGCGCCGCCTGGGGTAGGGAACGGTTGCCTCGCCTGGCGGGTTCGCCACCGAGGCGACCAATTCTGGCGCCTCGCCGATGGTCCGGCTGGTGCCGAGTGCCTCGTCCTGGGCCGAGCGGTGTCGCCTGCCGGGCGACCAATTCGGCGCGACTGGCCCGGCTCCCTGGCTGGGCCGCGTTGTCGCCTGCAGGGCGACCAATTCGGCGCCCGCCTGGCCTCGCTGCACCCATCGGGGCAATGTGTCGCCTGCGAGGCGCCGGATCGAGTCGGACGACGGCTGGTCCGGGTCGCCTTGAGCCGGGTCGGGCGCGATCGTCGACACAGGGGCGACGTGGGTGGCTGGTCGCGTCGCCGGGCGGCGGACTGGCCCGGATTGGTCGCCATCCAGGCGACATCGACTGGGGTCTGGGCGGTGTCGCGCGACGGGTCTCGAGTGTCTGGCGAACGGGTCTGGTGCGGCAGTGTCGGGCGAACGGGTCTGGGCGGGTGTCGGGCGAACGGGTCTGGGCGGAGCTCGGCGGCCCAGCGGCCCGCCGCGACCCGTGTCAGCGGCTGGTGACAACGGCCATCGCGGCCCGCCGATGGAGCCCCGTCAACGACGCCGCAGGGGCCGCTTCGGCCACCCTCCATTCGTTGCGACCGATCGAACCCTTGTGCTATCCTCCCGCGGCGACCGAGCACGGATTCCGTGCGCGCCGCGAAGCCCAAGCCCATTCGAGCAGAGGGACCACGCCATCAGCCGAGACCTGCGCATCAACCAGATGATCCGTGTCCCCCAGGTCCGGGTTGTCGACGAAGATGGCTCACAGCTCGGCGTCATGCCGACGCACCAGGCCATGGCGATGGCGCAGGAACGGGGGCTCGACCTCGTCGAGGTCGCACCCACGGCAGCCCCTCCCGTCGTCCGGTTTCTCGATTTTGGCCAGTACAAGTACGAGCTGACCAAGCGGGAGAAGGAAGCCAAGCGCAAGCAGCGTGCGGTGGAGTTCAAGGAAGTCCGCCTCACGCCGAAGATCGGCATCGGCGACTTCGATACGAAGGTCCATCGCGCGATCGAGTTCCTCGAGGACGGCGACCGGATCAAGGTGACCGTCCGCTTCCGCGGCCGGGAGCTCACCCACCCGGAGATCGGTCGGGCGCTGCTCGCGAAGTTCGGCGAGGCGGTGAAGGACCACGGAGTCGTGGACCGGACGCCGGCGCTCGAAGGCAAGTCGATGTTCATGACGCTCGCCTCGGTCCACAAGCCGAGGGTCCACGAGCACCGCAACCCGGGGACGAGGCCCGAGGACGCCACCGTGGCGCCCGTGGCCCAGTCCGCCGTCCCGCCAGATCCGACGCCCTCCGCCCCGCCGGCGGCCGAGGCGGCGCCAGCAGGAGAGTGAGGCCAGCGTGCCGAAGATGAAGACCCACAAGGGGACCCAGAAGCGTGTCGGGGTCACCGGGAGTGGGAAGTTCGTTCGGGTGAAGTCCTGGCGCGGACATCACCTGGAGCTCAAGTCGTCGCGCCGTACACGCCGCTATGCGGGCAAGTCGGTCGTCGGTCCTCAGCACCAGGACCAGCTGCACCGCCTGCTGCCGGGCGTCTAGGAGCGATCGATGGCACGCGTCAAGCGGGGCGTCACGTCCCACAAGCGCCACAAGCGCCTGCTCAACGCCTCCGAGGGCCGCACCGGCACGAACCGCAAGCTCGTCAAGCGAGCGCACGAGGCCCAGCTCCACGCGCTGGCCTATGCGACCCGGGACCGCAAGCAGCGGAAGCGGGACATGCGCCAGCTGTGGATCATCCGCATCAACGCGGCGGCGCGGATCAACGGGATCACCTACGGGAAGCTCATCGCCGGCCTGAAGAAGGCCGACGTGGCGATCGATCGCAAGATCCTGGCGGACCTCGCCGTCCGCGACGCCGCGACATTTGGCAAGATCGCCGAGGTCGCCCGCACCGCCTGACCGTCACGGTCGGCCGGCCCGGACCCTCGACGTCCCCGACGCTCGGGGGTTCGTGATTCCCGGGCCGCGACGGCCCGACCACCACCCGATCGGACCGAACGGACTCGAAGCCCTCCCCATGGATCTCGCCCAGCTGACATCCGACCTCGATGCCCTGCGCGACCGCGCGGTCGGCGCCGCAGCGTCCGCGCCCGACACCGGCGCCCTCGAGGTGCTCGAGGTGGCCATCCTGGGCAAGAAGGGCGAGCTGACCGCCGTCCTGCGCGGCATCGGCGCGCTGCCGGCCGAGGACCGCCCCAAGGTCGGCGCCGTGGCCAACCAGGTCCGCGCAGCGGTGGAGACGGCGCTCGCGCAGGCCCGGGTCCAGCTGGGTGGCGCCGAGCTGGCCGCTCGTCTCGGGGCCGAGGCTCTCGACGTCACGACGCCGGGCCGCCCGATCCGCCGGGGCAGCCTGCACCCGATCGCCGAGACTGCAGGTGAGATCGCCCGCGTGTTCGCCCAGTTCGGCTTCGTCGTGTACGAGGGCCCGGAGGTCGAGGACGACCTGACCAACTTCCAGATGCTCAACATCCCGCCGGACCATCCGGCCCGGGACCTCTGGGACACGCTCTACCTGGACATGGACGGCCGCCTGCTGCGAACCCACACGAGCCCGGGGCAGATCCGCGTCATGCACCAGGAGGAGCCGCCGATCCGCGCCCTGCTGCCCGGCCGATGCTTCCGGTACGAGGCGGTCGATGCGAGCCACGCCTCGGAGTTCTTCCAGGTCGAGGGCCTGATGATCGACGAGGGCACCTCGATGGCGGACCTCAAGGGCCTCCTGGACGAGTTCGCCCACGCCATGTTCGGGGCGGACCGCGCGACGCGTTTCCGCCCGGGCTACTACCCGTTCACGGAGCCGTCCGTTTCATTCGACATCCTGTGCGTGATCTGCAACGGCGAGAGGTGCCCAGCCTGCTCGAGGACGGGCTGGATGACGATCCTCGGGGCGGGCATGGTCCACCCGGTCGTGCTCCGGTACGGCGGCATCGACCCGGAACGGTTCCAGGGCTTCGCGTTCGGCATGGGTGTCGAGCGCATCGCGAACCTGCGCCACGCCGTGGGCGACCTGCGCCTGTACCTCGAGAACGACCTGCGCTTCCTGGGGCAGTTCCGATGAGGGTGCCCCTCTCCTGGCTGCGTGAGTTCGTCGACGTCCAGCTCGGCCCGGAGCAGCTGGCCGAGCGGCTGACCCTCCTGGGCATGGAGGTCAAGGCGATCGAGCGCTGGGGCGCAGACTGGGACGGCGTCGTCACGGGCGAGCTGCTGACGGTCGAGCGGCACCCGCGCGCCGACCGGCTCCACCTCACGACGGTGACCCTCGGCGACGGCGGCGAGCCGCTGTCCATCGTGTGCGGCGCTTCGAACATCGCGCCCGGCCAGCGCATCCCCGTGGCGCTGCCGGGCGCCGTCCTGCCCGGCAACCGCCGGATCGAGCGGGCCGAGAAGATGGGCTTCGTCTCCAACGGCATGCTGTGCTCGGGCGACGAGCTGCGGCTCACCGGGGACGCCGAGGGGATCCTCATCCTGCCAGCCGACACGCCCCTGGGCGTCCCGTTGTCGGACCTGTTCGGCGACGTGATCCTGGACGTGGACGTGAAGCCGAACCGCGGCGACGCGCTGTCGATCCTCGGTCTTGCCCGCGAGGTCGCCGCCGCCACGCACCAGCAGGTTCGCGTCCCGGTGATCACGGTGGAGGAGGGGAGCGGTCCGGCGATCGTGGACCGGCTCGCAGTCGACGTCCGGGACCCCGACCTGTGTCCGAGGTTCGCCGGCAGGTGGGTGAGCGGCGTGACGGTCGGCCCATCCCCCGACCGGATCCAGATGCGCCTTCTCGCCGCCGGCCAGCGCCCGATCTCGAACGTCGTCGACGCCTCGAACTACGTGATGCTGGAGCTCGGCAAGCCGATCCACACCTTCGACGGCGCCGCGATCAGTGCCGGGCCGGACGGGCGCGCCACGATCATCGTGCGGCGGGCAGTCGCGGGGGAGCGGCTCGAGACCCTGGACCACGTCACCCGCGACCTCGCGGCCGATACGCTGCTCATCGCGGACCCGCTGGGACCACTCGCGGTCGCGGGTGTGATGGGCGGGGCGACCTCGGAGGTCTCCGACGGCACCACCGAGGTCATCGTCGAGTCGGCGATCTTCGACCCGGTCAGCGTCCGCCGGACCGCCCAGCGCCTGGCGCTGCGATCGGAGGCGTCGTCGCGCTTCGAGAAAGGCCAGGAGTCCCGGCTCGCGCGCCTCGGGGCGGACCGTGCTGCGGAGCTCGTGCGAGCGTGGGCCGGCGGGGACATCCTCCCGGGCGTCGTCGACACGGCCCCGATCGAGCCCGAGGCCGGTCGCGTCGCCTTCCGGCCGGCCCGCGTCAACCGGTTGCTGGGGACGGACCTCACCGCGGACGAGCAGAGGGCCCTCCTGGCGCGGGTGGGCGTGGTGACGGAGCCCGCGGGTCGGGGCGAGCGCGTGACCGTCGCCCTCGACCCGGAGCACCTTGACTTCGCACCCGGTCCGGGGGGCGCGATCGCGGCGGTCGTCCCGACCTGGCGCCTCGACATCGCGGTCGAGGCCGACGTGATCGAGGAGATCGCCCGCGTCCGGGGCTACGAGCTCGTCCCCTCCGTCACGCCCGACACGGGGATGCCCCGCTATCGCCCGTCGCCCCTCGAGCTCCGGGATCTCGTGCGCGAAACCCTGGCAGGCGCCGGCCTCACCGAGGTGATCACGACGGCCCTCGTCTCGCCGCGCCACGTCGAGACCTTCGTCCTGGGACGCGAGGTCCAGTCCACCGGCGGGGAGGACCAGCCTGGTGGCGACGCGATCGGGGTGACGAACCCGCTCTCGCGCGACCACTCGCTGCTCCGCCGGAACCTCCTGGGCAGCCTCCTCGACGTGGTCGGCGTCAACCTCCGCCACGGGACCGAGGACGTCGCGGTGTTCGAGATCGGCAAGGGCTACGCGCGGACGGGCGATACCCCGCGCGAGTGGTGGCGCCTCGGCTTCGCCCTGGTGGGCGCGGCCTCCCCGGCCGCGTGGAATCGTGCCGCTCGGCCCTACGACCTCGATGATGCGAAGGGCGTGATCGAGCTCCTGGCCCATCGGCTGGGTCTCGGCCGTCCCGGCTACGCGGCCGAGACCGGGGAGGCGCTCTTCCACCCGGGCCGGACCGCCCGTGCCGAGGTCCCCGGCCGCCTTTACGGCATCGTCGGCGAGGTCCATCCCCACCTGGCCGACGCCTGGGAGCTGCGGACCGGGGGCAGGGTCATCGTCGCGGAGATCGCGATCGAGGGACTCGCGGCGGGACGTCTCCCGCCGGAGCGCGCGACGGTCGTGGGCCGTTTCCCCGAGGTCGACCGAGACCTCGCGATCGTGGTGTCCGAGTCCGTCCCCGCCGTGTCCGTCGAGGACGTCCTCCGGGAGAGCGCCGGGGAGCTGCTCCGCGACGTGCGGCTGTTCGACATCTACCGCGGGGTGCCGCTCGCCGGCGACGAGAAGAGCCTCGCCTTCCGGCTCCGGTTCGGCGCCGCGGCGCGGACGCTCACCGAGGCCGAGGTCGACGCGGCGGTGGCGTCGGTGATCGAGTCGCTCGGGACGATCGGGGCACGACTCCGCGCCTGAGGGGTCATTGCGGCGCCGCGCCGGGCTGCTACCCTGCGATTGGGGCTTCACCCGGTCACGGGGGCACCGGTGTCAAGAGGGGCACGTGAACATCACCGAGTTCCTGGGCACGCTCAACATCGTGGACGTGCTCATCCTCCTGGGCCTGTTCGGGTTCTTCGTCCTCGGCTACGCACAGGGTGCCATCCGGCGGCTCGTCGGGATCGCGACGATGACCTTCTCGTTCTTCCTCGCGGCGCAGCTCTCCGTGCCCGTCGGGTCGTTCCTCGCCACCAACTGGACGCAGTTCCCAGCCGAGTACGCCTTCATGCTCGGATTCCTCATGATCTTCGTCGCCTCGACCGTGGCGTTCGCCATCGTGGTCCAGGGGACGTACACGAAGACCCAGATCTTCGCGAACCGCCCGATCGTCGACGAGGTCGTCGGCGGGATCCTCGGGGTCGTCCAGGGCCTGCTGCTGCTCCTGTTCGTGACGATCATCCTCGACCAGTTCTTCCTGTCACCCGGGTTCGCACCGGACACGGACGAGCTGCCGCTGCTGGGGAACCTCTGGACGGCGATCAACGAGTCCGGCATCGGGCGGGTGCTCCATGACACCGCGATCCCGAACTTCCTCGGCATCGTGCAGTTCATGATCCCGCAGGCGATCCTGGGCATCTACGGCATCGGGTGACCGCGGGCCCCCGCGGGAGTCCGCCCCCCGGGCCGGGAGGCGCCGGCCGTCCCTTCCCGCGCGAGATCCTGGCCGGCGACACGCTGGCCGCGGCCCGTGCCATCCTGGGCGCGCTCCTGGTCCGTGATCCCGACCGGGCCGGCGGCGCTCGACGCACGGGCCGGATCGTCGAGGTCGAGGCGTATGTCGGCCCGGACGACCGGGCGTCCCACGCCCGCATGGGCCTGACGCCGCGCAACCGGGTCATGTTCGGGCCTCCGGGCATTGCCTACGTGTACCTTGTCTACGGCATGTACAACTGCCTGAACGTCGTCACCGAGGCCGCGTCGCGACCGGCCGCCCTGCTCATCCGCGCGGTCGAGCCCGTCGAGGGCATCGACGAGATGCGCGCCGCCCGCGACACCGTCCGCGCGAGCGGCAGCCACGTCGCCGACGCCCGCCTTGCCGCGGGGCCCGGCCTCATCGGCCTCGCCTTCGGGATCGACCGTGCGGCCACGGGCCTCGACCTGTGCGACGCCCGCTCGCCGCTGAGGATCGAGGTCCCGCCCGCCGGCGTGCCGGCGATCCGCGTCGCGACGACGCCCCGGATCGGGATTGCCTTCGCCGGCGAGCCGTGGACCGGCCTGCCCTGGCGGTTCCTGGTCGCCGGCAGCCCGTCGCTCAGCCGGCGGCCCTGACTTGGACGCGCGCTCGATCACGCTCCTCGAGTTCCCCGCGGTCCGGGCCAGGCTCGCCGCAAAGACCTCCTTCGATCCGTCGCGCCGGCTGGCCGAGGCGCTGGTCCCGTCCGCGGATCCGGTCATCGTCGGCCGCGGCCTGGACGAGACGGACCAGGCCCGATCCCTGCTCCAGGACCGCCCGGGAGTCGGGATCGGCGCGGCGCACGACATCGAGCCATGGGTGGGCCGCGCCCTCCGCGGCGGCCGCCTCGACCCGCAGCAGTTCCTCGAGATCGCCGAGACCCTCGACGCGGCCGCGCGGCTCGCCACATCGCTGGCGGAGGAGCGCCGTCCGCTGCTCCGGGACCTCGGGCGCCGCCTCCACCCGCTGCCCGCGCTGCGGAGCACCCTGACCCGCAGCTTCGATCCGGTCGGGGAGCTCCTGGACACCGCCTCTCCCCGGCTCGGCCCGCTCCGCGGCGCCGTCCGGATGACGTACGACAGGCTGCGCCGCCGCCTCGACAGCCTCGTGGGCTCGGAGCTCGGAAGCGCGCTCCAGGAGCCGATCATCACGCTCCGCAACGGCCGCTACGTGGTCCCGATCCGGGCCGAGGCGCGGAGCCGCGTCAAGGGCATCGTCCACGACGCATCCGGCAGCGGCCAGACCCTCTTCGTGGAGCCGCTCGTGATCGTGGAGCTGGGCAATGCGTGGCGCGAGGCCCAGGCGGCGGTGGACGAGGAGGAGGGACGCATCCTGGACGAGCTGTCGGCGCTGGTCGCCGCCAACGGCGCGCTCCTGCGCGAGACCCTCGAGGCGCTCGCCCAGTTCGACTTCTGGGCGGCCAAGGCCCAGCTGGCGGCGGAGCTGGACGGCGTGCGGCCCGCCCCCGCCGATCGGACGGAGGTCGTGCTGCTCTCCGCGCGCCACCCGGGGCTCACCGGACGCGTCGTTCCCATCGACATCCGGCTCGGCGACGGCTACACGGCTGTCGTCATCACCGGGCCGAACACCGGCGGCAAGACCGTCGCGCTGCGGACGCTGGGCCTCCTGTCCCTGATGCACCAGGCCGGCCTGCACATCCCGGCCGAGTCGGGATCGAGGCTGCCCATCCTGCGCGACGTGTTCGCCGACATCGGTGACGAGCAGTCCATCGCCCAGTCGCTGTCCACGTTCTCGGGCCACCTCCGGTCGATCATCAGGATCGTGGAGCACGCCGGCCCCGAGACGCTCGTGCTCCTCGACGAGCTGGGCGCGGGGACCGATCCCACCGAGGGCTCCGCGCTGGCCCAGGCCCTCCTCGACCACTTCATCAGGTCCGGGGCGCTGATCGCGGCGACGACGCACTACGCGGAGATCAAGGTCTACGCCCACGAGACCCCGGCGGCCCGCAATGCCTCCGTCGAGTTCGACCTCGAGACGCTGTCACCGACCTACCGGCTCTCGATCGGCCTGCCCGGCGCGAGCCAGGCGTTCGCCATCGCCGAACGTCTCGGCCTGCCCGACGCCATCGTGGCCGACGCCCGGGGCCGCCTGTCGGAGAACCAGCGCGCCTTCGAGGCGACCCTGGCGTCGATCCGGCGCCAGGAGGGGGAGATTGCCGATGCCGTCGAGCGGGCTCGGGTCGCCCAGGGGAAGGCCGCGGAGGCGCTGCGCGTCGCCGACGAGGAGCGCCGGCGCGCGAGGCGGGAACGCGACGAGGCGGTCCGCGCGGCCCGCGAGGAGGCCGAGCGCCTCGTCGCGAGCCTCCGGGCGGAGGTGGCGGGTGTTCGCCGGATGCTCGAGCGCGAGACGGTCACCGCCCCGGCGATCGACGCCGCGCTCGCCCGGGCCGAGCAGACGCTCGCCGGCCTGTCGGACCCGGGGACCGAGCAGCCCGAGCCGCAGGTCGCGGTCGCGCCGCACGCGTGGCGCCTCGGCGAGCGGGCGCGGAGCCGGAGCGGTGGCTGGGAAGGGCGGATCGCCGCGATCGAGAAGGGCGGGTCCCGGGCCACGCTCGAGGCCGGCGGCATGCGCGTCTCGGTGTCGGTCGACGACCTGGAACCCGCGTTGGGCAATGCCGGCGGAGTCTCGGATACCGGCGAGCCGGGGAGAGCCACTCGATCGGCGGGGGCCGGCCGGGGGACGATGTCCCGTCCGGATGCCGGCTCCGGGATCTCGGGCCTGATGCTGGCACGGGCGCGCACCGTGGCCTCCTCGCTGGACCTGCGCGGGGCCCGCGTGGACGAGGCGCTCGACGCGTTCGGGCGCTACCTCGACGATGCCTCGCTGGCGGGGCTGGAACAGGTCCTCATCATCCACGGCCTCGGCACGGGCGCGTTGCGCGATGCCGTCAGGGCCCAGGCCGCGACGCACCCGCTGGTCAAGAGCTTCCGGGCCGGGGAGCGTGGCGAGGGCGGCGACGGAGCCACGATCGTCAGGCTCTGAGCGCGGGGCGGGACTTCGCCCGGTTCGCCCGTCCGTCAGGGGCCAGGCGAGCGCTTCGGCTTGGGCGTCGGGTCCAGGGTCGTGCTGGGCAAGGGGCTGGGCTCGGTCGACGGGCACGGGGAGAGGGGGTCGAGCGACACGCAGACCGTCGGCGGCGGCGGGGCGAGCGGGCACTTCCTGGTGGGCGCGAACGCGCCGCCCCAGGACCGCCCGAACGGGTAGAACCCGCCGCCGTAGAAGTACGCCGTCCGCGTCCGCTTCGGCCCGCCGGCATACCCGGCCCCCTTTGCGGCCCGCGCCTCCCACTGCTTGTTGGACCTCTGCCACCCGGGGAACGCGGCCTCGGCCGAGCCGAAGTCGATGAAGCTCTTGGTGACCATCGGACCCACGCACCCATCCCGCCAGAGCAGGCCGCTTGCCTTGTCGACGTCGATGGCGACCCCCACGGAGGCAGCCTTGGTGGGCGCGGTCCCCGCCAGGAACAGCTCATCCACGGTCTTGCGGGTCCCGCCTCCCGGGAGCATCCCGGTGAACGCGTCGACCTTCTTCGTGACGATGCCCTTGGGCTTCACGCGGCCGAAGCCCTCGATCGGCATGCCCTTGGACACGTCGGACAGGATCGCGGACCACAGGGGCGCGGAGGTGTCGAGCGACAGCTTGCCGTCGTTGGGGGAGTTGTCGGAGTTGCCCAGCCAGACGCCCGCGACCAGGGCCGGCAGCTTCTTGTTGGAGGGCGGCGCGAGGTACCCGTAGGCGTGCACGTCGCGGTTGTCGCTGGTCGTGCCGGTCTTGTAGGCGGCCGGACGCACCTTCTTGCTCGTCACGCCGTTGGTGATCTGCCACTTGCCCCAGAAGGGGTTGATGGACTTGACCGTGTTCCCGGCCAGGATGTCGGTCATGATGTAGGCCGCCTGGCTGGACACGACGCGGGTACCGTTGACCTTCGCGCCCGGCGCCGGCCAGACCTGCTTGCCGTCGGGACCGATCACCTTGAGGATCGTGTGGTGCGGCACCAGGACCCCGCCGTTCGCGATCGTGCCGAAGGCGCTGATCATGTCGATCGGGTGGACCACGAGGGTGCCGATGCTCTCGGACGGGACCGCGCTCGTACCCTTCAGGTATCGCAGCCCGAAGTCCTTGGTCCGCTCGAACTGGTGCTTGAGGCCGTTGATGAACCCGGCCTTGATCGCCGGGATGTTGAGCGAGAACTGGAGGGCGTTCCGCAGCCGCACGGGGCCGCGCTCGAGACCGTCCGCCTGGGTGGGCGTGTAGGCCCTGGCGCCACCGGATGCGAAGTTCGTCACGACGTCCATGAACATCGTGGCGGCCGTCATCGTCTTGTCGTGGATCCCGATCAAGTAGACCAGGGGCTTGATGGACGACCCCGGCTGGCGCCAGCCGTCGGCCAGGACGTCGAACTGGGGCTGGAACCGCGTGCTGCCCTTGGTGGTGTACGACGCCGAGCCGGCGTAGGCGAGGATCTCGCCCGTCCGGTAGTCGATCACGCCGGCCGCGGCGTTGTGGAGGTTGTGGCCGCGCAGGGCCCGGATCCACGACCACTCGCTGCTCGGGATGCCGCGATTCTTGAGGAGCCTGCTCACGTTGCTCGAGTTGGGGACGATCGCCGCCGCGTAGACCCACTTCTCCACGATTCGCTGCATGCGGTAGTCGAGGGTCGTGTACACCCGGTAGCCGCCTGTGTCGATCCGCTCGCACTGCGCCTCGCCGCACAGGATCTGGCCCAGCTCGTCCCGGACCTGCCACACGAATTGCGGGGCCCGCCACTGGTCCGCCGCCTGTGAGGCCAGGATGACCGGTTCCTGCTTGGCGGCCTCGTAGTCGGCGTCCGAGAACCGGCCCGGCGGTGAGCTCGGACTTGGTCTTCATCTGCTCGAGGATGAAGTTGCGGCGCTTGACGATCTCGCTGTCCATGGGCACGACGAGACGCGACTGCTCGACGCCCTTCTTGTCGGTGTAGGTCTCCTCGACGGCGTTCTTGACCAGGTCGAACCTCGTCGGGGACTGCGGGATGCCGGCGAGCAGGGCGGCCTGGGCCAGCGTGATGTCCTTGAGATCCTCCCTCCAGTAGCGCCCGTACCGCCGCCGCGACGCCGTAGCTGCGGTTGCCGTAGAAGTTCTGGTTGAGGTACTTCTCCATGATCGCCTTCTTGCCATCCTCGCCGGGATAGGCCTGGGTCAGGCGGATCGACTGGATGATCTCCTTGGCCTTGCGCTCGTAGACGCTGCCGTCGAAGGCGCTCTGCGGCAGCAGGCGTGCGCGGACGAGCTGCTGGGTGATCGTGGACCCGCCCCTGTCCCGCCCGTTGAGGGTGTCCACGGCGGCCGCGATGAAGCCGGCCGGGTCGAACCCGGAGTTGTCCCAGAAGGTCCTGTCCTCGACGGATGTCGTGGCGTCGACGAGCACGGGCGGGATCTGGTCGAACGTCACGATCTCTCGCCGGTCGTCGCCGAGGCGGGCGAGCTGGACGTCCCCGGTCCGGTCCATGACGGTGGTCTGCTGGGTGAACGTGATCTTGTCCAGGGCCGCCTTCGGGTCCTCGAGGTCCTTCGCGAGGTACGAGTACGCGGCGACCGATGCCGTCGCGCCGGCAGCACCGAGCAGGAGGAGGGTCGTGAACAGGAGGAGCGGGAGCGCGATGACCGCGGCTCGCGCGGCTACGTGTCCGCGCGGGCGGCGCCTGTCGGCCAGACGGCGACGGCGCTGCCTCCGGGAGAGGCTGCTTTGCATGTTGGGCGGAAAGATACCATGGGGGTTGTGGACGACCGATCTCGCCGACCGGACCGGACCGCTGACGGTCCCGGTCGCACCCGTGTGACGCGCGCATGAGCGGAACGCCTGCCGGCGACCCCGCGTCGCGGCTCGGCGAGCTCCTCGCGGACCTCGAGTGGCGGGGCATCCTCCACGCCACCACCCCCGGACTGCCGGAGCGCCTGGCCTCGGGCAGGCACATCGCCGCCTATGTCGGGTTCGACCCCAGCGCAGACTCGCTGCACGCCGGCCACCTGGTTCCGATCTTCGGGCTCCTCCGGCTCCAGCAGCACGGCGGACGACCCGTCGCCCTGGTCGGCGGCGGGACGGGGATGATCGGGGATCCCTCGGGACGATCGTCCGAGCGGAACCTCCTCGACGTCCCCACGCTGGAGCGCAACGTGGTGGCGATCAGGGCCCAGCTCGCGCGATTCCTGGACTTCTCGCCCGGGCCCACCCAGGCAGTGATGGCGAACAACGCGGACTGGCTCGGCAAGCTGTCGCTGATCGAGTACCTGCGGGAAGTCGGCAAGCACTTCACCGTGCCCTACATGCTCGCCAAGGACTCCGTCCAGCAGCGGCTCGATCGCGGGCTCTCGTTCACCGAGTTCAGCTACATGACGCTCCAGGCATACGACTTCGCCACCCTCTACCGTGAGCACGGCGTCGAGATGCAGATGGGCGGCGCGGACCAGTGGGGGAACATCACCGCCGGCCTCGAGCTCATCCGCCGTACGAGCGGGGAGGGGAGCGACGAGAGCCCCGCGCACGGCATCGCCTACAAGCTGCTCCTGGCCCCGTCCGGCGCCAAGTTCGGCAAGACCGAGGGCGACGAGACGGTCTGGCTGGACGCATCCCGGACCACGCCCTACGCCTTCTACCAGTACTGGTTCGGGGCGGACGACCGCGACGCCCCGACCTACATTCGCTGGTTCACGACCTGGAGCCGCGAGGAGACCGAGGCGCTCGACGCCGCGCTCCGGGCGCAGCCGGAGGCGAGGGAGGCCCAGCGGCGGCTGGCCTTCGACGTGACGGCGCGCGTCCATGGCGAGGCCGCGGCCGCCGACGCAGTCGCCGTGTCGGCCGCCCTGTTCCAGAAGGAGCCCATCTCGGACCCGGTGCTCCTGGAGCGGGTGCACGCCGCCACCCGCGGGCCGTCCGTGGGGGCGGATGCCGTGGCCGGTGGCGTGGTGGCGGTGCTGGCGGAGTCGGGCCTGGCGCCGTCGCGAGGCGAGGCCCGCCGCCTGATCACCGGCGGCGCGATCACGGTGAACGGGGAGCGGGTGACCGATCCCGCGGCCGCGATGCCCGCACCGATCGCGAGCGCGTGGTTCGAGGTGCGCGTCGGCAAGCGAAACCGGTCCGTGGTGCGGGTGACGGGCGGCTGACCCCGCGGTTCAGCCGCGGTGCGGCCGGCCGTGTGCGGCCGCGGTTCAGCCGCGGTGCGGCCGGCCATGGCGGCCGCGGTTCAGCCGCGGTGCGGCCGGCCCTGGCGGCCGCGGAGGACCTCCAGCACCGCCCGCGGTTCCAGCCCGCGCTCCGCGAGCAGCACCAGGGCGTGGTACAGGAGGTCGCCGGCCTCCCCGGCCAGGAGCCCGCGGGTCTCCCCGCGGTCGGTTCCGGCCGCTTCGGCCGCCTCGTCGTTCTTCGCGGCCAGGAGGACCTCGGTCGCCTCCTCCGCCACCTTCCGCCCCGCGAGGTCGACGCCACCGTCGAGGAGCTTCACCGTGTAGGAGCCGGCCGTCCGGGCTGCGGCGCGCTCCGAGATGGTCGCCCACAGGGACTCGAGCCACGCGAAGCCCTGGGTGGCGGCCGTCGCCGCAATGGTGGCCGTCGCCGCGGAGCCGTCCGCGTCGAAGCAGCTTCGGGTCCCGCGGTGGCAGGTCGGGCCGGCCGGCTCGACGCCGAGCAGGAGCGCATCCCCGTCGCAGTCGATCGCCAGCGTCCGCAGCCTGAGGACGTTGCCGGAGCTCTCGCCCTTGCGCCACAGCCGGTCGCGCGACCGGGAATGGAAGTGAACGTCGCCCGTCCGGAGGGTGGCCGCGAGCGCCTCGGCGTCCAGCCAGGCGACCATCAGGACGCGGCCGTCGGCCACGTCCTGGACGACGCCGGCGACCAGGCCGGCCTGGTCCCACGCGATCGCGGCCGGGTCGGGTCCCGCGACGAGGTCCACGGGTCCCGGGGCCGCTCCACGGGTCCGGAGACAGCACGACGCGTCCGCCGGCCCCGCGGGTCCCGGGGCGGCAACGTCGCCGTTCGTGATGGGCGTCATGCGGCCCCCTCCGGGTCGAACGCGCGGACGGGGAGGCCCGCGGCTGCCATCGCCGCCTTGGCGGCGGCGATCGATACCTCGCGCCGGTGGAAGATCCCCGCCGCAAGGACGGCGTCGGCACCCCCGTCCCGGATGGCCGCCACGAAGTCGTCGGGCCCGCGCGGCGCCTCCCGAGGCGATCACCGGGACCGGCACGAGCGAGGAGATCGCCCGCAGCAGGTCCGTGTCGAAGCCATGCCCGGTCCCGTCGCGGTCGATGCTGGTGACGAGGAGCTCGCCCGCGCCCAGCTCGACGGCGCGGACGGCCCATGCGACGGCGTCCAGGCCGACGGGCTCGCGCCCTCCGTTGACCACGACCTCGTAGCCCGAGGGCAGGGCCGGGTCGCCGCGTGCCACGCGCCGGGCGTCGATCGCCACGACGACGGCCTGGCTCCCGAACCGGGCGGCGCAGCGCGTCACGAGGTCCGGCTCGGCCACCGCCCGCGTGTTGAGGCCGACCTTGTCGGCGCCGGCCCGGAGAACCTCGCGCATGTCGTCCACGCTGCGGACGCCGCCGCCCACGGTCAGCGGGATGAAGGCGCGGCGCGCGGTCCGCTCCACGATGTCCAGCAGGGTCCCGCGGCCCTGCGGGGCGGCGCCGATGTCGAGGTAGACGATCTCGTCGGCTCCCTCGTTCGCGTAGCGCTCGGCGAGCTCGGGCGGGTCGCCCTCGTCGCGGAGGTCCACGAACCGGGTTCCCTTCACGACGCGGCCGTCGGCCACGTCCAGGCAGGGGATGACGCGACGGGTCAGCATCAGGCGGCCCTGCCCCGCGCCCACGCGACCACGTTCGCGACGAAGCGCAGCCCGTTGCCGCCGGACCGTTCCGGGTGGAACTGGACTCCGAGCAGGCGCCCTCGGGCGACCGCAGAGACGAACCGCGAGCCGTGCTCCGTCTCCGCGAGGACCGCGATCCGTCCGGCATCGCCGTCGGGCACCCCCACGTACGAATGGACGAAGTAGAAGTCGGCACCTGGCGCGATGCCGTCGAACGCCTGGTGATCCCGCAGCCGGTCGACCTGGTTCCAG
Source organism: uncultured Chloroflexia bacterium (assembly GCA_963776395.1). GTDB lineage: Bacteria > Chloroflexota > Limnocylindria > Limnocylindrales > CSP1-4 > CAIXZV01. The sequence continues at coordinate 174,392 of CAVZML010000009.1, read as the reverse complement.
CCGATGTGCGGCAGCGTCGGGGCCCCGGTGAGACGGACGGTCCTGCCGGGCAGGATTCCGAGGGTCTCCGCGCCATCCTCGTCGCTGCCGTCGAACAGCAGCTGGAGCCCGAGGCAGATCCCCAGGAACGGCCGGTCTGCGTCGATCCAGGCGCGGATGGGCTCGATGAACCCGCCCAGGCGCAGACGGTCCATCGCGGGGGCGGCCGCGCCGACGCCCGGGACGACGAGCAGGTCAGCGGCCCCGATCTCAACCGCGCTCGGCGCGCGGTGGACCCTCGCGCCGGCCGTCGTGAGCGCCTGCTCGATCGAGACGAGGTTGCCCGCGCCATAGTCCACGACCGCGACCCGGGTCCTGGCCGTCGTCACCCGAGCGACCCCTTGGTCGACGCGACGCCGGTCCTGCGGGGGTCCGGCTCGCAGGCGAGCCGGAGGGCACGACCCAGCGCCTTGAACGCGGCCTCGCCGAGGTGGTGGTCGTTCCGGCCGGTGCCGTGGAGGTGGAGCGTGGCGCCCGCCGTCCGGGCGAACGACTCGAGCGCGTGGTCGACGAGCTGGAGCGGCAGCGTGCCGGCCCGCTCGCCGCGGAACGGGAGGTCGATGACCGCGTACGGCCGTCCGCCGATGTCGACGACGGCCGTGGCGACGGACTCGTCCATCGGCACGGAGGCGTCTCCGAAGCGGCGGATCGCCGCCCTGTCACCGAGTGCCTCCGCGAACGCGGACCCGAGGACGAGGGCCACGTCCTCGACCGTGTGGTGCTCGTCCACCTCGAGGTCGCCGCTCGCCCGGATCTCGACGTCGAACAGGCCGTGGTGCGCGAGCGACGAGAGCAGGTGGTCGTAGAAGCCGATCCCGGTCACGATGCCGGCGCGACCAGTGCCGTCGAGGGCGAGCTCGATCGTGATGTCCGTCTCGCGGGTCCGGCGCGCGACACGGACGTGACGCGGACCCAGGGCGGTGACCTCGGTGGCGCCCAGCGGCGTTGTCATGCGGGTGTCTCCGTGTCGCCGGCGACGGCCGGCTCGGGGATGGCGGGGAGCGTCGGGGCGATCTCGCGCACGGCCTCGATGAGCCGGTCGTTCTCGTCCGGGTCGCGGACGGTGATCCGGAGGCAATGGGCCAGGTGGTGCCCACTGCCGAAGGTGCGGGGAACGAGGCCCAGGCGCATGAGGGCGAGCGAGGCCGCCTCGGCGCGCTCTGGCGTGTCGAGGTCGAGCAGGATGAAGTTGGTCACGGACGGCTGTGGCCGCCAGCCGGCCGCGGCGAGCGCCTCGGCGAGGCGGGGCCGCTCACGCCGTACGCGATCCACGTTCGCCCGCATCGCCTCGGGCTCGCGGAGCGCGCGGGCGACGGCGGTGGCGGAGATCGTGCCGACGGACCCGGGCGGGCGGTACAGGGCGATGCGGCGCAGGGTCGGCGCCGCGGCGACCGCGAACCCGACGCGGAGGCCGGCCAGCGCGTATGCCTTCGACGCGGTCCGCACGGCGACGAGGTTCGGGTAGCGGACCCGGAGCGGGATCACGGACTCGTCCGCGAACTCGCTGTAGGCCTCGTCGACGACCACCGCCGGCGCGGGACGGCCGTCGGCGGCGGCGTCCTCCTCGAGGCCCGAGAGCAGCGCCTCGATGGAACCGGGCGGCTCGGGCAGGCCCGTCGGGTTGTTGGGGCTGCAGACCCACACGAGGGTCGCCCGCCGCGCGGCATCACGGACGGCGGGGATGTCCATCGCCCAGCCCCCGGCGGCGCCGCGCCGCGGCACGGCGATGACACGGGCCCCGCGCTGCTCGGCGAGGATGCGGTACATCGAGTAGGTCGGCACGGAGACCACTGCCGCCTCGCCTGCGGGCAGGAACGCCTTGGTGCACATGTCCAGGATCTCGTCGGCGCCTGCGCCGGGCACCACCTCGTCCGTGCCGACGCCGTAGCGGGCCGCGGCTGCCTCGACCAGGTTCCTGTAGTCGCCCGGCGGGTACTCCGACAGGCGGGTCTCGAAACGGCCCTCGGCGAGGAGCCGGGCCAGCATCCCGGGCGGTTGCGGAGACGTGTTGAGGTCGAAGCGGAGGACACTGGGACGCCGGGATGCCGAAGCGCTCGGCGACACCCTCATCCGTCGCCTCCCAGGCGTAGGAGGCCGGGTCCGTGGGGGAGGTGACGGTGAACGGGCTCGGGCTCATCTGACCTCCTCGTCGGTGTTGCCCCGGAAGCGCGCCTCGACGGCGTCCCGGTGCGCGAGCAGGCCCTCGGCCTCGGCAAGGGTGCGGATCGCGGGCCGCAGCGAGGCCAGCCCTTCGCGCGTGATCCGCTGGACCTGGTTGAACTTGCCGAACGTCTCCACGGCGAGCGGGCCGCACGAGCGCGCGAGGCCACCCGTCGGCAGGACGTGGTTGGCGCCCGACGCGTAGTCGCCCGCGCTCTCCGGGGACCAGCGGCCGACGAAGATCGAGCCCGCATTCCGGATGGCAGCGACGGCGCCCTCGAGGTCCTCGACGTCGACCGAGAGGTGCTCGGGACCGTAGCCGTTGACGAAGTCGATCCCGGCCGCGATGTCGGGGACCAGCACGATGCGGCCGTGCTCGGCGAGTGACTGGGTGAGGATGTCCCGTCGCACCGCACGTGCGAGGCGGCCGCGCACCTCGGCCTCGACCGCGTCGGCGAACGCCTCGTCCGGCGTCACGAGCAGGGCCGGGGAGTCCACGCCGTGCTCGGCCTGCGTGATGAGGTCCGCGGCGACGGTGGTGGCGTCGGCCGTCCGGTCGGCGAGGACGAGGCCCTCGGACGGGCCGGCTGGCAGGTCGATCCCCACCTCGCCGACGACCTCGATCTTGGCCGCCGTGACCCACGCGCTGCCTGGCCCGACGACCAGGTCCACGGGCTCGAGGCCTTCATCCGGCAGGCCGTAGGCGAGCGCCCCGATCGCCTGGACCCCACCCGCGACGAGGAGCGCGTCCACGCCGAGCAGCCCCGCTGCACCGAGGAGCACCGGGTGGATCTCGCCGTCGCGGTCCGCCGGGCTGGCCACCACGATCGCGGACACGCCCGCGACGCGCGCGGGGACGACGGTCATGACCAGGGAGGAGGGATACGGGGCGGAACCGCCGGGCACGTACGCACCGACGCGCGCGACCGGCAGCCAGCGCCGCTCCAGCTCGACGCCGGGGACGATCGTGGTCCGGGCGGACGAGGGCCGCTGGGCCTCCGCGAACCGGCGGACGTTGGCGATCGCCGTCTCGAGCGCGTCGCGCTCCGCCGTCGCGAGAGCCTCGGCAGCAGCCGCGAGGTCCGCGCGGCCGAGCAGCAGCCGGCCGTCGGGGCGCCCGCCGCCGTACCGGCTCGAGGCCTCGCGGACGGCGACGGAGCCCCGGGCACGAACGTCGGCCAGGATGGCCCGGGTCGCCTCGCGGATCGCCTGATCGGGCACGGCGCCGCGCCGGAACAGCGCGATCCCGCTCCGCCATCGCGGCGGCGTCGGCGGACCGCAGGTCAAGGCGCCGGAGGCTGATCTCGCCGGTCACGGCAGGATCTTCTCGATGGGGAGCACCAGGATGCCCGACGCCCCGGCCGACTTGAGGCGCGGCAGCAGGCCCCACACCTCGTCGGCGCCGACGACCGAGTGGATGGCGATCATGCCGGCGTGGGCCAGGGGAATGACCGACGGCGACTCGAGCCCCGGCAGCAGCGCCTCGAGCTCCGGCAGCTTCGATGCAGGGGCGTTCATCATCAGGTACTTTCGCCCGCGGGCCGCGATGACCGAGCCCAGCATCGTGACGATGCCGTCCAGCTCGGCGGCGCGCTGCGCGATCGCGGTGGCGTTGGTGACGAGCACCGCCTCGGACGCCAGGATGTCGCCGATCGCGCGGAGCCCGTTCATGGACAGCGTCGAGCCCGTCGAGACGAGGTCGACGATGGCGTCCGCGAGGCCGAGGCGCGGCGCGACCTCCACGGCCCCCGAGAGGGAGATCACCTCGACCGCGATCCCCTGGTCGGCGAAGAACCGCCGCGCGACGTTGGGATGGGACGTGGCGATCCTGACCCCGGCGAGGTCCGAGATCGCCTCGTACGGCGAGTCCGCAGCGACGGCAGCCGCGAGGCGGCAGTGCCCGTACCCGAGGCGCCGGAGGACCGGCAGCTCGACGCCGGACTCGGCGACGATGTCGGCTCCCGTGACGCCCACGTCGGCTACGCCGTCGGCGACGAACTCGACCACGTCCCCGGTGCGCACGAACAGGATGTCCAGCGGATGGTTCTGGACCCTGGCCACGAGGCTCCGGTCGTGTTCCTCGAACATGAGCCCCGATGCGTGGAGCAGGCTGAGCGTGGGCTCGACGAGGCGGCCCTTGTTCGGGACGGCGAGGCGCAGGCGCTCCCTCATCGCTCGACGCCGGTGGGGTAGGGGACGGTGCCGTCGCCTGTCTTCAGGCGATCGAGCATGCGGCGGTAGCCGCCCTCTCCGTGGTTGAGCCACGAGGCGATCCGGGTGATGGTCGCGGTGCTTGCCCCGGTCCTCCGGGAGATGTCGCCATAGTGCATGCCGACGTCGAGAAGCCGGACCACGGCCCAACGCTGGGCAAGGTCATGGAGCTCTCCAAGGGTGCACAGGTCGCGCATGAACCGCAGCGCGTCGTCGCGGTCGTCGAGGCGCAGAATGGCATCGACCAGTGCTTCGGTATCCGGGGTCCGCCACTCGTCAGCCACGGGATCCAGTCCCTCCTGCGGGCACCGCCGGGGTCTGTCCCGGCCGAGTGGTTACCATGCTACCGTATTAGCGTGCTACAACGCCAGCATTCTTGGTGAGACGGGTGGATACGTTCGAGCTGCTGCCGGCGATCGATCTCCGGGACGGGCGCGTCGTGCGCCTTCGGCAGGGCGACTTCGCGCGCGAGACCGCCTACGCCGACGACCCGGTCGCGGTCGCTCGCTCGTTCGCCGCCGCAGGCGCGACCTGGATCCACGTGGTGGACCTGGATGGCGCCCGGGTCGGCGAGCCCGCGCAGCTGGGGCTGGTCTCGGCGATCGTGGCCGAGGTCCACGGCACCACCCGGGTCGAGGTCGGGGGAGGCCTGCGCACGCCGGAGGCGGTCGCGGGGGCGATCGGCACGGGGTGCGCCCGCGTCGCCGTCGGGACCGCCGCGTTGCGGGACCCGGCTTTCGCGGCCTCGATCGTCGCCCGTCACGGGTCGGCGCGCGTCGTAGCGTCCATCGACGTGCGCGACGGGATGGCCCTGGGGGAAGGCTGGCGAACGGGCGCGCCCGGGATCGCCGCCGCCGATGCCGTCGCAATGCTCGCCGCAGCGGGCGTCGGCACGTTCGAGGTGACCGCGGTTGACCGCGACGGCCTGCTCGGGGGCCCGGACCTCGCCCTGCTGCGGACCCTCGTCGGGCTCGGCCGGGGCAGGATCATCGCGTCCGGGGGCGTGTCATCGCTGGCGGACGTGCTGGCCGTCCAGGCCGCGGGCTGCAGCGGCGCGATCGTGGGGCGCGCCATCTACGAGGGCCGGGTGGACCTCGCGGAGCTGGTGATGGCACTGGGCACGAACCCACCGCGGCCCTGAACGCCGCCGGGTGTCCGCATCGGCGGACGCAACCTGGAGTCCGGTGTCCGCATCTGCAGACGCAACCGGAGCCGGCGATCGTCGCCGACCGGCCCTGGCCTGCTCAGTGGCCCTCCGGGTGCTCCTTCTTCTTGTGGACCTCGATGATCTTCTCCGCGAGCTGCGAGGGCACGTCCTCGTAGTGGTCCAGCTCGGAGGCGAACGTGCCGCGCCCACCCGTCAGCGAGCGGAGCTCCGTCGCATACGAGAACAGCTCCGCCTGGGGGACGTGCGCGGTGATCACCTGCATCCCGTCCGCGGTGTCCATCCCCAGCACCCGGCCCCGGCGGCCGTTCAGGTCGCGGTTGACCTCGCCCATGTACTGCTCGGGGATGCTGACGTGGACGGTCATGATCGGCTCGAGAAGGACAGGCTTCGCCTGCAGGACGCCGTCCTTGAGCGCCATCGAGGCCGCGATCTTGAACGAGAGCTCGTTCGAGTCCACCGCGTGGAATGAGCCGTCATACAGGGTCGCCCGGAAGTCGATCAGCGGGAAGCCCGCCAGCACGCCCTCGGCGGCGGTCTCGCGGACGCCCTTCTCGATGCCCGGGAAGAAGCCCTTCGGCACCGACCCGCCGACGACCTTCTCGGCGAACTCCACGCCCGCCGCCGGGTTCGGCTCGAGCTCGATCCAGACGTCGCCGAACATGCCGTGCCCACCGGTCTGCTTCTTGTACCTGCCGTGGGCCTTGGTCGTGCCGCGGATCGTTTCGCGATAGGGGACGGTGGGCGTCCGGGTGATGATCGCGGCGCCGAACTTGCGCTTGAGGCGGTCGCAGATGACCGCGACATGCGCCTCGCCGATCGCCCGGAGGATCTGCTCGCCGGTCTCGCTGCGCTCGACGCGCGCCGTCGGCTCCTCCTCCAGCATGCGCGCGAGCGCGGGGCCCATCTTGTCCAGGTCGCCCTTCGACTGCGGCTCGATCGCGACCTGGAGCATCGGGTTGGGGAACGCGATCTCGGGCAGACGGAGGGCCCGGTCCCGGACGCCCAGCGTGTCGCCGGTCTCGGTCACGCCCAGCTTGGCCACGGCGCCGATCTCGCCCGCGCGCAGCTCGGGCGCGGGCTCCTGCTCCTTGCCGTGGAGGTACAGCAGCTGGCCGATGCGCTCGTCCTCGCCCTTCGTCGCGTTGAACACCCCGCCCTGGCTGCGGAGCGTCCCGGACAGCACCCGCAGGTAGGTGAGCCGCCCGACGAACGGGTCCGCGGCGGTCTTGAACACGCGCACGAGGAGCGGGCCGTCGGCGGCCGCCTCGACCGCGACGTCCTTGCCCGCCTTGTCCTGGGCCGCGTAGGGGCCCTCCTCCTCGGGCGACGGGAGGTAGCGGACGATGGCGTCGAGCAGCGCGCCGAGGCCGATGCCCTTCGCCGCCGAGGCGACGAGGACCGGGGCCAGGATCGACTCGCGGACGCCCTTGTGGAGACACGCGTCCAGCTCGGCGTCCGAGATGTCCTCCTCGCCGAGGTACTTCTCGAAGACGGCGTCGTCCGCCTCGGCGGCGGCCTCGAGCAGCTGGTCGCGCCGGAGGGCCACCTCGCCCTCCAGCTCGGCCGGGACGGGGATCTCGACCTCCTTGCCGCCCTCGAACCGCCACGCCTTCCGATGGACGAGGTCGACGTACCCGCTGAACGTGTCCGCGGCGCCGATGGCGAGATGGAGTGGCGCCACCTTGGTGCCGAACACGCGGCGCAGCTCGTCCAGCGCGCGCCCCGGGTCGGCGTTCTCGCGGTCGCACTTGTTGAGCACGAAGCAGGCGGCCGTGTTGGTCGCCCGCCCGATCTTGACCCCCGTCTCGAGGCCGGCGTCGACCCCGCCCGACGCATCCACGACATAGAGCGCGGCGTCGGCGGCGTGGAAGCCCTGGATCATCTCCGCCACGAAGTCCGGGTAGCCGGGCGTGTCGACGACCGTGATCTCGTGCTCGCCGTGCTCGAACGTCCCGACCGCGAGGCTCAGCGACCGGTGCTGCTTCTGCTCCTCGGGCTCGTAGTCGAGATGCGCGGTCCCGTCGTCCACCCTGCCCAGCCGCGGGATCGCGCCGGCGCGGAACAGCACCTGCTCGGCCAGCGTGGTCTTGCCGCCGCCGGCATGGCCGGCGAGCACGACGCTGCGGATGTGGGCGAGGTCGTGGCTTTTCAACGTCATCGCGCGCGGTTCCTCTCGGTAATGCGGCCGCCCGGCCGGGCTGCCCGGCGGCGAGCGGGACGGTGGCGCAGGGTGGGCGGCTGGCGATGCGGGATCCCCAAAGGTAGGGCGGGGTCCCGGGCGCCGAACGACGCTCCCGTTGGCCCGATGATAGTCGGTATACTCGCGCCCGATGTCAGGACATTCCAAGTGGTCCACGATCAAGCGCCAGAAGGGCGTCAACGACTCCAAGCGCAGCGCCATGTTCACCAAGGTCGCGCGCGAGATCGCCGTCGCGGCCAGGGCGGGCGGCGGCGACCCGGACGCCAACTACCGGCTCCGCCTCGCGATCGACAAGGCACGCTCCATCAACATGCCCGCCGACAACATCAAGCGGTCGATCGAGAAGGCGACGGGCGGCGGAGAGGCCGAGCAGTACGAGGAGATCGTCTACGAGGGCTACGGCCCCGGTGGCGTCGCCGTCCTCGTCGAGGCCGCCACCGACAACCGGAACCGGACCGCGGCCGAGGTCAGGTCCATCTTCGCCAAGACCGGCGGCCAGCTCGCCGGCAGCGGCGCGGTCGCATGGCAGTTCGAGGCTCGCGGCCTGATCACCGTGCCGCGCGACGGCGCCGACCCCGACGAGGTCGCGCTGGCCGCGATCGATGCGGGCGCAGCCGACGTGGACACCGACGCGGACCCGATCGAGATCTACACCGAGCCCGGCGACCTCGAGGCCGTGCGCAAGGCGCTCGACGCCGCGGGCGTCACGGTCGAGTCGGCCGAGAACGCCATGCTCCCCAAGCAGACGGTCAGCCTCGACGCGGCGCACGTGCGAAAGGCGCTGCGGCTGGTGGAGCTGCTCGAGGACCTGGACGATGTCCAGCGGGTGACCGCGAACGTGGACATTCCCGAGGAGCTCCTGGCCGAGCTCGCGGGATGATCGTCCTGGGGATCGACCCCGGGACGGCAGCGCTCGGCTACGGCATCGTCGAACGGACCGGCGGGGTCCTGCGCGCCGTGGACTACGGATGCCTCACGACAACTGCCGACTGGTCGCTCCCGGACCGGCTGAACGCGATCCACGCCCACGTCGCGGAGCTGATCGAGACCCACGGCCCGGACCTGGTGGCCGTCGAGCGCCTCTTCTTCTCGAACAACGCGCAGACGGCGTTCGCCGTGGGACAGGCCCGCGGCGTGGTGCTCCTGGCGGCGGCCCAGGCCGGGATCCCCGTGCGCGAGGCCACGCCCAACGAGGTGAAGATGGCCGTCACGGGCTACGGGAAGGCCGACAAGGAGCAAGTGGGGCGGATGGTCGCGGTCATCCTCCAGCTCGCGGAGCGGCCCACCCCGGACGACACGGCGGACGCGCTCGCGACGGCCATCTGCATCGCGAATGCCGAGCGGACGTCGGACCACCGGCAGGCCGGGACCGGTGGCGGCACCGCACCGCTCATGGACAGGTCGGCCATCGACCCGATCACCCGGGGCGGCACGCCGTACGAGCGCGCGGTCCGCGAGGCGCTGGCCCGCGAGACCGGGGCTCGCTCGAGGCCGGCGCGGCCGACCGGCGCGCGGCGCGGGTAGGGGAGGGCCCCGTCGTGATCGCATCCGTCGAGGGCGTCGTCGGTGCGATCACGGCCGATTCGCTTGTCATCGAGGTCGGCGGGATCGGCTACAAGGTGTTCGCCGCCCCGGCGGTCCTGGCCACCGCCGTTCCCGGCGGCAGGCTCAAGCTCCACACGCACCACCTCGTGCGCGAGGACCAGCAGGCGCTGTTCGGCTTCCGGAACGCGGAGGAGCTGGGCTTCTTCAACCTGCTCCTGACCGTGACCGGCGTGGGACCCAAGGTCTCCATGGCCATCGTCGGCTCACGGCCCACCGCGGACCTGCAGCTCGCGATCCTCCAGCAGGACCAGGCGGTCCTGGTCTCGATCCCGGGGATCGGCCGCAAGCTCGCCGAGAGGATCATCTTCGAGCTGAAGGAGAAGGTCTCGGCCGCGGGGATCGCCGCCGGGACGTCGGCCGCCGTCTCGACCGCCTCCGAGGGCGAGGTCGTCGCCGCCCTGCAGGCCCTTGGCTACTCGCTCGGGGAGGCGCGCGAGGCATCACGGCTGGCCCTCAGCGACCCGTCGGTGGGTGCCGGGCTCGAGGAGCGCGTCAAGGCGGCGCTGCGCACGCTGCTGCGGGACTGACCTACGCTGGTATCGTGCCGGTGCCGGTCTGCGCCGGCCTGGGAGGGAACGATGAACGGCACGACCCGGATGCTCGCGGTCCTCACGATCGCGGCCGCGCTCGCCGCGTGCACGTCCGCGGGCATCGGCGCCACCCAGGGGGCGACGGCCGCCGCGACGCCGCCCGAGGCGACCCCCGTCGCGAGCGTGACGCCAATCGCAGTCGCGACGGCCTCGCCGGCACCGACCGCCGCGTCCGCGACGCCGTCGCCGACGGTCGCGCCGCCGGCCGCCGCCCCACCCCCAGTGCCGCCTGGATCTACGACCCCGCCGCGGATCCCGCGGCGGACATCGAGGCGGCCCTTGCGTTGGCCAGGAGCGACGGAAAGCCCGTGCTGATCGACTTCGGCGCCGACTGGTGCCCAGACTGTGTCGTGCTCGCGCGGATGTTCGAGCTGCCGTCGTTCGCCGACTACCTCGCCGGGGTGCACGTGGTGCGGATCGACGTCGGTACCTGGGACCACAACCTCGACGTCTCCAAGGAGTACGGCAACCCGATCCTCGCCGGGATCCCCGCCGTGGTCCTCGTGGCGCCCGACGGCAAGGTCCTCGGATCGACCGCGGACGGTCGGCTCGCGTCCGCGGCGTCGATGACGCCCGAGGCGGTGCTCGCGGTGCTGCGCTCGCTCGGCGGCTGACGCGTGACCGTGCGCCGCGCACGCTGGGCCGCGGCCCTGGGCGTCTTCGCCTTGGTCACCGTCGGCGGGCTCATCGTGGTGCTCGCCGGCCGTTCCGCCGGCGGCCCGACGTCGACGCTGTCCGCATCGCACGTCGACGTGGCGGTCTCGGTGGTGGCCGAGGGCGAGGGGCGCACGATCGTGGCGCGCTTCGCGCCCGATTCGCCGGGGCTCCACCTGTACGGGCCCGACATCCCCGACACGGGTATCGATGGCGCCGGCCGGCCCACGCGGGTGGCGGTGGTCGGTGGCGGATGGGCGGCCAGTCGGAGCATCCACCCAGCCGCGGATCCGACCCCGTTCGCGACGGCCCTGCCCGGGTTCTCGGCGCCGTTCTCGGTCTTCCCCGACGGCGCGGTGACGATGCGGTTGCCGATCGAGCGGGCGTCGGGCGATGCCGAGTACGGTGCGCGTGGCGATCAGCTACATGGCGTGCTCGACGGCCGGTCGGTGCTTCCCGCCGGTCGAGGGCGAGGAGCTCGATGTTCCCGTCCCGTGAGGTCGACCTCGGTCCCGCCGTCGGTGCCGGGCTCGACGAGCGGGTGAAGGCGGCGCTGCGCACGCGGCTACGGGGCTGACCCGCGGTCGTTGAGCGGCGCCGGCGCCACCCGGCTAGAGTCCGCCGATGCGCATCGCGTTCGTGACCAACCCGGCTCTCGGGCACCTGCTGCCGCTCGTCCCGCTGGCGCAGGCGGCACGCGACGCGGGACACGACGTGCGCGTCATCGCCGGCGCGAGCCTCGCGCGGCCCGTCGCCGACGCGGGGCTGACCCTCGTGGCGGCCGGGCCGCCCGACCTGCCGCCCGTCCTCGCCGGGATCCCCGAGCGCGCCGGGCTCAGCGGCAGACGCCTCGCCGCCGTCACGTGGAAGCTGGCATTCGCGACGATCCTCGCGGACTCGATGGCGACCGCGGTCCTGGACCTCGCGGCCGACTGGCGGCCGGATCTGGTCGTGCACGAGGACAGCGAGCAGGGCTCCTGGATCGCCGCGGAGCGCCTCGGCGTTCCCCACATCGCGCTCCAGGCGACCGCGTGGCGAGGGACCCGGTACGGGCTGTCCGAGGAACCGCTCAACCGGCTGCTGGAACGCCACGGGCTCCCTGCGGACCCGGGGCTGCGAGGGTGGCATCGTTTCGGGTTCCTCACGACCCGCCCTCCGTCCCTGCAGTCAGCGGACGACCCGCTGCCGGCCGGGTCCACCCCCATCCGCCCGACCGCACCGGACGACACGGGCGGCGAATCGGTGGACTGGCCGACCGCGACGGCGGCCGGCCGGCCCCGCGTCGTCGTCACCATGGGCACGATGGTGCCCGGGCGGACCGATGCCATGGTGGCGATCCTCGACGGGCTCGAGGCGTTCGACATCGACATCGTGGCGACCGTCGGCCGCGATCGCGACCCGGCGGCCCTGGGCCCACGCCGGCCGACCACCCGGGTCGCACGCTACGTTCCGATGACGCCGCTCCTCGCCGGGGCATCGCTGCTCGTCTTCCACGGGGGCTCGGGCACGATGCTGGCGGGCCTCGCGGCCGGCGTGCCCCTCCTGATGCTGCCGTTCGCGGCCGACCAGCCGGAGAACTCGGACCGCTGTCTCGACGCCGGCGTCGCCCGCGTGCTGGCACCCGACGCGCGCGGCGCGGGCGACGTCCGGGAGGCCGCCGCGGACGTCCTGGGGGATCCCGCGTATGCCGCCGCCGCGGCCCGGATCCGCGACGAGATCGCCGCGATGCCGGAGCCCTCGGCGGTGCTCCCCGCGCTCGAGGCCCTCGCCGGGTCCTAGAGCAGAGCCGCTCCTAGAGCAGAGCCGCTCGCTCGAACGGGATGCCGCGCAGGTGCTCGTCGAGGAACGAGAGCACGGTCTCGTACCACAGCCGCGCGTTCTGCGGCTTGAGCACCCAGTGGCTCTCGTCCGGGAAGTAGAGGAACCGTCCGGGGACGCCCAGGCGCGCCATGTCCGTCCAGAGGATGAGCGCCTCGGAGATCGGGACGCGGACGTCCTTCTCGCCGTGGATGACGAGCATCGGGGTCCTCGTCCGGGCCATGGCCTCGAGGTGCTCCCGCGGCGAGTTGCGGACGTACCCCGACGGGTCGACGTACGGATCGCCCATCTCGTGCTCCCAGGCCGCCCCGTGGTCGGTCGTCCCGTGGAAGCCCACGAGCTCCCAGAGCGAGGCATGGGTGACGATGCACCGGAACCGGTCCGTGTGCCCCGCGACCCAGTTCGCCATGTACCCGCCGTATGAGCCACCCATGAGCCCGACCCGCCCGCGGTCGAGGTCGGCGCGCCCGAGGGCCGCATCCAGGGAGGCCATGATGTCCGCGTAGGGCGTGCCGCCCCACTGGCCCCAGCCGCGATCCACCATCGCCTGGCCGTAGCCGGTCGACAGGGCGGGATCGGGCATGAGGACGGCGAACCCCCGGTCCACGAGGACGTGCGGGTTCCAGCGCCAGTGCCAGGTGTTCCAGGTCCCGAGCGGGCCGCCATGGACGAACACCACGAGCGGGGCAGGCTCCTCGGCGGACGCCGTCGCCGGCCGCACGAGCCACGCCCCGATCGAGGTCCCGTCGTCGGCCGTGGCGTGGAGGCGCTCGACGACACCGGGTGCCACGATCCCCAGCTCGTCGATGCCGTTGGCCAGCTCCTCGGGCCGCTGGTCGGCGGCGCGGGCGTCGAAGCGGACGACGCGCGGGGGGCTGGCGATCGTGGACTGGAGGGCGTAGATCGTGGAGCCATCGGGCGACGGGCACAGGTCCGTCACCGATCCCGCGGCGGTCAGGCGCGTGACACGGCCGTCCGGGAGGTCCACGCGGTACGCGGAGTGGAGGCCCTCGTCGTCGGCGTCGAAGTAGAGCACCGAGGAGTCGTGGCCCCACACCAGGTGCTCGGGGCGGCGGTCGACCGCGGCCGCCAGCGTCCTCTGCTCGCCCGTCGCGAGGTCGATCAGCACCAGCCCCAGGCGCTCGGGATCGGCCGGCGCCGCGTACGTCGCCCGGATCGCGGCCACCGAGCGGCCGTCCGGGGAGATCGCGGGTGCGGCGTAGGCTGCGTCACCGTTCGTGATCGGGCGGGCTGCGCCGCCGGCGACGTCGTAGCGCACGAGGTCGTCGAGGGTCTCGGGGAACACGGCGAACACCCGCCGCACGGCCACGACGAACGACCCGTCGGGGCTGATGTCCGCGCCCGCCTCGTCGAAGGTGAACCCGGTGACGTCGGGCTCCAGGTCGACGGGGTCCGCGATCCGGCCCTCGTCCGACGGGAACGGCGCCGCGTAGAGCCGCCGGAGGCGCGGCCCGAGATAGTGGTCCCAGTGGCGGATCGGGTAGTCGTCGAACAGCAGCGCCTCGACTCCCGCCTCCTTGCGCGCCTTCGCCCGCTCGGCGTCCCCGGCGAAGTCGCGGGCCCCACGCTGGATCCGGGCGCCGAAGACGAGCGCCTGCGCCTCGCGCGCGGTCGCCAGGCCGTCGATGCCGCCCTCGGGTGCCGCGACGAGGCGGGCCTCGCCCCCGTCGGGTGGGAGCGCCCAGAGCGCGTGGACCTTCTTCTCGGGATCCGGCTTGGCGTCCGGGTCCGGGCGCTCCGATGCGAACAGGAGCGAGCCATCCGGCAGGAACGCGATACCCGCACCCTCGCCCTCGACGGAGCGTGTCAGGCGGCGGGCAGGCACCGAACCGCCGGGGTCGAGCTGCCACAGGGAGGTGGTCATCTTCGTGCCGTCGGGGGCGACGCGGCCCACGGCGACGACGAGCCGGGTCCCGTCCGGGCTCAGCCCGAGGGAGGACAGCCTGGGGAGGCGGAGCATGGTGTCGATGGCGAACGGCTCGGTCATCGGCGCATCATCGCATCGACCGCCACGGCCGCGTGCATCAACCGCCCCGGCCGCGCCGTTTCGACCGCCCGAGCCCCGGCATACCGGTTTGGGTTATCGAACATCCGTACCATTCCGTGTGTGAACCTGCTATATTCCCTGCGATGACGGACGACCCGATGAGCCTGCTCGCGGCCGGTCCCGGCGACCCCGCCGACCTCGCGGTCGAGGGTTCCCTGCGCCCCCGCACGCTGGACGAGTACATCGGACAGCGCGAGGTCAAGGCCAGCCTCTCGGTGCTGCTCCAGGCTGCGAAGGCCAGGGGAGAGGCAGCCGACCACATCCTCCTGTACGGCCCGCCGGGCCTCGGCAAGACGACCCTCGCCACGATCGTCGCCCGGGAGCTGGACGTGAACGTCCGCTACACGAGCGGGCCCGCCGTCGAGCGCGCGGGGGACCTCGCGGCCATCCTGACGTCGCTCGACGAGCGCGACGTCCTGTTCATCGACGAGATCCACCGCCTCAACCGGGCGGTCGAGGAGATCCTCTACCCGGCGATGGAGGACTACGCGCTGGACGTGATGATCGGCAAGGGGCCCAGCGCGCGCAGCCTGCGGCTGAGCCTGAAGCCGTTCACCGTCGTGGGTGCGACGACGCGGGCCGGACGCATCAGCGGCCCGCTCCGCGACCGCTTCGGCATGACGTACCGCCTGGACTTCTACGCGGAGGACGACCTCACGGACATCGTGCGGCGGTCGGCCGGGATCCTCGGCGTCGAGGTCGACCCGGATGCGGCGCGCCTCATCGCGAAGCGCGGACGGGGAACCCCCCGGATCGTCAACCGGCTGCTGCGCCGGGTCCGGGACCACGCCGAGGTCTTCGGGGACGGCCGCGTCCACGTGCCGGCCGTCGCCGCGGCGATGGCGATCCTCGACATCGACGAGCTTGGCCTCGACACCACGGACCGCAAGCTCCTGGCCGCGATCGTGCAGAAGTTCCAGTCGGGTCCGGTGGGCGTCCAGGCGCTGGCCGCCGTCCTCGCCGAGGAACCCGAGACCATCGAGGACGTGTACGAGCCGTTCCTGCTCCGGCTGGGCTTCCTCGACCGCACCCCACAGGGTCGCATCGCCACCGAGGCGGCCCGTGCCCATCTCGCGTCCCTGGGCTTCGATGTCCCCGTGCCTCGCCGCGCGGAACCGGACATGCCGGCCCTGTGGGACGACCTCACGACGCGCTAGGACCGCGACCCTGCCGATGCCCGGCGCCGCCAGCTTCGAGGTGCTCGTCCCGCCGCCCGCGGACGGATCGACGCGCGCGCGCCTCGGCCGCCTGACGCTGGCCACGGGATCGTCGAGACCCCCCAGTTCATGCCCGTCGGCACCAACGCCACCGTCAAGGCCCTGCACCCGGACGAGGTCGAGGCCGCCGGCGCGAGCATCCTCCTCGCCAACACCTATCACCTCTACCTGCGGCCGGGACACGAGCGGATCGAGCGGCTGGGCGGCCTCCACCGCTTCATGGGCTGGGACCGGCCGATCCTCACGGACTCGGGCGGGTACCAGGTCGTCTCGCTGGGCGAGCTGCGGTCGATCGACGACGGGGGTGCGACGTTCAAGAGCCATCTCGACGGGTCCACCCACCGGTTCACGCCCGAGCACTCGATCGCCGTCCAGCAGGCGCTCGGGCCGGACGTCGCCGTGGTGCTGGATCAGCCCGTTTTCCCGAGCGAGCCGCGCGCCGTCGTCGAGGATGCGATGCACCGGACCCATCGCTGGGCGGTGCGCTCGCTCGAGGCGCACACGCGGACGGACCAGGCACTGTTCGGGATCGTCCAGGGCGGCCTGGACCCCGAGCTGCGCGAGGAGTCGGCGCGGTTCATCGCCGCGCTCCCGTTCGACGGCATCTGCATCGGCGGGCTCGCAGGGGACGAGACGCCCGCCCAGCGCAACGAGACGCTGGACGCGACCGTGCCGCACCTCGACGGCGACCCCCGTCCGCGCTACCTGATGGGGCTCGGCTCGCCCCTCGACCTGCTGGAGGCCGTGCACCGCGGCGTCGACCTGTTCGACTCCGTGCTGCCGGCCCGGGTCGCCCGCAACGGCCAGCTATGGGTGCCGGGCGGACGCCTGAACCTGCGCAACGAGCAGTTCCGGGACGATCCCGGCCCGGTCCAGGAGGGGTGCCCGTGCCAGCTGTGCACGCGCTTCTCGCGGGCCTACCTGAGCCACCTGTTCCGGGCGAAGGAGATGCTGGCCTACCGCCTCGCAACTTGTCACAACCTGACCTTCACCCTAGACTTCATGGTCAGGATCCGGGCCGCGTTGCGCGCCGGAACCTTTCCCGACGAACTCCCGGGGCTGCGCCGTCGCGCCGTCCGGATGAGCGGCGGTGAAGGGACCGCGAAGCCCGAGTGAAGTCCATGTCGGTACTCTCGGAGTACGTGGAGGCGAGCGATGGGTTCACGAGACCGCCCCGCGAAGGAAGTCAAGAAGAAGCCCAAGGACAAGTCGACCCAGGCCAAGCTGGCGCCTCTCTCGGAGGCTCCGCAGCAGGCGGAGCTCATCAAGAAGCCGCGCAAGCCCCGGCACGAGTCAGGATCCGACGAGGGCTGACACCGCCGAGCGGGGACCGGGTCCCGCTCCGACGGCTCGGCTGAAGCCACCAGGAGCGAGGACACGATGGCCAACAACGGCAGGGACGCGGTCCCGCAGGTGACGGAGAAGGCCCTGGCCGAGCGCGGGCGGGCGGTCGACGCCGCGATCCTGGCGATCGAGAAGCAGTTCGGTCGCGGGTCGATCATGAAGCTCGGCTCGCGGGAGCGGCAGGCCGTCGACTCGATCCCCTCGGGGTCTATCGCGCTGGACCTCGCGCTCGGGGTCGGCGGCATCCCCCGAGGGCGGATCTGCGAGATCTTCGGCCCCGAGTCGTCCGGCAAGACCACGGTCTGCCAGCACGTCATCGCCGAGGCGCAGCGGCTGGGCGGGATCGCAGCTTTCATCGACGTCGAGCACGCCCTGGACCCGGCCTACGCCCGTGCCTGCGGCGTGAACGTGGACGAGCTCCTCGTCTCCCAGCCGGACACCGGCGAGCAGGCGCTCGAGATCACCGAGACCCTGATCCGCTCCGGCGGCGTGGACATCGTCGTCGTGGACTCCGTGGCCGCCCTCGTGCCGCGCGCGGAGATCGAGGGCGAGATGGGCGACAGCTTCGTCGGCATCCAGGCCCGGCTCATGAGCCAGGCGCTGCGCAAGCTGACGGGTGCCGTGAGCCGGTCGAACACGGCCCTGGTCTTCACCAACCAGCTGCGCGAGAAGATCGGCGTGATGTTCGGCAACCCGGAGACGACGCCCGGTGGCCGCGCGCTCAAGTTCTACGCGTCGGTCCGGCTGGACATCCGGCGCGTCGAGACGATCAAGAGCGGCACGGAGTCGGTGGGCAACCGCGTCCGGGTCAAGGTCGTGAAGAACAAGGTCTCGCCGCCGTTCCGCGTCGCCGAGTTCGACGTCATGTACGGCGAGGGCATCTCCAAGGAGGGCGGCCTCCTGGACGTCGGCGTGGCGATGGACGTCGTCACCAAGACCGGCGCATGGTTCACCTTCGGCGACACCCGGCTGGGCCAGGGCCGCGAGGCGTCGAAGGAGTTCCTCAAGGGCAGCACCGATGTCGCCGCCGAGATCGACCGCCGGATCCGGGCCAAGATGGCGGACGTGGCGCTCCCAGTGGAGGGCATCGAGGAGGCCGAGTAGGTCCGGCGGGGCCAGCGCATGTTCCGCGAACGGGGGGCGTCGGACGGGCGACCGCGGCCCCGCAGGCCGACGCCCTCGGAGCACCGCGAGCGGCGGGGGGCGGTCGAGGATCCCTCCGAGGTCCTGGACGCAGCGGCCCGCTTCCTCGAGGCGCGGCCGCGGTCCGTGGACGAGGTGCGGCGCAGACTTGTCCGCCTCGGGTACCGGGCCGACCTGGTCGAGGCGGCGATCGGCCGGCTTGGCGACCTGCACTACCTCGACGACGACGCGTTCGCGCGGGCCTGGGTCGAGTCCCGCGACCGGGCAAGGCCCCGCGGGGAGCACGCGCTCCGGCATGAGCTCGCGCTGAAGGGCGTGGACCCAGCCCTGGTGGACGTGGTCCTCGAGGACCGCCGGGCATCCGGCCTCGTCGGCGCGGCGGGCGGGAGCGACGGGTCCCCGGGCCCCGACGGGTCCTCGAGCCCCGATGACGGCGCTGCGGAGCGGCTCCTCCGCCGGAGGCTCCCGGCACTCCTGCGCGAGGCCGATCCCCGAAGGCGCCGTCAGCGTGCCTACGCGTTGCTCGCCCGCGGCGGGTTCTCGCCCGACGTGTGCTCCACCGTCTCACGGCGCGTGCTCGGCGACGCCGCGGATCCTGGTTCGGTCGCGGACGCGGCGGGGGAGCCCGGGGAGACGGGGGCGGAGACGGACGCGGAAACGCACGGCGACTGAATCGTCGTCCGGTCCGGTAGGCGGCGAACCCGTCCGGGCCGCTCCCGGCAGCGGCCCCGCGATCCGACGGCGGGACGGCGGCGGGACGGCGGGCCGGGCCGGCCACGGTCGCGAGCCGGTTCCGGTCGGACGATGTAGGCTGTGCAGGCAACCGGACGCGGACCCAAGGGCCGCCTCCGGGCGAGCCGTGGCGGTCGGCAGAGAGCGGGTGGAGCCCCTGTGGTCTTCCCGTTCCCGAGCCCAAGCGAAGTCCGATGCCGCGTAGCCCGATCCCGTTTCTTGACAACGCCACCTGCCCATTGACCCGGCCGGTGGGGAGGAACTGAAGATGGAGCTTGTCGTCGCAGGCGCGGCCGTGATCGCCGCCGTCGTCGGCGTGGCCGTGGGGTTCTTCGCCCGCGGCGTCTGGGCGAGCCAGACCGTGAAGTCCGCGCAGGACAAGGCCGCCCGCATCGTCGCCGAGGCCCGCGCTCAGCAGAAGGACATGATCCTCGAGGCGAAGGACGAGAAGCTTCGCCAGTCGAGGGAAGCGGAGGAGGAGGCGCGGGCCAAGCGCGGCGAGCTCAACAATCTCGAGCGGCGCCTGCTCTCGCGCGACGAGCAGCTCGACCAGCGGGCGGACATGCTCGAGGAGAAGAGCCGCAAGATCAACGACCGCGAGCGCGAGATCGAGCGGCAGCGCGAGGAGCTCGGGCGGCTGAGCCAGGAGCGGGTCGCCGCCCTCGAACGCGTCTCCGGTCTTTCCGTCGAGGACGCCAAGTCCATCCTCATCGAGGCGATCCGGGACGAGGCCGAGCACGACGCCGTCAAGCTCGCCCGGTCGATCGAGCGCCGCGCCCAGGACGAGGCCCAGGAGAAGGCCCGCGAGATCATCCTCATCGCGATGCAGCGCGTGGCCGCCGACCACACGGCCGAGCACACCGTCTCGGCCGTCCACCTGCCCAGCGACGAGATGAAGGGCCGCATCATCGGCCGCGAGGGCCGCAACATCCGGGCCCTCGAGCAGGCGACCGGCGTGGACCTGATCATCGACGACACCCCCGAGACCGTGATCGTGTCCGGGTTCGACCCCGTCCGGCGCGAGGTCGCCAGGCTTGCGCTGACGAAGCTCATCGCCGACGGCCGGATCCACCCCGGCCGCATCGAGGAGGTCGTCACCAAGTCCCGCGCCGAGGTCGACCTCCTGATCCGCCAGTCCGGCGAGCAGGCCTGCTACGACGCTGGGGTCCCGGGCCTGCCGCCCGAGCTGACCAAGCTCATCGGCCGGCTCAAGTACCGCACGTCATACGGCCAGAACGTCCTGGTCCACAGCGTCGAGACGAGCCACCTTGCCGCGGTCATCGCCGCCGAGCTCGGCGCCGACGTCCAGGCGGCCAAGATCGGCGGCCTCCTGCACGACATCGGGAAGGCCGTCGACCACGAGGTCGAGGGTCCCCACGCGGCGATCGGCGCGGCCATCGCCCAGAAGCACAGCCTCCCGTTCAAGGTCGTGAACTCCATCGCGGCGCACCACCAGGAGGTCGAGTACGCCTGTGTCGAGGCCCCGATCGTCCAGGTGGCGGACGCCATCTCGGCCTCGCGCCCGGGTGCCCGCGGCGAGACCATGGAGACCTACGTCAAGCGGCTCGAGGAGCTCCAGGCGATCGCGGAGAGCTTCACGGGGGTTGAGCGTTCGTTCGCCGTCCAGGCCGGGCGCGAGGTCCGGATCCTGGTCCGCCCCGAGGAGATCGACGACCTGTCCGCCGGCCGGCTCGCGCGCGACATCGTCAAGAAGATCGAGGACAGCCTCACCTACCCGGGCCAGATCAAGGTGACCGTGATCCGCGAGACGCGCGCCGTCGAGTACGCGAAGTAGGAAGCGCGACTGCCGTGATCGGACGCAGCCCAAGGGCCGGTCTCGGCAACCCGCCGAACGGCAACGCGCCGCGTCCGCCGGGTGCCTGCCGGATCCTGATGATCGGCGACATCATCGGCAAGCCGGGCCGGCTCGTCATCGAACGCGAGCTGGCCGGCCTCCGGGACGAGCGCGGGATCGACTTCGTCACCGCGAACGGCGAGAACGTCGCCGGGGGCATGGGCCTGACGCCGTCCACCGCCGAGGCGCTCTACGCCGCCGGCGTGGACGTCATCACGAGCGGCAACCACATCTGGGACAAGCGCGAGATCTACCCGTTCCTCGACGCGAGCGACCGGGTGCTGCGGCCGCTCAACTACGGGACCCACGATGTCCCGGGGCGCGGCTGGGGCACCTACCACGCTCTGGACGGCAGCGAGATCGCGGTCATCAACCTCCAGGGCCGCACCTACATGCAGCCGATCGACAACCCGTTCACCGATGCCGACCGGCTGATGGACGAGGCGTCCGAGCCGCTGCCGCCGATCAGGATCGTGGACTTCCACTGCGAGATCACGTCCGAGAAGACCGCGATGGGGCTCTACCTCGACGGTCGCGTGTCGGCCGTGGTCGGGACGCACACCCACGTCGTCACCGGCGACGAGCGGATCCTGCCGCGGGGGACGGCATACCAGACGGACCTCGGGATGACCGGACCGCTGTGGAGCGTGATCGGCTTCGATCCTGCGACGGTGCTGCCGCGGTTCGTGAACGCCCTGCCGACCCGGTTCGAGGTGGCGGACGGCCCGGTCGTGCTCAACGCCTGCCAGGTCGACGTCGATCCCGCCACCGGCCGGGCGCTGCAGATCGAACGGATCCAGCGCCTCATCGAGGTCTAGGCGTGAGCGCGCGGCATGGGCCGCGACCCGACGGCCGCTCCCGCCCGGCACCGCGGTCGCGGACCTCCACGCCCACACGCGACGCTCGGACGGGATGCTCGAGCCCGCGGAGCTCGTCCGGCAGGCCTACGCGGTCGGCGTGCGGCTGTTCGCGATCGCCGACCACGACAACCTGGCCGCCTACCGGGAGCTCATCGCCCCGGCGGCTCCGTCCCTCCCGGAGGACCTCGAGCTGGTCCCGGCGGTGGAGATCAACGCGGTGACCCGGGGCCTGGAGCTGGGCCTGCCGGAGGGGGAGCTCCACGTCCTCGGCATCGGCGTGGACCCCGACGACGCGGCCTTCGAGACGGCGATCGCCGCCCAGCGAGGCGCGCGACGGGACCGGTTCGCGGCCATGGTGAAGCGCCTGCGCGAGAACGGCATGCCCGTGGATGCGCATCTCCCGCCCGCGGTGCTCGAGAGCGACGACGCGCTCGGCCGGCCGACGCTCGCGCGCGCGCTGGTCGGCGCCGGCTTCGCGGCCACCGTCGACGAGGCATTCGAGGAGATCCTCGGGCCGGGCCGGCCCGGCTACGAGCCGCGCACCGGGATGGGCCCGCTGGAGGCGATCCGGGCCATCCGCGCCGCCGGCGGCCTGGCCTCGCTGGCGCACTTCCCGGAGGCCCCGGACAGGGTCCCCCTGCTGCGCGACCTCATGGCCGAGGGCCTCGACGGCCTGGAGACGCACCACCGCTCGTTCGACGCCGAGAGACGGGCCGCGATGTCCGCCGTGGCGGTGGAGCTCGGCCTCGTGGAGACCGGCGGGTCGGACTTCCACGGCGACACCGGGACGTACGCCGAGGCGCACGCCCGCCTCGTCATGCCCGACGACCTCGTGGCGAGGCTGCGGGTGGCCATCGCCGCTCGCAGGCCGCCGGCCCGACCCTGACCGGGGGAGGGTCGTGACCGGGGAGGGTCGTGACCGGGAGGGTCGCCACCGGGAGGGTCGTGACCGGGCGTCGCACGCGACACGGCCCGCGGGCGCCGCGGCCCCGGATCCGGCCCCGCCTCGGACCATCAGGGCGCCGGAGGCTCTACCATCACCCCCGACATGCCGACCCGTTCGCTCCCCGTCCTCGAGCTCGTCCCGCCCGGCGCACCCGCGGCTGGCGCGGCGGGTGGTGGGCGTGACCCGTTCGCGCCGGACGACGCGCGCCTGGCGGAGTTCCGGCCCGAGGCCCGCGCGCTGCCGTCCTTCTTCGTGTGGACCCTCGGCTGCCAGATGAACAAGAGCGACTCCGAGGAGATGGCCGGGCGCCTCCTCGCGGCGGGCTGCCCCGAGGCCGCGTCGATGGACGGTGCGGACCTCGTCGTCATCAACACCTGCGCGATCCGGGAGGCGGCCGAGGCGAAGGTGATCGGCCGGCAGGGGCACCTCGGCCGGCTGAAGGCCGCGAACCCCGGCCTGCGCGTGGTCATGACCGGGTGCTCCGTCCGGGAGTCGAACCGGAGCGGCCTGGCCCGCCGGTACCCCGCCGTGGACCTGTTCCTCCGGCCGGACGAGGAGCCGGAGCTGGTCGACCGGCTGGGGCTCGCCTCGGCCCAGGCGCCGGTCGGGGCGCTGGCGATGACGGCGGCGACGACGCTCGTCAAGGGCGCGCCGGTCTCGGACGCGGCGCACCTCGTCCGGGCGCGCGCGGACGCCGTCGCGGGCGGCGCCGTGAGCCGTGCCTCGTCGATCAGCGCCTGGCTCCCGATCATCTACGGGTGCGACAAGACCTGCACCTACTGCATCGTGCCGTTCAGCCGCGGACCGGAGCGGAGCCGGCCGTTCGACGAGGTCGTGGACGAGGCCAGGGCCCTGGCCGTGGCGGGCTTCCGGGAGATCACGCTCCTGGGCCAGAACGTGAACAGCTACGGGCACGACCTGCCGCCCGAGCCGCGGTTCGGGCACGTTGTCACGGCGCGGACCGTGGGCCGGCGCCAGGACCGCGAGGCGAGGCCGGACCTCGCCGAGCTCATCCGCGCGGTGGACGGTCTCCGCGTGGGTGGGGACGGACGCGGAGCCGGCCCGGCGATCCCGCGGCTGCGGTTCGTGACCTCGCACCCGTGGGACCTGTCGGACCGGTTGGTCGAGGCGATGAGTGACTGCACGTCCGTGTGCGAGTCGCTGCACCTGCCCGTCCAGTCCGGCTCGGACTCCATGCTCCGGCGCATGGGCCGCCAGTACACGATCGGCCATTACCGCGAGCGCCTCGAGCGGATCCGAGAGGCGGTGCCGGGCATCTCGCTCTCGACCGACGTCATCGTCGGGTTCTGCGGTGAGACCGAGGCCGAGTACCGGGACACGATCCGGCTGCTGGAGACCGTGCGCTTCGACCAGGTCTTCGCGGCCGCCTACAGCGAGCGACCCGGCACGCCCGCAACCCACCTCGCCGACGACGTGCCCCCCGCCGAGAAGCGACGCCGGCTGGTCGACCTGCTCGCGGTCCAGGAGCGGATCGGCCTCGCGCGCAACGAGGCCTGGCTGGGGCGCAGCACGGAGGTGCTCGTGGACGCGATCGTCCCGCCGAGGCACCACGACCACGACGATGACGAGGAGCCCGCGGGCGCGCCGGAATCGCGCGACGCCTTCGCCCACCTCCCGGATGCGATCGTGCACCTCGCCGGCCGCTCCCGGGAGAACAAGCTCGTCCACGTCGCCGGGTCGCCGTCGCTCGTCGGGCGGTTGGTGACAGTCACCGTGACGCACGCCGGACCCTACGCTCTACGAGGGATCCTCGGGCCGGGTGCTCGTGGGCGCGTCTCGACGAGCGTCGGAGTCGGAGCGCACCCGACGGCGTCCCGTTGACGTCGCGACGGCTCCCACCCCTGATCGTCATCGCCGGCGCGACCGCGACCGGCAAGACGGGCCTCGCGATCGAGCTCGCGGAGGCCCTGGCGAAGCGGGGACGTCCGGTGGAGATCGTGTCGGCCGACTCCCGACAGGTCTACCGGGGCCTCGACATCGGGACGGCGAAGGCTTCCGGCGCCGAGCGGGCCCGCGTCCCGCACCACGGCCTCGACCTCGTCGATCCCGACGCGCCGTTCAGCGTTGCGGACTTCGTGACCCACGCGGAGGCGGCCCTCGCGGACCTCGCGGACCGGGACGGCATCGGGATCCTGGCCGGTGGGACCGGTCTCTACCTGCGTGCGGTCGCGCGCGGCATCGACACGGACGCCCTCCCGAGCGACGCGGCGGTCCGCGCCCGGATCGAGGCGGAGCTCGCGGCGGAGGGTGTCACGCGGCTCGCCGAGCGGCTCCGCGCCACGGCGCCGCGCCTCGCCGCGGGGGTCGACCTCCGCAACCCCCGGCGCGTCGTCCGGGCGCTCGAGATCGCCGAGCTGCGCGGCGACGCGCCGCGGCCCGCCGCGCGGGGCTACCCCGCCCCGGTGGCCTGGCTCGGCCTTGTGCTGGACCCGGCGGTTCACCGCGGCCGGATCCAGGCGCGCGCGCGGGCACAGTTCGATGCCGGCCTCGTCGACGAGGCCGAGACACTGCGCCGACGGTTCGATCCATCCCTCTCGGCCTTCACGGCGATCGGCTACCGCGAGGCCTGGGCCGTGCTCGACGGCAAGCTGACCCGCGACGAGGCGATCGACCTCGACGCCCGCAACAACGCCGCGTTCGCCAAGCGCCAGCGCACGTGGTTCCGCACGGAGCCCGACGTCACGTGGCTGGACGCCGGCCAGGCCCCCGCGGCAGGCGCGGTCCTCGCCTCCGACGTGGTGCGCCGCGCCAGCGACGCGCACGCCGCGACAACACGCAGTTAACGCTGATGAGCCATTTTCCACCTCACTCGGGTGATGCGTCCGCGCACCGCGCTGCGCGACCGTCACGCCGACGGCACTGGAACGAGGTGGCTGGGCGAGGTGCACGCGGATGACGAGCAGCCAGCACAAGGGGCGCGACCGCCATCGGGTCGTGATCGTGGGCGGCGGGTTCGCCGGCGTCGCATGCGCCGACAAGCTCGGGCGCGAGGAAGACGTCGCGGTCACGCTCGTCGACCGGAACGAGTACCACCAGTTCCAGCCCCTGCTGTACCAGGTGGCGACGTACCAGCTCGCCGCGAGCGACATCGCCTATCCGCTCACGAAGATCGCGCGGTGGCACGGCGGCTTCGAGGTCCGGCACGCGGACGTGGTGCAGATCGATCCCGCCACGCGGACCGTGACGACCGCGGACGGCGACGCGATCCGGGGGGACCACCTCGTCGTCGCGGCTGGGTCGCAGGCGTTCTTCTTCAAGACCCCCGGGGCGAGCGAGCACGCGATCCCGCTCTACGCGCTCGACGACGCGACGCGGCTGCGCCGGCGCGTCCTGGCGGTGTTCGACGCCGCGGCCGCTGACCCGGACGTCATCGGGGAGGGTGCGCTCCGGTTCGTCGTCGTGGGCGGAGGCCCCACCGGGGTCGAGGTCGCGGGCGCGATCGCCCAGATGATCCGGACGACGATGACCGCCGAGTTTCCCGAGGCGGTGGTCAGCGCCGCGGGCGTGACGCTGGTCGACCACGGCAAGGTCCTGCTCAAGGCGTTCTCGAGAGGGTCCCACGCCTACGCGGCGAAGATCCTGGCCAAGGACGGCGTCGAGCTGCGCCTCGGCGTCGGCGTGGCCGAGGTCGGCCCCGGCCACGTCACGCTCTCTGACGGCTCGACCATCCTGACGCGCTGCGTCGTGTGGGGCGGCGGCCTGCAGGCCGCCCCGATCGCCGCGGCCGCCGGACTGCCCCAGGGACGCGGGGGGCGGATCGACGTCGGCCCCGACCTCACCGTCGAGGGCTTTCCCGGGGTGTACGTCGTCGGCGACATCGCGAACATCCCGCGACCCGACGGGACGACCTACCCGCAGCTGGGCTCCGTGGCACAGCAGAGCGGCGCGTGGGCCGCGAAGAACATCCGCGCCGACATCGAGGGCAAGGCCCGGACGCCGTTCCACTATCTCGACAAGGGGATCATGGCGATGATCGGCCGTGGCGCCGCGGTCGCCGAGATGGGCGACCACCATGCCCTCCACGGCCCGCTCGCATTCGCCGCGTGGCTGGGCGTGCACTCGGCCCTGATGTCGGGCTTCCACAACCGGGTCGACGCGTTCGCCGACTGGGCGTGGGACTACTTCGGGCCCCACGGCGCGCGACCGCTCGACCGAACGGATGCGCCCGTCATCGACTGGTCGGACGACGAGCGGGCCGCCGACCGGCTCAGCTAAGGCACCAGGGAGGCACCCATGCAGCTCGACGACAAGGTCGCCATCGTCACCGGGAGCGACAGCGGGATCGGCCACGCCATCGCGCTGGAGCTCGCCCGCCAGGGCGCCGCCGTCACGATCAACTACCACAGGAACGCGGACGCCGCGGATGCCACCCGCGCCGCGGTCGAGGCGACCGGCGGTCGGGCGCTCGTCGTGCAGGCCGACGTGTCCAGCGTGACCGACGTCCAGCGTCTCGTCGACGCCACGGTCGCCGCGTTCGGTCGCCTCGACATCATGGTCAACAATGCCGGGATGGAGACCCGGACGTCGGTCCTCGAGACGACCGAGCGCCAGTTCGACCTCGTGATCGGCGTCGACCTCAAGAGCGCCTTCTTCGGGGTGCAGATCGCGGCGAGGCAGATGATCGCGCAGGGCGGCCCGGGCCGGATCATCAATATCTCGTCGATCCACGAGGACTGGCCCATGCCGGGCAACGCCCCGTACTGCGTCGCCAAGGGCGGCGTCCGGATGCTCACCCGGACCGCCGGCGTGGAGCTCGCGGCCCACGGGATCACGGTGGTCGGGGTCGCCCCCGGGGCCGTCCACACGCCGATCGACGAGGTCACCCTCGCCGACCCGGTCCAGCGCGCGAAGCTCGAGTCCGCGATCCCGCTGGGGCGTGTCGCGGAGCCGGCCGAGATCGCCGCGCTGGTGGCGTTCCTGGCCTCGGACGCCGCCTCGTATGGCACCGCCACGACGTACGTGGCCGACGGCGGGATGATGCAGGCGAGCGTCGGGCTGTGATGCGATGACCACGGGGGGGAGCGTGGCAAGGCGCCGCGTCGGCAGTCCACGGACGACGCCGGACCGCATCGGGCCGGGCACCGCCGATCCGCTCGGCGCGACGATGACGCGCGACGGCGTGAACTTCTGCGTGTACGCGAAGAGAGCGACCCAGGTCGACCTGCTGCTGTTCGACGATGTCGACGACCGCCTCCCCGGGCGCGTGTTCCCGCTGACCCGGGCGAGCACCGGACCGGCAGCTACTGGCACGCCCACGTCGAGGGCGTCGATCCCGGGCACTCTACGGCTACAGCGTCCACGGCCCGTGGGCGCCCGAGAAGGGGCTGCGGTTCGACCCGACCAGGGTGCTCCTGGACCCGTACGGTCGCGGCGTCGCGGTCCCGAACGCCTACCGGCCGGTGCCGGCGGGCGCGACCGGCCCCGACGACGTCGCGATGAAGAGCGTCGTCACCGACCTCCGCGACTACGACTGGGCGGGCGATCGACCGCTCGGCCGACCGTTCCGCGAGACGATCGTGTACGAGGCTCACCTCGCCGGGTTCACCGCCGACCCGGGCTCCGGCGTGAGCGCGGAGCGACGCGGCCGCTATCTCGGCTTCATCGAGAAGATCCCGTACCTCGTCGACCTGGGGGTCACGGCGGTGGAGCTGCTGCCCGTGTTCCAGTTCGACCCGTTCGCCGCGCCCGCCGGGCTCGTCAACTACTGGGGGTACCAGCCGGTCTCGTTCTTCGCCCCGCACCAGCAGTACGCGACCCGCCGCAGCGGCCACGGCCCGGTCGACGAGTTCCGCGACCTCGTCAAGGCGCTTCACCGGGCCGGCCTCGAGGTGATCCTCGACGTGGTGTTCAACCACACCGCGGAAGGCGGGCCCGACGGACCGACGTTCGGCCTCCGTGGCTTCGCGAACGACGAGTACTACCTGCTCGCGCCGGACCGGTCGCGCTACATCGACGACAGCGGCACCGGCAACACCCTCAATGCCAACGGGACGATCGTCCGCCGGCTGATCCTCGACAGCCTCCGCTACTGGGTCCAGGAGATGCACGTTGACGGGTTCCGGTTCGACCTGGCGGCCGTGCTCTCGCGCGACGAGGCGGGCGCCCCGATGGCGGACCCGCCGACGCTGTGGGACATCGAGACCGACCCGGTCCTCGCCGGGACCAAGCTCATCGCCGAGGCGTGGGACGCCGGCGGCCTGTACGAGGTGGGCAGCTTCGTCGGCGACCGCTGGACAGAGTGGAACGGCCGGTTCCGCGACGACGTCCGGGCGTTCGTCAAGGGCGATCCCGGCAAGGCGCGAACTGTCGCCCTGCGCTTCCTCGGCAGCCCCGACATGTACGGCCCGCGCGAGCGCGAGCCGGAGGTCAGCCTCAACTTCGTGACCTGTCACGACGGGTTCACGCTCGAGGACCTCGTCTCGTACGACACGAAGCACAACGAGGCCAACGGGGAGGGGAACCGCGACGGCAACGACCAGAACCTGAGCTGGAACTGCGGCGTGGAGGGGCCGACCACCGACCCGGCGATCGATGCCCTCCGCCGCCGCCAGATCAAGAACTTCCTCGTCCTCGACCTGCTCGCCCTCGGCGCCCCGATGCTCCTCATGGGGGACGAGGTACGCCGGACCCAGCGCGGCAACAACAACGCCTACTGCCACGACGATCCGATCGCCTGGTTCGACTGGTCGGCCGTCGAGCGCAACGCCGAGATCCTGCGGTTCACCAAGGCGCTGACGCACGGCCGGCGGCGACTCAAGACCCTCATCGACGAGCCGGCCGGCGTCGGGCTCGTCGACATCCTCCGCGAGGCCGCGATCGACTGGAGCGGCGTCCACGTGCACGAGCCGGACACGAGCGACGCCTCGCGCAGCATCGCGCTCACGACCCGGGTCGCGCGCCGGATCCATCCACCTCATCTTCAACGCCTACTGGGAGGCTCTCGAGTTCGATCTGCCGGATCCCGGCGTCGGAGGCGCAGCATGGCGGCGGCTCATCGACACGACGCTGGCCCCGCCCGCACGACATCGAGACGGACGTCGCGAGCGCGGTGGAGGTCGGGCGGACCTACCGCGTGGGGCCACGCTCGGTGGTCGTGCTCGCGGCGCCCGGCGCCGGGACCAGGGGACGACGGGGGTCGGCGCCGTGAGCGGCGCCGAGCGGCGCTCGCATGGCGGACCCCGGGCGGCCCGAGAACGGCCTCAGCGACGCGAGCCCCTGGTACCAGTGGGGCCCCTACCTGAGCGAGCGGGCGTGGGGATCGGTGCGCGAGGACTACAGCGCCGACGGCGACGCGTGGAACAGCTTCCCCCACGACCACGCGCGCTCGCGCGCCTACCGCTGGAACGAGGACGGGATGGCGGGGGTCTCGGACGTCGTTCAACCGGCTGTGCCTGGCGCTCGCGCTGTGGAACGGCGAGGACCCGATCCTCAAGGAGCGGATGTTCGGCCTCGCGAACCAGGAGGGCAACCACGGCGAGGACGTCAAGGAATACTGGTGGTACCTCGACGCGGTCCCCAGCAGCGCGTGGTTGCGCTGGCGGTACCACTACCCGCAGGGCGCGTTCCCGTACGACGACCTGGTCGCGACGAACCGCGGGCGGGGCAAGGACGAGCCCGAGTACGAGCTGATCGACACGGGGGTGTTCGACGCGGACCGCTACTGGATCGTGGAGGTCCACTACGCGAAGGCCGACCCGACCGACCTCCTGATGCGGGTCGTCGTCCGTAACCGGGGACCCGAGCCGGCCACGCTGCATGTCCTGCCGACCCTCTGGTTCCGCAACGACTGGTCGTGGGACCCGTCGGCGACCAGGCCCTCGCTCCGGGCGTCCGACGACGGCACGAGCGTCCGCGCGACGCATCGCGAACTGGGCGACTACACGCTCCATCTCGCGCCCGGGCCGGACGGGGCGGCTCCGGAGCTCCTGTTCTGCGAGAACGAGACGAACGTGGTGCGGATCGACGGCATCCCTGCCCGGACGCCCTACCCGAAGGACGGGATCAATGACCACGTCGTGCGCGGGGCGCCGACCGTCAACCCGGCCCGTACGGGAACGAAGGCGGCCGCGTGGTACCGCGTCACGGTGCCCGCCGGTGGCTCGCGCGGAGATCCGGGTCCGGCTCACTGGGACGCCGCGCGAGGGGCGCCCGGGCGCCGACGCCGCAGCGGCCGCGACCCCGGGCGCCGACGCCGCAGCGGCCGCGACGCCCGGCGGACCCGTTCGGTGAGGAGTTCGCGGAAACGCTCCGTCGCCGGGAGGCGGAGGCGGACGAGTTCTACGCTGACCTGGCACGCGAGGGGTCGACGCCCGAGGAAGACCGGATCATGCGCCAGGCGTTCGCGGGGATGCTGTGGGGCAAGCAGTACTACGGCTACCACGTCGCGCGCTGGCTCGACGGCGACACGGGCCAGCCGCCCCCGCCCGAGGCCCGGCGGTTCGCGCGCAACGCGGGCTGGCGCCACTTCGACGCGGCCGACATCCTCTCGATGCCCGATCCGTGGGAGTACCCGTGGTTCGCGGCCTGGGACCTGGCGTTCCACGCGATCACGCTCGCCCACGTCGATCCGGCGTTCGCGAAGTACCAGCTCCTCGTCCTGTGCCGGGAGTGGTTCCAGCACCCCAACGGCGCCCTGCCCGCCTACGAGTGGTCGTTCGACGACATCAACCCGCCCGTCCACGCCGCCGCCGCCTGGGTGGTGTGGGACATCGACGGACGGCGCGACATGGAGTTCCTCAAGCGGATCTTCCACAAGCTGCTGCTGAACTTCACGTGGTGGCTCAACCGCGAGGACTCGCAGGGCAACGACCTGTTCGCGGGCGGGTTCCTGGGCCTCGACAACATCGGCGCATTCGATCGGTCGCACCTCCCGGCCGGGACCGTCCTCGAGCAGTCCGACGCCACGGCCTGGATGTTCCAGTACTGCCTCTCGATGCTGCGCATCGCCGCCACGCTGGCCGAGAGCGACCCGTCGTACGAAGACCTCGATGACGACGTTCATCGAGCACGCCGCGCGGATCGCGGCGGCGATGAACCGGAGCGGCCTGTGGGACGACGCCGACGGCTTCTACTACGACTCGCTGCGCCTGGCCGACGGCTCGAGCGTGCCGATCAAGGTCCACTCCATGGTCGGATTGCTGCCGTTGCATGCCGACCGCGCTCGTGCCCGCGGCGATGATCGCCCGCGAGCGCGACCCTCGGCAAGCACTTCGCCGCGGTTCATGGAGACCCTGAACGTGTCCGATGCGACGCTGCGCGCGGGCGGGTTCATGACGAAGCGAGCACGGGCAGGAGACGTTCCACCTGAGCGTCGTCCCGCCGGCGCGGCTCGAGAAGCTGCTCGGCGAGATGCTGGCCGAGGACGCGTTCCTGTCGCCCCACGGCCTGCGTGCCCTGTCGCAGCGTCACCGCGAGCGCCCGTTCCGGCTCGATCTCGGCGGGCTCACCGCCCAGGTCGACTACGAGCCGGGCGAGTCGACCTCGGGGCTGTTCGGCGGCAACTCCAACTGGCGGGGGCCCGTCTGGTTCCCGCTCAACTACCTCGCGATCATGTCCCTCCACAACTGGGACGCCTGGCTGGGAGCCGAGTTCACGGTCGAGTACCCGACCGGCTCGGGCACCCGGATGCGCCTGAATGACGTCGCCGCCGACCTCGCGCGGCGCCTGGTCTCGATCTGGCTGCCCGACGCGAGGGCCGTCGTCCCGTCTACGGGTCGATCGAGAAGCTCCAGACCGACCCGGACTGGCGCGACCTGCTGCTGTTCCACGAGTACTTCCACGGGGACACCGGGGCCGGGCATCGGCGCCTCCCACCAGACGGGCTGGACCGGGCTGGTCGCCCACCTCCTGTGCCGGGGAGGGGTGCTCGATGCGCTCGCCTCGCGGGACAGACGGCCAGGATGCGCTGGCTGAGCAGGAGGCCTGACACCGAAGGTGGATCCTGAGCTCCTGTCGCGGGTCCAGTTCGCGCTGACCGCGAGCTTCCACTTCATCTTCCCGCCGCTCTCGATGGGCCTCGGGCTGATGCTCCTGGTGGTGAGCGGCGCCTACCTGCGGACGCGGGACCCGAAGTGGCGGCAGCTCGCGTTCTTCTGGACCAAGGTCTACGGCCTGATCTTCGCGCTGGGCGTCGCCACGGGTGTCGTCCAGGAGTTCGAGTTCGGCATGAACTGGGCCGACTACTCCCGCTTCGTCGGCAACGTCTTCGGGAGCCTGCTGGCGGCGGAGGGCGTGTTCGCGTTCTTCCTCGAGGGCGGGTTCCTCGGGCTGATGCTGTTCGGCGGGAACCGCCTCGGACCGCGGCTGTGGTTCTTCGCGACGTTCATGGTCGTGCTCGGTGCCCACTTCAGCGCGCTCTGGATCATCATGGCCAACTCGTGGATGCAGACCCCGCAGGGGTTCACGATCGCCACGGATCCGGCCCCGACGCGGGCGGTCATGACCGACTTCTGGCAGGTCGTGTTCACGCCCTCGTTCCCATCGCGGCTGCTCCACGTCTTCTTCGCGTCGTGGACGGCCGGGGCCGCCCTGATGATGAGCGTGAGCGCCTGGTACCTCCTCAAGAAGCGCCACGTCGACCTCGCGATGAAGAACATGAAGATCGCGCTGGCCGGGTTCATCGTGTTCTCGTGCGCCACGCTCTTCGCCTTCGGCCCGCAGCAGGCGCTCGAGGTGACCAACTACCAGCCACTCAAGCTCGCATCGGCGGAAGGGCTCTGGCAGAGCACGTCATGCGCGCCGCTCTACCTCGTGGGCTGGGTCGACGAGGCGACGCAGACCACGACCGGGATCTCCATCCCGTGCCTGTTGAGCGTCCTGGCGTACCTCAACCCGCAGGCCGTCGTCCAGGGCATCGACTCGTTCGCCCCCGCGCCGACCCCGCCGATCAACCTGCTGTTCCAGGTCTATCACTACATGTTCGACCTCGGGTCCCTGTTCGTCCCGATCGGGCTGCTGGCGGGGCTCCTGTACCTGCGCAAACGCCGGCTGTACACCGCGCGCTGGATGCTCTGGATCCTCGTCGTGACGGTGTTCTTCGTGGAGTCGGCCATCATCGCCGGGTGGTGGACCGCGGAGGTGGGTCGCCAGCCGTGGGTGGTCTACAACGTGCTCGCCACCGCGGACGGCGTGTCGCCCAAGCTGGGCACGATCGACGTCGTGTTCTCGCTCGGCACGTTCATCGCGCTGTACGCGATCCTCCTGGCCCTGTTCCTGTATCTCCTCAATCGGAAGATCCAGGCGGGGCCCGAACCCCTGGAGGAGGCCGAGACCGTGGACGTCGGTACCCTGCCCGACACCTTCCGGGACGTGTTCCGGCGGCGTGATCGAGCTGGTTCGAGCGGGGGGGAGTGATGCTCGCCCAGATCTGGTTCGTCCTGTTCGTGGTGATCGTCGCGGGCTACCTCATCCTCGACGGGTTCGACATGGGGGTCGGGAGCCTGCTCGTGCCACTCGCCCGGACGGATGCGGAGCGCCGGACCTTCCTCAACAGCATCGGGCCGATCTGGGACGGGAACGAGGTCTGGCTGGTCCTCGCGGGCGGCGTCCTGTTCGCCGTCTTCCCGCTCGCCTACGCGTCGCTGTTCTCCGGGTTCTACATCCCCTTCATGCTCGTGCTGTTCGTGATGATCCTGCGCACCGTCGCGATGGAGTTCAGGAGCAAGGAGCCGTCGCCCAGGTGGCGCTCGCTGTGGGACGGCACGTTCGCCGCAGCGTCCATCGGCCTGGCGTTCCTGCTCGGCGTCGCGTTCGGCGACATCGTGAGCGGGGTGCCGCTGGACCAGGACGGCAACATGTCGGTCGGGTTCATCGACCTGCTCTCGCCATTCGCGCTCCTCGTCGGGGCGACGACCGTTGCGATGTTCGCCATGCACGGGAGCCTGTACCTGGTGATGAAGACCGAGGGCGACCTGCAGGCGCGCGTGAGGCGGGCGGTGCCCCGGCTGATGGTGACGTTCTTCGTCCTGAACACGCTCGTGGTGATCGCGATGGTGCTCTCGCGACAGGACATCACCCAGCGCTACGTCGACGATATCTGGCCCGTGATCTTCCCGGCCGCGGCCCTCGGCGCGCTCCTCGTCGCATGGCGGTCGGTGCGCGCGGGCCGGGAGTTCATCGCCTTCGTGGCCTCGGCGGCGACGATCGCCCTGCTGCTCGTCTCGGGCGCCATCGGCATCTACCCCAACCTGATCATCTCGACGACGAACCCCGCGTACGACCTGACGATCTACAACGCGGCCTCGGCCGACAACACGCTCCAGGTCTGCCTCGTCATCGCGCTCATCGGCATGCCGTTCGTGCTCCTGTACACGACCGGCGTCTACTACTTCTTCCGCGGCAAGACCCGGGTCGAGCAACACGGCTACTAGCCGCTCGATCGACTCGCGGCTGCTGGCGACCGACCCTCGCGTCCGCTCGCTGCTGGCCCTCGCCGTCGCCGCGGGCGTGGTCGGCGCCGGTGCCGTCATCGCCCAGGCCTGGCTGGTCAGCGTCGCCGTTGCGGGGGTCTTCGTCGGCGGCGGCGGTCTCGCGCAGGTGGCGGCGCCGCTGGCCGGTGCGGCGTGCCTCGCCGTCGTGCGCGTCCCGCTGCTGTGGGGGAGCGACGCGCTCGCGCAGGACGCCGCCGACCGTCTGAAGGCCCGCCTGCGCGCCGACCTCACCGGGCGGCTGATCGCCCTGGGCCCGGCGTACGCCGACCGGGAGCGGACGGGCGAGCTCGTCACGGTCATGACCGGCGGGATGGACGCGCTCGACGCCTACCTGACCTCGTACCAGCCGGCGCGCTGGCTCGCCGGCGCGGTCCCCGTCCTCGTCCTGGGCGTGATCCTCGTGCTCGACCCGCCGACCGTGCTCGTCCTCGTCCTCACGGGGCCGGTGCTCGTGCTGCTGCTGGCGATGATCGGGCAAAGGACGGCTGCCGCGACCGCGCGCCGGTTCCGCGAGCTGCGCTGGCTCAGCGCGTTCTTCCTCGACATCCTGCAGGGGACGGCGACGCTCAAGGCCTTCGGGCGCAGCGCCGAGCAGGTCGACACCATCCGATCGATGAGCCGGCAGTACGGCGACACGACGATGGAGGTGCTGCGGACGGCCTTCCAGGCATCGCTCGTGCTCGAGTGGGGCGGCGCGATCGCCGTCGCGCTGGTCGCGGTGGAGGTGAGCCTGCGCCTGATGGGTGGTTCGCTCCCGTTCGAACGGGCCCTCGCGGTGCTGATCATCGTCCCCGAGTTCTTCCTGCCGCTGCGCCAGCTCGCGACGCGTTACCACGCGGGCGGGGCCGGCCGGACCGCCGCGGAACGGGCGTTCGCGATCCTCGACAGCGGGCGGCCCGAGGGTGGCCAGGTCGTCGCCCCGGCGCGGGCGGCGGCGCACGACCGCGACGACGCCGCGACCCGGGCCGACGCCGCGACCGCTCCGGTGCCGGGCGCGGACGAGGAGATCCGGTTCGAGGGCGTCACGTTCACCTACCCGGACCGCGTGGTCCCGGCGGTGCGGGCCCTCGACCTGACGATCCGGGCCGGCGAGACCATCGCGCTGGTGGGGGAGACCGGAGCCGGCAAGACGACGGTCGCGAGCCTGCTGCTGCGGTTCGTCGAGCCCGACGCGGGCGCGATCCTCGTCGGCGACCGCGCGCTGGCGTCGATCGAGCCCGGCGCCTGGCGGGCCCGGCTCGCCTGGGTCTCGCAGCGACCGCACATGTTCGACGGCACGATCGGCGACAACATCCGCCTCGCCGTCCCCGGCGCGTCCCCCGACGCCGTCGCCCGGGCGGCTTCGGAGGCGGGCGTCGACGAGTTCGTCCGGACCTGGCCCCTCGGGCTCGACACGGCGATCGGGGAGCGCGGCGAGCGCCTGAGCGGCGGCCAGCGGCAGCGCGTCGCCCTGGCGCGGGCGTTCCTCGCCGACGCGCGGCTCGTCATCCTCGACGAGGTCACCTCGCAGCTGGACCCGGCGAGCGAGGCGCGGATCCGCGACGCCATCCAACGCCTCTCACGCGGCCGCGCCGTGCTGATCGTGTCGCACCGGATGCGCCTCGCCTCGGTGGCCGACCGCGTGGTCGTGCTCGCGCACGGGCGCGTCGTCGAGGAGGGCATGCCCGATGCGCTCGCCGCGGTGGACGGGCCGTACCGGCGGCTCCTGGACGCCGGCCGCGGGAGCGGGGACGGCGCGTGAGCGAGGACGCGTATGAACGGGCGGCGCGTGAACGAGGACGGCGCGTGAGCGGGCGGGGCCCGGTCGCGGGGACGTCCCGCCGCCTCCTGGCGCTGATCGCCCCGCACCGGCGGTGGATCGCGCTGGGGGCCCTGCTGGGCTTCCTCGCCATTGCCGCCAACGTCGCGCTCATGGCGACGTCCGCGTACCTCATCTCGCGCGCGGCGCTCGTCACCAACGTCGCCGAGGTCGCGCTCGCGATCACGGCGGTGCGCGTCCTCGCGATCGCCCGCGCGGCGTTCCGCTACCTCGAGCGCACGGTGACCCACCGGGCCACGTTCGAGATCCTCACCGACCTGCGGGTCTGGTTCTTCCGGTCCGTGGAGCCCCTCGCCCCCGCGCGCCTCGCCGGACGCCGCAGCGGCGACCTGCTGGCGCGGATCGTCGCCGACATCGACACGCTCGAGGACTTCTACGTCCGGGTTGTCGTGCCGCCGCTCGTCGCGGCCGGCGTCATCGCGTTCTCGGGCATCCTGCTCGGCGCCTTCGATGCGCGGCTCGGGGCGGTGCTGGTCGCATGCCTGCTGGTGGCGGGAGCGGTGCTGCCATACGCCACGCACCGCCTGTCGCGCGCCCCGGCCGCGGCGCTGGCGCCCGAGCGGGCCGAGCTCACCGCCCTGCTCGTCGACGAGGTCCAGGGCCTCGCCGACCTGATCGCCCTCGACCGCGCCGAGGTGCACCGGGCGCGCGTACTCGCGCTCGGCCGGGCGGTCGACCGGCGGCAGCGGCGGCTCGCGCTCGTCCGCGCCGGGAGCTCCGCCGTCGGGGCCGGCCTCGCGGGGCTCGCGGGCCTCGCCGTGCTCGTCGTGGGCATCGAGCTCGTCGTGGCCGGGCACCTCGACGGGGTCTTCCTCGCGGTCCTGCCGCTCGCCGCGATCGCGAGCTTCGAGGCCATCCCGCCGGTCGCCCACGCGTTCGGGCTGCGCGCCACCAGCCTCGCCGCCGCGCGCCGGCTGTTCGAGCTGATCGACGCCGACCCGGAGGTCACCGACCCGCCCCACCCGGCGACCCCCCCGGTCGACTCCGCCATCGAGGTGCGGGGCCTGTCCTTCGGGTACGGGCCCGAGCGGCCGTTGGTCCTCGACGGCCTCGACCTCTCGATCCCGGCCGGCACGAGCCTCGCGCTCGTTGGACCCAGCGGCGCCGGCAAGTCGACGCTGGTGAGCCTGCTCCTGCGGTTCTGGGACTACCACGAGGGCGAGATCCGGATCGGCGGCCGCGACCTGCACGCCTACGCGGTCGAGGACGTCCGGGCGATGCTCGGCGTCGTGGCCCAGGACGTGCACCTGTTCAACACGACGATCCGCGACAACCTCGCGGTCGCGGACCCGGACCTCGACGACGAGCGGATGATCGCCGCCTGCCGGATCGCCCGGGTCCACGACACGATCGCCGCCCTCCCCGCGGGCTACGACACCCGGGTTGGCGAGGATGGGCTGCTGCTGTCCGGCGGCGAGCGGCAACGGCTGGCGATCGCACGGGCCGTGATCCGCGATGCGCCGATCCTCGTGCTCGACGAGGCGACGGCGAACCTCGACGCCCTGACCGAGGACGCGGTGATGGCCTCGCTCGCGCCGTTCATGGCCGGTCGCACGACGCTGGTGGTCACGCATCGCGAGGCCG
Organism: uncultured Chloroflexia bacterium; assembly: GCA_963776395.1. GTDB lineage: Bacteria > Chloroflexota > Limnocylindria > Limnocylindrales > CSP1-4 > CAIXZV01. Next base: position 135,930 of record CAVZML010000009.1, on the reverse strand, counting down.
TCGCCGCACGCTGCGACCGCTCGGTCGTGCTCGAGGCGGGCCGGGCGGCGGTCGCCCACTGAGTCCTGGTCCGCCCCGGTGCCTGTGACGGCGATGGCCCTGAGGACGGCGATGGCCTGAGGCGGCGATGGCCCCCGCCTGCGATATCCTCGCGGCATGCGACCCGATCACCATCCGCGCGTCGTGAGGGTCGCGCAGGCCCCACGCCGCGACGCCCCCATCCCGGCGCCGGCGATCCGGCCGCGGATGAGCGACCGCCTCCGGTCCCGTCGCACGGCCGCCGTCGCCATCGGCGCCGCGATCCTGCTGTTCGTGGCGCCTCCTCGCGATCCTGCCGGCGTTCGCGGTCGGCTTCGACGAGGCGAAGTACTTCGGCATCGGGGCCAACATCTGGGCCGGGAACGGCCCGGAGACCGCCTTCGGGTACATCTTCATCCTCCACTCGCCGGTCTGGATGACCGTGGTGTACGCGCCGCAGGCTCTGTTCGGCATCGACGCCGCGTCGTGGGGTCACGTGCTGAACGCGGCCGCAGGGACCACCGTCGTGGCGATCACGGCCATCATGGGCTGGCGCGTCCGGCCGGCCGTCGGCGTCGTCGCGGTGTTCGCCATCCTGGCCTTCGGCTACCTCATGGACCTGACCCGCACCGCGCGGCTCGACGTCCCCGCGGCCGCCCTCGCGCTGCTCTACCTCGAGGTCGGCTGGCGAGCCGTGCGCACAGGCAGGCGGCGATGGGCGATCGCCGCCGGGGTCGTGTTCGCGCTCGCTGTGCTGGTGAAGGAGGTCGCGATCCCGCTCGCACCCGTACCGTTCCTGTGCGCCGTCCTGCTGGACGTCCCCTGGCGGAGCATCCTCCGCCAGGCGGCCTGGACGACGTTGTTCGCCGCTCTCGGGCTCGCCCCCTGGTTCCTCTATTACGCCGCTCAGACCGGTCGCGTGTACCGGGTCGAGTCGCCGGCATGGACGCTCGTCCTGGTCCTCGTGGCGGTGGTGCTGGTCATCGTCGGCGGCCTCGTCGCCGCCCGGCTCGCAGATCGGCCCGGCCTCGAGGCGAGGCTCGCCCGCGCCGGCGCGCGCCTGCCTGCGCGGGTGCGCACCCACGGCCGCTCGATCCTGGGCTGGGGCCTGACGATCCTGTGGAGCAGCGCATTCCTGTACTTCTTCTCGCGGATCTCCCGCCTCAAGGGCTCGTCGCTCATCCAGCCGACGCAGATCGGCCTGTACGTCCGCACGTGGGTGCTCGACCTGGCGCCCGTGACGGTCTTCATCGCCATCGGCTTCGTGCTCGCGCTGGTCATGCTCGCCCGGTCGCGCGGCATGCGAGAGCGACCAGGGATGGTCAACGCGCTGGTCGCGACGATCTGCGGGGCGCCCCTGGTCCTCATGGTCATCGCGGTCGGCGAGCCGCCACGCAACTACATCGCCCAGGTTTCGACGGCCGTCGTCATGGCCGCGGGCGCCTGGGTGTGGGCGATCGACCGGCTCGTCGCCCGCCTCACCCGGTCCGGTGCCAGGCCCGGCATCGCCCGGTGGGGCCTGGTGGCGGTCGTGGGTGTCGCCGTGTGCATCGGGACGGGTGCCATCGGTGCGCGGGCGTGGGTGACCCGCGCCGGGAGTGCCGGCAACTCCGCGGCGGCCGTGAGGACGGCGGTGGACTGGCTGCAGGCGAACGTCCCGAAGGGCACCCCGGTCGCCTTCGGCTCGTTCCTGGGCTACGAGATGGCGTATTCGCTCGTCGGCGACTACCCGACCTACCAGCTGCGGCACCGCATCGCCACCGTCGACCCGGCGATGCCGCTCGGCTTCAAGCGCGCCGGGGAAGTGCCGGCCGACGACTGGGTCGCCGCGGACACCGCGCCCCGCAACGTCAACGAGTACCAGGCCTACCGTGCGGCGTGGGTCGAGGACCGAGGCGCGCCGCGCGAAGATCGGCTACTGGGTCTACGCGACGGGGGTCAGCACCTCGGCACCCACCGATCCAGGCGCAGCTCACCCCCGAGCACGGGTTCGACGAGGTCGCCGGCTGGGACTTCGGGTCCGGTGGGCAACCGCCGGCACGTCAGCATCTACAAGCTCGACCTCGACCACCTCGCCCTCGACCGCTCCCACCTGTACGTCTCACCCGAGGCGCTCCGGCGCCTCGTCAACCGGCTGGCGGAGGATCCCGCCACCTCGCGGGCCGCCGCCGCCGCCCTGCTCCCACGGGTCGTCGTGGATCCCGCCGTCGAGCGCGGCCGACGCCGACCTTGCCCGCCTGAAGGCGCTTGCCGCGCCGTAGGCACGGCCGTGTTGGCCACGCGTTAACCGTCGTCACCGGGTAGGATCGTCCTGGTCGCCGACCTGGGCGGCGCGCGAGGTCGGGACGAGGGAAGAGGTTGCAGACAGAGGAACAGGCCGGCGGAGCACGCCACCGCATCCATCGCCAGACGCGCGTGCTGCGCATGCTGACGGTGCTCGCCCGGCCCTCGAAGTTCGCCCTCGTCGGGATCATCGGCATCGGTGTCAACAGCCTCGCCCTGTGGGTGCTGACGGAGTTCACAACCGTCGACCTCGCCGTCGCCGCAGTCCTCGCCTCGCTGGTCTCGACCTTCAACAACTTCGTCCTGACCGAGCTGTTCGTCTTCCGCCACCGCGAATCGCGCCACAACCTCGTCGTGCGCTACCTCGTGTTCAGCGCCGTCAACTTCGCCACGCTGCTGATCCGCATCCCGGTCCTGCTGGTCCTCACCAACGGACTCGGCATCCACTACCTGGTGTCCAACCTGGTCGCGATCGGCATCACGTTCGCCATCCGCTACCTGGTCGCCGACTCCTGGATCTGGGCGGGTCGCGACCACACCGACCAGCTTGCCGTGGACGGCTGGTACCACTACGACATCCACTCGCTGGTGAAGATCCGCTCGCGCACCAACCTGCCGGAGCTCGACGCGTTCAACGTGGGGACGCCCGTCGAGGCCGACATCGTCGTCGATCGACGCTCGGTCGGCGGCGGGCCACGCCTGCGAACGCGGGCGTTGGTCGAGGGCAACCGGATCGTCTACCGCGAGCACCTGGGCGTCCTGGGCGCGGCGTTCGACATCGTCCTCGACGAGCCCGTCCGGATCGAGGCGAACTGGCTTCTCCACTGGTCGCACCACGTGCTCTACACGAACATGGTGGAGCCCGTCCTCCGGTTCCTCCTCGCGTCGCGCGGGTACGTGCTGCTCCACAGCGCGGCGGTGGACGGGGACCGGGGGGCGCTGATCATGTCGGCCCAGACCGACACGGGGAAGACCAGCACGGTCCTGCGCCTGCTGTCCCAGCGGCGGTGGGGCTTCATCGCCGACGACATGGCGATCGTCCGTCCCGACGGGATGCTGCTCAGCTACGCGAAGCCGATGACGCTGAGCTCGCACACGATGTCCGCCGTGAACGAGGACGGCCTCCCGATGGTCGACCGCTTCATGCTGGCCATCCGCAGTCGCGTCCACTCGAAGTCGGGCCGGACCGCCGGGCACGCGCTCGGGCGCATGAACATCCCGATCGTGACGACCAACTCCTGGGTCCAGATCTGGGTCCCGCCGCCCAAGTACCACATCCAGTCCCTGCTCGACTGCGACATGGTCGAGGAGGCCCCGATCGACGGCGTGGTGCTGATGGAGCGCGGCGACCCCCTGCTCGAGGAGCCGTCGATCGAGGCCACGGTCGCGCAGCTGCTCGAGAACACCGAGGACGCCTACACCTTCCCGCCGTTCTCGGCCATCTCGCCGCTCTTCCGCTTCGGCGGGATGGGCCTGGCCGAGCTGCGCGAGCGCGAGCGGTCGATCCTCGCCACGGCGCTCGGCAGGTCCAGGCCGACCGTGTGGCGCCGGCGCCTCCGGGTCACCGGCCATTCCTGGTCGCACGACATCCCCGCGCTCGCCGAGGAGTGCGGGGCGGCCGTGGACGCCCAGCCGGCCCAGTCCACGCCGGCGACGCCGGTCGTCGAGAAGGCGGCCGTATCCGCCTGAGTCGGGCATCTCGCGGCGGTGGGTAGCGGCGGGCTGGTCCCCGTCGGCCGCCCAGGCCAGGCGCCGGCCTTCTCCTGCAGCCCGCCGCGGGGCCGGTGCGGCCGGTCCCGGTCGGCCGCGACAGGCCAGGTGCCGGCCATCGGGGCTGGCGGCCCCCCAGCCGGTATGCTGGCCGGGCCATGAGCCCCCGCACTGACCTCATCGATCTCGCGCCGCCGGTCGAGAAGGCCTTCCTCGTCGCCGTCGACACCGGCGACGACCCCGGCTGGGGGGCGGAGGACAGCCTCGTCGAGCTCGCGGCCCTCGCGGTCACGGCGGGCGCCGACGTCGTGGGCGCCGAGTGGCAGAACCGGCGCCACGCGGACCCGAACTGGTACCTGGGCAAGGGCAAGGCCGAGGAGCTGCTCCAGGCCAAGTCCGAGACCGGGTTCGACCTCCTGGTCGCCGACGATGAGCTCAGCCCCGGCCAGCAGAAGAGCCTCGAGAGCCTGCTGAACGTCAAGGTCATCGACCGCAGCCGCCTGATCCTGGACATCTTCGCCCTCCACGCCCAGACCCACGAGGGCCGTCTCCAGGTGGAGCTCGCGCAGCTCGAGTACCAGCTGCCGCGCCTGACGCGGCTGTGGACGCATCTTTCGCGCACCGGCGGCGGGATCGGCACCCGGGGCCCGGGCGAGTCCCAGCTCGAGACGGACCGCCGGCTGATCCGGGAGCGGATCAAGAAGATGAAGGAGCGGGTCGAGAGCGTCCGCCAGCAGCGCCAGACGACGGCGCGCGGCCGCGATCGGCGCCTGTACCCGACCGTGGCGATCGTCGGCTACACGAATGCCGGCAAGTCCACGCTGCTCAACTCGCTCGTCGGCAGCGAGGTGGCGAAGGCCGAGGACAAGCTCTTCGCGACGCTCGACCCGACCTCGCGACAGGTGCGGCTGGGCGACGGCCAGACGGCGATCGTCACCGACACGGTGGGCTTCATCCACAAGCTCCCGCACCAGCTGGTCGATGCCTTTCGGGCCACCCTGGAGGAGGTCACCCGCGCCGACGTGCTGATCGAGGTTGTGGACGCGTCGGACGCCCATGCCCCGGAGCACCGCGCCACGGTCCAGACCGTGCTCGAGGAGCTCGGCGCCGGCGACAAGCCACGGCTGACCTCGTTCAACAAGGCCGACCTGCTCTTCCCGGGCACGGACGGGGACCGGCCGGCACCGGCGGTCGCAGGATCGGTGCTCGTGTCGGCCGTCACGGGGTTCGGTCTCGACACCCTGCGTGCGGAGATCGCCGCGCTGCTCGCGTCGCTCTGGGAGGACGTGGACGTCGCCGTCCCGTACGCGGCGGGCGAGCTGCTGGCGCGCGTGCGCGAGCGCGGGACCGTGGAGCTCGAGTACGGCGAGCGCGACGTGCGCGTCCGGGGCCGCATGGCGCCCGCGATGGCCGGTGAGCTGCGCGCGGTCGCGGAACGCTGGGCGGCCGCGCTCGAGGACGGCAGCACCGAGCCGTGAGCGCGGATCCCGTCGGGGCGGTGGTGCACGGGCTCGCGTCGCCGGCGTACGTGCGCCGGGCGGGCACAGGGGCCCTGCCGGGTGGCCGTCGGGTGACCTGGACGGTGGCCGATGGCCGGCGCGGCCGCCGCTGGCGCGAGATCACGACCGCGGGCGATCGGCTGCTGCATGCCCTCCTGGTCGAGGTGGCCCCGGACGGCACGGTCTCGAAGCTCGAGGTCGCGGCACCCGCCGGCCTGCTGACGCTGCACCCGGAACCGGACGGTTCGATGCTCCATGGAAACGTCGTCCGGGCGACCGGGATCGAGCATGTGGCCCTGCCATGGGCCCCGGGCCACGTGCTCCTGGCAGGCGCGTCGCCGGTCACGGCCGCCGTGGCCGCCGTACGGTTCGCTGCATGGATCGGGGTGGGGGAGGGGGTCTCGATCCAGGCCGTGGAGGTCGGCGACGGGCTGGGGATCCGGCCGGCGACCTGGCGCGTGGCCCGGACCGGTGGACGACGATGGCACATGGTGGCGGCCGGCGGCGGCCCGTCCGTGCTGCTGGAGCTCGACGGCGACGGCGTGCCGACGGGCCTCGATGACGCGCACGAATGGCCGCTGGAGCTTGCTCCGGACGGGTAGGGGAGCCCCGTCGTGGACGGGGTGTGGACAAGTTTCGGCAATCTCGCGAAACAGTCCTCAACTCGTGGACAACCTCGTTGTGGCGCTGGGGCTTCGGCAGGTACCTTTCGTCTTGCCCGAAGGGGCGGACGAACTGGCGACGAACCCGCAGGTGCTTGCACAGGCGGGGACGAACGGAGCCGCAGGTGCTTGCACCAGCGGAACCGGCGCCAGGGAGAAAGTTCCTTCGGGCGTTTCGTTGTCTGCCGCCGGGCCTCCGCGCCGACTGCGCCCCGAGACCGGCGCAACACGAGCCTGAACGTTTCTTGCTGCCGGACACGACGTTCGCCTCTCCGTGGGCACGGGGGGCATGCGCGGTTGATGCGCGTTGCGGGTGGGGGACCGACCCTCCTGGGGGCCGCCGCACTGGTCCGCGTGCTCGCATCGCCGTGGCGCATCGCGGGCTTTGGCCCCGGTCAAGGCCACCCCGGACCATCGCGCCCCGGCGAGCTGGCCGGGCGCGAGTGGACTTGACCGCTCATGGCGCCGGTATTACCGTTGGCGGTAAGACTGAGAGGAGGGGCTGTGCGCATCACGTCGAAGGGCCAGGTGACGATCCCGCAGGCGATCCGGGAGCAGGCTGGGTTCCTGCCCAACACCGAGGTCGAGTTCATCGTGGACGGCGACCTGGTCATGCTCGTCAAGGCGGCGGAAGCGCGACGGCCGACGCGCGGTGACATCCTGGTAAAGCACCTCCAGCGACACCGGGACACGTTCACGATGACCACCGACGAGATCATGGCCCTCACGCGGGGCGAGGAGTGACGCCGATCCTCGTGGACAGCAACGTGCTCATCGACGTGCTGTCCGGACCCGGGGCATGGACGGCGTGGTCGGCGGATGCCCTCCGCCGGGCGGCCGATGAGGCCGTGATCGTCATCAACCCGATCATCTACGGCGAAGTCTCGATCGGCTTCGCCGCCGTCGAAGCGCTCGACCAGGACCTCCCGGCCGCGTGGATCCGCCGGGAGGATATCCCGTACCCGGCGGCCTTCCTGGCGGGCAAATGCTTCGTCGACTACCGCCGCCGTGGCGGGACACGGCGAACGCCGTTGCCGGACTTCTACATCGGCGCTCATGCCGCTGTCGCCGGCTATCGGCTGCTCACGCGGGACGCGAGGCGCTATCGCACCTACTTCCCGACGCTCGAGCTGATCGCACCCGAGTAGCGCAAATCGGAATGTCCCCGGGCTGAAGTGGACTTCCGATAAGGTGAGTTATGTCTTCTTTCACGCTCTGGACCCACCGTCGAGTGCTCCGCGTCCTCGCCTACCTTCGAGGGCCCAGCTGACCGGTCTGCCCGGCGTCCGGACCGGCGGCTTCGACGGAAATGACGCTCACGGGACCGGCTGCCAGAAGGCACGAGGAAGCTGACCGCTAACGGGCTCGTGCGCCACGTAGACGCACGTGGTGCAGCCGGCCGCGGTGAGATCGGCCAGGGAGGCTCCGAGGCGGCTCTGGTTGCGGCCGTCGGCATCCATGATCCAGTGCTCGCTGCCGGTCGGGGCTGCGCGGCGGATGAAGGCCAGCCTCCCCGCCGACGTCCAGTTCGGAAGGCTCGAGACTCCGTCGTGGGTGAGCCGAGCCAGCCCGCTGCCGTCGAGGCTGATCCTGTAGATGTCGCTCTTGATGTCAAGCACGCTGGTCCCGTCGGCGTTGACAACCATGTCGGTTCCGGCAAAGGCGAGACGGGTACCGTCCGGGGACCACGTAGGGTCAATAGCGTGGACGTTCCTCGGTGTCAGCCGGCGGAGGTTGCTGCCGTCGGCGTCAACCACGAAGAGGGCGGCGCTGTCCCAGGAGGCGCCTGGCTCGGGCGCCATCAGCTGACGCTCGAAGGCGATGCTCCGCCCGTTTGGTGACCAGCGTGGGCTGCCGTCGAATCCCTGGCACGTGCGGGTCTTGGTGCTCGTGTTGCAGACCTCGATCGCAGGAGGGTTGGTGGTGCGAGTCGCCGTGAGTATCGTGGCCTGGCCGGTCGCCAGATCCAGGACCGAGACCACCGAGGAGTCGTTGACATTGGGGTCGGTGCGCGTGAAGGCCGCACGGGTGCCGTCGGGCGACAGCGCGAACTCGCCCTGATCCGGGCACAAGTGGCCGCCGTACTTCTCGTCGATCGTCGGAGACGTGCACGGGACCTCGATCGTAGCGATCACCGCGCCGGTCGGGTCGGCGGCGAGCAGGCTGACTGCGCCGCCGACGTCGCTGATCTTCTCGAGCAGGAGTTTCGAGCCATCGGCCGACCATCCGACGACGCTCATGCCCTGGATGACGTGTGCGTCGCGTCCGTCGGCACTCGAAAGCCAGGGGGTGGTCACGCATTCCGTAACCCAACGGGTAGAGCAGTCGACGACCGGGTAGGCCACGAGGCCCGTCGGCGGCGCGCTCGGCGGCGATGCCGTCGCGATCGGCGGCGCGCTCGGCGGCGATGCCGTCGCGATCGGCACGACGGCCAGCAGCGACGGCCCGGGCGTGGGCGTCACTGCCGTCTGGCGCGACGCGCCCACATACCACGCCGTGCCGACCGTGCCGAGCAGGACAGCTGCCACGGCGAGCAGCCGCCAGGGATGACCGGATGCGCGCCCGCGCCGGGTCACCACGCGCGGGCCATCGGCGGCGACGGCGGCGAGGATCGACGTCCGCAGCTCGGGCGGGGCCGCCTCGCCGGCCCGCGACCGCAGGACCGCCTCGAGCAGGTCGTCGCGGACGAACGGGTCGGTCATCGGTCGGCCTCCATGGCCGCGCTCAACGCGGTCCGCGCGGCGTGCAGCCGCCATTTGACGGTGCCTTCGGGGATGCCCAGAGCAGCCGCGATCGCGATTACCGGCTGGTGGTGCAGGTGATGCAGGACGAGGATCGCCCGCTGGTCCGCGGTCAGTCGCTCGAACGCCCGCTCCACCGCCTCGCGCTCGGCGACGTCCTCAGGTCGCGATCCGAGCGAGCGGTCCTGCTGCTCGAAGCCGTCGGCCATCGGGATCTCGCGGACCCTGGCCCGGTCCGCAGTCGGGACCGGCAGGCGTTGACGACGATCCGGTCGACCCATCCGTCGAAGGCACCCGGGTCGCGCAGGTCGGGCAGCCGCCGCCAGACCGACAGCCAGGTGTCCTGGACCGTGTCGCGGGCGTCGGGCTCGTTGCCCAGGATCGCCCGGGCGGTCCGGTACGTCCGGTCGAGCCGGCTGGTAAGCAGGGTATCGAACGCGGCTTGGTCACCGGCCTGGGCAGCGGCGATCAGGCGCAGCTCGCGCATCTCGCTCGGCAGCGCGGGGTCCGCGATGCTCATGCCGACCGGTGGTCTCATACAGTACAGGACGCATCCTGACATCTTCGCGTTTGGCAGTCAGGCCGGAGTCTCCGCGATTGCCGACGTTGGCTATCCTTCGCCTGGCATCGCCACGGGTGCTGAAAACCCCGAACAGTCGTGGGGTCATGCCAGGACGGCGGCGCGCCACGTAGACGACTTCGGCGTCGGTCGGTGTCCCTGGCCGCAATCTGCCGCGGATAGCCTCCGAGTCGATTGCACTCCTTGAGCCGCGATGCCCGCGTCTCTACTAGAGCGCCTTCGGGAGCTCGAGGTCCAGCTCGAGGACATTCGCGACGCCGGGCAGGACAAGCGATCGGAACGCGTGATCGACCACCTCGGCCGGCAGGTGCTCGTTCTCCTCGCGCATCCACCAGTCCATGAACCCGATGAACGTCCCCACCAGGAAGCGCACGACGGTCTCGAGCCGGAACGCATCCAGCTTCCTCGCGGCCTGAAGGCGTGACAGCTCGGCCCGGGCGAGGTTCTCGAGCCGGCGGGTCGTCTCGCGGCGCGCGAGCGCGCCGGTCTGGCTGCTGGCGACCGCCTTGAACAGCCGCCTGCCCGAGCCGAAGTGCCGGAACAGCTGCAGCGTCCAGCCGAAGGCCGGGTCGTCGGGCGTCCAGCTGGTGGCGTCGGGCGCCGGCATCTCCAGGTCGGCGAGGATCGCCATCAGGAGGTCGTCCTTGTCCAGGAAGTGCGCGTAGAAGGTCGAGCGCCCCACGTCCGCGCGGTCGATGACGTCCTGGACCGTCACCGACTCGTACCCCCGCTCGAGGATCAGGTCGGTCAGCGCCTCCTTGAGCGCCCGCCTCGACCGCGCGACGCGTCGATCCGGCCTCCCTCCCCCACCCTGATCGCGCCCGATCGACATCGCCTGTCACCCGTTCCCGCACAACTCCCGGCGGATCGTTCGGCATCGAACAGCCGGCGCCACCTTGTCGGTTGACCTGCCCAGCTGTTCCCGGACACCGTGTCCGACAACGGACAGGCTAGCAGGAAACGGAGGCGGCGCCCGGTGGGCAGGATCATCGTCAGCGACAACCTCTCCATCGACGGCGTCTTCGAGGATCCGGCGGGCGACGAGGGCTTCGAGCGCGGCGGATGGGTCGGGGCGATCAAGGATCGGCCGGATCTCCTCCAGCTTGCGCTCGATGACGCCCAGCGCGCCGATGCCTTCCTGATGGGCCGCCGCACCTACGAATGGTTCGCGGGTCGCTGGCCGTCGAGGACGGGACCGCTGGCGGACCGGCTGAACGCCATCCCGAAGTACGTGGTCTCGTCGACGCTCGAGCGGCCCGCCTGGAACAACACGGTGATCTTGAGCGGCACGCTGCTCGACGCCGTCTCGGACCTCAAGCGGCGCGTCGAGCAGGGACATCGTCCTGACCGGCAGCTCCCAGATCGCGCAGACCCTGCTCGAGCACGATCTCGTCGATGAGCTCCGTCTGAAGGTCTTCCCGGTGGTGCTCGGGGCGGGCCGGCCCCTGTTCGGCGGCACGAGGTCGACGAAGCGGATGCGGCTCGTCGACGCCCGGTGCATCGACGGCGACACCGCCTACCTGATCTACCAGCGGAGGGACTGAGGGGATGGACACGACGATCTCGATACATCGAGTCGGCACCCGCGACGAGTGGCTCGCCGCCCGCGAGGCCCTGCTCGTCCGGGAGAAGGCGCACACGCGGCTTGGCGACGAGCTGGCGCGCGAGCGCCGCGCCCTCCCGTGGGTGCGCGTCGACCAGGACTACCGCTTCGGCACGGAGGGCGGCGAGCGGACGCTCGACGAGCTGTTCGACGGTCGCTCGCAGTTGCTCGTCTACCACTTCATGTTCGGGCCCAGCTACGAGGCCGGGGACGCCGTGAACTCGTCGATCGTCGACACGATCGACGCACTCCTCCCCCACCTCCACGCCCGCGACGTGACGTTCGTGCTCGCGTCCGGGGCGCCGATCGAGAAGCTCGCGAGGTACCGGCGCCGGATGGGCTGGCAGGTGCCGTGGGTGTCGACCTATGGCACGACCTTCAACGTCGACCTCGGCTTCTCGCACGCCGAGGAGGCGGGACGCGAGGTCGTCGAGGGGATGATCGGCAGCGCCGGGATCCCGCCGATCGTCGAGCACAACGCCCGCATCGCCGGGACCGACGCGGCCGGCTACATGACCGAGAGCCCGGGCTTCAGCTCGTTCGTCCTCGACGACGGCGTGCCGTACCACACGTACTCGACCACGTGGCGCGGCCTGGAGTTCCTGATGGGCTACTACCCGGTCCTCGATCACGCCCCGAAGGGCCGCGCCGAGGGCCCGGACGACTGGCAGCTCTGGCTCCGCCGCCACGACGAGTACTGATCGCGTCCGCCGGTAACCTAGACGGCGTGACCAGGTACGTCGTCCTCCTGCGCGGCATCAACGTCGGCGGCAAGAACATTGTGCCGATGGCGCGCCTGCGCGACCTGCTCGGCGAGCTGGGCTATGCGGACGTCACCACGTACATCGCCAGCGGGAACGTGATCCTGACCTCCGACCGCGAACCGGAAGCCATCAAGCAGGAGATCGAAGCGGCATTGCCGAACGCCTTCCGCCTGCACAGCGAGCTCGTCACCGTGCTCGTCCTCACCCGTGCCCAGCTCAAGGCCGTCGTCAACCGGAAACCGCCGGGCTTCGGCGAGCAGCCCGACACCTACCACAGCGATGCGATCTTCCTGATGGGGATCGACGCGGCGACCGCGATGCGAGCGTTCGACCCGCGCCCCGGCGTCGACACGGTGTGGCCTGGCGACGGCGTGATCTACTCGCAGCGTCTGAGCGCAGAGCGCACGAGGAGCCGCCTGAGCAAGGTCATGGGATCGCCGCTCTACAAGTCGATGACGATCCGCAACTGGGCGACGACGATGAAGCTGCTGGAGCTGGCTGGCTGACGGCAGGCTTACCAGCGGTCGGGGTGGATGACCTCATCGACCGGGCGACGCCGGACCGTCCCGAACGAGCCCATGGGCCAGCCGATCGGGATCAGGGCGTAGGTATGGATCCCCCTGGGGATGCCGAGGATCTGCTTGATCTCGCCCTCGGCCATGAGGTGCCACGTCGTCATGTTGGCCGCGAGCCCCAGGGACCGCGCCGTGAGGAGCAGGTTCTGGACGCCCGGATAGATGGATGCGGCCTCCGAGCGGTTGGAGAACGTGAGCTGGTGGCGCATGAACGCCAGGCTGCGGCGAGCGCCGAGCCGACGGAAGGCCCCGGGCGAGCGCAGCATCCGGCGACGCACCTGGTTCGGCACCGGCCCGTAGTCGTAGCAGGCCACGATGACCGCCGGCGTGTCCGCGAAGTGCTGCGCCTGGTACTCGACCGCGTCGAGGGTCCGGCGGAACTGTTCGGCGGTCGTCCCATCGGGCGCCTTGGCGAACGTCGCCAGGTAGAGCTGTTCGACCGCCCGCCACACCTCCGCAAGCTTCCGCATCTGGTCGCGATCCGTGACGACGACGAACTGCTGGCGCTGCAGGTGGCTGGCGGTGCCCGCCCACAGCGCGGCCTCGATGCACTGGCGGAGGAGCTCGTCCGGCACCGGATCCGGGCGCAGGCGCCGCATCGCCTGCATCGACGACATGATCGCGAGGACCGGCGCGTCCACCCCGACCGGCACCGGATCGCTCGGCTTCGCTGCGCCCTTGACGTCCACCACGCTCATCACCCGCGCTCGCCTGCCCTGGCCTCGACCAGGGGACTATGACCGCTCAACGCAGGTCGTGCCGTCGAAGTGCCGGACCAACCCTTGCCGGCCGCGGGCCTGAGTGGCAGTGTCCGGGAATGGCACCGACCGGGGCGCTGACTGACGCCGAGGCCCAGTACCTCGTCCGGATCCTGGTCGGACCGGATACCGGATCGGCTTCACGGGGGTCGTAGACGGGTTGGCGATCGGCCGAACGGCGTAGATGCCGTCAGGTCAGCGGGCACCCGCCAGCCTCGTCTCGTTCGTGGCGATCAGGTCGTCGATGAGGCGCTCGAGGTCGCGGTCGGAGAGCTTGCGGCCTGCTTCCGCCTCGATGCGCTCGCGCGCCAGACGGAGGACCTCGGCTCGGGGGATGCGGTCGTCGACGGTCCTCACGGCCCCGATCTCGCCGCCCTTGATCCGTTCCCGCACCGTTCCGGGCGATCGGCCGAGGACCCAGGCGTCCTCCTTCGTCGAGAGACGGTCCTCCACGGTCAGCTCTCGACGCCTTCGGTCTCGCCCTCCGCCTCTTCCTCGCCTACGGCGGCAGCCCGCCGAGCCTTGCTCAGGTGGCTGGCCTCGACGAGCGTCGGCTGGCCGTCGCGTTCCTTCCAGCGGGTCTGGATCTCGACCTCGTCGGACTCGCTGACGAGGCGGAGGACGACGTCGTAACCCGATCCGCCTCGGTCGACCGACACGACCGTTGCCTCGCTCGTGGGCAGGGGCAGGATGGCCAGTACCTCGCCGAGGTTGTGCAGGAGTTCCTTGCTCATGTGCGCCGCCGCGCGCTCTATGTCGCCCGCAACGAGCGCCTCGCAGAAGGTCGTGGCGCGGTCACGAACTGTTTCGTCGTCCATCGTGCGTCCTCAGTGCGGTGTCGCGAAGTCCCAGCGGGTCGACGTGCCCTCGGCGAGTGGCTGTGCGCGCTGCAGCGCACGTTCCTGAGCCATCGCCATCCTCCATCGAGCGATGGCCTGAGTTCACCACAGGCTCGCCTCGTCCTGGGTCAAGCCGCGTGGTTGACCCATTGCAGCTCTCGGACAGACGAACCTCAGCCGGACCAACGGCCAGGTCCCGACTAGCGGCCCTTCCGATTCCGTGCCACGAGCTGGGGACGTCGCCAGCGTTCCAGCACGGAAGCGACGAGACCATTGTGGCGCAGCGACGCTTCATCGCACCAGGCCGTCCGCAAGGATCGGGCGATCAGCTCCAGTAAGGCATGCGTTGGAGCGATCCATCTCAGAATTTGGGGGTCGCGTCCAGCTGGTCGCGTGGGTCCGGCACCGGATTGTCCGGGCAGGTCTGCGTTCCGACGGGCGTGATCTGATCGGTCGTCTCGAGGATGCTGAAGTTGCGATCGGCGATCCGGCATGCGGTCTCGACCCATGCGTCCCGGTCCATCTCCCAGAGCCAGCTTGTCCCGGCTTGATCGCCCGTCACGAGTGTCCTCCCGTCGTGACTGAATACCACGCTCGTCATGCCGGAGCCACCTCGCTGGAGCGGCTCGCCCAACATGCCGTGCGTTGCCATGTCCCAGAGAACGAGCACCCGATCTCCGCCGGGCCCGATTGCCGCGGATGTGGCGGCAAGGGTGCTGCCGTCCGGGCTGAACGCCAGGCCGGTCACCGGATCATTCGACGCCGAGAGCCCCCACTCCGGGGTGGCGACTGCTCACGTCCCAGATCGTGATCACCCCATGATCGTCCCCAGCCGCGACCTTCGATCCGTCCGGACTGAAGGCCACGCTCATCAGGTAGCGACCGGAGACGCTGAGCGGCTCACCAACCCGCTCGTGGTTGCGTGCGTCCCAGAGGAGGACTTGCCCATCGGTGCCGGCCGCCGCGAAGAGCTTCCCGTCCGAGCTGAAGGCGACCGCAAGGACCCACTGGCCGACACGGGTGACGCGATCACCTTGAAGCCGCACACGACGCTCGACATCCCAGAATTCGCTGTGTCCGTGGTCGTCGCCTGTCGCCAGCACCTTGCCATCGGGGCTGAAGGCGACGCGAACTCCGCGGTCCGGGGCCACCTTCAGCGAGTCACCGATCTTCTTCCCGCTGACGACATCCCAGAACGACACGGATCCATCGAAGCCACCAATTGCCAGTGTTCGACCTTCGGAGTCGAACGCGGCGGAGACACTGCCTCGGGTGTCCAACCGAATTGGCTCGCCGACCGGGACACCGCCATCGATGCGCCAGACCGAAGCGTCGTAGACGTCTGCCACCGCAACGCGGTCGTCGCGCGAGCTGATCGCGACACTCATCACCTCGCCGGTTTGGCCGAGCGGCGTGACCAGCGGCGATCGACCGCCAACATCCCAGATCGTGACGATCCCGTCGGCTCCCGTCGACGCGAGATGCGCTCCGTCCGAGCTGAACGCGATGCCAGTGACCTGACCGACGTGACCTGTCAGGGGATCGCCGACCGGTGATCTGGTGGCAGGATCCCAGAGTTGGACGGTCCCCTCTCCCCCGGCGGTCGCAAGAAGCTTGCCGTCAGGACTGAAGGCGACCGCATCGGCCCCGCCTCGATGGGCGCGCAACGGGTCACCAATGGGAGCGCCCGTCGCGACGGCCCAGAGGTTGACCGCGCCACCGTCGGATCCCGCCGAGGCGAGGACCGATCCGTCCGCGTTGAATGCCACGGATCCAATGGGCGAATTGGAGAGGGCGGCGGAATTGCGCTCCAGGAAGAGGAGCTGCTGCCGCGCGGCCACGTCCCAGACGATGACTGCACCGCCATCGTCACCGGCCGCGAGCAACCTGCCGTCCGGTGTGAAGGCAACGCTGGTGAAGAACGTGTCTAGCGGCGTCCTGGCGGGCATCTTGAGCTTGTCGAGCATCTTGGATGTTCCGACATCCCAGAGCACGATCGTCTGGCCCGTCGCGGCGGCGAGCATCGAACCCATCGGAACTGAAGGCAACCGCATTGACGGTCTCCTCGCCTTCGATCAACCATCCGTCGAGGTCCGGCACACCCGTCGCCGGGTCCCACAAGTGCACGATTCCCGACTCTCCGGCAGATGCGAGCAGCTTCCCGTTCGGGCTGAATGCGACCGCGTTGACCTGGCGGAGAAATGCGTCGATCCGCCGGGAGGTCGGGTGTTCCTTCGTCAGATCCCAGACGATCACCCGGCCGTTCGACCCTGCGCTGGCGACGAATTGGCCGTCCGGACTGTAGGCCACCCCGGCCTGGTAGCCGATCGACCACAGGTACCGTCGATTTCGGCGAGCTCCGAGCGATCGCCTTCAGCAGCCCTCCTCTCACGTCGGCGGAGTCCGACATCCGGCTCGCCTCGACGCTCAGCAGCAGCGCGACATCAGGCGGCGTTTCCTGGCTTCCCGCGCGAGCCAGGAACAGCCTCGCGACAGCCTCCCGTCGCTGCGCATCGGCTTCCTTCCGCTGGTCGTCGGCCACCTTCCGTTGCTGTTCCGCGATCTGACCCTGGGTTTGTGCGTCGGCCCGCGCGCGCTCGGCTTCCTGACGCTGGCGATCCGCGATGCCGGCCTGGATGAAGGCGAACGTGGTCAGAACCGCGAGCGCGATCGCGGTCAGGACGGAAGCAATCGTGACCCGCCGGCGGAGTCGATCCTTTGCGGCTCGCTCCCGAACCTGCAGCGCGATGCTCTCGTTCAGGAACGCCCGCTCGACGTCGTTCAGGAGCGCGTCGTTCGTCCGCTGCCACTCGACGGCCTGGGCGAGGCTCGCGCCCCGGTAGAGCGCATCGGCTTCCCGCCCGAGCGCATCCCACTCCTCCGCCTCGGCCGTGATGCGGCGGTGGACGCGCAGGGCCGCGCGATCTTCGTCGAGCCACTTGCGGAGGAGTGGCCATCCGCGGATCAGGGCTTCGTGCGAGATCTCGACCGAGTTCGAGCCCGTCGCCGGGTCGACGAACGTCGTGACCAAGCCGGGCGTCGGCGAGGACCTGGATGACGGTCTCGACCGCCGGCGCCTCGTCAGCTCGACCGGCGACCTCGCGCAAGGTGGCTCGTCGCCGGGTGTCCTCGGTCCCTTCGCCGGGCTGAGTCAGCCGCAGCAGGGTCCGCCGGACCAGCGCCTGTTGGGAGGGGTCGAGGCCGTTGTAGATCTCGTCGGCCCGCTGAGCCAGGGCTCCCTGCACCCCTCCACTGGCGCGGTAGCCCTCGAGCGTGAGCATCCCGCCGTGTCGCCGCTCCCAGAGCTCGAGGAGGGCGTGCTCGAGCAGCGGCAGGGTGCCGGATTGGCTTGCCGGCGTCCTCGAGGATGGTCTCGACGAGGCCACTCTCAACGTGAGCCCGACGGATCGCGCCGGCTCCTCGATGGCTTCGCGGAGGTCCGACTCGTCCATCGGGCCGACGAGGTACTGCCGGGCGAGCAAGGCGGACAGCGCCGGATAGGCCGCGCATCGGGCGTAGAAGTCCGCACGCAACGTCAGGATGACGATCGACGGGCCCCTCGGGATGGAGGCCGCGTACACGATGTTCGCGATGAACTGCGCCCGCTGCGCCTCGTCGGAGCAGAGCGTGAACAGCTCCTCGGCCTGGTCGACGACCCAGACCAGGCGCGTCGGCTCCTTCGCCGCGCGTCGCGACCGCGGTGGTGGCGAGGTGGAGAGTTCGCTCGTCGGTCGTCAAACGATCGACCGTCGCGTTCATCGATTTGCCCGGGATCGAGGTCGGTCAACGTCGCGGCCAGGGACTCCAGGGGGCGGGCGCCCGGTCGCAGAACCGCTATCTGCCACTCATCGCTGGCGGGCAAAGCCGCCCTGCGCAATTCCGGGATGACGCCCGCCCGCACGAGCGACGACTTGCCGCTGCCGGACGGCCCGAGCACTGCCAGGAAGCTCGTCGATCTTCAGCTGCTCGAGGATGGCCTGGATGTCGGCGCGCCGCCCGAAGTAGAGATTGGCCTTCGCCTCGTCGAACGTCTCGAGCCCGAGGTAGGGGCAGACGTCGTCACGCGACTCGATGGGGACCGCCGGACCGAGCGGAACGCCCGTGATCGCATTGATCAGGGCTTGCACCGCGCGCGAGTCGTCGAGGCCGCCCCGAAGGTCAACCCAGGTTCTCGTGCTGAGGAACGGCGGGAGGATCGTCCGATCGAACGGATCGCCGACTCCCGGCAGCAGCACCGGGAAGAGGCGGAAATCGCGATCCTTGGCGGCGCGGCTCTGGGCGACGCCCAGCTCCTCGCGTTCCCAATCGCCCTCACCGTTGGGGCCAACGAAGTACGCGCACGCCTTCGATGCGCGGATGCCGATCGCGAGCTCCTCCTGCCAGCGACCACCGGGGGTGAGCGACCAGACATCGAGCCATGGCTCCATGCCTTCCCGCTTGGAGCCGCTCAGCGAGTCGCTCGACGATCTTCTTGTCGCGCCCGTTGTGCGACAGGAAGACATCGAAGGAACTGGACCCGCCCGGATCTTCTGACGCCAACCTGCACTGCCTCGTTGAGCCGACGGCCAGTCCTCAGGATCGCGGTCTACATCGCCGGCGAGACCAGGCCGGCGTCAGCGCTTGGTCCCCACGATGGTGACGCCGTTGACCGCCGGGTAGTTCGAGTAGTACCGCTTCCGCCAGTGGAGCTTGCCGTGGTCGTAGATCGACACGGTGACTCCCACCTTGGCGCCGTCCGCCGGGGCGTTGTTGAGGTACCGGTACCCCACGGGCTTGCTCGGATCCCTCACGACCGTGTTGATCGCGCGCGGGCCATGCTGGATGGCCAGGTTGCTGATCTTGTAGGTCCGGCCGTTCGGCACGCTCCAGATCTTGAACGTGAGCCATCGCATGTTGCCGGAGTGTCTGACGGTCCGCGTGATCAGGATCGGGTACTTGGTGTCGTTCTTGAAGCTCATGGTCTGCTTGGCCTTGCCGACGATCCACACGGTGGCATCGAGGCCCGGCGGATACCGGGTGATGAACTCGTTGTGGTTCTGTCGGGCGAGCGGCACCATGCCTGCCCGGAACGCCGCGTTGAACAGCGTCGTGGACGTGGTGCAGATGCCGCCGCCGAACGCGCCGGTGACGGTGATCTTCCCGCCCTCGATCGCGTTGCCCGGGCCCTCGCCCGGGAGCTTGTGCAGGTCGCCGACGACCTTCCAGAAGTCGAACGTTCCGCCTGCCGGCACGACCGTGCCGTTGATCTTCGTGGCCGGCGCCTCGATGTTCCCGCCCCAGTGGTTGTTGACGAT
Organism: uncultured Chloroflexia bacterium; assembly: GCA_963776395.1. Classification (GTDB taxonomy): domain Bacteria; phylum Chloroflexota; class Limnocylindria; order Limnocylindrales; family CSP1-4; genus CAIXZV01. The sequence continues at coordinate 116,604 of CAVZML010000009.1, read as the reverse complement.
GACCCAGTAGTAGACGCTGAACGAGCTGATGGGCCGCATCTTGCCGGCGAAGGCCTTGGCGTCCGCCAACGACAGCTTGGGATCGACGGCCTTGACGACAGCCTCGACCGGCGATGCCGCCGCGCCGGCCTGGCGGGCCTGGATCTGCGCTGATGATCGCGGCCTTCGTGCCGCCAACCTTGAGCGTGCGGCCCTCGCGGCTGGAGCCGGTGGCGACGACGTGTCCGCTGACCAGCTTGAGGCCCGCGTCCCGCGCGGTCTGGTTGACCTTCCGTGCCAGCGTCTTGAGGATCGGGTCGAGGCCCGACTCGTCAAAGACCGGGGTGATGCTCCCGTCGGCCGCGGTCGAGAACGAGATCAGCGGCGCGAGGCTCGTGCCGGCGATCGTCCAGCTGTCCTTGCCCCGGGCGACGACCACGTCGGCGGCCATTCGATCCGCGGCCGCCTTCGCCGCCTCGGCCGAGGCGGTGGCGACGGCGGGTGCCAACGACACGACCGGCACGGTCATCGTGATCGAGTCCGGCGTGCCGAGCACCGCGAGCTGCTGGTCGAGCGCGGTCAGCAGGGCCGCCTTGTCCACGGCGCGACCGTCCTTCGCCGGGGAGAAGCTGAACGTCCCGCCTTTGCCGGCCGACACGGAGGCGTCCACGGGGGTCTGGTCGATCGTCGTGGCGAGGGTCTCGACGGCGGCCGCCAGCTTGTCGCGGTCGTAGGCAACGGCGGAGTCGAGGGTCACGCCGTGGATCGCGGCCCGCGGTGCGCCGATGAGGTTCGCGAGGGGCTCGCTCTGGCGGCCTGCCGCGAGTGCCGCGTCGAGCAGTGCCGAGGTGTCGGGGCCGCGGCCGACGTCGGCGTAGCTGATGGTCGTCACCTGGCCGTCCGGGCCGCTGAGCGTGATCTGCCCGGTGCCGAGCCACCCGTAGGCGTTCGCGATCTCCGCCTCCGCCTGCTCGCGGGTGAGCCCGCCGACCTCGGTGCTGCCGACGCGGACGCCGGGCAGGACCCGGCCGTCGTACTGCTGGCCCCATGCGTACAGGATGCCGGTGCCGATGCCGACGGCGAGCAGCAGGCCCAGGACGAACGCGACGCCGAAGCGGAGGGCGAGCGACCGTCGGCGCCGAGGCCGTGCGGGGGGCTTGCCGTCGGTCACGGCGGCCGCGACGGGCTGGACCGGCACGGCATCAACCTCGTCGAAATCTGGCGAGGTCGAGTCCGCCGAGGCTGAGGTGACTTCGAATACGGGCTCGGTGGCATCCGCCCCGGCACTGGGCGTGGAATCGCCGGCGGAGGCGCCCGCCTCGGACGCCTGGGCTGTCTCGTCGGCGGCAGGCGCCCCAGCGACGGGCGATACCTCGCGCCGGACGAGCGCCGCGAGCTCGGGGTCGCCGGCGGGCGTCTCGCCGTCGGGTGTGGAGGCGTTGGCAGCCCGGTCGGCTGCGGAGTTGGGCAGGTCGGTCATCAGATGCTCATGCGGGGTCGGCCGGTGCCGGGCTCGTCCCGGGCAGCCGCGACATCTTCGCGCGTGTAGGCGAATCTGTCACGCGACGGTTTGCTCGGCCGACGGGACTGGGACGCGGGAAGCCCCTCGGACGTTTCGCCGCAGGACCACCACGCGCCGTTTCGGACTCCTCGCCGATGGACTGCGTTGCCACGCCGGGCCTGTCCCGGAGCGTGATGTCGTCGCGGCGGCGTTCGCATCGAGGCCGTCGCCTCGCACGGGTGACCGTTCGGCCGATTGCATCCTTGCGAGTAGTCTGGTCCGCGGGAGGAAGATGGAACCGGCGAGGTCGGCTGCGCCACATACGTGGTGAACCGTGGCCGACGAGGTCCACGCCCGCCTGAGGGATCATGACACCGGAGACGGTCATCCGGGCTCGAGACGGCGATCACGATGCGTTCGAGGCACTGGCCGCTGGATCCATCGATCGCCTGTACCGGGTCGCGCGCCTGATCCTGCGTGACGGTGCTCTCGCCGAGGACGTCGTGCAGGACACGCTCCTCGAAGCGTGGCGAGGCCTCCCGGGCCTGCGCCAACCGGAGCGCTTCGATGCGTGGCTGCATCGCCTGCTCGTGCGCGGGTGCATTCGCGTCGGTCGCCGGCGCCGGCGCGACGAGACGGGCCAGGTTCGCCTCATCGAGATGGACGCCCCGACAGCGAGTGACGGCCAATCGGGCCTCGCCACGCGGGACCTCGTCGAGCAGGGGCTGCGCCGACTGCCACCCGACCAGCGCGCCCTGCTCGTCCTGCGCTTCTACCTTGATCTCCCGGAGAGCGAGATCGCGGAGATGGTCGGCATCCCCGCGGGGACCGTGAAGTCGAGGTTGCATCGCGCTTCGGCGCAGATGCGCGCGGCGCTGGAGGCCGAGGAACGGCGAGCGCTGCTGCCGGCAGGGGGGATCGATTGATGGCGAACGAGAAGCACGAGCGGGTGCTCCGGCAGTTCTTCGCCGACGAGGCCGCGGTGGCTGCTCCGGCCGATCTCCTCGACCGTTCGCTCGCGCGCACGGTGAACGCGCGGCGCCGGCCGGCCTGGTATGCCCGGATCCGGGACGTCGGGATCGCATGGTCGATGGGGATGGAGCGGCCCACCGTGCGGGTCGCCTACGTCCTCGTGATCCTCGGCTTGGTCCTCGCCGCCCTATTCGCGGCCTTCGCCGCAGGTGCCTTCCGACGAGATCAGGCGATGCCGCTGGGCCGGAACGGCCTGATCGCCTACTACTGGCAGGGCAACGACTACAACCGCTACGCCGGCGGAACGTTCGTGATGAACGCAGACGGGACGGGGGAGCAGAGGCTCGTCGACGGTCGCTGCCCCACGTTCTCCGCAAACGGGAGCACCCTCGCCTACGCGTCAGGGGATGCGTCGGATACGTGGATCGCGAACCCGTACGGCTCCTCGCCCCATCCGGTGCCCGGCGTCCGCAGTTCCTACGGGGGGCTCGGGCCCGATTGGGGGCACGCCCTCTCGCCCGACGGGTCCCGGATCGCCTGGTGGTCGGCCCGCGACGAGCTGTGGGTGTCCCCGACCGCCGGTGGCGAGGCGATCCGCGTGGTCCCACCGTCCGGCGATGCCAACGAGGCCTTCTGGGTCCCCGCCCTGGCCCCCGCCTGGTCGCCCGATGGCAGCCGGATCGCCTTCGCACGGTTTTCCTCGGTCGGCGACGGCGACGCCGCTTCCTATTATCGATCGGCCATCGCCGTGATCGATGCCGACGGATCGAACCTGCGCAACCTCACGACCAGGCCCGGCGCCGACGGCGACTCCCTCGGCATCGCCTGGTCGCCGGACGGCCGCTTTATCGCATACCCCGGTCTTCAGGACGGATCGCCGATCCCCAGGCTGTCCCCCGATGGCGACTACCCGCCGGACGACATCTTCGTGATCAACGCCGACGGGACGGGTGACCGGAGCCTGACGAACACCCCGGATGACGAGCAGGAGCCCGCGTGGTCGCCGGACGGCACGCGGCTGGCCTGGGCGACCGCAGGCACCGAAGGGCAAAGATTGACGACCGTCCGAATGGACGGACGCGACCCGGTCGGAGCGCCGAACGCAGGCCCCCTGTCCATCTGGTTCGCCTGGTCCCCAAATGCGGCCGCACTGGTCTTCGGGAGGCTCCCGATTATCGACGCCGAACTGGTCTCCGGGGGGCTCCAGATTATCGACGCCGATCTGCAGCGGGCCCCAACCACGGTACGAGAATTCGACGGCACCCTGCTGTGTCCGCCGAGCTGGCAACGACTCGACCCCTGAGGAGCGTTCCCATGCATCGCCTCGTCTCGATCGCCGCGGTCGCGGCCCTGGCGGTCGCCGCCTGCGGCGCTTCGATGGACCCGACCGGCGGACCACCGTCGGTGTCTCCAGCGCCGATCACCTCGCCGACGCCGGCGGCTTCGACATCGCCGGTCGCCATCGCCGCGCCATCGCCGCGCCGACACCCGTGTGCACCGATCGCCCACCCCCGGCATGGGTCACGACGGCGAAGAGTCCCAGGGACGGCGTCCCGGACCCGGCCGGCCGGATCTTCTTTGCCCAGTTCTCGCGCGCCACTGAGGTACTGGGGCAGGTCGTCGCGCCGCTGTATGCGATCGATCCGGACGGCTCAGACCTGGTCCAGGTCCTCGACTGCGACATGGAACGGCCCCGGGTCTCGCCCGATGGCACGCGGCTGGCGTTCTCGATCGTCATGAGCGATGGGACGTGGCAGGTGGCAACGAGCGCGGTGGACGGCAGCGACCTGCGCATCCTGACCGACGCGTCGGGCTACGCCGAGACCCCGGACTGGTCACCCGATGGCTCGTGGCTCATCTACTCGAGGGCCGCGAAGGCATGCCTGACCGCCTACTGGGACCCCTGCATCCAGGAGGAGGGCAACCGCTACACGCTTCACCGCATGGCGGCAGACGGCTCGGACGACCGGCCCATCGGGGATCCGGACACAGTCGACTGGGAGCCTCGCCTGTCGCCAGACGGGCGTGAGGTGGTATTCACCCGGTGGGCCGTCTCCGACCTCCTGCGGACGCTCTTGATCCGCGACCTCGCCACCGGCGAGGAGCGCAAGGTCAGCGTCGTCGACCCGGGGGACGGACTTGAGCTCGAGCACCCCGACTGGAGCCCCGACGGCCGCTGGATCATCTACAACACCACGGGTGACTGTGGGGGTGCGTGCGAGCGGGTCGAGCGGGTTCCCGCCGACGATCCGAAGGCCAAGCCCGTGGTCCTGTACCAGGACGCCCGTGGCGGCGCCAAGCCCACCTACTCGCCGGATGGCACCAGCGTCGTCCTTGGTTGCCGCGGCGGGTCGCTGTGCCAGATGCACGCAGACGGCATGGATCTGGAAGTGCTGAGGCCCAATCCCGGGCTCGAGTTCAACCATCTCGATTGGGGCGTGTCGCCGAAGAGGGGCCTGTGATCCAGGGGCTTGCCAAGATCACGGCCGCGGATCGAATACCTGGGGCTGCACCACTCGGAAGAGGCGTCGCTCCCCCGTCAGCCCCTTCAGCTCATGGTGGCCGACATCCTCGAGCTCCACTCCGGAGCCCTCGAGCAGGTCGTGGGTGGTATCCGAAACGAACACTTGCCCCTCGCCGGCGAGCGACATGACCCGCGCGGCCGCGTGAACGGCGACGCCGCGGACATTGTCTGCGATGAACTCGACCTCGCCTGTGTGGACGCCCACACGAATTTGCAGTCCGACCTGGTCGGCGGCCCGGACCACCGCCACAGCGCAGCGCACGGCTCGCGTCGCGCTATCGAACACCACCAGGAACCCATCGCCCGTGGTCGTGATCTCGCGTCCGCGGTAGACGTTGAGCACCTCGCGGACCCGGGCGTTATGAGCCAGCAGCAGCTCGCGCCAGGCAACGTCGCCGATACGCTGCAGCATCGCCGTCGAGTCGACGATGTCGGTGAAGAGCACGGTTGCGAGGACGCGTTGGCCCGGACCTTCGGGCAGCACGCCGACCACGCGCGAGCTCGTCCACTCGACGGTCACCCATGGCTCGTCCCCGACCACCCAGGCATCGTGGCCCGGCGGGATCTCGTAGGCCGAGCGCGGCTTGATCTCGAGGTGGTCGCCGGCCTCGGTCACCACCTCCAATGTGCCCGAAAGCGAGTAGCCCAGGTGGTGGTTCTCGCACCATTCGGTCCCGATGATCGGCCTGAGATCGGTCGACCAGCGCCACCCAGCTTCCCAGACGGCGAGACCCACCGCCGTTTCACCGAGGTTGACCACCTGGAGCGTGGCCTTCGGCACAGACCGGACCTCGTCCGGTGTGTCAAAGGTCTTTGACTGCAGGCGCGGCACGATCACCTCCAAACACCAATCACGATAACGCGAGAAGTGCTTGACACCGAGGCTCCCTGTGAGGCCGACGATGCCAGGGAGGTCGAAGATGCAGGGCCGCCGGGGTAAGTGGCCGCCAAGTCACGCCTTGCATGATCGTGGCCGGGAGACCGACTGGACCAGATGCCTCGACATGCCGAATGATGACCATTATTCTGACCACATGACGAAGACGGTTACCGCAACCGAAGCGAAGGCGCGCATCCTGGCCCTGCTGGACGACGTGGAGGCGGGCGAGGAGGTGGAGATCACGCGGCACGGCCGGCTCGTGGCGCGGATCGTGCCGGCACGTGGTGGCAAGGGTCTGAGGGGCAAGTACGCGGGCCTGGTGCTGACGAACGTCGACGACGAGGAGCTGTTGTTCTCGACGGGTGAGGATTGGACCAGTGACGTGGAGAACCTCGAATGACCGTCCTGCTCGACACGCATGCGTTGCTGTGGTGGACGTCCGATCCGGACCGACTCTCGCCGGCAGCGAGCCGCGCGATCGAGGGGGCGGACGAGATCGGTGTGGCCTCGATCACCTGGTGGGAGCTGGCGTGGCTGATGGAACGCGATCGGCTCACTCCGCTGATCCCGGTACGTGCGTGGCTCGCGGACCTCGCGCGTGACGTCCGCACCCTGCCGCTCACGCCTGCCATCGCCCTGGGCGCCGCCGCGATCCCCGCTCCGTTCCCGAACGACCCTGGCGACCGCATCATCTACGCCACTGCCATCGAGCATGGCTGGCGGCTGGTCACCAAGGATCGGCGGCTCCGTGACCACGACCGCGATGGTGCGATCGTCGTCTGGTGACGGGTACCGAGGGCGCCCGGTCATGCCAGGTCGTTGCGCGTAACCGCCTGGGCGGCTATTGTCGGTTACATCACCCCTTCCCGGCGCCCGCTCCCCCACCGGAGGCAGCCCGATGACCCGAGACGACGTCGCCCGCTGGCTGGATCGCTATTCCGAGGCCTGGCGGACGTACGACCCGGACCAGATCCGGTCCCTGTTCAGCGCCGATGCCGAGCTCTTCGACCACCCCTGGGAGGAACCGACCGTCGGCGCGGATGCGATCACGCAGGAGTGGCTCGCCAACCGCGACGAGGAAGGAACCTACGAGAGCCGGTACGAGCCGTGGGCGGTGGACGGCTCCCGGGCAGTAGGTGTCGGCACCAGCACGTACCGCGTCGATGGCGGGCTGCGCGTGTTCCACAACGCGTTCCTGCTCGAGTTCGACGAGCAGGGCGCCTGCCGGTCATTCAGGGACATCTACCTCCTGCAGCGCTGACCGCGGCGGCCCTACGGTCGTGGGGCAGTCGCCCACACGGCTGCCGAGGCGACGAGCAGCGCGGTGCCCAGGATGAAGCCGGTTGCGTGGAACACCCACACCGCGCCGAGGCCGAGGAGCAGGTACGGCGAGACGGCCACGACCACCGCGAGGACCCCGTAGATCGGGGTCCGCTGCAGCCAGGTGTAGGGCAGGAAGTGCGCCCCGCCCACGGCCGCGAACGCGACGGGCGTGTACAGCGGGTCGAGGCTGTACGCGACGATGACCGCGGGCAGCGCGAGGAGCTGGATCGACGCGACCTGGATGAACAGCGGCTGGAGCGTGTTCTCGCGCGACACCATGCGATAGCCGAGTGCACGTTCCAGGAGGAGCGACAGGGGGAAGGCGACGAGGCCCTGGAACATGAAGATGAGGGCCGCGGGGCCGACGGGCAGCACGAACGTCAGGACGGCCGCGACCAGCGACGTGAGACCGTGCACGAGCAGGAACGAGAAGCCGCCGCGGTTCGCCGTCCGCGCCTCGTCGCGCTCGAAGTCGGTGGTGCGGACGGTTACTGTCATGGGTTCTCCCGGTGAGGTTTGCGTCGCCACCCTACCGTCAGTGACGGCCGGGCTCACCCGCCAGAATGCGGCGTGTGGAAGGGCCGATCGTCACCGCGTTGCCACAGCAGGTCGAGGGCCGGGGCGGCGAGACGAGCACCGCAGTCGTGGGCGTGGCCGCGCGGGTCCACGTGGTCGAGGGCAATCGAGGGGGAGGCCGGCGCCGTCTGCGGGTTTCAGGGGATTGCACCGAGAGTTCGAACTCGTCAATGTCGTCATCCTCACCCGTTTTGCCGTCAGTTCGACCCCGCCGGTGCCAGAGGAGATCGAGAACCGTGCTTGCCTACGCGGACATCATTCCCGAGCACATCGAGCACCGCCTCCGTGCGGCCGACGGCCGGGTGCTCGCCGTCGCCGAGTGGGGCGACCCGGCGGGCCTCCCGTGGATCTACTTCCACGGGACGCCCGGGGGGCGCATCCTCTGGTGGACGGATCCGACGATCTACCGGCGCTACGGGCTCCGGCGGATCACCCTCGACCGGCCCGGTTACGGAGAGTCGACGCGGCTGCCCGGACACCGGATCGCGGACATCGTCCCCGACGTCGAGCGCGTCACGGAGGCGCTCGGGATCGACCGGTTCGTGGTGAGCGGCGCATCCGGTGGTGGCCCACACGCCCTTGCCTGCGCGGCGCTCCTCCCGGACCGCGTCGTCCGTTGCTTGGCAGAGGTGTCGATCGCGCCCTACGGCGTCCCGGACCTCGACTGGCTCGCCGGCCAGACCGAGGGCAATGTCATCGAGTTCCAGGCGGCGGTCGAAGGCGAGGAGGCTTCCCAGCGCCTCCTCACGGAGCTGCGCGCGACCACGCTGGAGCGGTTCGCGGAGAACCGCCGGGACTGGATGGGGGATGACTACGAGCTGTCCGAGGCGGACCAGGCGCAGGCGGAACGCCACTACGCTCGGATCCGGGCGCACCTTGTCAACGGCCTCGCCCCGGGCGCCGACGGCTGGGTCGACGATAACTTCGCGTTCACGATCCCGTGGGGCTTCGATGTCGCGGACATCCGGGTGCCGGTGCTCCTGGTGTACGGCCGGACCGACGTCCTGGTGCCTGCGGCGCACGGCGACTGGCTGGCGGACCACATCCCGAACGCGATCGCGTGGGTCGAGGAGGCTGCCGGCCACCTGGGCGACGACTCGACGATTGACCGGCAGTACACGTGGCTCGCCGGGCATGAGGCGTTCGAGCCCGCTCCGGCGGAGGCCTAGGGTCGCCGGCGGTCACGGGCCCGCCCAGACCGCCGCGCCGTTCACGTCGGACACGAGCGGTTTCCCGGTGCCGGACGGATCGATCTGCCAGGTGGTCGTCGCCGACGTGTCGTCGCGGATCGTGCCGACCGTGAGGAGGTACCCGCCGGAGGGCTCGTCCCATGACGCGTAGACGGCGACGACACCCGGCCCCTCGAGGGCCGCTCCGGTGGCGACGGGCGTCGAGGTGCCGTCGAGCGAGACCCGCGCGGGACGCAGCCCACCGCCTGCCGACCGCTCCGTGACCAGCAGCGAACCGCCGTCGGCCCGCCACGCGATACGGGAGCCCGGCCACACCGTCGCGCCCAGGGTGGTGGCGCGACCACCGCCGATGGGCACGATCCGCAGGAGCCCGGCGCAGATGTCCGGGCAGTCAGAGCTGAGCACCGCCACCAGCCGGCCGTCCGGGCTCAGGGCGAGCCGACGCACGGTGTCCTGGGCCACCCTGAGCAGCGGCGTCCGCGTGACGACCTCCTGGCCGTCGTACCGGACCACGTCGACCTCGGGACCCGCGACGATCGCGATCGTCGTTGCGTCAGCGGTGGCGTCGAAGGTACCGGGCGCGTCGCCGACATCGATCGTCGCGAGCGGGTCGAGGCCCGGGTTCACCAGCCGGACGGCGGACCCCTGCCGGACCAGGAGCGTGTCGCCGTCCTGCGCCGGCGGCGACACCCAGCGGTAGTCGACGACGCCGTGGGTGTCCCCCACCATGTCACCCGTGCCCACGTCGAAGACCCGGAGCTCCCGGTCGCCCTTGATGAACGCGCTGACGAATTGGCCGGTCGGCGACCACTGCGGATCCTCGTAGCTGGCGATCACCACCTCGTGGGTGAGCGCGCTTGGTTCGCCGTCGGGCGCGACGATGGTCAGGCCGGTGTCGTCGGCATACACGAGCTGCGGACCCGGCGGCCCGTGTCGCCGCTGCAGGGCACCCGCGACGAGGACGACCGCGAGCAGCGCCACCAGGAGCAGCAGGAGGAGCCACGCCGCTGCGGGCCACATCGTCACCGTCCGCGCCCGCGGCCGCAGGGCCTCCCGAGGCACCCGTCCGGTCCGGCCGGCCTCGAGGCGCCGCGCGAGGTCGTGTGCCCGGGCCGACCACAACCGGCGCTGCGGGCGTCGCGCGATCTCCGCCGCCGCCCGGTCGAGACCCTCCCGCGGGACGGCGCCGAGGGCGTCGGCGTCGAACCACGCCGTGAGGAGCCGGTCGGCGTCGACGCGCTCGAGATCGCGATCGCGGTCGCTCATGCCACGGACTCCGAGGCCGGCGCCCTTCGGCGCTCTGCCTCCAATGCCCCATGCAGCTCGGCGGTGGCGCGGTGCAGGCGGGACTTGAACGTGCCGATCGGAATGTCGAGGGTCACCGCGGCCTCGGCATCGCTGAGACCGAGGTAGTGGTGGACGACGAGGACCGCCCGAAGGGCCGGCGGCAAGAGCGCGAAGGCGCGCTCGAGCTCGTCGCGGAGTGCGATGGCGCCGGCCGCATCCTGCCCACCGGGCGTCGCGATCTCGGCCACGGGGACCTCGGCCGCCCGCCGGCGGCGGTGCCGCCGACCCTCCGCGTAGCATGCGTGGATCAGGACGCGGGTGAGCCAAGCGTCGAACCGGTCCGGCTCCCGCAGGGCGCGCAGGTCGGTCCAGGCTGAGACGAGCGCCTCCTGGACCGCATCGGACGCCCGGTCCTCGTCGCGCAGGATCAGCCGCGCGGTCCGATGCAGGCGTGCGTGGGCGGCGGCCGCGAGCGTGGTGAACGCATCGCGGTCGCCGGTCATCGCCTGGAGGACGAGGTCCCTCTGCACGTCGGATGGTCAGCGCCGTGCCGTGATGGAGGCGTTCGGTCCGGGCATCGCCCGGTCCATCACACCATCGCCGCCCGGCCAGTCCTCGTCAATCGAACAGGGTGCAGAAGTCGAGGCCGTCCGCGGTGTGCGGGCCAGCCACGCGGACGCTCAACACGTCGACGAGGCTGCCTCCCGGGACGCCGTCTCCAAGCGTGTCGAACAGCACGGTGACGACGACGTTGCCACTGTCCCTAGCGACGACTCTGCCGTCGCCGTCCGTGATGACGAGTGGCTGGCCCGCGTGCACGGACCTGATCTCGAACACCGAGCCGTCCACGCGGATCGCGCGGGTCTCCTGGAACAGTCCGTGCCCCGAGATCACGAGCGTGCTGCCGCCGTCACGCCGCACGTGCACCTCCCGGAACCAGAAGTCCTCGTGGCCGAAATAGGCCGATGCGTCGTCACCCTTGCCGACGCGCGCGTGCACGGATCCGTGGAACGATGCCGTGACGTCCTCCGTGAACCCGCAGTCGTCGTCCGACCAGGCGTCCGTGCCCTCGTAATGATCCCGTCCGATCACGGTCGCGGCCACGGGTGCCGCGGCAACCGCCAGGGCCGCCAGGACCGCGAGGGCGATGACGGCGGCGAGTCGCGATCGCGCGAGTCGCGGACGGTGCGGGGAGGACGCCGCCCCGAAGAGCGAGCCGAGATTCATGCGAGGCCTCCACGTCGAGCTGCGGATCCGCGCCGGCACGGTGCAGGCCGCTCGATCCGTTCGACAAGGGAGTTCGCCGGATCGATTCGTTCCAATTTCGCCGGTGGCTCGGCCCGGGTGGCTCGGCCCGACCGCCCGGGAGGTGGGTGCGGCGCGTCTCGTGTATCGTGCGAGCGTGATCGATCTGCTGTCGGACGCGGCGCTCGAGCTCCTGACATCGGATGCCGTCGCGACCGTCGTGACGCTCGACGCCGATGGGACGCCGCATCTGAGCGCCGCCTGGGTCGGCGTCGAGGAAGGCGAGGTCGTGATCGCCACGTTGCCCGACCAGCGCAAGCTGGCGAACGTCCGGCGCGACCCGCGGATCGCCCTCTGTGTGCAGTCGGAGCGGGTCAACGATTGGGGCCTGCGCGAGTACCTCGTCATCAACGGGACGGCGCGGATCACCGAGGGCGGAGCGCCGGAGCTCCTGCAGCGACTGGCCCACACCTACCTCGGCCCGGACGTCGTGTTCCCGGCGATGCCCAACCCGCCGCCGGGCTTCGTGACCCATGTCCGGATCGAGCGCGTCTCGGGCATCGGGCCATGGAGGCCCCAGCGCTGAGGTCGTAGCGGGCGTGGACGTGGCTGCACGTCCCGCGAGGCTCGCGCCGGCGCCGGGAGGACGCTCGCGGCGTGATCCGAGCAGTTCTCCGAGTATCCCGCCGCGAACAGCATCGACTGTGGGACCCGAGGTCCGGCGGCGTCAGACCTCGTACTGGTCATGGCGGGCCATGAACTCGGCGCGCTCGGCGTCGGTGTACGTTCGACCCGAGGCGATGCGCTCCGCGAGCTCCCTGAAGTAGGCCTCGCGGGGCGGAGCCGGCGCAAACAGAATGAGCATCGACACCGGGGCGTGGCTCTCGTTGCGGAACGCATGCACGCCGCTGGGCGGGACGTACAGGAAGTCCCCCGTCTTGCCCTCACGCCAGCGGGTGCCGTCGAACAGGCCGATCCGGCCGTCGAGCACGTAGAACGCCTCGGAGAAGGTCCGATGGAAGTGCGCCGAGGCCCCTCCGGATGCGGCGGTCATGTCCCAGCGGAACAGCCCGTAAAGGCCATTGGTCTGGGACGCCGTCGCGACCAGGCTCGCGGTCGTGGCGCCGACCTGCAGGATCGGGATGTCGGCGACCGGCGTGAACGAGGCATCCGTGTTCGGTCCATCCGCCGGGAACGTCATGCAGGTCGTCCTTTCCCCGTCGTCATGCCGTGGCGGCGAACAGGCGCCACATGTCGGGTATTCCCTTGAGCTCGTGCTCGCCGCGGGGTTCGAACCCGATGCCCGAACCGGCGAGGAGGTCCTTGACCGTGCTCGATGCGAGCACCTCCCCGGCCTCCGCGAGGTCGGCGACGCGTGCGGCGATGTGGACGGTGAGACCGCTGGCGTCGTTGCCGCGCAGGTCGAACTCGCCTGCGTGGACCCCCGCTCGGACCGCCAGACCGAGCCCACCCGCCGCTTGCACGATCGATTGAGCGCATCGGACGGCCCGCGCCGGCCCATCGAAGGTGGCCAGGAACCCGTCGCCGGTCGTCGCGAGCTCGCGGCCGCGAAACCGCACGATGTCGCGGCGGACGAGCGCGCGATGCTCGTCGAGGAGGTCATGCCAGCGGCGATCGCCGAGCTCGGCGGCCGTCGTGGTCGAGTCGACGATATCGGTGAACAGCAGGGTCGCCAGGACGCGGTCGGGCTCGGCGCCGCTCCGGCTGCCGGTCACGAACTCCTCGACCTCATCGACGATCGTGTCGCTGTCGCCGGTGAAGGCGAAGTGGTCGCCACCGTCGAGTTCCCGCAAAGTCGAGTTGGGAATGAGGGACGCGACCTGCCGCCCGAGGGCGACCGGGATGACGGGATCCGCCGTTCGATGCAGCACCAGGGTCGGGACCTCGATCATCGGCAGGACGTCGCGCAGATCTGTCAGGAGCGACTGACGGAAGAAGTGACCGATGGTTCCCGGCCGAACGGCTGACCGGGTCATGCGCGCGACCGCGGCGATGAACCTGGCGTCGGTTGCGCGGCTCGGCGCAAGCCCCGGGATCATCCCCTCGCCGCCGTCGGCCATCTCCCGGACCATGGTGTCGACGATGAGGTCGACGTCGTTGCCCAGGATCGCAGCCATCGGGTAGTCGGGCGCATTCATGGACATCGCCGACGGGGCGTAGAGCACGAGCTGGCGGCAACGCTCCGGGTGAGTCGAGGCCAGGAGCATCGCGATCAGGCAGCCGACCTGGACTCCGAAGACCACCGGTCGCTCCGAGCCCGCAGCGTCGAGGATGGCGATCACGTCGCCCACCTGGGTCTCGAGATCGGGCAATGCCTTCGGGTGGTACCGGATCCGACAGCCCGGTCCCCCGTCGATCGAAATGGATAAGCCGCGCGAAGCCGCTGAGTCGACGGAGGAAGTGGGCACATTCCGCGACGTCCCAGACGAGCTCGACGTGGTGGATCCAGTCGTCGACGAACAGCAGATCCACCGGTCCGTCGCCGACGACCTGGTACGCAAGGTAGACGTCACCGTTGCGGGCGAAGCGAGTCGTGGGGCCGTCAGCCATGGACCGGATTATGGCGAGAGGGCCGTACCACGCGCACAATCCGGGCGTGGACGACCCGGACGCCGAGCGCCGCGCCGCACCCTGCCCACGCTGGAGGGCGCCCGCGTGGTGCTGCGGCCGGGTCGCCCTGGGGACGAGCCCGCGCTGCAGGCCGTGTTCGACGCGCCGCAGGTCGCGCGGTGGTGGCCCAGCGAGGGCCCCGACGAGATCCGCGCGCTGGTCGCGAACCGCGACCCGGACGTCGACGTGTGGATGGTCGCGGTGGACGGACGGGTCGTCGGCCTGATCCAGGCGGCCGAGGAGTCCGACCCGATGTACCGGCACGCCGGGATCGACATCGTGCTGCACCCGGACGCCCACGGCCGGGGCATCGGACCCGAGGCCATCCGCGTGCTCGCCCGCCACCTGTTCCGCGACCGTGGCCACCACCGCCTCGTCATCGACCCCAACGCCGCCAACACGCGGGCCATCCACGTCTACGGGAAGGTCGGCTTCCGGCGCGTCGGCGTGCTCCGCCAGTACGAATGGGACGCCGCCGATGGCCGCTGGACCGACGGGATCCTGATGGAGCTGCTGCGGGACGAGCTGACCGAGGCGTAGCGCGGACGAGCGCTCAGGGGGCGTCCGCCGCGAGTGCCGCGAGCACGGCTCGCATGGTCGCGTCGGGCAGCGGGATGCGCGCGCCGGCGTTCGCCCAGGCGGCGATCCGATCGCCCGCCGCCGCGGAGGCGTCCCACGCGACGACCGCCGCGAGACGCGGCAGCCCGGTCCGGAACGCGGCTGCCCCGTCGGGTCCGAGCGACGCGAATGGCGCGTCGTCGCGACGGTCGGCGCGGGCACGAAGGCTGCGCACCACCGGTCCCGGGTCGGGTGCTCCGTCGGCGCCGTCGATCGCCACGACGAGCACGTTCGACGCCGAAGGTGGAAGCTGGCGCAGCTTGGACAGGATCGGCGCCGCGACGGTCGCCTCGGGTGCCCCCGGCCGGCGCCGGGTCACCTCGATGTTGAACGGCCTGCCGGCGCGGTAGGTGGCGGTGAAGTCCGGGCCGCGCCGGCCCGCGCCGTAGGCCTCGTACGAGAGGTCGATCCGCCGGTCCGCGATCAGGCGGGCCGCCACGTGGAGCTCGGCATGCAGGTCGAGGATCGCCGACCCGGACGACGCGCCGCGGGCCTTCTTCCTGACCTTGTCGCGGTTCGCGTCCACGAAGGCGCGGAACCTGGGCGTCTCGGTGAGCCACACGAGCAGGTCGTCCGCGAGCAGGTCGCCCGCGGGCGCGTCGTCCGCGATGCCGCCGCGGAGCACGTGGTCGACCAGCCGGAGGATTGACGACGTCGGCCGCGGGGGCTCGCTCATCCCGGCATCCTGCCGCAACGCCCGCCGGGCCGCTCCGTGGCCGGTGTGGCGGTCCCCCGAGAGGGCTTGACAATCTCGTCATACAACTGTATGGTTGTATCAATGCAGACAGCGTTCCAGCCCGATCTCGTCTTCGCCGCCATGGCAGATGCCACACGGCGGGACATCGTCCTGCGCGCACTGAGCGGCACCGAGGGTGTCGTCGAGCTCGCCAGCCACTACCCGATGAGCTTCGCGGCCGTGCAGAAGCACGTCGCGGTGCTCGAGCGGGCGGGCCTGGTCAGCAAGCGCCGCAACGGCCGCCGCAAGGTGGTGCGCACGGAGATCGAGGCTCTGCGGCTGGCGCGCGGCCTGCTCGACCAATACGAGGCGTTGTGGCGCGGCCGGATCGACCGGATGACCGACCTCATCGCCGCCAGCAAGGAGACACGAGGATGACGGTCACCGCGGTCCACAAGGACCCCGCCTCCCTGACGATGACCCTCACCGCCGAGTTCGAGGCGAGCCCGGAGCGCGTCTGGCAGCTCTGGGCCGACCCGCGGCAGCTCGAGCGCTGGTGGGGCCCGCCCACCTACCCCGCCACGTTCACCCGCCATGACCTGAAGCCCGGCAGCCGCGTCGAATACCACATGACCGGCCCGAGCGGCGACCAGCCGCACGGCTACTGGGACATCGTCGACGCCGATCCCCCGCGCCGGCTCGTCTTCATCGACGGCTTCGCGCACGAGGATGGCACGCCCGGATGACGACTTCCCCCGCAACGAGGGCCATGTGACGATCGAGCCCGTCAACGCCGGCCGCACGCGGATGTCGATCGAGAGCCGCTTCCCCAGCACCGAGGCGATGGAGCAGGTCCTCGCCATGGGCATGGAGGAGGGGCTCACGCAGGCGGTCGGCCAGATCGACGCGATCCTGGCCGAGGATGCCGTCGCGATTGGAGATGCCCGATGACCACGCTGACCGAGCCGACGACCAGGACCCTCCGGGCGCCCGGTGCCGTCCTGACCTACGACGTCCGCGGTTCCGCCTCGACTGAGCCGCCCCTCCTCCTCATCGGTTCGCCGATGGGCGCGGGCGGGTTCGGCACCCTGGCCGGGCACTTCACCGACCGGACGGTCGTGACCTACGACCCGCGCGGCGTCGAGCGCAGCACGAAGGACGATCCGACGACCACCTCGACGCCTGAGCAGCACGCGGACGACCTGCACCGGATCATCGAGACGCTGGGTGCCGGGCCGGTCGACCTGTTCGCGAGCAGCGGCGGCGCCGTCAATGCCCTCGCCCTCGTCGCGGCCCACCCCGACGAGGTGCGAACGCTCGTGGCGCACGAGCCGCCCCTCGCGGCAATCGTGCCCGATTCAGCGGCGGCGCTGGCCGCCTCGCGGGCTGTCGCCGACGCGTACCAGCAGCACGGGTTCGGCGCCGGGATGGCGCGGTTCATCGGCGTCGTCAGCCACCAGGGGCCGTTCACGGCCGCGGACGCCGCGGCGCCCACTCCGGACCCGGCGATGTTCGGCCTGCCGACGGAGGACGACGGCAACCGGACGGACCCGCTGCTGTTCCAGAACATCATCTCGTGCACGAGCTACGAGCCCGACTTCGCGGCGCTGCGCGCGGCACCGACGCGGATCGTCATCGCCGTGGGCGTGGAGTCCGAGGGCCAGATGGCGTCCCGCGGCGGCATCGCGGCTGCCGGGCGGTTGGGCACCGAGGCCGTCCGCTTCCCGAGCGACCACGGGGGGTTCCTCGGCGGCGAGTATGGCCAGCGTGGCGACCCCGACGCGTTCGCCGCGAAGCTGCGCGAGATCCTCGCCGGGTAGCCGGACGGCGATCACCCGAATCATCGGCGCCCCCGGGCCACCGGCTCGGGGGCGCATCCGCGTGTGAGGCAGGCCGTGTGCCGGCGTCCCGGGCACACGAGCAGAGCGTCCCCCTAGCCGCCGCCCATGCCCGTCGTGCCATCCGACAGCACGGCCGAGATGAGCCCGAACACGTTGCCGTCGGGATCCAGGAGGTAGCCGAGCCGGCCGACGCCCGGCATGTCGGCGGCGGCGAGGGCCTCGGTGCCGCCGAGCTCGATCCCCCGCCGCATGAGGCCGTCGACGTCGTCCACGCCCACGACGACGTTGCAGCCGTTGACGGGCGCGCCCGTCTCGGGCCGCGGACCGCGTCGCTGGGTCAGGCCGCCGTTGATCCCCAACCCTGGCTGACCCGCCACGTTGCCGATCGCCCCCTCGCCCGTCTCGATCGTCCAGTACGGCTGATCGCCGTACTGGCGGAACCCCCAGCCGAGCAGCTGGGAGTAGAAGTCGACCAGCCGCTGCGGCTCCGACCCATGGATCTCGAAGTGGACCACCAGGTTCGCCATGTCATGCCTCCGTGCTCTCGCCCGAGCTGGGTCCCGAGTATGGCACCCCACCCCACACCATCGGCATCGCGGCGCCCCTGCAGCGTCGATCGCGTCCCGGACCGGGCCGTGGTTCCTCCGTCAGCCGTCGACCATCGCCGGCTCGACGTTGTGGTTCAGGTGGAAGACGTTGTCGGGGTCCCAGGCCCGCTTGAGCTCGGCGAGGCGGGCGAGCTTGGCGTCGCCGTAGATCGCGCGCGTCTCGTCCGGGCCGGCGTCGGCGTTCTCGTTCGCGTAGCGGCCGATGGTGGCATCGGGCTCGACGGCGGCCATCGCCCGCCTCACCCAGTCGCGGCCCTCGTCGTCGAGCGCGGGGTCCTCCCAGGCCGTGTCGGCACAGAGGTCGAACACGGCGGCCCGTCCCGCATAGGCCGTTGCCTCCTCCGACACGCGGCCGATCGCGCCCCCCAGCGCCGTCACCGCGAACGTCCCTGCGCCGGGTGCACCAGAGACCAGGTCGACGAGCTCGTCGAGGGCATCGGGGCGGAGGTCGTCCGCATTGCATCCCTTGATGAACGACCGGTGGCCGGGGCCGAGCACGAGGTCGTGGGCCGTCTGGACCTCGAGGTACGGCTCGCTGCCGGCGGTCTCAGAGACGGGCCTCGGGCCGCGCCGGAACCCTTCCGTGTCCCGCTCGACCGTGTCCGCGGCGCCGCTGTGGTTGAAGGCGATGTAGGCCATCGGCTCGCCGCCGGACGACGGGTCATCGGCGCCGGGGTCGGACCGGTCCAAGCCGAAGATCACGGCCACCGTCTCGGGCGCGCGTGGGGCGGCCTCGCGGAACACCTCCCAGGCGGCCCGCACGTCACGCCTGGCGTAGGTGCGGACACCGCGGTGGAGATGCGGTCCGAACGGGTGGAGGCGGAACTCGAAGGAGGTCACGACACCGAAGTTCCACCCGGCGCCGCGCACGCCCCAGAAGAGCTCCGGCTCGACGGTCTCGCTGGCGCGCACGACGCGGCCGTCGGCGGTCACCAGCTCGACCGACCGGAGGTTGTCGATCGTGAGCCCGAAATGCCGCTGCAGCCGACCGATGCCTCCGCCCAGCGTGAGCCCGGCGACCCCGGTGTGGCCCACGACGCCGACCGGGCAGACGAGCCCATGCGCCTGGGCGGCCGCGTCGAGCTCGCCGAGGAGCGCACCTCCGTTCGCCCGGGCGGTCCGTGTCTCCCCGTCGACCTCGACGCCCCGCATCGCCGACATGTCGATGACGAGGCCGCCGTCGCAGGTCGAGTGACCGGCCGCACTGTGCCCGCCCGACCTGACCGCGAGCTCGAGCCCCTGGTCCCGGCCGAACCGGATGGCGGTCGCGACCTCGGCCGGCGTCGTGGGGCGGAGGATGACGGCCGGACGGCGGTCGTGGACCGAGCTCCACAGCCGTCGCGCCTCGTCGTAGGACGCGTCGGACGGCCTGACGACCTCGCCCCGGAACGACCGACGGAGCCCATCGAGGTCGCGGGCCTGGAGAGTGGCGGGCGTGTCGGCCATGGACTGTCTCCATGCGGGTCCGGTCGCTCGCATCATGGCATGGAGCGTTGCGCCTGGGGCCAGGGGAGATGATCGCGCGGTCGGACCGCCTACCCGCGCCTCGCGAGCGACGCGAGCCATGCGTCACGGTCGAGCGGGCTGGGTCCCGAGCGCTGGCGGCGCGGCGGGTTGTCGCTGCCGACGGGCATGTAGCCGCCGGGTCGCGCCTCGAGGATCCCCTCCCCCATCGACAGGCCGGGCAGTTGGTGCTGCAACACGCGCACGCTGCGCGACCGGCAGGACCGCGTCGACCTTCGCCACGCCGTTGGCCGAGAACTGGCCCCGCACGCGGCCGCCGAGCCTGCCGAGCGCGGCCAGCACGCCCGGAGCGGACGACGACGGCATCTCGAGCACGAGGTCCGCGAGCGGCTCGCACACCCACGTCCCGGCGCGGTCGAGAGCCTGGGCGAGCACGAGCTGCGTCAGCCGCCGGAAGTCGGCGGACGTGGTCACCGGTGAGGCATAGCCGCAGTCGGTCATGGTGACCCCGCAGTCGGTGACCTGCCAGCCCGAGAGGCCCTCCGTGAGCGCCTCGCGGACGTTCCCTTCCATCTGGGCGACGAACGTGTCGGCCGTGTGGAAGAGGTAGAGCGGGACGAGCCTGGGCTCGATGTCGGCCAGGAACGCGATCCCGGAACCGGGCGGCCCGGGCTCGATGCGGAGGGCGAGCGTGGCCGTGAACGGATTCGTGCTCAGCGGCGAGCTGCGGCCGGTGATGTTGGTGTGGGTCTTCGCGCGGATGATCTCCTCGGCCTCGCCGACGCTCCTCGGCCGCTCGACGCACACGGTCGTCGTCTCGCGGAAGCCGGCGGCGAGTCCGTAGTCACGCGCGAGCGTCGCACCGAGGACCTCCTTCTGGACCTCGCCGTAGAGCGAGACCGCGATCTCGTGCCTGTGGTCGTCCTGGCGGACGTCGATCAGGGGATCCTGCTCGGCGAGCTGTGCCAGGGCCGCCCGGAGGCTCCCGGCCTGCTCGCTCCGGATCGGGAAGACGACGGCCTCGAGGGCCGGGCGGGGAAAACGTGCGGTGTCCTCCTCCCCGGCCGGGGGCTCGCCGATCGCGTCGCCCACGCGCACGGTACCGAGGCCGCGCACCGTCGCCATCTCGCCGGCCGACAGCGTGTCCCGACGCGGGGCGCCGGCGGGCGCGAAGACCTTGATCGAGGTCGGCTTGGCCTCCTCCCGTCCCCCGACCAGCACGCGCTGGCGCGGCCGCAGCGTGCCATCGAACAATCGGACATAGGCGACGCGCTCCCCGGCCAGGGTCCGCTCGATCTTGAACACGCGCCCGGAGACGGCGGCATCAGGGTCGCCGCGAGCGCCCGACAGGAGCTCGCCGATGCCGGCGACCAGCGCCTCGATCCCGACACCCCGGGCGGCCGAGCCGAAGTACACCGGGTGGACCCAGCACCGCCGGGTCTGCTCGGCGAGCCGCCCGCGAAGGCGAACCGGCGAGAGCGCCGGTTCGTCGCGGACGAACGCCCGGAGGATCGCCTCGTCGTGTTCGGCGAGGACCTCCGTCAGCGCGGACCGATGGGCCTTGTCGTCCGCGGCGAACGGCACGACCGCCGCCTCCCGCCGCCCCGCATCCCGGACTGCGCCCATCGGCACGACGCCCGTCGACAGCCGGCGGGCCATCGTCGCGATGACGCGTTCGGGGTCGGCCCCCGCCCGGTCGATCTTGTTGACGAAGACCAGCGTCGGGACGCGGAGCCGC
The DNA here is from genome assembly GCA_963776395.1 of uncultured Chloroflexia bacterium. Taxonomy (GTDB): domain Bacteria; phylum Chloroflexota; class Limnocylindria; order Limnocylindrales; family CSP1-4; genus CAIXZV01. The sequence continues at coordinate 95,551 of CAVZML010000009.1, read as the reverse complement.
TGGAGGGCGCGGAAGAGCAGCGGCGTCTGGGGCTGCACGCCTTCGACGGCCGAGACGACGAGCACCGCGCCGTCGAGCACGCCCAGGACGCGCTCGACCTCCGCGATGAAGTCGGGGTGACCCGGGGTGTCGACGAGGTTGACGGCCAGGTCGCCCACCAGGAACGAGGCGACCGCGGACCGGATCGTGATGCCGCGCTCGCGCTCGAGCTCGAGCGAGTCGGTCTGGGTGGTGCCGGCGTCGACGCTGCCGACGCGGTCGATGGCGCCGGTGGCGAAGAGGAGTCGCTCGGTGAGGGTGGTCTTACCGGCGTCGACGTGCGCGAGGATGCCGAGATTGAGCGTGCGCATGGAGCCTCATGCCTTCCAAGGAGGTGATGACCTTCTGGCTGGACACGGGTGCTCCCATCTCGCTCCTCTCCGTCGTCGCGCGGCTGTCCCAGAAGCGTCGCATGCCGCGTCAAGTGCGTCCCGAGACCGTTCGAGCTCTGGTCGCGGAGTGAGGCCCGCCTCATGGACGGCCGCTATCGCGCGATGCCGTGACCGCTCGGATAGAGACCGGGATCGCGGCCGGCAGGCGGCCGACGGTCGGGATCCGGCCGAACAGGGCGGCGGCGACGGCGTCCATCGTCGGGGCCAGGATCCCGTACGAGCACAGGTGCGTCGTCGACGCGGGGTAGGTCGCGAGGTCGTAGGGCGTCCGCAGGGCCACCGTCACGGTGGGAATCCCCGTGTCCATCACCGCCCGCACCAGGGCGCCCTGCTCCACCTGGAGCGACGCCGCGAAGGTGCCGGCGATGACGACATCGTGCCCCCGGACCGCCTCGCGGACGGCTGCGATCTCCTCCGCCGACGGCCGCGGCTCCACCACCAGGTCCGTGACACCCGGTACGTGGTGCCGGATCGCCGCGGCGAGGCCGGGCATCACCGAGGACGACGTGTCGGCCGGCGTGAGGTCCGACGGGCGGGGCTGGAGGACGGCGATGCGCCCGCCATCGGGCAGGCGCAGCGGGAGGAGACCCGTCGTCGTCGCGGACGAGCGTGATCGAGCGTCGCGCGAGCTCGTCCGCGAGCGCGAGGTGCTCGGCACAACCGACGACGCCCAGGTCAGGCGTCTCGAAGCCCTGGACCCACGCGCGGACGGCATCGATGCGCGCCAGCGACGCGGCCACCCGCAGGGGATCGATCAGGCGCCTCGACGACGCGTGGACCAGGGCTTCCTCGATCCGCCGTCTGCCATCCTCTCCGACGCACAGGAGCAGGTCGAGGCCCGCCGCCACCGCCGCGACCGCCTCGAGGGCGAGGAGCGGACCCTGGTCGATCGCCAGCATGTCCAGCGCGTCGCTGATCGCGAGGCCGTCGAACCCGAGATCGTCGCGCAGAAGGCCGGTCACGACCTCGACGGCGAGCGTCGCCGGGAGCGACGGGCTGCCCGTGAGCCCGGGCACCGCGAAATGGCCCGTCATGACGACCTTGGCCCCTGCCGCCACGGCCGTCCCGGAACGGCGCGAGCTCGACGGCCTCCAGGCGGGCGCGGTCATGCGCGACGACCGCATGTCCATGGTGGGTGTCCACGAGCACGTCACCCATGCCCGGGAAGTGCTTGGCCGTGGCGACGACGCCGGCGGACTGGAGGCCCCGAACCGTCGCGCCGGCGAGGTTGCCAACGAGCGCCGGATCGTCCGAGAACGCGCGGATGCCGAGTGCCGGGGCCGCCGGGCCGGTCGCGAGGTCGCAGGCCGGGGCATAGTCCACGTTCACGCCCATCGCCCGCAGCTCGGTCCCCATCGCCCGCGCGACCCGCTCGGCGAGGCCCGCGTCGCGCGCGGCTCCGAGGGCCATGTTGCCCGCGAACGGCGTCGTCCCGCGCGACAGGGCGATGAGCTGGCCGCCCTCCTGGTCGGCGGCGACGAGGAGCGGCCGGCCCGCCGGACCCACGGCCGCCTGGATCTCGTCGGTCAGCGCCCGGACCTCCTCGGGGGAGCCCTCGTTGCGGTACCGGAACAGCGTGACCCCGGCGGCGGGGCGCGTGGCGAGCCGCAGTCGCACGGCCTCGGGGAGCGACCTCCCGTCGAACGCGAGCATCACCATGCCGAGGACGGCCTCGTCCGCCGCGGCGGCGTCGGTCGCCCTGGTCGTCGGGCGGTTGGCCATCATCGGTGCTGTGTCCTCCGGGTACCGGGTCGGGGCGGCAGCCGGGCTTCAGGCCGCGGCATCGACGGACGACGCTCGAGCCGCGTCGTCGGCGAGCCCGATCGCGCCCCAGCAGCCGGCATCGAAGTCGGCGGGAACGACGCGGAGCAGGTCGGGTCCGAGCATCTCGCGCGCAAGCGGAGAGGCGGCACGGAGACGGTCGAGCTCACCCTCGATCCCGTCGGCGAACGCCGCACCAACCTTGGACACGCCGCCGCCGAGGATCACGCGGTCCAGGTCGTACGCCATCACGAGGCCGTGGACGACGCGGGCGATCACACCGCTCACCAGGTGGACGACGGCCGACGCGGCCGGGTCGCCCGCGGCCGCAGCCGCGTACAGGGCCGCCACCACCGGGCGGTCGCCCGCGCCGAAGGCCTCGAGCACGGACGGGGGGACGCGTGGATTTGGCGAGCCGCGCGATCGCCGGGCCGGCCACGAGCGCCTCCACGCAGCCGCGCAGCCCGCATCCGCAGACCCCGCCGGTCGGGTCGAGGACGATGTGGCCGATCTCGCCGGCCATCCCCACGCGACCGCGGTGCAGCCGGCCGCCGATGACGATCCCTGCCGCCACCCCGGTGCCGATGTTGAGGTACGCCATGTCCGCCGAGGCGAGGGCACCACCATGGCGCTGGATGCCGAGCGCGGCCGCGCGGACGTCGTTCTCCACGACGCACGGACGATCGAGAGCCTCCGCGATGCTCGGCCCGATCGCCTGGTCGACCCACGCGAGATTGACGGCCTGGCGGACGTGGCCGGAGCCAGGGTGCACCCGTCCCGGGATCGCGATGCCGACCGCGCGGACACGGGCGAGCCCGCCGGGCAGCGGGCCGACGGTGGTCCGGATCGCCTCGAGCAGCACGTCCACGAAGTCCACCGACGGGTCGGGCGAGACCGGCCGGACGGTACGCCCGACCTCGACGTCGCCCGGTCCGACGGCGAGGACCGCGATCTTCGTCCCGCCCACGTCGACGCCGACGAGGACATCCCGCTCGGACCCGGCCGCCGCCGACAACGCGCGCTCCCCGTCCGTCATCGGACGAGCGACAGGCCGAGCTCGCCCGTCAGGAGCAACGCGGACGCGCCGAGGATCGCAACGTCCGGGCTGAGGAGTCCGATCTCGACGCTGGTCGGCTGGGCGAGCAGGGGGAAGGCGCGCCGCTCGACCTCGTCGCGAACGGCCTCGAGCCACGGGGCGCCGAGCTCCGGCACGGACCCGATCAGCACGATGTGCTCGACGTCGAGGACCCCCACGAGGTTGGCGACTGCGGCGCCGAGGGCCCGCCCGGCGTCGGCCACCAGCCGCTGCGCCGTCTCGTCGCCCCCGTGGAGCGCGACCGCCAGGGTCTGCAGGGTGATCACGCCCGACGGCCCCGCGCTGCGGGCGAGCAGCGACCCCCCGTCGGCGGCGGCCGCCCGTCCCGCCCGGAGGAGCAGGGCGCGGCTGCTCGCGAACGTCTCGAGGCACCCGTAGCGACCGCACCGGCAGACGATGTCTCCCTCGGCAACGGTCGTATGGCCGATCTCGCCGGCACCGGACCCGTCTCCGACGAAGAGCGCGCCGCCGAGGATGATCCCGGCGCCGATCCCGTGCCCGACCTTCACCACGACCAGGTTGGCGCCGGGCCGGTAGGCGCCGAACGTGTACTCGGCGAGCGCGGCGGCGTGGCTGTCGTTCGCCACGTGCGCCGGCAGCCCGTGCCGCTCGCGCAGCAGCTGCCCCAGCGGCAGGTCGCGCCACTGCAGGTGCACCGACCACCGGACCGTCCCCGAGTCGAGCTCGACGAGACCCGGCGTGGCGATCCCGATCCCGAGGAGTGGCCGGTCGGCCTCGCGCACGAGCTCGTCCACCAGCTCGTGCACGCGCCGGAGGGTCTCCTCCCCGTCCGACGCATCGACCGCCAGCGTCCGGCGGGCCCGGATCTCGCCGCGCAGGTTGACGAGCGCGCCCCGGATCTCGGTCTCCGCGACCTCGACGCCGACCACCAGTCTGGCGTCGGCCACGACCCGCAGGAGGATCGGTGCCTTGCCCCCGGTGGATGGACCCCGGCCGACCTCCTCGACGACGCCCGCGTCGAGCAGCTCGGCCGCAACGTCCGACACGGAGGTGCGGGTGAGGCCGGTCACGCGGGCAATCCCCGCCCGGCTGATCGGCGACCGGTCGTAGATGGTGCGCAACACGAGGTTCGCGTTGTACGCGCGGGTCTGCGCATGCGTCGCCTTCTGCGGGCTCGGCATGGTGGCATGCGACTCGTGCGAATGGCGTGCTTGGGCCCGGACGTACCGGACGCCTGGTCGGCCGTCTGCGGTCATCGGGTCAGCGTCACCTTCGTGATGTTCCGTGGGCGCTCAGTATCGAGCCCGCGGGCACGGGCAAGGTGGTACGCGAACAGCTGGGCCGGGACGATCGCCGCCAGCGGCGAGACCCACTCGGGGACAGCGGGGAGCGGCACGCCCGAGCCGAGCTCCCGAACCTCCGCCACGTCCGAGAGGACGACCAGGTTGGCACCCGCATCCCGGACCCGGCGGATGAGCTCCGCGGTCCCGTCGAGAGCGGTCCCGTGGTCGCGACCGCGAGCACCGGGTACGCCTGGGTCACCAGCGCGATCGGTCCGTGCTGGAAGTCGGCCGCCGAGTACGGATCGGCGAGCACGTAGGCCAGCTCCTTGAGCTTGAGCGCCCATTCGCGGGCGGTCGCGTAGTGGTAGCCGCGGCCCAGGACGGCGCACCGGTCCTGGCCGGCCCGCGCCTCGGCGAGGCCGGCGACGGTGTCCTCGACGAGGAGCGCCTCGCGGAGCGCCGCGGGCAGGGCCCGCAGCGCAGGGGGTGCCGCGCCGTCGCCCAGCAGCGCCGACGACAGCATCGCGACGGCCGCGCTCTCGGCGAGATACGTCTTGGTGGCTGCGACGGCGAGCTCCTCGCCCGCGCGCAGCTCGACGACGTGCTCGGCCGCGGCGGCGAGCGCCGAGCCCGGATCGTTGGTGAAGGCGGCCGTGAGCGCGCCCTGCCGTCTGGCGTCCTCCAGGACGGCGACGATGTCGGGCGACTGGCCCGACTGCGAGATGCCGATCACGAGCGCGTTGCGCAGCCGGGGGCCGGTCCCGTACACGGACACGAGCGACGGGGCCGCCAGGGCGACCGGGAGGCCGTTGCGCGCCCCCAGGACGTACTGGGCATAGATGGCAGCGTGGTCGGAGGTGCCGCGCGCCGCGATCAGGACGAAGTCGACGTCGCGGACGCGGACCGCGTCGGCAAGCCGCTCGACGGCCTCGGCACCCTCGGCGACGAGCCGTTCGACCACCTCCGGGCCCTGTTCCAGCTCGTCCCGGAGCGTCATCCCTTCACCGCCCCGGCGTTGAGGCCACCGACCATCCGGTCCTGGACGATCAGGAAGAACAGCAGCACAGGCAGGGTGAACAGGGTCGCCGCCGCCATCGTGCCGCCCCAGTCGACGCCGAAGTTGGTGCGGAAGTTCGCCAGCCAGACGGGCAGCGTGTAGTTCTGGACATCGGTCATGAACGCGTTCGCGTACAGGAACTCGTTCCACGCGGTGATGAAGCCGAAGATCGCCGTCGCCACCATGCCGGGCACCAGCAGCGGGAAGATCACGTGCCGGAAGGCTCCCAGCCGGCTGCAGCCGTCGACCATCGCCGCCTCCTCGAGGTCGATCGGGATCCCGTCCACGAAGCCGCGCAGCGACCAGATCGTGAACGGCAGGACGAAGATGAAGTAGACGACGATGAGCGACGGGATCGTGTTGTACAGCGGCGTCTGGCGGATCACGAGGTAGATCGGGATCAGAAGGCCCTCGAACGGCGCCATCTGCGCGATGGCGACCAGGAGGAGGAAGCCCATCCGGCCGCGGAACCTGATCCGCGAGACGGTGACGGCCGCGAGGGTTCCGACGAGGATCGCGATGGCGATCGTGCTGCCGGCGATGACCAGGCTGTTGCGCAGGAACTCGCCGAAGTGCGCCTGCCCGATCGCCGTGGCGAAGTTCTCGAGCGTGGGCGGCCAGGGCACGAACTTGGGCACGTACGTCAGGATGTCCTCGGGCCGCTTGAGGGCCGAGTTGACCATCCAGTAGAAGGGGAACGCCCAGAGGGCGAACAGGCCGATCGCGATGGTGTTGAGGGCCGCCCGGCGCCTTGCTCGTCCGTTCATTGCCCGGCCTGCGTCCTGACCATGCGGCGGATGTAGGGCACCAGCACGAACAGCAGCAGCCCCACCATCACGCACGAGACGGCGGCGGCGAGGCCGAACCGGTTGCCGGCGACGCCCACCTGGTAGGAGAGGATCGAGAGGGTCACCGTCTCGCCGGCGGGGCCTCCCTGGCGCATCGTCCAGATCTGGGTGAAGACCTTGAAGTCCCAGATCGTGGACAGGAAGGTGAGGACCATCAGGATCGGGGCGATCGACGGGAACGTGACCCACCGGAAGAGCTGGCGCTCGTCCGCGCCGTCGACCCAGGCCGCCTCGAACAGCTCGTGCGAGATGGACCCGATGCCGGCGAACACGCTGAACGCGACGAACGGGACGGCCTGCCACAGCATCATGAGCGTGATGACGAGGAACGTCGACAAGCCCGGTCTCGAACCACGAGTGGTTCGTGAAGTCACCGAAGATGCCGATCGTCGTGAGCACCCAGTTGACGACGCCGAACTTGCTGTCGAACAGCCACTGGAAGACGACGCTCCCGGTCACCACCGGGACGGCCCAGGCGAGGATGAGTGCGACCGAGAGCAGTATCCGGACCGCCCGCCCGAGGCGGGAAGGAGGAGCCCGATGAGCGTTCCGACGAGGATCGTCAGGGCGACGTTGACGAGCGTGAAGCCGAACGTGCGCACGACGACCGTGAGGAACGTCGGGTTGCCCAGGATCTCGCGGTAGTTGTCGAGGCCGATCCAGGTCGGGGCACGCCCGAACAGCTCGGCGAGGTTGTACTTCTGGAAGCTCAGCAGGACGACCATGACGACCGGGTAGCCGAGCAGCACCACGAACGTCAGGAGGGTGGGCAGGAGCGCCGCGTAGGGCGCCAGCGCCCGTGTGCGCGACCGGCCCGCAGACGTGCGGGCGGGAGCGCCGCGATGAGCCGCCACGCCCGGGGTGGCTTCCCCGGATGCGGTGTCGATGGCCATCTCGACGCTCCCGGTGTCGCTTCAGTCCCGGGTCAGAGCGCGGTGTTCATGACCTGGTTGATCACCTCGTCCGCGGCCTTGGCCGCGTCCGCGATGCTCGACTGGCCGGAGAGGACCTGGGTCAGCATGGTCTTGAGCGGGTTGTTCGCCTCGACGGCCGCCCAGCGCGGATCGTTCGGGGTGAACCGGCTGTTCTTGGCCGCCTCGGCCGCGCCGATCGCGAGGGCCGGGGTGTCGGAGCCGATGGACGCCGCGGCGGTCTTCTGGGCCGGGATGTCGCCCGCCTTGATCAGGAGCTGCTGGTACGTGTCGGTGTTGAGGAGCTTGATCCAGTCGAGCGCCTGCTGCTGGTTCTTGCCGTTCGCAGCGACGCCGAGGTCGGAGCCGCCGAGGAACACGGGGACGGTGGTCCCGTCCTGCGCACCCGGGATCGGCATCACGCCGACCTGGTCCGCGGTGAGCTTGCCGTCGGTGCCGATGGCGCTGCCGATCTCCCACAGGTTGCCGACGAACATGCCGATCTTGCCCTGGTGGAAGATGTCGTACTCGGGCGGGTTCATCTCGTCGTTGTCCTTGGGACCCGTGGAGCCCCCCTTGTAGTAGTCGATGTAGTCCTGGATGCCCTGCATCGCCTCGGGGGACTCGAGGGTGCCCTTCCAGGTCCCGTTCTCGTTCACGGCGACGTCGCCGCCGCGATCCCAGATGTGCTGGAGCAGCTGGTACCAGTTCTGGCCGGCCACGTAGAGGCCGGAGAAGTCGGTGACGTCCTTGTTCTTCGCCTGGAGCGTCTTCGCCGCGGCGATCAGCTTCTCCTTGCTCGTGATCGACGCCGGGTCGATGCCCGGCCGCCTGGAGCAGGTCCTTGCGGTAGATCAGGACGCGGTCGCCTGCGTAGAACGGCACCGCCATCAGCTTGCCGTCCCAGGTGGACGAGTCGTTGAGCGACCCGAGCCAGTTCTGGGTCGCGTCGGAGCTGGTCGCCGTGGTGCCGCCGCCGAGGTACTCGCGCTGCGCGGTCAGGTCGGCGAGGGCGCCCGCCGCCTCGAACGTCGCGGCCTGGGTGTTGCCCATCTCGACGACGTCGGGGGGATTGGCGCTGGCGAGGGCGGTCGTGAGCTTGCTCACGATGCCGTCCCAGTTCTGGACCTGGTAGTCGACCTTCCAGCCCGGATGCGTCGTCTCGAAGTCCTTGTTGAGGGTTGCGACGGTGTCGTCGGGGACCGAACCCTTCATCAGCCAGACGGTGAGTGTGCCCGAGCTCGCCGCCTCCGATGCGGGTGCGGCCGACGACGGGGCCGGCTCGGAGGTGGCCGCCTGCGACGGCGCCCCCTGGGACGCGGCCTGTGATGGCGCTGAGGTGCTCCCCGCGCTCGAGCAGCCCGCGAGGGCGACCACGCCCACCGCCAGGCTCGCGATCAGACTCTTGGCTCGCATGCCGCGATCTCCTCGTGCTGTCCATCTAGCCGGCGCGCACTCGCGGGCGTCCGCCGGCCTCCTCCAGGTCGGTGCTCGCGCACCCACCGTCGTCGACCCCTCCGGGCCCGGGCGCCGGCCCCAGGTTGTGGGGTTGTCGGGCTCAGGACTTCGGTCAGTCGCTTGACAAAGTGCACCATAAGCATTCGCCGGCATCTTTGTCAAGAGTCTGGACAAGCCACTGGATCGTCTGTCCTGGTTGACCGCGCCCCGCCTGAGCTGGCCGGCCCGGCATTCCCCTGCCGAGACCGGAGGGTGGTCAGGTCGCTGAGGACCCGTCCCTCACCCGCCCTGGGCGAACCACTCGAGCACGCGCATCGCGCGGAGCGTGTTCCATCTGCTCGGCTCGCCTTCGCCGTCCTCCATCACGATGGCAACCTCCCCGCGTGGACGTTCTGCAGCGGCCATCGTCCGTGGGGATCACGGTTGCCCTCGACCACCCCGATCGCCTCGGCGACGCGCTCGTCCGGCGCGACCTCGCCGGCCCGCAGGTAGTCCAACGCGCGCAGGACGTCGTAGTGGTACCAGGTCGGGAACGAGAACAGGAGCCAGGCCGGGTCGATCACCTCCCCGGTCGACTTCCGCCGGAACAGCCGGCGCTCGAGCAGGTATCCTCGCCACGGTGGCGCGCCTCGCGCACCGGGCCGCGTCACCGGTGGCCCGCTCGTACGCAGCAGACCCTCGAGGACGTTGATGGTCGTCTCCGAGCGACGACACCGTGGCGCCGTTCTCGACCTCGCAGTTCCAGCCGCCGTCGGGGAGCTGCTCGCCGAGGAGCCGGCTCGACAAGCGGCGCCATGTCCACGCCGAAGTACGAACCCGTCGCGACGACGTTGCCGTTGATGCACGGCTCGACCTCGCCTTCGAAGAACCGGTTGTCGGCCCATGGCGTCTCGCCCGGCGCGCCGCCCCGCCAGATGACGCTCTCCCGGACGAGGCCGACGGCCCGCCGGGCCTGCTCGCTCTCGGGATCGAGGCCCATCCGCCGCAGCAGCTCCAGCACGTGGAACGTGTCCGTCCATTCGTGCGACCAGGGCCTGCCGCCCCACCGGCCGTCCGGCGCCTGGAGCGCGAGCAGCCGCGCGCCCCAGCCCTCGGTCGCGACCCTCGACCGTTCGGCGGCGACGGCGTCCGCCGGCTCGTGCGTCAGGTCGCGCATGACCTGCCAGCGGATCGAGGGATCGGAGTCGAGCAGCCAGTCGATCACGGTCATCGTCACACGAGCTTCCGGATTGATCGAACGTCGCGGATGGGATTGCCAATCGCCCGACCAAGCCAGGGATCGGCACGGCCCGACCGGAGTCGAGCCGTGCCGAGCGTGGCCGGGCCGCCGGCATGGCCGCTGAGGGTCAGTGGCCCCGTCTCCCCGTCGAGACGGCGTTGCCGAGGTCACTGACGAGCCTGTCACGAGGTGTGACCGCGCCTCGGGCCGCGACCGGCATGAGCCCGAACTGGTGCTCGATCGTGGCCATGATCGACGTCGTGTCGTAGATCGTGTGATCAACGCCCGACGAGTTGAAGCTGCGGCGCGATCACGAGGGCCGGGATGCGCGTACCCGGGCCGAACTGGTCGTGCGCGCCCGCCGTACCGAGGCCCGGAGGCGGGACGTGGTCCCACTGCCCGCCGAACTCGTCGTACGTCACCAGGATCAGTGTGTTGCCGGCCTGCGGACCGGTCTCGACGGCCTCGATCAGGTCGACGAGGTGGTCGCTGCCGTTCGCCTCGCTCGAGTAGCCGGGGTGCTCGTTCTCGTTGCCGAGCGGCTTGATGAAGCTCACCTGCGGCAGAGTCCCGTTCCGGGCCGCCGTCGATGAACTCGACCTCGTCCTTCAGGTGCTGCGGCCCGGTCCGTCGTGCCCGGGGCGTAGCGCGTGAAGTAGTTGAACGGCTGGTGGTGGAACTGGAACGACGAGTCGGGGCAGTACGGGTATTGCCTGTCGGCCGTGGACACGTTCGGGTCCGTGCAGGTCCCCTGGGTCGTTCCGTTGGTCCAGCCCGGGCCGCCCACTTCGCCGGCCGCGTTGTCCCAGCCGCCCGCGTACCACGCCCAGCTGACGCCGGCGTCGCTCATCCGGTCGCCGATGTTGAGGGCGTCGCCGTGTCGTCGGTCGCCGGCTCCGCTGCGCCGAAGCTCCCCTGTGGCTCCCAGGGAGGCTGGAGCGTGTTGACGGCCCAGTCACCGCAAGCGAGACCGGCGATCGTCGATGACTGGCCACAGACCTGCGTCACGGCGCCGTCGACAACCGCGCCGGAGGGCTTCAGGAGCGGATAAGCGTGCGGGATCCCCGACGCGTCGAGCACCGCGTGCTGGCCGGCGGGCGCATTCGGCCAGAGGAGGGGCTGGGCGCCGATCAGGTACTGGTGGTTGAGATAGGAGCCCCCGAACGCCGCCTGGAAGAACTGGTCGGCGATCACGTAACGCGGGGCGCCCTTGGCGTGGAGGTATCGGTAGATCGGGAGCGCTGTCGTGTCGTAGTAACCCATGGCGGTCCCGACCGAGTCGCTGCCCGTGACATAGCGGTCCTGTGCGCCGCCGTCGAGCTGGTACTGCTCCTGGTAGAACTTGTGCACGAGGTCACGGGTGCACCCGCCGGGCAGGCCGTACGTCGCCGCGGTCGCCGGGTTGACGGCCCCGTTCGCAATGCCGTTGCCGAAGCTGAACTCCTGGTTCGGGCGCGGGCAGGTCGTCGCGTCCGCCGGGATGTACGGGTCGATCTCGAAGGGGGAGTTCAGGAAATGGCTGGTATAGGTTGTCGTGCTGCCATCCGGGAAGGTCACGGTCTCCGGGTTGCACTGCGCCAGCTTCGAGAGTGTGTTCGGCGGGAACGCCGGGCTCGCGCTGCCCGCGAAGTCGGTGTTGAGGTTGACGTCGAGCTGCTTCAGGCAGGTGTACGGGGCGCCGGCCTGGGACAGCTGGGTCGTGTGGGCGGCATCGGCGTCACCGATGCCGACCGGGTGGTGGCCATTGACGTCGCCCCACATCCCGTAGAGGTTGTCGAAGCTGTGGTTCTCCTCGTAGATCACGACCAGGTGCCTGTACGTTCCGAGCGGCCCGGTCTTGGCGGCCGCCGCAGGGCCGGCTGCAACCAGGCTGATGCACAAGAGGGCGGTACTGCCGAGCGCGGCACGCCGTCGCCAACGGTGCAACACGGGATCCTCCTCCGGGGACGGGGACTTGGATTCGCGGAAGATACATCCGAAAGCGGTCGACGTGTGATCGAGGGTGTGTCAGCCGCCCGCCGCCGCCCAGGGCGGATAATCCCGGCATGACCGAGGATCTCTCCCCCACCCCGGCGATCGACCACTACCCGAACGGGAACGTCCGGTTCACCGGCTTCCATCTCGACGGCGAGATGCATGGTGCGTGGATCTTCTATCGGTCGGACGGCTCCGTCATGCGCTCCGGGTCGTTCGACCGCGGGCGCCAGGTGGGCACCTGGACGACGTTCGCGCGCGACGGCAACGTGGTCAAGGAGACCGTCTTCGCGAACTCGAAAGGCTGACGGGGCGCGCGGATCTGACGGTCGACGCGAGCGCGGCAGGTGCCGGATCCCCGCCTCCTGACGAGGCCCGGCACCGACCGCGATCCGGCCCTCAGGGCGTGGTGGGCATGGTGATCGAGCCGAACGAGCCGTGCGCCTCGTCGTCGGGGCCTGCCGCGAAGTAGAGGCTGGTCAGTGGCCCGGCGCCACCGCCGTTGCCGAATCCGATCCCCCACAGGCCGTCGACGACGAGTGGCCGGTGGTTCGTGAGCTTCAGGTGACCGCGGTCCTCCCAGCCGCCGGCCGTGGGCGCGTACCCGTTGATCCGGCCGTCGCCGAAGTTGCCGACGAGCAGGTCACCACCGAACCGCTCCCAGCCACCGGGCGCCATCGCAAGGCCCCACGGGGCGTTGAGCGAGCCGCCGGATGCCACGCGGCCGAGGAAGGAGCCGTCGGTCGCGAACGCGCTCACGTACCCGAGGCCCGGGCCCGCGATCTCATCCTCGGCGTCCGCGTCCTGCTTCGCGTAGGTCACGTAGATCTTGCCGGCCAGATTCTGAATGCCGAACGGGGCGAACCCGGCCGGGAGACCCGGGTCGGTGAAGGCGCCCGCCCAGTGCTGGAGCGCGAAGGCGCCGTCGTATACGTCGACGCGGCCGTTGTGGAAGTCCGTCGCGTAGAGATAGGCGTGGCTGGTCCCGCCGCCCGAGACCGTCCCGATCGCCAGGCCCTTGTAGATGGCGCCATCGGGCGAGGTCGCCTTGACGACCGACGCCGTCCCGGAGAGCCACGCGGACACGGTGCCGTCCTCGCTGTCGAAGATGAACCGCGCGAAGTCCGTCCCGCCGGTCGTGATCGCGAAAGCCTGGTTGCCGTTGAACACGATGCCCGTCGGCTTGGCCGGACCGGCGGCTCCGGTCACGCTGACGACGAGGCCGAGCTTTGCCCCCGTGCCACCGTTGTAGAGCGTGGACTTGCCGCTGCCGTTGTCAGCCACCCACCACGGCGAGGTGCCGCTGGCCGCGACCCCCCAACCGTTGACGAGGTCCGGGTCGGTTCCCGCAGCGGCGCCCGGCACGTCCGATTGGAGCATGTGCACGACGTAGGCGTTGACGCTGTTGATGTTGGCCGCACCGGCCGGCCCGGCGGCGAGGACGAGCAATACCAGGCTCGCGAGGAGCGGGGACAGGCGTCGAGTCATGACACCACCTCCAACGGGCTGCGACGGTTCGTCACGGGATCGGCGACGAAGCGGAGCCATGTCGTCGATACGCCTCGTCCGCTCGGCCGGATTTCGGCGCCGTCAGGCAATCGCCTGGACCTCGGCGGACCCTGCTCCTCGCCAGGCCGTCCGACTCGCCGGGCCGGACGCTAGCGATCGGGTCGCCGCGGCTCGTTCCAGGCTGCCCAGTGATCGGTCCACGCCGGCTCGTGGGCGGCCGCGCCCTCGGGACGTTTCCTGGGTCCGGGGTCGTGGCGGGGCGTCTTCCCCGCTGCCGCACCCGGGAGCAGCGCGTCTCGGGCCGCCGAAAGATCCGCCATCGCCGATGTCGTATCCGACCCTGAGACGTCGGGGTGGACCTTTCGTGCACGGGCACGGAACGCATGCGCGATCTCATCACGACTGGCGCCCCGGCTGACGCCGAGGACCTCGTGCGGCTCGCGGGACGCGCGACGGACCATGCGCCAAGCGTGGTCCATCGGGAGCGGCCGGTCAACACCCTTTCGGCCGCCCTTTCGGCCGCCCTGTCCCAGGCCCGTCGACCGCCCTCTCGGCCACCCGTCGCAGGACAGCGATCCTGTCCGACCTTCCCGGCGGGGTGTCGCCAAGCAGGCGATGATTCCGGGTGCCGAGATGCCTCAGGCCGCGGGTGTGGCCGCTCTTGTCGCACTCCATGGCGACAGCCGACGAGCGGAGCACCGAGAGAGCCGCCCGAACCCACCTCCGGTCTGGGCCGAGGAACGCAGCGTCCCGCGGTTCGTGCGACCATTTCGCTCATGCCACTCAGCGGGGACTACGAGCCCGGAACGTCGGAGTGGGCGCGGATGCAGGCGGAGCGGTTCGAGGCGAGCGGCGGGACCGAGGCCGCGACGCTCCGCGGCCGTCCCATCGTCGTGGTCACCTCGATCGGCGCACGGAGCGGCAAGCTCCGCAAGACCGCCCTGATGCGGGTGGAGCACGACGGCGTCTACGCCGTCGTGGCGTCGCGCGGCGGCTCCGCGACGAATCCCTGCCTGGTATCGCAACCTCGTCGCCAACTCGGTCGTCGAGCTCCAGGACGGACCCGTGCGTCGTGACTACCTGGCGCGAGAGGTCACCGGCGACGAGAAGGCCGTCTGGTGGGAACGCGCCGTCGCTGCGTGGCCCGACTATGCCGTATACCAGGCGAAGACCTCGCGCCAGATCCCGGTGTTCGTCCTGGACCCGGTGCACAGGGACGACGGCTGAGGTTGACGCTCGCCGCCAGGGCTCAGCCGCCCTCCCGGCCACAGCCCTCGCGCGGCCACCTGACGACCGGGTACCTTCGGGGGGTACTCGCGGGTCGGCACCTCCCCTATCGTCCCGGGGATGACCCAGCCGCCCAACCCGCTGCACTTCACCCTGCAGCGCACGTTCGAGGAGGCCTACGAGCCCGACTCGGTCTCGGAGGCCCCGCTCGTCCGGTTCTCCGCGTACGCGTCCCACCACCGCATCTTCGGCTGGGTCCGGCTGCGTGCCGATCGGTTGACCGATCTCCTCAACGCCCACGACGAGCTCCTGCTGAGCGACGTCGACGTCGAGGACCTCGACGACGGCACCCGGCACTTCTCGGAGAGCATCCAGGTCGCGACGCGGGAGCTCGTGGCGGTGCACGCAGGCGGACCGCGCGGCAACGAGGCCCTCCGTCGCCGGACGCGGGCCTATGCCGTCGCCGTCCGGACGGGGCCGTACCTGGTGGCGGGCCACCTTCATGCAGACCCGGGCACCGATCCCCTCGAGAGCATGCGGCGACGCCCCGCGATGGTCCCGCTGACCGATGCCTGGCTCGAATACTGGTCGGGCGGCGCGACGCCGAGGCGGCATGGCGTCGGGACGATCATCGTCAACCGCGAAGCGGCCGACGCGATCCAGCTGGTGACCGACGACGACCTGGTCGACGGCCTGCTGCCGGCGAACTGGATCCCGAAGGACTCGTCCGCCGCATCGGCGTAGCATCGCCGCTCCTCACGCCCGGCTCCCACGTCCGGGGTCCCGCCTCAGTCCCCGGATGCCGCGGCAACCGCCTCCCCGGTTGCCCGGCCTTCGCCCAACCATCGGCTGAGGCTGCCGCGCCACATCGCCCGCCCGTGGAAGGATCCGCCCGGCGTGATCGCCGGCGCGCCGCCATACCAGATCAGCGTCTTGAGGAGAGGGGTCACCTGCGAGCCGTAGGCCTCCATGCAGGCCTCGGGCTGGACGCCCGGCCACGAGTAGCAGGAGACGACCGTCCGCCGCTCGGCGGTCGGGATCCCGGGGGGCAGCCGGTCCCAGGCCGGGTCGTCCGGGCCGAACTCCCACTGATCGAGGTTGCCCTGCGGGATGCCCTCGATGCCGCGCACGACGGGTGGCCGGTCGTCGAGCAGGTAGGGATCGACGGCCAGGTCGCAGACGACCGCGTGGGCGGGCAGCCAGCCGAGCCAGGCATTGGGGAAGAGGGCCCGCGAGGTGTCGCGGCGCGCCGTGGCATCGACGAGGATGTCGCTGAGTGCCAGGCGGTGCCGGAAGTAGGCCTCGTTCCCGGCCAGGTTCAACTCCACGACGACCACCTCGACCCCGGGCAGGGCCTCGCGCATGAACCTCTGGTTGCGCGCCTCATCGCCGCACCTGGCGGCCCACTCGATGGCGTGCTTGCCGACGCCACCCGCGCCCAGAATCGTGACGCTGACCGCCGGGCGAGCCGGCGACAACAGGGGCGGCCAGCGTCGCTCGAGCGCGTCGAAGGCGGCCGCCAGGCCGTTCCGGGCCACGTCGCGCAGGTTCTGGACGAGGCGACGCCCGTCGTCCCCGGTGACCATGTCGAGCGCGACCGCCTCGATGCCCAGGCCGCGCAGAAGCTCGACCCGTTCCGGGCGCGTGGTGAAATGGAGCATGGAGACCAGGATCGCGCCAGGCCTGAGCAGCTCGTAGCGCCCTTCCGGCGCACGCAGCACGACCACGATGTCCTGGCGATAGGCCGTGGCCTCGTCGACGACATGGACCCGCGGTGACAGGGCCGCGTAGGCGTCGTCCGCGTAGCCCATCCCGGCCCCGCTGCCCGCCTCGACGTACACGTCGACGTCAATCCCCGCCAGCAGGCCGATCAGTGGCGGCAGGAACGCGCGGCGTTCTCCGCGCTCGTTGTACATGCGCGGGAATCCGATCGTCAGCCCGCGGTCGTTTGCCATCTCCTCGCTCTCCATCCCGTGGCCGGGTCCGGCCACCGCGCCCGGCGTTCGTTGGACAGACCTTGACCGGCGGACGGGCGGACCCGCCGCCGTGACGCGGCGTTCGGCATCGGCCTGAATCGTACGTCGGCCGCACGCGCCCCGGAGCCGCGAGCCGTCCTCGGGTGAGGGCGGTGCCTTGCCCCCTGTGCGGATCCGATTCCGGCGGTTACGATCCGCCGATCCGGCAGAGCGAGGCTGGCCGACGGGCGTCCAACGATCGAGCGGACCTCGCGTCCGGGTGGGAGTGTCCGATGGCGCAGCGACCGCCCATCCAGCAGACCGCCTGGGGCCTCCTCGGGGCGCTCGCGGCGGCCTGGTTCGCGATCTGGATGCTGTTCTTCCCGCAGTACGTCCCGGACTATTTCGCCTGGGACGTCCATCCCCGCGCGGCGCAGGTGTTCATCGGCGCTGCCTACATCTTCAGGACGGCCTTCTTCCTGAACGCCGCCACCGAGGGGAACTGGATCCGGCTGCGGTGGATCGTGTATGGAAACCTGGTGTTCACGGGGACGCTCCTGTTCGGCACCTACTGGCACCTCTCGGAGTTCCACTGGAACCCGTTCCAGACGCCCCTCGCGCACATCTGGATCATCCTGTACATCTTCGAGCCCATCTCGATGCTGTACCTGGTCCCGCGCGGTGCGCTCCACGCGGAGGCTCCCGTGTCCGGCGGCCCGGTCAACCCCTGGCTCCGGCGGTTCCTGATCTTCACCACCGGCATCCTGCTCATGAACGGCCTGATGATCGTGGCCAACCCCGAATTCGCGGTCCGGCGCTGGGCATGGGAGCTGAACCCGCTCGATGCCCGGATCGTGGGCGCCTGGTTCCTCGGCTGGTCGGTCTGGTGCGGCACGATGGCCTTCGCGGTCGACTGGGACGAGATCAAACGGGCGTGCCAGCTGTTCATCCTCAACGGCGCCGTCCTGTTCATCGCCGCGATCGTCTTCCGGGACGAGTTCCTGCCCGGGCGCGGTACGGCCCTCGGCTACACGGGCGGCCTGGCGCTCCTCACGCTCGTCATGACGGGCCTGTACCTGGTCCAGGAACGGGCCCGCCCGGTGGCCGTGGCCACCAGCCGGTGACGGCGGCCGCGACGTCGTCGGGGGCGTCCTCGTCGATCGGCGTCAACCGTCCCGGCCCCGCCTGTCAGGCCCGGCGCCGGTGGCGTAGCATCGGGCGATGACGACGAGGCGGGTCTCCTGGCGGCGCTCGGATGCGGTGGCCTCGGACGAGGTCTGCACGATGACGGTCCGGGACGGCGGCCTGTCGCTCATCGGCACGGTCCTCGGGGGCGAGGGTGGCGTGCCGGTGCGGACCGAGTACCGGGTCTTCACGGATGGCGCGGGCGTGACGACCGCCGTTCACGTCCGGGACTTTCGCGGGTTCGAGCAGCGGACCCTGGCCGTCACCCGCGACGCCAAGGGCAACTGGACGATCGACGGCGCCCCGGTCCGCGGCCTCAGGGGATGCACGGACGTCGACCTCGCCTGCAGCCCGGCCACGAACACGCTGCCCATCCGCCGGCTGAGGCTCGCCGTGGGCGCGACCCACACCGTCCAGGCCGCCTGGATCCGGTTCCCCGAGCTCACCGTCGAGCGTTCTCCCCAGTCCTACGAGCGCCTCGACGAGTTCACCTACCGCTTCGGCAGCGGTGTCTTCCAGGCTGAGCTGACCGTCGACGACGAGGCCCTCGTGACCTCCTACGCGGAGTGGCAGAGGACAGGGGTGGCGGTCGGGCCCGACGACACGGAACCCCTGGACGCCCGCCGATAGGTCCGCATCCGCGAGCCCGCCCAGTCACGCAGGAGGGCCAGCCGATGAGCATCGATGGATCCGCGATCGCGGCCGAGGACGGCATGCGCCCGACCGAACCGCTCCCGAGCGGACAGCTCGTGAGGCTCTCGCTCTACTGGCTCGGCCTCAGCTGCGTGTTCATCGGCCTGACCGAGATCCTCGGCGGTCGCATCCTGTTCGAGGGCCTCGGCGACGCGA
This sequence comes from uncultured Chloroflexia bacterium, assembly GCA_963776395.1. GTDB lineage: Bacteria > Chloroflexota > Limnocylindria > Limnocylindrales > CSP1-4 > CAIXZV01. The sequence goes on along the minus strand of CAVZML010000009.1, from coordinate 76,827 downwards.
ACATGAAGGCGACGACGCTGTTCGTCCTCGGCTTCATGGGGACGATCATCGCGGTCATCGTCCAGCCGACCATCGGCTCGATCAGCGACTACACGATCAGCCGGTGGGGCCGTCGAAAGCCGTACATCTTCATCGGCAGCACGCTGGACCTCGTGTTCCTGCTCGGAATCGCGAGCTCCAACACCGTGATCGCCATCGCGGCGTTCATGGCCCTCCTCCAGTTCAGCGCGAACTTCGCCCAGGGCCCGTTCCAAGGCTATGTCCCCGATCTCGTCCCCGAGCCGCAGGTGGGCGTGGCCTCTGCCCTCGTCGGCCTGTTCCAGGTCCTGGGCAACGCCGCTGGGTTCGCGATCGGCGCGCTGGCCGTCGCGACGAGCAACTTCTGGCTGGGCACCATGGCCCTGGGCGCCCTGGAGTTCCTGACCATGCTCTCGGTCGTGATCCGGGTGCAGGAAGGGAGGACGCCGCGAGCGCGGCGGGGCCGGAGCTGGGGCAGCGTCGCCCGCGAGGCCTGGGGCACGGACATCCTGCAGGAACGTTCGTTCGTCTGGCTCGTCGGCTCGCGCTGGTTCGTGCTGATGGGCATGAACATGCTCATCAACTTCGCCCTGTTCTACTTCGTGCAGTCATTCGGACTCGTCCAGGAGGACACGGGCGGTCCGATGCTCGCGGTGCTCGTCGCGACCGTGCTGGGCAACGTGGTGGCGGTCGTGCCCGCGGCCAGGGTCTCCGACCGGGTCGGTCGCAAGCCCGTCATCTACGCCGCGTGTGCCGTCGGCGCGGCGGGGCTGGGCGTCGTGGCCGTGTCGCCCGCGCTCCCGATCACGGTCCTCGGCGGCCTGGTCATGGGTGCCGGTTTCGGGATGTTCCTCGCGGTCGACTGGGCGCTGCTGACGGACATCGTGCCCAAGGCGTCGGCCGGCCGCTACATGGGCATCAGCAACGTTGCGACCGCGACGGCGGGCCTCGTGGGGCTGGCGATCGGCGGCATCGTGATCGACGTCACCAACCTCGCCTTCGGCGAGGGCGCCGGCCCGCGGATCGCGATCGGGCTGTCGGTGCCGATGCTGGCGACCGGCGCCCTGCTGCTCCGGCCCGTCCGGGAGCCGGTGCGGACCATCGCCCCGGTGATCGAGCCCGTTCCCGCCTGAACGGCTGCCTGCGACCCGGTCTGTCTGCCGCGGACGCGGGTTGTGGAGCGGGTGGCAGACTGTGCGCGTGAAGGCGAAGCTGGTCGAGTTCGGCGTGCTCGAGATCGAGGGGAAGCGCTACACCCGCGATGTCGTGATCGACGGCGGGCGGATCGAGCCGCGTCGGAAAGGCCCGTCCAAGGCGCTGCGCGACAGGTACGGGCACACGCCGCTGACGGCCGCCGAGGCGATCCCCTGGGCCGGCGCCCGCCTGATCGTCGGGACCGGTGCCGACGGGGCGCTCCCCGTCGATCCCGACGTGCTGTCCGAGGCCCGACGCCGCGGCGTCACGATCGAGGCCATGCCGACGCGAGAGGCGTGCCGGCGGCTCGCCGGCCTCAGGTCCCGGGACGTCTACGCGGTGCTGCACGTCACCTGCTGATACAGGTCCCGGTGCCGGGCGCCAGGTTCTCCGGCAGGATAGCCCACCCCTGCCTGGACGCGGGTGGCTGACGCTAGCCCCGGCGGACCTCACGGACGTTGTCGAAGAGGGTCAGGGCGGCGAGCCCCACGACGGCGGCGAACACGATCGGCGTCGTGAACTGGTAGACGAGCACGAGCGCGCCGATCGCGGCGAGGAAGAGGGTGGCTCGCAACAGGAGGATCGTCAGCCGGTGGCGGAAGGCGGCCTCGAGCACGGAGTAGACCGCGATCGCGAGGACGAGGGCGACGTACCAGGGCACGGCGGTCAGCAGCGGCACGAGCATGGTGCCGACCAGGAGCAGGCTGATGCTGATCGCCGCCCAGATCTCGATGAGCCGGCCGTAGCGGGTCATCTCCGGCGGGACCGGGTGATGGTCGGCGTGGAGATGGGCGCGGGGGTCGCCGAAGTCCCCGCCGCGGAGCCTCTCGAGCTCCTGTCTGCAGGCCCGGATCGAGTCGGCCAGGACGCCTTCCTGGGTGCGGCCCGTGTTGACCTCGGCCTCGAGCCTGGCAAGCTCGGCCGCGCGACTCGCGTGGATCGCGGCGAAGGTCTGGTCCTGTGACAGGGCGCGAACCTCGAGGTCGAGACCGTCGAGGCTCGCCGCGCTCGCGTCGTTCTCGATCCGGAGCGTCGCGAGCTCAGCGGTCAGCTCCGCGAGGCGCGTCTCGAGCGCGGCAGGCATGCGGAATGGCGGCGCGGTCTTGGCCAGCCCGGCCCAGCCGATCGGGTCGTTCCACGACTGGCGGATCGTGCCCGAGCGGGTGTACTTCGGCCCGGCGGGTGCCCTCTCGCCGGCGAAGCGGTCGAAGGTGTCGAGTCCCATGAGCCCGCGGTAGCCGTCGACCCAGGGGACGGAGTCGTCGATCAGGACCGGGGTCCATGGCTGTCCGCCCTCGCCGCCGAGCTGGACGCCGTCGCCGCGGGCGTAGTCGATGAACGGGATGCTCAGCGCGCGCTCGAGCGAGGCGGCGAGGTCACCCGGGTCCGGTTGCCGCAGCGTGTCACGCCAGAAGCCGCGGAGGGCGTCGAGGATCCCGCGCAGGCGGCGCGCGCCGGGGATCGGTGCCGCCGTCAGGTACTCGCCTGCCTCGAAGTACGCGGCGTGGGAGCCCGCCCCGGCGTGGATCACGGGGTGTTCGCCCACCTTGACCAGGTACGGGTCGTCCCACCGCCGCCGGAGCTGGTCGCCCGAGTAGTCATGGGCCGCGCAGGCGAACCACATTGGCCGCGGTCCGTCCGGGGCGTCCTCCAGGAACACGAACGCCTGCTCGAGGTCGGACTCGTGGTCGTTCGCGCCCGCGAAGGTCGAGCGCCAGTCGTTCATGAAGTAGAAGTACATGTAGTGAAGGACGATCCAGCCCTCGGACCGCAGGACGCGCGCGTGGTAGACATACCGGGGATCGGCCAGGCGAACCTTCTCGTACTTCACCGAGGCCGCGGCCGTCGTGCCGCCGGGGACGGTGCCGCGGAGCAGGAGCGACGCCGTGAAGCCCGTGTCGACCAGCCGGGCGAAGATCCCGACCCGGGCCAGCCGGCTCGGGGCGTGGAACTCGGGGCGGTCCGGGCGCCGGTTCCAGCGGGCGAGCTCGAGGCCACCGAGCGGCTCCTGGCCGAGGCGCATCGAGAGGGTCTCGCCCGGGGGTGCGACGAACGAGACGAGCCGGTCCTCGGTCAGCTCGCCGTATGGCACCAGGAGGCGCCGATCCCTCTCCGATCGTCCCACGAACAGGTCGCACTCGGGGATGTAGGACGAGACCGCGGCGGGAAAGAAGAGCTCTCCCTGCGTGTAGCGGACCACGGGCTCGAAGGCCTGGAGGAGATCGAGATCAGACTGCCCGGCGATCCCCTGTTCGGTGCTGCCGGCCTCGGTCACGGCGGACCGCCCCCCTCCTCCGCCAGGGCGATGAGGTCGGGATCGGCCGGCGGCGCCAGGAAGATGCCCTTGACCTCACGCTGGTTGAGGTAGAACGCGGACACGACATAGATGCCCAGGTTGAGGAAGTTCGGCGTCGCCCAGACGTAGAACGCAAGCTGGAGGATGAGGCCGAAGCCGGTCAGCAGCATGACCGCGTACCAGCCGAACCTCGCGAGTCGCCACAGGCCCACGGCCGCGGCGACCGACAGGATCGCGAGCCCGACCATGAGGTAGTCGAGGACGGCAACCTGTGCCCCGACGATCGCCAGCAGGCTTCCCGACCGCGAGCCGAGCAACCCCGCGATGGCCGCCAGGCTCGCCATGGCGTTGACGATCTGGAACAGCACCAGGAGTACGACCCCCAGGGGTCGTGATCGCTCGCGGGCGACCCTGGCTGTGGGACCCGCGGTCCCGCTGGTCTCGGCCACTGGTGGCGCTCCCGGCAGAGTCTTGACACGCCGAGTGTAGACCCGCGCCCGGGCACGGGACGGGTCGGCGGGCCGTCCGCTAAGGGCGTCCCGGGGGCTTGTCCCCATCGCTTCCCGGCGCTTGCCTCGCTTGCCTCGCTCGCCCGGTGGGCCGCCAGGTCCTGCTTCGCCTTGCGGTCGATGAACGGCACCAGGAACGGCAGCATGAACAGGCCGGCGACGAGGAGCGGCACGAACAGCATGAGGATCCCGTTCGCCAGGTCGGGCAGCACTGCCGCCATGACGCGTGACGCCAGCACGTAGCCGAGCGCCCCGGCGGGCAGGGACAGGGCGAGCAGGATGTTGGGCAGGTACCTCACGTCACCGATCCTACCCCCGCGGGTCGCGCCTTCGTGACACCATGGTGGTCACGAACGTGTCGGGCAAGGGTGAGGGCTGAGATCGATGGCGGTACGGGAGACGCGCGCACCCGACTGGGGCGACCCGACGGAGGAGGGCGACCTGGCGATCGCCGAGGTCGAGGCACACACTGCCCACAACTACCACCCGCTGCCGGTCGTCATCGCCCGCGGCGAGGGCGCCTGGGTCGAGGACACGGGTGGGCGTCGCTACCTCGACATGCTCGCCGGCTACAGCGCGCTCAACTTCGGGCATCGGCACCCGCGACTCGTGGCGGCGGCGGAGCGGCAGCTCGGGCGCCTCACGCTCACGAGCCGCGCCTTCCACAACGACCTGCTCGGGCACGTTCGCCGCGGAGCTCTCCGCCCTGTGCGGGATGGACGCCATCCTGCCGATGAACACGGGGGCCGAGGCGGTCGAGACGGCGCTCAAGATGGCCCGCAAGTGGGGTTACGAGACGAAGGGCGTGCCCGAGGGCCGGGCACGGATCGTCGTGTTCGGGGGCAACTTCCACGGCCGCACGACCACCATCATCAGCTTCTCGGACGACCCGGCGGCTCGGGCCGGCTTCGGCCCGTACACGCCCGGCTTCGTGACGGTCCCGTACGGCGATGCCGCCGCGCTCGCCGCGGCCATCGACGGTGACACGGTCGCGGTCCTGCTCGAGCCCATCCAGGGCGAGGCGGGCGTCATGATCCCGCCGGACGGCTTCCTGCGCGAGGTCCGGCGACTGTGCACCGAGCGGCGCGTCCTCATGATCGCGGACGAGATCCAGTCCGGCCTCGGCCGGACGGGAACCACGTTCGCCTGCGAGCACGAGGGCGTCGTGCCGGATGCGTACGTCCTGGGCAAGGCGCTGGGTGGCGGGATCATCCCGGTCTCGGCGGTCGTGGCCCGGGCCGACCTCATGGCAGTCTTCCGCCCCGGCGACCACGGCAGCACATTCGGGGGCAACCCACTGGCGTGCGCGGTCGGGATCGAGGTCGTGCGGATGCTCGGGACCGGCGAGCTCCAGGCTCGGGCCCGCGAGCTCGGCGTCGTCCTGCGGGCCGGCCTCGACGCGCTGCCGCGCGCCCGCGTCTCGGCCGTCCGCTCACGCGGGCTGTGGGCCGGGATCGACGTCGTCGGCCGGACGGGGCGTGACGTCTGCGAAGGGCTCATGAGGCGGGGCGTCCTCGCGAAGGACACGCACGGCGCCACGATCCGGCTCGCACCTCCGCTGGTCATCGAGCGCGCCGACCTGGAGTGGGCCGTCGACCAGCTGCGCGAGGAGCTCGGGTCCTAGGCCATGCCCGGACTTGCCCCTCCCTCGACGCTCGCGCGGCCGATCGTTGCCGACGGCGCCATGGGAACGGCCCTGTTCGCCGCGGGCCTGCCCGCGGGGGAGGCGCCCGAGGCCTGGCTGTTGACCGGCCCCGGCGCCGCCGCGGTCGGGGAGGTGCATCGGGGTCACGTCCGCGCGGGAGCCAGGATCATCCTCACCTCGACCTTCGGCGCGAACCCCCTCCGCCTGGCCGGATCCGGGCTGGAGGGCCGCAGCGGCGACGTCTGCCGCGCGGCCGTCTCGGCTGCACGGCTGACCGCCGCAGCGGCAATGTCCGCCGGGCTGGACGTGATCGTCGCCGGGAGCATGGGTCCCACCGGGGGCCTGCTGGCGCCGTACGGCACGCTGGACCCTGCCGCCGTGCGCGCGGCATATGCGGACGAGGCTGCATCACTCGTCGCCGCCGGCGTGGATGTGCTGTGGGTCGAGACGATGATGGACGTACGCGAGGCCGTCGCCGCCGTCGACGGTGCCCGGGACGCCGCGCCCCACGTCCCGGTCGTCGCCACGCTCGTGTTCACGCGCGGCCGGACGATGTTCGGCGACACGCCCTCCGCTGTGGCGGCGGTGCTCGCCGAGCACGGGGTCGCGGGTGTCGGTGCCAACTGCGGGGATGGGTTCGGCTCGGTCGAGGACGTCATCCCCGCGCTGGCGGCCGCGGCGCATGGCTTGCACGTCATCGCCAAGGCGAACGCGGGCGCCCCAGTGCGGCATCCCGACGGCCGCACCTCCTACCCGGGGACCGCCGGCGAGGCCGCCGCCTACGCCCGCCGTACCGCGGAGGCGGGCGCCACGATCATCGGCGGGTGCTGCGGCACGACGGCAGAGCACCTGGCGGCCATCGTCGCCGAGCTCGCGTGAGGAGCCGCGGCGGACCGGTCCAGCCCTGGCGGGCCGATCGCCTCGCTATGATCGGCTGATGGATGCGCCAGCCTCGATGCCGGATGACGCCGACGCCGCGATCATCCGGCTCCAGGCAGATGAGCACCCGCTGATCGAGGACGAGCCGCCCCGGACCCCCGAGGATCACTGCCTGCGCCTGATGCACCTCAAGGCCTACGAGGAGGCGGCCGGCAATGCTGCCGGGCTCGATGTGCTGGACGTCGGCTGCAACACGGGCTACGGGACCCTCCGCCTCGTTCCGGTCGCGCGCCGCGTCGTGGGCGTGGACGTGTCACCGCAGGCGATCGAGAGGGCGCGCCTGCGGGCGCCCGACGGATCCCCGGAGTTCATCGTGACCGGAGGCGGCAAGCTGCCGTTTCCGGATGGCTCGTTCGACCTCGTCACGAGCTTCCAGGTCCTGGAGCACGTTCCCGATCCGGCCGCATACCTGGCCGAGCTCAGGCGGGTCCTGCGGCCCCGCGGAAGACTGATCCTGACGACGCCGAACGCCGCCATCCGCCTCTACCCCGGAATGCGCCCGTGGAACCGCTTTCACGTGCGCGAGTACCTGCCGGCCGAGCTGCGTGCGGCCCTCGGCGGCGAGTTCGCGTCCGTCAGGGTTCGGGGGATGTTCGGCACGGCATCCCTGTACGAGACGGAGATCCGGCGGGTGGATGCGGCCCGCAAGGCCGTCGTTCGACGGGAGGCGAAGGAGCGGGCCGCTGCGGTGCGGGCCGTTGCGCGGGCGGCTCCCCGGTCACGACCGCGGCACATCCGGGCGGCCCGGGCCATCGTCCCGGGCTTCGCGCGGGCCCGGCTCCGGACCCTCCTCCGGCGGCCCGGTCGCCCCGTCCCCGGACCACCGGTCGCACCGATGCCGCCGGCCGAGCCCGCGATGGACCTCGAGACGTTCCTGCGCTTCTCGCTCGCGGACCTGTTCTACGCCGACACGGACCTGGATCGCGCCATGGACCTCATGGCGGTCTGCGAGGCTGGATCCGCACCGCGCACCACCGGCGACGCACCGGCCTGACGACCGCGCCGTGGCGGTGCGGTTGCCACGAGACGTGTGGCCGATCGCACCCGGCGCCGGTCAGGCCACCGCGACCGGGCGCTCGATCGCCGCGTCCGGCCGCAGCCGGCGGTCGACGAGCACCCTGACCACGTACGTGATCTCGAGGTCGGCGCCGTCGAACGAGGGGGCGGAGCCCGCGGGGACCGGAAGCCGGACCTCGGCCGTGCCGGCCCGCAGGGCGTCGGCGTCGGTGGTCGCGACCGCGACGATGCCCTCGGCTCCGTTGGGGGCGGTGGTGCGCCTGTGCAGCTCGATCCGGGCGGGACCGCCGGGGGCCCCGGGCCATGCGCCGCGGACGCCGATCGTCGAGCCCGGTGCCGCCGGCAGCGGCGTCGTCACCGAGATCGTCGCCCCCTCCACGTCCACGCTGTCCAGCAGCGCCATGCCGCCCTGCCTGCCGACGCCGGCGCGGATCAGGTCCGGGTGCTGCGCGACGGGCACGAGGATCGCGACGAACGCGTCGTCGCCCATGGGCACGTCCCAGCGCACCTCGAGGGCCCACGCCACGATCGCCTCGCCGAGATGGGCGCTCGGCGGCCCGAGGTGCGGGGCCGGGACCAGGAAACGCGTCTCGAAGACCTCGCCCGCGCCGAGGGTGGCCGGGATCACCGGGCTCAGGAAGGCGTCCTCCACGAACAGGCGCCCGTTCGCCTCGACCCAGTCCTCCGTGTCGCTCGTGTTCTCCCCGGTCTGGTGCGTCTCGCTCTTCCGCTCCTCGACGAGGCGGAGCCCCACGAGGCGCAGCGCAGCCTTGCGCGCCGAGATCGCCTCCCCGGCAGCCAGGCGCAGCGTGCCCCCGATCCCCTCGCCCACCCGCACGGGCCGGTCGAGGGTGAACGCCCCCTCGACCTGGCCGGACGACGCGCGCAGGAGATCCTCGGGGCGGACCGTGTGCAGCGGGTGCGACCCCTCCGATCCAGCGAGGAGCCTCCCGTTCACGGCATCGAAGGGCTCGGGGCAGTGGCCCTCGTGCATCGTGAAGCCGAAGCCGCTGCTGCCGAACGAGATCGAGACCATGTCGCGCTCCAGCTTCCCTCGGGCCTTGCGTTGCTCAGCGACCGGCGGCGACCCGCCTGATGTTCCGGAGCGCCTCGTCCAGCATCCGGTCGACGCCGGCCACGTCGACGTCGTCCCGGGTCTGTAGCCGGACGGTCACCTGGCAGGTGCTCGCAGTACCCTCGGCCACCACGATGGACCCGGCATACGGGGTTCCGGGACGCCCCCAATCGATCCGCCGGGCCGCGCGGTCGGCGAGGAACGTGGCCTCGCCCGCCTCCCTGCCACCCGACTGGTCGGCCTCGGCCGCCTCCCCGCCGTCGATCGCGATCGTCTCGACGTGGGCCACGGTGGGCACGTACTCGGAGATCCTCTCCGGATCGGCGAACAGGGCGAACGCCGCATCCGCCCCGATGCCGACCGTGGTCGTCCGCTCGAAGTCCGCCATGGCCGTCGTCTTCCTCACTGGTCGCTGCCGAGCCGCCTCTCGTAGCACACGCTGAGCGGGTCGTCGGTGTAAGGGCCGAACGGCGGGATCCGGCGGAACCCCACCTGCTCGTACAGCCCGATCGCCTCGCGCTGGTGGATCCCGGTCTGCAGGCGCAGCACCATGATGCCCTGCGAGCGGGCATGGGCGTCGAGGTGCTCGAGCAGGCGCCTGCCGAAGCCGCGGCCACGGAAGGCCGGGCGCACGTACATGCGCTTGATCTCGGCGGGCTCCCCGTCCACGAACAGGATGCCGCCGCAGGCGGCCGCCTCGCCGCCCTGCCTGAGCACGAAGAAGTGCACGTCCTCTGCCAGCAGACGCTCGACGCTGAACCCGTGCCGGCTCTCGGGCGGGTAGCCCGCCTCGACGTGGTCCTCGAGCTCCCGGACGAGCGCCGCGGCAGCGGGCGCGTCTGGTCGCTCACGCGTGATGGCGATGGACATCGACGGTTGCGGACCCACGTGCGGCTCCCGGCACCCGCATGCTGCCACGCCAGACCGGAACCGGCTGATCGGGCCCGACCTGACCGGCCGGAAACGATCCGCATTGCCGCGGGCGGACCCCGGGCTGACCGCGGTCTCCCCTACCCCGTCGCCCCGGGCCCCGCCGGTTCGGCCACCGCCGGCCCGACCACCGCGGCCCCACCGAAGCGCCGTGTTCGGAAGGCCCAGGTCTCGCTCCCCGCACGGCGCCAGGTACCGGGCGGCAGTCCCGCCTTGCGGCAGCAGGTGTCCAGCATCGCCTCGCGGTCCATGCCGTGCATCCCGGCGACCTCGGGGAGCAGCAGCCCACGCCGCCCGTTCCGGCTGACGACGACCCCGTCGAACCCGAGCCGGAATGCGAGCGGCTCGTCCAGGCGGACCAGCGGGCCCAGGATCGAGATCCCGATATCGATTGCGTCAAGGTCCGCGCAACGAAGGGCGGGAAACCGGGGGTCGTCCCGCGCCGCCCAGCCGGCAGCCCGGGTGACCGACTCCCAGGCAGGCGTCTCGGGGTCCATGAGGCCCATGCACCCGCGGAGGCGCCCGCGCTCCTCGAGCGTGACGAAGGCGGCGGCGCGCCGCTCGGGCAGCGGAGCCCGGCCCAGCTCCGTCTCCAGGTCGCCCGCCGGCCGCGCCCCGGCGGCGACCGAGACGGCCATCCGGGCGAGCGCGAGCAGCCGATCCTCCTCGGCCGGAGCGAGGTCCACCGGGGCAGGCAGCCGGGCGACGCGCTCCCCGACCGCACTGTCCCGACGTGATGAGGCTATGACGACAGGGTCCGGCATGGCGATCACCTCCACCGATGGACCGATCGTTGCCGCCCGGGCCGCTTTTCCCAAGGGCGCAATCGCCGCGAATCAGGACCGGCCGGCACTGTGGCGCCGTACCGGGCTGCGCGAGACTGTGCCCGGAGCCGAACATGTCGTCGCCCACTCGCCCGAAGCTCGATCCGGTGCTCTCGATCCTCTCGACCGCGTCGCCGGACGGGTCCGTCCGCTGCGGTGTCTGCGCGCACCGGTGCCTCGTCCGGCCGGGCCGGCGCGGCATCTGCGGGGTCCGCGAGAACCGGGGCGGTCAGCTGTGGTGTGAGGCGTACGGCGCGGTCGCAGCGACCGGCGTGGACCCGATCGAGAAGAAGCCGCTGTTCCACGTGGACCCGGGCACGCTCGCGTACTCCATCTCGACCGCGGGGTGCCCGTTCCACTGCACGTTCTGCCAGAACTGGCAGATCGCGCAGGCCCCGCGTCTCGGGATCGGCGTTCCGGTCCGCCGCAGGTCGCCCGCGCAGATCGTGGACGACGCCGGGCGGGCGGGCGCGGGCTCGATCGCCTACACGTATGTCGAGCCGACGGTCTTCCTCGAGTACGCCCTCGACATCGGGCGCCTCGCGCGCGAAGCCGGGCTGCGGAACCTGTTCGTCACCGACGGCTACGCGACCCCGGAAGCCATCGGGCTCCTCGCCGGGGTGCTCGACGCTGCCAACGTGGACCTCAAGAGCTTCGATGACGCGTTCTACCGGCGGCTGTGCGGCGCCCGTCTCGGCCACGTCCTGGAGGCCATCGTCGCCCTCCGGGCCGCGGGCGTCTGGCTCGAGATCACGACGCTCGTCATCCCGGGTCACAACGATGGGGACGTCGAGCTCCGCGCCCTCACCCGCTGGATCGTCGAGACGCTCGGGCCCGGGACCCCGTGGCACGTGAGCCGGTTCTTCCCCGCCTTCCGCATGCCGGACCTCCCCGCGACACCGCGCGCAACCCTCGAGCGGGCCGCCAGCATCGGGCGCGCCGCCGGCCTCCGGTACGTGTACGTGGGCAACGCGCCGGACCTTCATCTCGAGGACACGCGCTGCCCCGCGTGCGACGCCCTGCTCGTGGAGCGTCGGGGCTACCGGACGCGCTCCCACCTCGCAGGCGACGGGGCCTGCCCTGGGTGCGGCCGCGACCGCGGAGGGCCGCTGGGGGGACGCGACGCCGAGGATGACGACGGGGAGGTGAGGGCGATGCGGGTCTGGGGCACCGGCGGGGCTCGGACGGCGGTCCGCCGGGCCGCCGTCGCCGGCATGTTCTATCCGGCCTCCCGAGACGCGCTCCGCGTCCTCGTCGACGAGCTGTTCACGGCCGCGGCGCGCCTGCCGGATGTCGTGGCGGACCCGGCCGAAGGCGGAGGGCGAGCCGCCCGGGATCCTCGTCCCCCACGCGGGTCTCGCCTACTCGGGGATCCCCGCGGCCGCAGCGTGGAGTCGCCTTCGGGCGGGATCCGGCGATCCAGGGGGTCGTCCGCTGACGGTGGTCCTGCTCGGCACGAACCACGGGGCCGGCTGGCTCCACGGTGTCGGAGCCTGGGAGATGGGCTCCTGGCCGACGCCGGTGGGGACCGCCTCGGTCGACGCGGCGCTCGCCGCGGCGATCGTCGGCCTCGGGCCGCCCTTCCTGGTCGACCGCCAGGCCCACGAGGGTGAGCACTCGATCGAGGTCCAGCTCCCGCTCCTCCTCGCGATCGTGCCCGAGGCCCGGGTGGTCCCGCTCGCGGTGTCGGCGGGTCGCGGAGCCGCGGCGATCGACGCCGGCGCCCGCCTCGGGGCGCTGATCGCGGCGCGCAGAGCCGCGGGTGAGCGCATCGTCCTCGCCATCAGCACCGACATGGCGCACTACCCTCCTGCTCGGCGCCTGTGAGCACGCCACAGATCTCCTCCTGCCGTCGATCCTCGGGCTCGATGCCATCGGCCTGGCAGCACCGGGAGGACGAGCTCCGGCGTTCCGGCGTCCCCGGCCTCGTCTGCGGCATGTGCGGCATCGATCCCGCGGTCCTGGGCCTCGCGGCGCTGCGGGCGATGGGCGCGACCGCTGGAAGCTTGCTGGTCGCCGCGACGTCCGCGGACGCCGGAGGTCCCCCGGACCGGACCGTCGGCTATCTCGCTGCACGGTTCGACGCCTGAAGACGCCGGGTGGACCTTGACGGAGGTGCGTTCGCTGCGATCATCGAGAGGAGCATCGGACGGGTCAGGAAACAGCTGTGCGGAGTGCCTGATGAACGTCGTCGCCGTCGTCCTGGCCGGGGGTGCCGGCGAACGCCTCTCGGTCCTGTCGGATCACCGCGCCAAGCCCGCCGTCCCCTTCGGCGGCAAGTACCGGATCATCGACTTCGCCCTCTCGAGCTGCGTGAACTCCGGGATCGACCGTGTCCTCGTCCTGACCCAGTACAGCCCGCGCTCCCTGATCGACCACATCGGGCGCGGCAGGCCGTGGGATCTCGACCGGTCATTCGGCGCCGGCATCCGTGTCCTGCAGCCGTACCTCTCCCGCACGGACAGGGTGGGCTGGTACGCAGGGACTGCCGACGCCGTCCGGCGGAACGCGACGGCGATCGCAGAGGAGCACCCGGACCTCGTCCTTGTCTCTCGCCGGCGACCACATCTACAAGATGGACTATCGGCCCTTCATCCAGACCCACCTCGAGAAGCGGGCCGACCTCACGGTCGCCGTCCTCACGGTGCCGCCCGACGAGGCGTCACGGATGGGCATCTGTCTCACCGACGCGGACGACAGGATCGTCGACTGGGAGGAGAAGCCCGCCGCGCCCCGGGGCAACCTCGCGTCGATGGGCGTCTACGTGTTCTTGCCCGAGGCGTTGCGGAGGTGGGTGACGCCGACGAGGCACGACTTCGGCAAGGATGTCGTCCCGGCGATGATCAAGGCCGGCCGCCGGGTCTTCGCCCACCATTTCGAGGGCTACTGGCGCGACGTCGGGACGGTCGAGGCCTTCTGGAAGGCGAACCTCGACCTGGTCGGGCTCGTCCCTCCTCTCGACCTCTTCGACCGGAGCTGGCTCATCCACACCAAGTCCGAGGAACGCTCGCCGGCCAAGAGCGGCCCCGATGCCGTCTTCCGCCATTCGCTCGCCAGCCACGGCTGCATCATCAACGGGACCGTCGTCAACAGCGTCCTCGCGCCCGGCGTCAAGGTCAACGACGGGGCCGTCGTCCGGGACTCGGTGATCATGCTGGACGCCGAGATCGGTGCGGGCGCGACCGTCGACGGCGCGATCATCGACAAGCACGTGCAGGTCGGGGCGGGCGCGATCGTCGGCGTTGGCGAGGATCTCTGGGTCGTCAACGTCGAGGAGCCGGACCGGCTCACGACGGGCATCACCGTCATCGGCAAGCGCGCCGTGGTCCCTCCCCGCGCCCGCCTCGGCCGCAACGTCCGCGTCGACGCGGACGTCGTTGCCGACGACTTCACGTCGCTCCAGGTCCCTTCGGGCGGGACGGTGCATTCCCAAGTCGCGGCGCCGGAGGACGATGCCGACGCCTCGCCGGCGCTCCCGGCCCGAGCGCGCCGCCGGCTCGCTCGGCTGACCGGGCGGGTGGGTGCCGCGCGCGTCGGGCGAAGTCCTGCGGCGATCCGGGGTCTGGATGGGTATCCTCCGGGGCAATGAACGACTCCGGGGCACTGACCAACACCGCGCCTGGCGAAGCCGTGGCCCAGACCCGCCGGCCGCGCCGGCGCCTGCTCTTCGCCGCGGCATTCGTCGTCGGCCTGGCGGCGGTGCTCGCCTCCTCCGGTGCCGGGCTGGCCGCGTGGGACGCGAGCTATGAGGCACGGGTCCTCCCGGGCGTCCACGTGGGAGACGTGGACCTGTCCGGCCTGGATCGGCCGGCCGCCGCCGCGGCCCTGGCCACCGCCCTCGCGTACGACCAGGGGAAGCTCGTCCTGCGCACCCCGGACGGCGACATCGCGATCCCCTATTCGGCGTTCGGGCGGCGCGCCGAGATCGACGCCCTCGTCGATGAGGCTCTCCGCAGGGGCCGCGCCGGAGGCGTCGTCGATCGTGCCATCGGAGAGGTTCGCCAGGCCCTCAACGGCACGACCATCCCGCCGCGGCTGGTCCTCGACGAAGCCGCGCTGAGCGACGCGATCACAGCGGCGTGGAGTCGCTCGAGCGGTCGCCGGTCGATGCGTCGATATCCATCACGCCCGAGGGGCCCGTCACCACCGCAGCCGTCCCGGGTCGCACCGCCGATCCGGGACCGGTGGTCGCGGCTGCCCTCGCGGCCGCATCCGCCCTCGACGCACCCGCGGAGGTGGTGGTCCCGGTCGCGGTGACCAGCGTGCCCGCGGCGCGCGACGACACCTCGGTCGAGCTGGCGCAGGCCCGCCTGCAGCGGGTCGCCCAGGACGTCGTCCTCGTCTGGGGCACCAAGAAGTGGACCATCCGCGCGGCCAGGGTGCGAGGCTGGCTCCACCTCGAGGAGCAGGCCGACGGGACCATCGCGCCGGTCGTCGACTCCACGCCGATCGCGGCCTCGTTCCGTGGCGCGGCGAAGGCCGTCAGGCAGAAGGCGGTGTCCGCGACATATCTCCGGACCCGCAGCGGCAAGCCCTTCGGTGTGGTCGCGGGCAGGGACGGGCGCGCGCTCGACACCGGTGCCACGGTCGCCCGGGTCGTGGCCGAGCTCGAGAGCCGGGCGGCCGGCGGGCCGGTCGGCCGGGTCCGCGTGGTCAGCAAGAAGGTCGCGCCCAAGCTGACGACGGCGAGAGCGACCGCGAACGCGCCGCTGATGACGAAGCTCGGGACCTGGACCACCTACTTCCCGATCAGCGAGCGCAACTTCTTCGGGGCCAACATCTGGCGTCCCGCCCAGATCATCGACGGCACCGTGCTCAGGCCCGGCCAGCGCTTCGAGTGGTGGAGCAGGATCGGCCCCGTGACCGCGGCCAGGGGCTTCGGCCCGGGAGGCGTCATCCGGGGCAGCTTCACGGACCCCACCGGGGCCACCGGGGGCGGCATGTGCTCCAGCTCGACGACACTGTTCAACGCCGCGCTCCGGGCCGGGCTGAGGATCAACGCCCGATCGAACCACAAGTACTACATCAACCGCTATCCCCTGGGACTCGACGCCACGGTCTCCATCATGGGCGGAGGCGTCCAGACGATGTCGTTCACGAACGACACGAGGCACCCGATCTACATCCGGGGGATCCGAACGCGTGGCGGCGCGCGCGGGTACGTCACCTACGAGATCTGGGGCATCGGCGACGGGCGAAGGGTCTCGATCAGCAAGCCGGCGGTGTCGAACGTGCAGCAGGCGACCACGAACGTCGTGCCGGTGAGCACGCTCAAGCACGGGGTCCGCGAGCAGGTCGAGTACCCGGCCAACGGGATGGACGTCTCGGTGACGCGAGTCGTCCGCAGCGCTGCCGGCAAGGTCCTCCACCTCGACACGTTCCGCACGCACTACGTGCTCTGGAACGGCCGGATCGAGGTCGGCCGCTAGCCAGGGCCAGCCCCGGGGCCGGGGCGCGGAGCGCGCGGCGGGAGCGAGCCGTCGCCGGCAAGGGCCACGACCCGCATCCGGCCGTCGTAGCGGACGATCGGGACGGTGGTGGTCCTGTCCTCCTCCGCGCAGAAGGCGATATCGGCGGGTGCACCGATCCGGCGGAGGATCGCCCCACCATCGGATCCATCCATGGCCGCGACCAGCGTCGGCCAGCCGTCGCGCAGGCGCCCCGCGGCGGTCGCGGCATCCGTGACGGCCGTGTCGACCCGGGCGCGGTCGGCGGCCTCGACGAGGCGCCGGGCGATCACGCCGGCCGCGATGGCATCGTCCAGCACGAACATCCCCTCGCGCCCGGCGCACACGATCCGGACGATCCCGCCGCCCCCCACCGCCAGGGCCAGCGCCGCAGACGCGACCGCGGTGGCGTTGCGGAGGCACCCGACGAGCACGGGCTCGGCGCGCCGCACCCGTTCGATCACCGCGGTGCCGTTCGTCGTGGACAGGACCACGCTCCGGTCCCGCAGGTCCAGGCGCGCGAGCTCCGACGGCGAGTTGTCGAGGTCGAAGTCCGGCGGCTTGACCGCGCGCACCTCGCCCGCGAGCAGGCACCCCGTCGCCCGGGCGACGGCACGGGCGGCGTCCGGGTCCCCCGCCAGGAAGACGTCCCGGCAACCCCTGTCGAGCAGTGTGGTGATCGTGGTGCTCGCGCGGATCTGGTCGACGACGATGAGGACGCCGGCGTCGGCCGGATCGACGAGCTGCGGAACCAGCGCGACATCGATCAGGACCTCGGCGGGCGTCACACCCCGGTCTCGGCCGGCAGCTTCCCAGCACGCACCGCGGCCACGAGCGCCCCGTGGTCCCGTTCGGCCTGGTCCGCGTAGGCGACGCCGAACCCCGCCAGCGCCCGGTCGAACACGTCGCCCGGCCCGAGGTAGCCGGCGATCTCGGCCACGTTGCCCGAGCGGGCGTGGGCACGGGCGAGCGCCCACGCGCACACGAGCGCGTACACCTTCATGCCCGGCGGCCGCAGCCCGTCGACGTCGATCCCGTACTTCATGTCGTGGAGCTGGCGCACGTAGAACTCGGCGTCCGAGGCCGGGGACCTCGTCCAGCCGAGGAAGATGTCCGACACGGCCTGCATGATCCGCTGGCCATTGACAACGCGCTCGCCCTGGTGCCGGACCCGCCGCCCGCCGGCGTACGGGGCGAGGACCGACGGCCGCGCCTCCTTGATCTGGAGGAACAGCGGGCCGCCCGCGGGACCCCGGAACAGCGCGATGTAGCAGCGGGTCCCGACGCTGCCGACGCCGACGACCTTGAGGCCCACGTCGATCAGGCGGTGCTTCTCGACGATGACCCGGCGGTCGGGCGCGAGAGACTTGACGTAGCCCCGGTAGACGGCCGGGATGGCCTCGCGGAGCGGGTCGTCGTCGGCGATCCGCCGCAACAGCGGCGGGCGGTCGCGGATCATCCAGCCCCCGCCCGGCGTGGGCCTCGACAGCTTCCCCAGGGCGGCCATGTGATCCTTGCGCCGCGCTGCCTCGAGCGTCGCCTCGAGCGTCGATGCAAGGGCGGCGCGCCGCCGTGCGCGCTCGACCTGCACGAGGATCTCCTCGATCGGGATCTTCGCGTACCAGACCTCGAGAGCCCGCATCCCGGCGTACCGGCGGATCCACGTCCGGTATTCGCGGCCCACCAGCTCGGCGATGTCCCGTGCGGTCGACTCGCTGTAGCCGTCGGCGCGCGAGGCCACGACGAAGCTGGCGGCGAGGCGCTTGACGTCCCACTCCCAGGGCCCCGGGTGGGTCTCGTCGAAGTCGTTCAGGTCGAAGACCAGGCGCCGCTCGGGGCTCGCGAAGACGCCGAAGTTCAGGAGGTGGGCGTCACCGCACAGCTGGACCGTCGTGCCCATGGTCGGGGTGGACGCGAGGTCGGCGGCCATGACGGCCGCGGTGCCCCGGTAGAAGGCGAAGGGCGACTCGATCATCCGCCCGATGCGTATCGGCACCAGCTCCGGGAGGCGGCCCTCGTTGGAGGCGATGACCGTGTCCACGGGATCGATCCTGCCCGCCGGCGCCGTCCACGCACCGTGGCTGCGGCGGGTGGTCGCCCTGCGCAGCGCCTGCCCATGCGCCAGGGAGGCCACGGCCGGACTGTCCGGCGGGAGGGTCGCGGCGGGGTCGACGAGCATCACGGTCTCCTGGGGGCCGATCCGGTTCCGGCGGTCGGCAGAGTCTAGCCCGGCGCCCCTCGTTCGACTCCCGCCGCCCGCCGTGACCGCTATGCGTCGGCCTCGAGATATGCCAGGACCGCCAGGACGCGGCGATGGTCGCCCCGGGAGTCGGGCAGCTCTAGCTTGCTCATGATGCTGGTGATGTGCTTCTCGGCGGCGCCCTCGGTGATGCTCATCGCCTCCGCGATCCCGGCATTGGTGCGGCCCTCGGCCATCGCCTCCAGGACCTCGTGCTCGCGGGGCGTCAGCTCCGCCAGCCGGTCGTCGCGCCGGCGGCGGACCATCAGCTGCGCGACGACCTCCGGGTCCAGGGCGGTGCCACCCGCGGCCACCCGGCGCAGGGCGTCCATGAAGTCACGGACGTCGGCCACGCGGTCCTTGAGCAGGTAGCCGACGCCACCGGCGCGGTCGGCGAGCAGCTCCGTGGCGTACTGGCGCTCGACGTACTGGCTGAGGACGAGCACGGGCGAGCCCGGGACGAGCCTCCGGGCCTCGATCGCGGCCCGGAGCCCCTCGTCCCGCTGGGTCGGCGGCATCCGCACGTCCACCACCGAGACGTTCGGACGGTGCTGCACCACCGCGGCGACCAGCGACGGCCCATCGCCCACCCGTGCGACCACCTGGCCGCCGGACTCCTCGATCAGGTGGGCGAGGCCCTCACGGAGCAGGACGGAGTCGTCGGCGATGACGACGCGGAGCGGGCTCTGCTTCACGCGGCGATCATGCCCGATCCGGCAGACCACGGTGGGGCCGCCTACCGCGGTGGGGTACCCCTACCTGGGTGGGGCTACCCCTACCGGCAAGATGCAGGCTGCCCGGCTGGGCCGCGGAGCACCGATCCCCGAGCATGCGACACATACCCGCGGTGGGCGACGCCCGAGAGACGGGCGGCCACCGGCCCGGGACGCGAGGAACCGATGCGATCCATCCACGACCCGGGCGCCTCGCTGGGCCGCGCGATCCCCATGCGCCACCTGCCCCTGCGGCCCACGACGAGCCAGGCCGGGATGGTAGGGTCGGCCCGATGAGCGGCGGCCCCACCACCCAGGCACCGGACACATCCAGCGGCGCCGCCGGTGCGGTCCGGGCGTTCCTGTGGTCGCCCTTCAGCCTCCGCACCTGGCGGGCGGTCCTCGCCGTGGGCCTGGGCCTGTTCGTCTCGGTGACCGCGGTGGGCGTGCTCAGCACGCTGTTCTCCCTGGGAGGTTCCCTCCTGTTCGTGCTCGTCGGGATCCCGATCATCGGCCTGGGCATCGAGGCGGCCCGAGTCTTCGCCCGCGTCGAGCGCTGGCGCATGGCGATGGTCGACGAACGTCCGCTGACCCCGCACCCGTACCGGCCGTTCGACACCGAGCCGCGCGAACCCTGGGGCGCGTGGGTCCGCCAGTGGGCCGAGGCCGAGTTTCTCGACGGCAACCGCTGGCTCGACGTGCTCTACGTCCTCGTCGCCCTGCCCCTCACGATCATCGAGTTCACCGTCGCGGTGACGCTCTGGTCGCTCTCGATCGCGTTCATCGCGGCCCCCCTGGTCGTGCTGGCAGCCCGAGCGGCGGGCGTGCGCGTCTTCCAGGCACCGGTCGCCGGGCAGATCGACCCGTCTGCCCTCGGCGTGGTCCTGCTCTTCGTCGGGCTCCTGCTCCTCCCGGTCGCCGCCTCGGTGACCCGCGGCCTGGTCGTGCTCCACCGGGCGGTCGTCCAGGGGATGCTGTGCGTCGATCCGGCGGATGCCCTGCGCCGGGACGTGGAGCGGCTGCGGGACACCCGGTCCGCGGCGCTCGAGGTGGAGGCGAGCGAGCTGCGCCGGATCGAGAGGGACCTTCACGACGGCGCCCAGCAGCGCCTGGTCATGCTGGCCATCGACCTCGGCATGGCGGAGGAGCGCCTCGACACCGACCCGGCGGCCGCGCGGCGGCTCGTCGTCGACGCCCGCGAGCAGGCACGCCAGGCGCTGGCGGAGCTCCGCGAGGTCGTCCGCGGCGTGGCGCCGTCGATCCTCGTGGATCGCGGGCTGGTCGCCGCGATCGGGGCGGTGGCCGGCCGGTGCCCGGTGCCGTCTACGTGGACAGCGCCCTCGACCAGGGCGAGCGGCTCTCCCCTGCGGTGGAGCGTGCCGCGTACTACGTGGTGGCGGAGGCGCTGGCCAACGTCGCCAAGCACAGCGGGGCCGCGCGGTGCGGCGTGTTCCTCCGGGCGCAGGGCGGCTGGCTGTTCGTCGAGGTCCGCGACGACGGGAGGGGCGGTGCGTCTCTGGCGCCCGGCGGCGGGCTGGCCGGGCTGCGTGACCGCGTCCAGGCCCTCGACGGCACGCTCGAGGTCGTCAGCCCACCCGGCGGCCCGACGAGCCTCCGGATCGCGATCCCGGTCCCCGGGCCCGTCGGCGGCCAGGCATCGGCGCCGCCGCCCCCGCCTGGTGGCGGGTCCGGGCCGGGCTGAGATACGGGTCGAGCGCCCGGCCGAGACGGGCGCCGCCCGCCAGACCTCCAGCGCCCGGCTGAGGTGGGCGGGCGCTGGCTCACCACCCCGATCTCCGGTCGCCGCTAGATCTGCTTGACGACCATCCCGACGAGCAGGATCGCCACCGCGCCCGCGAGCGCGAGCACGCCGACCTGGTCCGGCAGGAGGGTGCCGTAGGTCCCGAGCAGCCCGACGAGCATCAGGACCAGCGCGACGATGATGGTGCGGGCGGTCGGAGCGTAGTTGGTGCGTCGCATCCTCAGATCCCCGGCAGCAGCGAGCCCGCGACGAGCAGGCAGCCGGAGGCGAAGAGCCCCAGGTACCCCATCTCGCGGTTGAGGGCGAGGCCGACCCCGGACAGCGCGTCCGCCACGGGCGCGAGGATGGGGATCAACCCGTCCAGGGGCCACGCGTAGATGAACCCGACCACGGCGAGCGCCACCGCGAGGCCGACCGTGACCAGCCTCGGCGGGTTGGGATGGAGCTTCATGAGCCGAGTATGTCAGGCGGGGATGGCCTCGGAGAACTGCAGCCGGTAGAGGCGGGCGTACAGCCCCTCCAGGGCCAGCAGCTCCGTCGTGGGTGCCCAGCTCCACCAGCCAGCCGTCGTCGAGGACCGCGATGCGGTGGCGCGCGCGCGGATCGTCGACAGCCGGTGGGCGACGATGATCGTCGTGCGCCCGACCTTGAGGCGGTCGAGGGCCTCCTGCACCAGGCGCTCGGATTCGTTGTCGAGGGAGCTCGTCGCCTCGTCGAGGAGGAGGATCGGCGGGTCCTTGAGGATCGCACGGGCGATTGCGACCCGCTGCCGCTGGCCGCCCGAGAGGCGGTTGCCCCTGTCCCCGACCAGTGTCTCGTAGCCGTCCGGCAGCGCCGTGATGAACTGGTGGGCGTTGGCGGAGCGTGCGGCCGCGACGATCTCGTCCTGGGTCGCGGCCAGGCGCCCGTAGCGGATGTTGTCGCGGATCGTGCCCCCGAACAGCGTGGCCTCCTGGGGAACCAGGCCGATCCGCTCGCGGAGGCTCGCGGTGGTCACGTCACGGACGTCGCGCCCGTCGACGCGGATCGTCCCCGAGGTCGCGTCCCACAGCCGCGGCAGCAGGCCGACGAGCGTCGTCTTGCCCGCGCCCGACGGGCCGACCAGGGCCAGGACCTCGCCCGGGGCGATGCTCAGGCTGACGTCCCGCAGCACCGGGTTGACCCCGTCGTAGGCGAACGAGACGCGATCCACCTCGATCGCTCCGTCGACCCGGCCGATCTGACCGCGCCCGGCGCATCGACGATCGTCGGCCGCGTGTCGATCAGCTCGAACACCCGGCTCACGGCGCCCGTCCCCTCGCGGAACTGGCCGTACAGGCCCGGCGATGGTGGCGAGGCTCGCGCCGATGGTGATCCCGTACAGCAGGAACCCGGTCAGGGTCCCGACACGCCAGGCTTCCGTCGATGACGCGATGGCCGGTGTACCAGAGCAGCACCGCCACCGCCCCGAAGCCGAGGAACCCCATCAGCGCCCCGAACCCCGAACGCCACAGGGCAAGGCGCGAGCCCGCCCCGACGACCCCGGCCAGGTCCGCGCCGTAGCGGGCGACCTCCAACTCCTCGCGCACGTAGCTCTTGACCACCCGGATCCCGGCCAGCGCCTCCTCGGCGGTGACCGTGCTGTGGGCGATGGCGTCCTGGACCTCGGTGCTGACGCGCTGGAGCGGCCGGCCGAAGATGATCGCGACCGCGATCAGGGCCGGCGCCAGCACGCAGCACCACGGCCAGCAGCGTCGGGCTGAGCAGGAACAGGATGACGACGGCGCCCACGAGGCCGATCAGCGACGACAGCAGCGACGTCGTCGTCTGGGTGAGCATCGTCCGGATGAGCGTCACGTCGCTCGAGAGCCGCGGAGACCAGCTCGCCGACGCGGCTGCGGCTGTGGAAGTCCAGGGAGAGTGTGACCAGGCGCTCGAACAGCTCGCCGCGCAGACGAGCCACCATCCTCTCCCCCACGACGCCCAGGAGGTAGCCCTGGACGAACCCGCCCAGCGACTGCACCAGGAACAGCACGACGAGCCCGACGATCAGCCGGTCGAGGACTGCCGGGTCGCCCCCCGCCACGACGGTGCCCACGAGCCCCGCGATGACCAGCGGCACGAGCAGCGACAGCCCCGACCCGATGACGAGGCCGGCGATCGCGATCGAGAACGCGGGCAGCTCCGGACGGAGGTAGGAGAAGAGTCGCCGCCACGGGACGCCGCCAAGGCCGCGGATCCGGCGCGCCACGGCGCCGACGCCGGAGGGAACGGCGCCGGCGGCCTCGGCGGGGGGATGCGGATCCACGGCCTGATCATGGCATGGCGCACGGGACCTGCAGGCCGTCGACCGACACCGCCGCGGGTGGCGTCGATCCTGGGAGTCGATCCGCCGCCGTGGCCGCGCGTCCTACTCGAGGGACTCACCCGCCACGAAGCGGCGCATCAGCCTCGTGTAGCCAGGCAGGCCGCGCTCGTAGCCGACCGCCCAGAACCCGACCCCGGCATACCCATTGAGGTTGGCGAGGGACATCTTGGGTGCGAGCGTCGCGGGCGAGTCCACGTAGACCGCCGTCCACGACACCTCGGCCGGCGAGGCGGTCCGGGCCGCCGTCCCCGGCGAACCGGCAGCCGAACCCGGCGAGGCGGCCGACGACGCCGGAGATCCAGCCGGCTCCGGCGATGGTGGCCCGATGCTGCCGTCGGATCCGAACAGGTAGACCTCCACCATCTCCTGCTGATCGCGAAGCGGCACGATCGACGGGTCCGCCAGGACGTCCAGGTGACGACGCGGGATCCAGGCATCTCCGCGGCCGGTCTCGGGCGCCCCCACGACCGGCCCGGCCACCGGCCAGGTGATGCCGTACAGCGGGAGCCCGAGCAGTATCTTCTCCGGCGGCACGCCGGCCGCCGCATACAGCTCGATCGACCAGCCAAGGTCCCGGTCCCCGTCGGTCCTCTCGAGGGGCGACGTCGCCCCCGGCGAGGAGCCCGCCACGCGGTAGTCGTACCCCATGAGGAAGGCCCGGTCGGCACCGGCGGTCACGGCGGTCGCGGCCATCGCCGCACCCGAGCGCGTTCGCGGACGTCGCGACCGTGACGCGGTCTCCCGGGTCGGCGGCGACCACCGCCTCGTGAAGCCGTCTCAGAAACGACCCGTACTCGGTCAGCGACAATGGGTCGAGCCCCTCGATGTCGACGCTGATCCCGTCGAGCCCGAGGCTGCCGACCAGTGCCACGAGCGCGTCGATCGCGGCGTCCTGGCGGCGCTGGTTCGCGAACAGCGCCCGGTTGCGCGCGGCGCCGAAGCTCGTGAACGTCAGCTCGACGCGGACCCCACGCTCGTGTGCCTCGCGGATGATCGTGGTCCCGGGCTCGCCGGTGATGCGCTTGTAGCCGTTCTGGGTTGTGTTCAGCGCGCCCTTGGACGTGTCGGTCACGCTGAACAGCGCGAGCGTCGTCAGCGGGGTCTGGGCCAGGTGGTCGGCGATCGAGTCGTCCATCTCCCAGTACGGCAGGTAGCCATAGAGCTCGTGGCCCGGTGCCGGGGGAGGCGTCACGGCAGGGTCCTGCGGGGAGGCGGCACCGGATGCCACCGGAGAGGCCGAGGCGTCGCCCGGGGTCGGCGTCGGTTCGGCTCCGCACGCTGCAAGGAGCACGGCCCCCAGCGCAAGGGCAAGCAGCGTGCGCGCGGGAACCGCGTCGCGGGTCGTCGGAATCACGGACCCAGCCTGAGGCCACCCGGGGCCGGGGTCAAACGCCCGCCACCCGCCGGCGGCCGGCCCGGCGAGTCGCGGTCGATCCGGAATGCCGGGAATATGCGGACTGTTGCGGAATCTTTAGTGCCCGGGGCATTGATCCACCGGCGGCGGGGGGGCACCATGCCCGGGTACCAAGGAGGTGCTCGATGAGCATGCTTCAGCTCGAGCACGACGCGCGGACCGGTTCACCCGTGCCGGACGCCCTGGAGCGGAGGGCCCTCGCCCTCTGGCCCACGCTTGACCCCGCAGCCCTCCGCCGCTGTCGGCACGATCCCCGCCGGATCGCAGACCTCGTCTCCAACAGCACCCCGATGCCCACCGAGGCCATCTACCAGGTGCTGACGATGCCCTCCGTCGAGGACGACGAGATCGGCACCTGGTTCGGCTGAAACCCGCCAGGTCCGGACGATCCCGGCCCGCTTCCCTCCAATCGCCGGGTACCGCCGCCTCCTCTGCCCCAGGCCGCATCAGCGGAATCCGCGGCCGCGGTTGGCCCGCGCCCGTTCCACGCCGACCTCAAGCGTGCACGACGAGCACCGCCGCGCGCGCGAGGACCCCGATGAAGACGGCGGCGGCGACCGCGACCACGGCGACGGCCAGCCACGCAGGGAGATCGAGTGCGGCGCCCGACGCCGGCCCCCACCAGGCGAGACCGGCCGCGATCCCCGCGACCCCGACGACGAGACCCGCCACGGCGAGGGCCCGGTCGGCCGGGCGGAACACGACCTCCCTGTAGGAGGTGCGTGGCCCCGCGCCGCCGAACCCGCGGGTCTCGAGGCTGATCGAGAGCTGCTGGACGCGTTCGACCGCGCTCACGACGACTGGCACGATCGCCCGGGCGAGCGCAGACGGACCGCTCGCACGGAGGCCCCTCGCACGCTGGGCCGCGAGCACGAGGACGAACTCGCGTTCGAGGATCGGCACGAGCTGAAGGGTCAGCGATGCCGCGAACGAGATCGAGCGCGGGACCCCCAGCTGCTCGAGGCCGCCGAACAGGTCGGACGGGTGGGTGGTGAGCAGCACGGTGAATGCGACCGATTCCATCGCGAGGAGCCGGGCGACGAACACCAGGCCGTGCGCGATCCCCTCCTCGTACAGGGTCAGCGGGCCGATCGCCGCCACCGGGGTGCAGTCCGGCGAGCACGACGTCGGGACGAGCGCCTGGACCACGAGGATCGACGCCGCGAGAGGAGCGAACGCGAGCAGGGTCCGTGCGAGGGCGCCGCCGATCCCGGCGCTGACCGCCGCAACGACGGCCAGCCCGGAGATGACGAGGAGCGGCGCCGGGGCGTAGGTCACGAGCGAGATCGCGACTCCGGCCGTCATCCAGGCGAGCTTGGGGACAGGGCTCATGCGGTGCAGCCACGACGTCCCGGTCGTCGCGGTCGCGACTCGAAGCCCGCTCACGGCCTCGCGTCCGCGTTGGCGTCGACCGGGTCGCACGGCCCGAGCAGCTGCGCCATCTCGTCCGTCGTGAGCGGCGGGCCGTCCGCCCGCGCCAGCCCGAGGCGGCGGGCGAGACGCGCGACCTGCGGTGGCTCGAGACCGACCGAGTCGAGGAGCTCCGCGTCCCCGAGCAGCTCGCGGACCGGGCGGTCGGCCCGGACACGGCCCTCGCCCAGGACGACGACACGGTGCGCGACCTCCGCCGCGAAGCGGATGTCGTGCGAGATCGCGATCACGGCGATCCCGGCGGCCGCCTCCTCCCGCAGCAGCGCCGCGATCACGGACACCTCGCGCCGGCCCTGGCCGGTCGTCGGCTCGTCGAGCACGAGGACGCGCGGTCGCATGGCCAGGACCGCGGCGAGGGCGACCCGCTTCCGGACCGTCACGCCGAGGCGATAGGGATGGTCGTCCAGGAAGGGCTCGAGCTCGAGGCGGTCGCGCCGACGCCTCGACCCGGCCCGCGACCTCGCTCGGGGAGAGACCGAGGTTGCGGGGCCCGAGCCCAAGCTCGCCGCGGACCGTCGAGGCGAACAGCTGGTGGTTCGGGTTCTGGAATACGAGGCCGGCATACGCGGCGATCTCGTGGCGGGGAGCGCGGGCCGCGTCCATGCCCCCGGTCATCACCGAGCCCGTGCTCGCGCGCAGGACCCCGACCACGAGCCGGGCGAGCGTCGACTTGCCCGATCCGCTCTCCCCCGCGATCACGACCACCTCGGCCGACCGGACGATGAGCGATACGGAGTCGAGCGCCGGCCTGGCTGCCCCCGGATAGGTGAACGTCACGTCCCGGAGCGCGACCGACGCGCCGCCGGCCGCCGGTGCCGCCTGCCCCGCGGCTCCCGGGAGGCTCACGCCCGTGCCGCGAACCAGCGCACGGCGCCATCGATGGTCACGGGGAGTGGCGACCCGACTGGGTCCAGGATCGCCGCGAGCGAGGTGACCTGCGGCACCGAGGCCTCCGGGTCCGACCGGGCGAGGGCCGAGAACGCCACCTCGGGCGTCCCATCGAACCTGACACGGCCGGCCTCGATGACGACGATCCGGTCCGCGTGTTCGGCCAGCAGCTCGACGTCGTGATCCACGGCGACGACCGTCATGGACCGGTCGGTCGCGAGGCCAGTGATGAGACCGAGCAGTTGCCGCCTCGCGCGCGGGTCAAGGTTGGCTGTTGGCTCGTCCAGGAGAAGGAGTCGGGGGCGCATGACGACCGCACATGCGATGGCGAGCCGCTGCTGCTCGCCACCCGAGAGCGTCAGGGGGTGGCGGTGTCCGAGCCCCGCGAGCCCGACCCGCTCGAGCATCTCGCCCACGCGAGTGCGCATCTCGCCGACCGGCACGGCCTGGCTCTCGAGCCCGAGGGCGACCTCCTCGGCCACCGTTGCCTGGCTGATCTGCGCCTCCGAGTCGTCGAGCACGATCGCGACATCACGGGCCATCTCCGCGACCGGCGTGACCCTCGGGTCGCGCCCGGCGACCTCGATGGCGCCCTCGACCGTGGCCGGAAGCAGCTGGGGGACGATCCCGACCAGGCAGCGCAGCAACGTCGATCGCCCGCTCCCCGTCTCGCCGGTGATCCCGACGACCTCGCCGGCGGCGATGGAGAGCGAGATCCCGCGGAGCACGGTGGTGGCTCCCGTCGCCGAGTGTCCCCGGATCGCCGAGTTCGAGGTCGCGGCGCCCAAGGTCGCCCCGCCCGAGGTCGCGGCGCGTGTCGCCGCTGGGCCCGTCCACGTGACCCTCAGGTCGCGGATCGCGACGATGGGCCCCACCCGCGGTCAGGCGCCCGCGGCGCGGAGGGCAACGAGCGTCGCGAGCAGGACGCAGCCGATGAGCAGCCCCGTCACGGCGATCACGATCCAGCGATTTCCGGCCGTGCCCGGAAGGACGGCCGCCCCCTGGATGAGGTGGGGCGGCAGCGCCTGCACGACCGCCAGGGCGATGTACCCCGTGAGCACCTTGTCGACGAGCGACACGAGGACGTTGTCGGCGAACACGGCGCCCCATGGCCCGAGCCGCGCGAAGGCCGCCGTGATGACGTCCGAGGGATGCCCCGTGCCACCACCGAGCCAGACGACGATCGGCGTCGCGACGACCGCGACGACCAGCGCGACGAGCACGTTCAGCAGGAAGAACCGGGCGGGCGTCCGCCCGAGGCCCCATCCACGCACGCCGTACCCCCAGACCAGGGCCGCTACCACGCTCACCGGAGCGAACAGGGCATTCGTCGGGCCGTACCAGATGGAGCCGACGGCATTGGCGAGGACCCCGGCGAGAGCGCCCCACCAGGGCCCGAGGACGAACGCGGCGATCGCCGTCCCGATGCTGTCGAGGAAGATCGGCAGCCTGAACAACCCCGCCACGTACCCGCCGACCAGGTCGAGCGCGGCGGCAAGCGCCACGAAGGCGAGCACGAACGTCGGCGAGAGGGTCATGCCCCCGCGAATCGTGCGAGTGGCTGCCAAGGTCATCTCCTGCGGTGGCGCGCGGGCGACGGATCCGGAGCGGTCGGGGTCCGGCGCTGGGGTCCGTGCCGTCACTGTAGACGAACCGGACCGGCGGTCGCGGTGCCGCGGCGCCGCCCGGAACCCGGGGGCGGACCGCCATCGGCTCAGCGGCCGCCCCCGAACGGCGGCTCATCCGGCCGCACCGGCCGGAACCGCAGGGCGGACCACGTCTCGTCGATGGCCACCTGGGTGATCGGCCTCAGCCCGAACGGCGCGACCAGCCGCCACAGCGAGTCCCGGTTGATGTCCGCCCGGTTGCCCTTCGGGTAGGCGACCCACAGGACGGGTCGCGAGCCAAGGTCCGGGCAGGTCTGCCTGGAGCGCCGCCTCGATCGTCGCCGCATCGTCGGCCACGACGATCGCGACGCCGGCATCGGCCAGCGCCGCGACGAACAGCGCGCCGTCCGGCATCGGCCCCAGCAGGGAGGCGCGCGCCGGGTCGGAGACCCACACCGCGGTTCCGGGCTTGATCAACAGCTTCGATGCCGTCGTCTTCTCGCTCATGCCCGGATCCTCCCGCACCGATCGGGCCGCCCGCGACGAACCGGCCGGCGGCTTTTGGTCGTAGGCTACGCGAGGCACCGACTTGCCGTAACGCGGGAGACGACCCATGACCGAGCGCTGCGTCCTCCTCATCGGCACCCCGAAGGGGGCGTTCCTCCTCGATGGGGACGCCGGCCGCCGTGACTGGCGGGTCCGCGGTCCCCTCTGCGAGGGCTGGCCCATCCACGACATCTCCGTGGAGCCGGGCTCCAATGCCCTGCTCGCCGGCGGCGGCAGCCCGTGGTGGGGCGCGGCCGTCTGGCGTAGCGAGGACCTGGGCGAGACCTGGACCCACTCGAGCGAGGGCCTCACCTACGGCGACGACGGCCCCAAGGTGACGACGGTCTGGAACGTTACCGCGACCCCGGACGCGATGTTCGCCGGCGTCGAGCCCGCGGGCCTGTTCCGGAGCACGGACAAGGGTCGGACCTGGACGCACGTGGAGGGCCTCACGGCCCACCCGACCCGGCCGGAGTGGGGTCCCGGCGCGGGCGGGCTGATCCTCCACACGATCATCCCCCACCCCACCGACGCGGACCGGATGTGGGTCGGCATCTCGGCCGTCGGCGTGTTCGAGACGCGCGACGGCGGAGCGACCTGGGCGACGCGCAACCGTGGCGTCCGCGCAGACTTCCACCCGGAGAAGTACCCGGAGTTCGGGCAGTGCGTCCACAAGCTGGTGATCGCTGCGGACGGGAACGAGCGCCTCTACCAGCAGAACCACTGCGGCGTCTACCGGACCGACGACGGGGGCGTCGCCTGGGACGAGATCACCGAGGGGCCTGCCCTCGCAGTTCGGCTTCGTGATGACGGCCCACCCGCGAGACCCGGAGACGGTCTGGACGATCCCGCTCACCGAGCCGGAGGCCGGCCGCCTCATGCCGGGCGCGAGCGCGGCGGTGTGGCGCACGCATGACGGCGGCGGGAGCTGGAACCGCGCGGGCGAGGGCCTGCCGCAGACCGGGGCCTACGTCGGCGTGCTGCGCGAGGCGATGGCGGTGGACCGGTTGGACCCCGTCGGCGTCTATTTCGGCACAAGCACGGGCCAGCTGTACGGCAGCGCCGACGAGGGCCGGTCCTGGTCGAGGATCGCCGAGAACCTGCCGCCGATCTGGTCTGTCGAGGCCCTGGTCGTTGCATGAGGTTGACCGCGGCGCCGATCCGTCCGCGGGGGCGACCCACGACCCGGCGGCGATCCGTCCGGCAATCGTGCACCTGCCCCGCTCGCTGGTTGCGCTGTTCCCCGGGTGCCCGCGCCGCATCGAGGCGGCGGGCTCCACGCTCGAGGAGGTGATCCGGGACGTGGATCGCCGCGTGCCGGGACTGGCGAACCGGTTGCTCGACGCGGGACCCACCCTCCGGCGTCACTTGAACGTGTTCGTCGCCGGCGAGCGCGCGACCCTCGACACGCCCATCCCGCCGGGGGCGGACGTCCACGTCATCCCGGCGATCTCAGGCGGCTGAGGGCCCCCGCAGCGACGTATCAGGGGGCCTGTCGGCCCCGCTCGCCGCCCAGGAGGTCGGCCGCGGCATCGACCGAGGCCCGCTGCTCGTCGGTCTGGAGATGGGCGCGGTCCTGGCTGGAAGCGTGGGCGAACCGCTCGAGGAGGTCCCTCACGCCCCGGACCCGTTCCAGCTGGCGTTCCTCGATCTCGCCCCACGCCGCCCGTCGCCGGACGGCGTGTGAGCAGTCCCAGCAGGTGCTCCAGGCAGAAGGGTGCGGATTCCACCGCCCTTGCCCACGCCGGGTCCAGCACCTGCTCTGCCAGCCCGTCGAGCAGCCCCATCGCGTTCCGGTCGAGCCGCGCACAGGCCGGGCAGTCGGGGGGACGGGCCGCATCCGCGAGGCGCCTGGCCCGGCCCCGGCCGCGCGCCGCATGGGCCGCCTCCAGGTCCCGGATACGCGTCACCAGCGTGGCCCGCAGAAGGATCGCGGCGCCAAGGCTCCCCGATCTGCGCCTGTCGGCCGCGAGGACGGCCAGAGAGTGGGATGCGCAGAACCCGCGCGCCGCGTCGAGCACCCCGCGGAACCCGACATCGTTGACGCTCTCGGCGAGGAGGGATTCCAGGTAGCCGCCCTCGGCGCGGTCCAGCTCGCGACAGATCGGGCAGCCGGCGCGTTCGAAGGCGTCGGCCATGTGGATGTCGGCGCCGGAGCGCGCAGGGAGCCTGGACATGGCGTCCATGGTCGCCGGTTCGGGTGATCCATGCCGCCTTGGTCCGGTACGGGGTCGGTGCAGGACCTTCCGGTGATGTTCCGGGCGGGTCCCGGGGACGAGGATCGCGGGGCTGCCGTCCCGATCCCCAGTCCGCCCGGGAGCCTGCCCCTTGCGACGCGCGCTCGTGACCACGCTGACCGCCCTCGTCGTCCTCCTGGCGGTCCCTGCCCACCCCGTTGCCGCGGCGTCGCCCGCCAAGGTGGTCATCGTCGTGGGGCCGGTCGGGTCGAGCACGGCCCACTACAAGCAGGACGCGGCCGCGATCGCCGCGGAGGCGCGCAGGTACTCGTCGAACGTCGTCACCCTCTACACCCCGAAGGCGACCTGGCCGAGGGTCCGCGCGGCCGCGCAGGGTGCGTCGGTCCTCGTCTACCTGGGCCACGGCAACGGCTGGCCCAGCGTCTATCCGCCCTTCCAGATGCTGACCAAGGACGGCCTCGGGCTCGATCCTTCCACCGGCGCCGACAGCACGAGGACCGTGTACTACGGCGAGGACTACATCCGGAGCGACATCCGCCTCGCGCCGAACGCCGTCGTGATCCTCTATCACCTCTGCTACGCCTCCGGCAACACCGAGCCCGGTCTCGCGACGGGCTCGTTCGCCGACGCACGCCTGCGGGTGGACAACTACGGCGCCGGCTTCATCGGGGCCGGGGCGCGGGCGGTGTTCGCGGAAGGCCATCCCAGCCACCCCGCCACCGACTACATCCGCCAGCTGTTCACGACGAGCCGGACGATGAACCAGGTCTTCCGCGCGGCACCCAGCCGCAACGGGCACGTCGTGGGCCCGTACGCCTCGCAGCGGACCCCCGGCCTGCGCTTCGAGATGGACCCCGACACGGCGACGCCATCCGGCTTCTATCGATCGCTCATCGGGGACTTCGCCCTGACCGCGAGCGTCGTGACCGGACCCGTACCTCCGTCCACCGGGTCCGCGCCGGCCGACTTCGCGGTGCCGGGCGCGGCAGAGGTCACCGCCTCGGCGGGCAGCGCCCTCTTCGCCACGGCCGAGGCCGCCGCCGACCCGGCCGGCGCGCCGTCGACCACGCTCGCAAAGGGGTCCCGCCTCCGGCTCACCGGGGAGGCGGCCCCGATGACCGACGGGACCCGGGTCTTCGGCGTGACCGTCATCGGCGGCACGGCGTCCGGGTTCGCCCGCTCCGGCGCACTGTCGCCGCGCGACAGCGCCGGTCCCGCGATCTGGACCCTCGACCAGGGCACGATCCTCTCGCCGAACGGCGACGGGATCAACGACACGATGGCGCTGACCGCACGGGTGTCCGAGGTGGCCTCCGTCAGCCTCGTCGTCAGGAACGCTGCGGGGGCGACGGTCAGGTCGGCGTCCATCAGCGGCGACATCGCCCGGTTCACATGGGACCTGCGGACCACCAGCGGAGCCCTCGTCCCGGGCGGCGACTACGCGTGGACCCTCAAGGCCCGCGACAGCTGGGGCAACGCCACCGCCACGCGGACGGGGTCGTTCGCCGTCGACGCCACGCCGCCCGTCACGAAGGTGTCGACCGCCTCCTCCGCCGGGCAGGGCGGCTGGAGCGTGACGCCCGTGAAGGTCACCCTCACCGCCTCGGACGCCATCACCGGGATCAGCTCGATCGGCTGGCGCATCGACGGCGGAGCGATCCACACGTACTCGGCGCCATTCTCGGTCGCCGTCAACGGATCGCCGGTCCTCGAGTACCGCGCCGTCGACCGCGCCGGCAACCGCGAGGCGTGGCACAAGGTGTCCCTCAGGATCGACACCAAGCCCCCGGCCATCGCCATCCCGCTCACGGGCGCCGCCGGGGCCGCGGCAGGGACCTGGCGGGGGCCGGTCTCGACGACGCCCAAGGTGTCGGATGCGACGTCCGGCGTCGCGACCAGGACGATCAGCGTGGACGGCGCGCCCGTCGTCGCCCTGGGCAGCAAGCCGATCGTGGTGAGCGGGGACGGACCGCACACCGTGACGATCTCCGCCGCGGACGCCGCGGGCAACGCAGGCTCCTCGACCGCCGCGTTCATGATCGACACCGTGGCCCCGGTCGTGGAGCTCCCTCCGGTCGAGGCCACGGGTCCCACCGTGCCGACCGTGACCCCGAACGGCGACGGGACCGGTGAGACGGTCGGGATCCCCTTCGCCGTGAACGAGGACGCGACCGTCACGGCCGTCGTGAGCGACGACGCGGGCAAGGTCCTGAGGACCATCGCAGCTGTCGTCCGTGCGGGCGCCCGGCAGGCCACCTGGGACGGTCGCA
Source organism: uncultured Chloroflexia bacterium (assembly GCA_963776395.1). Classification (GTDB taxonomy): domain Bacteria; phylum Chloroflexota; class Limnocylindria; order Limnocylindrales; family CSP1-4; genus CAIXZV01. The sequence goes on along the minus strand of CAVZML010000009.1, from coordinate 43,518 downwards.
CGGCCGCCGGGTGCCGCCGTGCCCGATGGCCGCTACAGCGTCACGCTGACCGCGGTCGACCGGGCCGGCAATGCCGGTGCCACGGTCACGACCGCCGTTGACGTCTACGCCGCGCTGGCGAGCGTCTCGCGCACGCCGGCGCTGTTCTACCCGCAGGACGGCGACCGGCTCGCCGCAAGGTCGACGGTCTCGTTCCGGCTGCTGTCCCCGGCTACGGTGTCGCTCGACATCGTCGACGCGTCGGGGACGGTGGTGCGCACGGTCTGGACCGATCGCGCGCTCCCCGCCGGCGCGGCCTCGTGGGCGTGGAACGGCAAGCTGGCCGACGGCTCGTGGGCCCGCCAGGGCACCTACCGGTTCGTCGTCCACGCCACCAACGGCTACCCAGTCCGCCGCCGCCGCCGCGGTGGTCACCGCCCGGGCGTTCCGGGTGACGACCTCGGTGTCATCGCCGGTCCGGGGGTCCTCCTTCACGATGACGGCGGTCACGGCGGAGGCATTGTCCACCGCGCCCGCCGTGACGGTCCGCCAGCCCGGCCTGGCCGCATGGAAGGTGACGATGACCAAGGTCTCGGCCACCACCTGGAAGGCGACCATCCGGCCCAGGTCGGGCGGGAAGGCCGGGACGATGTCCCTGACGGTCGCGGCCCGGGACACCGCGGGCGGGACGAACGCGACGGCCGTGCGGCTGGCCCTGCGCTAGGGTCTCGGGGGTCGCGGCGGCGGGACCGGGGTCGATGCTCCTGGGTCGCGGCGGCTGGACCGGGGTCGGCTCCTGGGTCGCGGCGGCTGGACCAGGGGTCCAGACTCCTTGGTCGCGGCTCGCTGCCCGTGGCCCACGACTCCAGATCCGGACGGGAGCTCACGCGGTTGGGTGCCTCGGCGGATCCACAGGAGGACCACGAGTCCATCCACGATCGGGTATGCCACGCCGGGCTGGACTGCGGGTCTGCCGTCGCCGGTTGAATCACGTCAGGGCATCGATGGATGCGGGCGAGGGTTTCGGGGTCGCGGCGCCCGGCGGCCGGCGGCCGTTGCAGGCAAGTCGCGGCCCGGCGTCCTGGCGGCCGTTGCAGCCAGATCGCGCGGATGCGCGGACGTACGGCACTGGCCGGGGTTGCACCGGTGTTGGATAATGTGGTCCTCTCGTCCTCTCCCCGCGGAGGGCGTCCCGGGAGGCAGCCGGTGAAGGCGATGCGAACGGCCAATTGGCTCGGCTCGCGACGGCGCAGGACCCAGTCGCGCCGGTATACGGCGAGCGAAGACGCATCGCGCGGTGCCCTGAACCCGGTGACACGTCCCCGCGCGGGCAACCTCTCGGACGAAACACGCGCCGGCAGACCAGGGCGGTCGGGGTCGTAACCCGACCGCCGAGACGCCGTGGGCCGGTCGTTCGCCCGGCCCTCGTACGTTGGAAAGCCGGGCCGCCGTCCGAGGGGATGGCGGCCCTTCCGTTGCTAGACTCGGCGCGATGACGACCGGCCACGATCCCGCAGACGACCCGTCCGACGTCCGCCCGGCCACGCCAGCCGAGATCGCCGACGTCCGCGGCATGCACGCGGCCAACCGCGTCGCGTGGGACGAGGCCGCTGAGCGGTACGAAGGCTGGTTCGAGGAGTCGGTCGAACAGATCCGTGCCGGCTCTTCCAGCCTGTTCCCGCTCGAGGAGGCGCTGATCGGCGACATCCGCGGACGGTGCCGGCGGGCGATCCACCTCCAGTGCGCGGGCGGCCGCCACACCCTGTCGCTCTGGAACCTCGGGGCGACGGAGGTCGTGGGGATCGACTTCAGCCCGCGGATGCTGGATCTCGCCCGCCGCCTGGCCGAGGCCACCGGGGCGCCGGCAACCTGGGTGGAGTCGGACGTCCTCGACGTCCCGCACGAGCTCGACGGGACCGCGGACCTCCTCTACACCGGCCGCGGGTCGCTCATCTGGCTCCAGGACCTCGACGCGCTGGGCGGGCGTGCTGCGGCGCCTCCTGGCACCTGAAGGCCGGCTCGTGATCTTCGAGGGGCATCCCGCGGAGTGGCTGTTCGACGCCGACGAGAACGGGCACTGGATGCTCACCGACTACGACTACTTCGCCGGGCCCGAGGCCTCGCGCGGGTGGGCTCCCGCCTACATCGACCGGCTCTCGATCCCCGACCACGAGCAGAGCTGGAAGTTCGCGCGGGCGTGGACGATGGGCGAGATCGTCACCGCCCTCGTCCGGTGCGGCCTCCACCTCGAGGAGGTCGCCGAGTATCCGGTCGACTGGTGGGCCGGCCACCGGGACGTCCGCCCCGAGGAGCGCGGCCGCCTGCCGCTGTCCTTCTCGATCACAGCGACGCGCGGCGGCTGATCCGCGTCCCCCCGAGCGCTCAAGAGGAGCGACAACGCCGCGCTGTTGACGGTGCGGCGGCCGCGAGTAACGATCGCCCCATGCACGATGACCGGACCCCCGCGGATGACGAGGTCCCGCTCGAGCCTCTCGACCCGCGCGAGGCGGCGCGGGTGCGTCGCCGCGACCACGACCTCGATGCCGAGCGCCGCGGCCTGATGCGCCCGGGCATGGGCAAGGTCTTCAAGCAGATCACGGACTCGTGGGGCGAGAAGGCCTCACGAGAGCGGAGCCACGCACGGAACAGGTCCCGGGACGACTCCTGACGACCCTGCGTGCGGCCCGCCGGCTGCCGTGGCGCGTGCGCCCAGCTATTGCGCGTCCGAGCAGCCGCGTCTGTTCCCAGCCCTTTGCTCGCGGCCGCGGGGCGGTCGTCGCCTTCGCGCTCCTGCCTCGGAACGCGCCGCTCTCCTGAGCTTGGTCAGCGGGTCCCGATCCCCTCGAACGCGCCGTCGTCGCCGCGGAGCATGCGCCGGACCACGATCACGCAGGCCGGGTCGATCGACCCGTAGACGTGCGGGTACCGCCGCTCCGGGTCGTCGAACCGCCAGGGGCTGCCCGTCCGGTCCAGGTCCAGCGTGAGCAGCAGGAAGTCACGTCGATCCCCGCGATAGAAGCGGTTCGCCACCGCGACCATCTCGGCGTCGCCGTCGGTGCAGTGCACGAACCCGTCCTCCGCGTAGGCGGCCGGCAGGTACGGCGTCGCAGGGTCGTGTGCGTCCCAGGCCGCCTCCGGGACCAGGTGCAGCGTGGGCCGCGTCACCCGGGCGCGTCCGCGGCCGGCCGGTCCACGCTCGCCCACCGACGGTCGAGGAGGAGCTGGATGACCGTCGGACCCGACGCGGCGAGTGCCGTCCGGAGCGCGGGCTCGAAGGCTGCGTCCGTCTCGACACGGACGCCGCGCGCACCACACGCTCGCGCTGCCGCGGCGAAGTCCACCGGCCCGAGGTCGGTCCCCGGAGCCGTGGGACTGCCCTGGAGGTCCTGGTGGCCGCGGATCAGCCCGTAGCGCTCGTTGTCGAACACGATCGCGACGACGTGCGCACCCTCCCGCACGGCCGTCTCGACCTCGGCCATCGTCATGCCCATCCCGCCGTCCCCGACCAGCGCCACGACGCGCCGCTCGCGGTGCACCAGGGCCGCGGCCAGGGCGGCCGGAAAGGCATACCCCATGGCACCCGACGTCGGGCCGAGGAAGGTCCCGGGTCGCCGGAAGCGGAACCCCCGGGCGGTCCAGCCGGCGAACGCGCCGGCATCGGTGGTCAGGATCGCGTCCTCGGGCAGCAGCTTGCGAAGGTCCGCCACGATCCGTCCGGGGTGGATCCCGGGGCCGGACCAGGCCGAGGCGTCGACGGTCGTGGAAGCCTCCCAGGTCTCCCGGTCCCGCTCGTTGTGGCGGTCACGCTACCGCGAGCGGTTCCGCCGCGAGGACCCCCTCCTTCAGGCGGGCCACCGCGGCGCGCAGGAAGGCGCGGGCGTCGGCCTGGATGGATCGCACCGGAGCCGGGGTGTCGCCGACGGCGTCCGACCCTCGGCTCGAGGTCAACGTGCATCCATGCCTGCCCCGTGCGCGGCACGGAGTACTGGAACGTCGTGGGCTCACTGAGGCGCGAACCCAGGACGAGGATGGCGTCTGCGGCCTCCAGGCGGGCGCGGACCGGGGCGGGGCTGCCGAAGCCGGTCATCCCGAGATACAGCGGATGATCGTTGGGGATCACGTCGCCACGCCGCCAGGTCGCGATCACCGGGACGTGGAGGAGCTCCGCGAACCGGACGAGGTCGTTGGAGCACCGCGCGCGGAGCACACCGGCCCCGGCCAGGATGACAGGCCGCTCCGCGGCCGCGAGGAAATGGAGAACCGCCCGGACGTCCGACACCGACGGTGCATCCGGGTGCGGCCGCACGATGGGCACCCGGGTGCCCGGCGGGATCGGGAGGCGACAGCACGTCCTCGGGGAGGGCGATGAGCGCGGGTCCCGGGCGGCCCTCGAGCACCGCGTGCACGGCGGCTTCGAGGGTGGCGGCGGCGGTGAGCGGGTCGTCGATCTCTCCGGCCCACTTGGCCAGGCTCCCGATGCCACCGACGAGGTCCGATTCCTGGAAGGCCTCGCGCCCGCGGTGGCGGCGTTCGACCTGGCCCACGAGCGCGAACATGGGCGTCGAGTCCGCCCTGGCCGTGTGGATGCCGATGGCGAGGTTTGCGGCGCCGACGATCCGGGTGCCGAGGCAGGCCGCGGGGCGACCCGTCAGCTGGCCGTATGCCTCGGCCGCGAACGCGGCGGCTCCCTCGTGGCGCGTGGCGACGATCCGGATCCCGGCCGCCTCGAGCGCGTCGAGGACAGGGAGGAAGCTCTCGCCGGGCACGGTGAAGGCCAGGCGGACGCCGGCGCCGCGCAGCGTGGCCGCGATGAGCTCGGCGACGGTCGTGGGCTCGGCCGGGGCGTCCGGCTCGGAGCCCGGCTCCGGCTCATGCTCGGCCCGGGCTTCCGGCTCGGCGCCAGGCTCCGGTTCGTCGCCCGCCGCGGCTTCGGGCTCGCCGGCCGGGGCGTCCGGCTCCGGCTCGTTGACGATCTCCGGCTCCGGCTCGACCGGGGCATCCGACTCAGCTCCGGTGACGCCTTCAGGCTCGGGCCCGGCGTCCGGCTCCGGCTCGGCAACTCTCTCCGGCTCCGGCTCGGCAACGCTCTCCGGCTCGGGCTCCCCAACGCCGTCCGCCTCCGGCTCAGCGACGGTCGAGGCCTCCGGCTCGGCCGGGGCTTCCGCCCACGCGACCGGCTCCGGCTCCCCAACGCCGTCCGCCTCCGGCTCGGCGACGGTGTCGGCCTCCGGCTCCTGCTCCGGCTGCGACGCGGGCGACTCCTCGAACCCCTCGCGTTCGCCGGGTGCCGTCTCGGCGGTGGTTGTCTCGGGATCGGGGTCCTGGTCGGCGTGGAACTGCATCGCGACCTCCTCTTGCCGGCCTGGACGGCGGTCCGTCCGGGGCCGGGGCGTGCGGAAAACGGGTGGACGGCGGGCGTCCTCTGGCTAGTTCGGCGCGACTATCGCCGCAGAGGCCATCATGGCGGCAAGCATGCCGGCGATCACGACGATCGCGACGATCGTCATCACGAGGCGTGCATTGCGGGCTCCGGGCATCGTGGACCCTCCTACCGGTAGTTCTCGAACTGGAGCGGGACGGCTTCGTCGAGCTCGCGCAACCGGACGATCACCTTCTGCAGCTCGTCCTTGCTCTTGCCGGCGACGCGGATGGCATCGCCCTGGACCCGCGGCTGGACCTTCGGGAACTCGTCCCGGATCAGCTTCACCAGCTTGCGCGCCAGGTCCTCGGGCAGGCCGCGTCGAAGCGTGATCTCCTGGCGGACCTTGTTCCCGCCGGCAGGCAGGACCTCGCCCCAGTCGAAGATCTTGAGCGACAGGCTCCGGCGCACGGCCTTGGACTCGATGAGATCGCGGATCGCCCGGGCGCGCATCTCGCTGTCCGTCACCAGGACGATGCGTTCCTTCTCCTGGGCGAGGTCCACGTGTGCGCCCTTGAAGTCATAGCGCTGCTGGACCTCGCGGCGCACCTGGTCCAGGGCGTTGCGGAGCTCCTGCTCGTCAAAGTCCGAGACGACGTCGAACGAGATCTCGCCGGCCACCGAGGCTCCTTTCAGCCCGCGAGGTGCTCGCGGGTCACCGTCCAATGCTTCAGGCGCACGATGCGCCCGTCCCCCCCAACCTCGGCGGAGAGGAAGCCTGCCTGGCGGACCTTGGCCGCGTCGGCGACCCGGGTCCAGCTCGCGTGCCAGGCTGCAAGCACGGCATCGCCGCTGACCCAGTGCCGTTCGATGGCGAGATCGTAGTGGCGTTCGACATCGGCCGCCTCGAGCAAGTATGCCCGCAGCGCATTGTGGCCCGCCAGCGGCGGCAGGAACGGGTCGAGGACGACCTGCGCGTCCTCCGCGAACAGCGCCGTGTAGCCGTCGCCGTCGTACCGGACCCGGGCACTGACGAGCGCCCTGCAGCAGATCGTGGCCCTCGGCGTAGGTGACCGTCATCGCGACGCCAGGTGCTCGAGGAGCAGCTCGCCGATCCGGTAGGAGCGCCCACCGCCCATCACCAGCACGATATCGCCGGGACGCACCTCTTCGGCCAGCCAGCGTGCCGTCGCCTCCACCGACCCGGGGGCCGCGACGGGGATCGACGGCGCCCTGGCCGCGACGGCGCGTGCGAGGGCCTCCGCCGAGACGATCGTCGTGTCCGGGTCGCGTCCCGCCCAGATGTCGGCGATCGCGACGGCATCCGCGGCGGCCAGGACCTCGGCGAACGAATCGAGGAGGGCCGCGGTCCGGTGGAAGGTGAGCGGCTCGTAGACGGCCCACGTCCGCCGGCCCGGCTCCCGCTGGCGCACGGCGGCGAGCGTCTCGCGGATCGCGGTCGGGTGATGCGCGTAGTCGTCGTACACCACCACGCCCGCCGCCTCGCCCTTGCGCTCCAGCCGCCGACCGACACCCTGGAACGTCGCGAGACCCTCCACGATGGCTGCAGCCCCAAGGCCGACCGCGGCGGCGGCCCCGGCGACACCGAGCGCGTTTGCCGCGTTGTGGCGCCCGGCCGTCGAAGCCGGACCGGCAGCGGACCGGCCAGCGGATCCAGCCCGGCGACCTCCAGCCGGGTGGTGTCGCGCTCGGCGGCCGTGATCCGGCCCAGCAGCGGCCTTGCGCGGCCCGGCGGCGGTCGCGAACTGCTCGGAGATCCCGCGCGCGTATCCTCCGAGCCGCTGCGGGGCGACATCCACGAGGGCGGTCGCCACGATCCGGCCCGGCCAGTCCGCCAGGCGACCGGCGATCTCCGCGACGCCCGCGTCCGCGACGTTGGCGACGAGCACGGGCAGCGGCCCCTCCCGCCGTCCGTCGCCCGCGCGGCGGATCCAGGCCTCGAAGGCGGCGAGGACCGCCGCGCGGTCCGCGAACACGTCCGGGTGGTCCCACTCGGCAGAGGTGAGGACGGCAACCTCGGGGCGATACGGGTCGAAGTTCCCCGCGTACTCGTCCGCCTCGACGACGAACGGCGCGCCCGCGCCCCGCCGGGCCGTCGCCGGGACGCCGATCCCGCTCAGGGCCGCGGGCAGCAGCGCCCCGACGAAGCCCGCAGGATCCATCCCGCCGGATGCGAGCACGTGGACGAGCCAGCCCGACGAGGTGCTCTTCCCGTGGGTCCCGGCGATCGCCACGAGCCGGCGGCCAGCCGCGGCGTCCGCGACCAGCTGCTGCCACGCCTCCAGGGGCACCCCCAGCTCGCGGGCGGCGAGCAGCTCGGCGTTGTCGGGGTCGATGGCGGTGAGCGCCTTGGTCACGGCCAGGCGCTCCGGTCGCGGCGTCCTCCGGACGTGGGCGACATCATGGACCGTGGCGACCTCGACGCCGCTCAGCTCGAGCGCCGGCGTGTACTGGCTGTGACCGCCGGGGTCACAGCCGTCGACGATCGCCCCCGCCCACGAGGCCAGGAGGGCCGCGGCGGACGCCCCGGCACCGGCGGCCCCGACCACGTGGATCCGCTCCCCGGTCGCGATCGGACGGGCCTCTCGTGCGGCCGCGAGCCCGGCCCCGACCTCTGCGGCGCCGCGAACGGTCACTCGCCGGGCTCCGCCTTGGACACCTGTTCGAGGAGCATCGCGAGGGCCGCCTCCGCGCTGCTCCGCTTGTTGGCCGTGCGATCGCCCGCCCACAGGAACCGGCGGACGGCCGGCCGGGCGAGTCCCGAGACCGCCACGTAGACCAGGCCGACGGGCTTGGCCTCGGTCCCGCCGTCGGGACCGGCGATCCCGGTGACCGAGACGCCCAGGTCGGTCCCGAGCGCGTGGCGCACGCCGTCCGCCATCGCGAGCGCGACCTGTGCGGACACCGCACCGTGGGCGGCGAGCGTCTCGGCGGGCACGCCGAGGACCGTCCGCTTCACGACGTCCGCGTAGGCGACGATCCCTCCGCGCAGGTAGGCCGACGAACCGGGCACCTCGGTGATCAGGTGAGCGACCAGGCCGCCGGTGCAGGATTCCGCGGTGGCGACCGTCAGGTCGCGGGCGACGCAGCGCGCCCCGAGCCGCGCGGCCAGGTCGACGAGCGGGTCCGCCACGTCAGTTTCGGCTGGTCTTGACCGGATCGTCGGGTGGCGCGAACAGCCAGGTCTCGGGGTTGGCCTGCGACGACATGTGGCCGAGGCTGTCGCCGTTGAGCGTGAAGTAGGTCGCGCTGGACTTGCCCGTCCGCACCTCGACCGAGTTCTTGGCCGTGAACGTGAGGACCTTGCCCGGGCCGTAGATGGTGCCCGCGGTCCCCGTGACCTTGGACACCTTGCCGTCGACCCAGACCTTGAGCCACGCCCGGGAGCCCCTGACCGAGACGATGAGGTTGACGCCGTGGTACTTGATCGAGACGTTCCGGGTGAGCGTGACGGCCTTGCCCTCGGCCGAGGTGGCGGTGACGACGATCTGCCAGCTTCCGGCGGACAGGTCGAGCGGCGTGTCGAAGGTGCCGTCCGGGTCGACGTCGACGGTGACCGGGCCGACGGTCGGTCCCGCGGAGGGCGCCGGCGAGATCGCGGGGCTGGGCACGGCCGCACCGGCCTGCGCGACGAGGTTGGCCGACACGGAGACGGTCTTCGCATTGGTCGTCGCGCCCTTGACCGGGATCGCGCCGTTCTCGAACTGGGACCCGTCCGCGGGCGAGGTGAGGTTGAGCGTGGGCGCCTCGATGACCAGGAACGGCACGGTGATGAAGATGCGGGGGGTGGTCTCCGCGGTCTTCCCGGTGTCCGGGTCGACGGCGCTGATGTCGAACTGGTTGCGCCCGCGCCGCAGGGCGACATCCCTGCTCCACCGGCCGGTCGCGTCGGCCGATACCCGGTAGGGCTCGTCCACGCCGGCCGCCGTGATCGTGATCGTGGCGCCCGGGATGGAGGTTCCCCGCAGGGTGTAGGCCGTCGTGTCCTCGGGCACCTCGATGACGAACTGCGACGGGTTCGTGACCGCCAGGGTGGGCGGCTTCGCGAACCGGACGAGCTGGACGCCCATGTAGACGGCGAAGACGCCGATGAGGACCGTGAGCAGGGCGGCGACCACCACCACGGGCGAGAACGTGAGGCCCTGGCGCGGTGCGGCGATCGGCTTGGGAACGGACAGCACGGGCTCTGCCGGGATCGTGGCGTCGCCGCGCTCGTGCTTCCATTGCAGCAGCACCTCCTCGGGGTCGAGGCCGAGGTACAGGGCGTAGTTGCGGAGGAAGCCCTTCGTGTAGACGGCCCCGGGAAGCTCCTGGTAGTCGCCGTGCTCGAGCGCCTGCAGGTAGCGGGCACGGATCTTCGTGTCGCGCTCCGCCCGGTAGAGATCGACCCCCTTGCGCTCGCGCGCGGCCAGGAGCCTCTCGGGCAGGGACGGGCCGGCCTCCTTCGCGTACGCGCGATCGCCGTCGCGCGCATTCGCGCGACTTCGCCGCACCTCGTCTCGGGTGGTCATGCGTCGTCCTCGTCCTGAGCGGCGGCCGGACCGTCGTCGCGACGGAGGACCACCCGGGCGTTCGAGCCGTCGAACGCCCCCACGTACCCGCGCGCCTCGAGCTGATCGATGATCCTCGCCGCGCGCGCATAGCCGATCCGGAGTCGCCGCTGGAGCAGCGATGCCGAGGCCCGATCGTACTCCCGGATGACCGATACGGCATCCATCAACAGCCGGTCGGCGTCGTCGTCCGTGACCTCCTCGACGCTCCCCGTCGATTCCTCGTCGTTGCTGATGATCGAGAGGTCGTAGCGCGGGTCGTCGATCTGGTCGCGCCAGAACTGGGTCACCCGCCCGATCTCCGGGTCGGAGACGAACACGCCCTGGAGCCTCATGGGCCGCGGCAGGTCCGATGGCTGGTAGAGCATGTCGCCGCGGCCGATCAGGTCCTCCGCGCCGGGCGCGTCGAGGATCGTGCGGCTGTCGATCTGGCTCGCCATCGCGAACGCGATCCGGCTGGGGAAGTTGGCCTTGATCAGCCCCGTGACGACGTTGACCGACGGGCGCTGCGTGGCGAGGACCATGTGGATGCCGGTCGCCCGCGCCTTCTGGGCGAGGCGGACGATCGGATCCTCGACGTTCTTGCCCTCGCGCATCATCAGGTCCGCGAGCTCGTCGATGATGATCACGATGTACGGCAGGCGGTCGGCCGGGTCGACCCGGGTCTCGTTGAACGCCTTGAGGTTGCGGGCCGTGGCGCCGGCGAACTTGCGGTACCGGTGCTCCATCTCGGCGACCGCCCACTTGAGGGCGGCCTTCGCCCGCTCGGGCTCGGTGATGACCGGGACCAGCAGGTGGGGCAGGCCGTTGTAGCCGGCGAGCTCAACCCGCTTGAGGTCCATCAGGATCAGCCGGGCATCGTCCGGCTTCGCGTTGCACAGCAGGCTCGTGATGAGCGCGTTGACCATCACGCTCTTGCCCGAGCCCGTGGCGCCCGCGATCAGCAGGTGGGGCATCTTGGCCAGGTCCACGGCCTGGGCCCGGCCCGCGACGTCCCGGCCGAGCGCGAACGTCAGGCGCGTGCCGGACGCCGCGAAGTCGAGCTCCTCCAGGATCCGGCGGAGCGCGACGACGTTGAACTCCTTGTTGGGGATCTCGATGCCCACCGCGCTCTTGCCCGGGATCGGCGCCTCGATCCGGATGCTCCGGGCGGCGAGGGCCATCGACAGGTCGTCCTGGAGCGCCTCGATCCGGCTGAGCTTGATGTGCGGGGCCGGCTGGACCTCGTACTGGGTCACGACCGGGCCCGCGTTCCGGCCGACGATCTTGGCCTCGATGTCGAAGCTCGCGAGCTTGCGGACGATGATCTCCTCGTTCCGGGCGTGGACCGCGTCCGCGATCCCCGTTGCGGACGGCGAGGGCACCTCGCCCGGGTCGAGCAGGTCGTGGGGCGGCAGGACCCACGCAATTGCCTCCCGGGTGGGCGGCGAGTCCGACGCGTCGGTCACGTCGTCCGGGTCCCGGGGCAGCGGGACGGTCGCCACCGCGGCGAGGGCCGGCGCGGGAACGGCGGTGCCGTTCGTGGTCCGCTGCGGCGCGAATGTCGCGGACGTTGGCGTCTGGGAGGGCACGGCGCTCGGGATGCCGGGGCCGGGCGCGTCCGGGCCCCAGGTGCCGATCTGACCCGGCGCATCGACTGCGGGGATCCTCGGGGATCGTCCGCGCCGACCGGCATCGGCTGCAGCCGCCCCGGCGACCGCGGCCGCGGTGGCTCCGCTCGCGCCGCCGTCTGCGGTCTTCCCGTTGGCGGGAGCGGCGGCACCGGCAGTCTTCGGGGTGCGGTCCTGGAGCGTGGAGCCGGCCGCCCGGGCGCCCTTCAGCAGCGGGGCCAGGACGGCACGCAGCGGCATGTCGAACGCGATGAGGATCCCCACGATCAGCAGGCCGACCAGGATGATGAACGCGCCCGGCGTCGTCAGGAGCGGAGCCAGCAGCGACTCGAGGAACCGCCCGATGCGACCGCCGGTGAACTCGCCGCGGAAGTTGACGATCTGGATCAGCCCCAGGAACGCCGCGTACGCGAGCGTCATGCCGAGCAGCGTCCGGCCCCAGGGCGCGCCGGGCTCCTTGCCCGGACCCCACTCGGTGTACCAGCCGGCGGTGAGCAGGACCAGCGGGAACAGGAATCGGGCCGCCCCGAAGTAGGGCACGGTCAGGTTCCGCCACCAGTCGGTGAGCGACCCGCCGGGGAGCGCCAACGCGATGAGCGAGACGGCACCCAGCATCAGCAGCGCGATCCCGACCAGCGACCGGACGACGGCCGGCGAGAGACCCAGCGACAGCCTGGGGCGCGGGAGGCCCCCGGCGCGGCGCGGCGCGGCGCGGGGCGACCGGCGCGAGCGCGCCGGGGCTCGCCCGCCGGAGGTGGTGCGCGGCGTGGACCGCCGCCGCTGGGCCATCGGCTAGACCTCGACCACGACCGGGAACACCATCGGGCGGCGCTTGGTCTGCTCGTACAGGAACCGGGAGACGCCGTCCTTGATCTGGGACTTGAGCAGCGCCACCTCGGAGATCCGGTCGCCCGGGGCGTCAACCGCGGCGCGGATGCGCCGGATCGCCTCCTCGATGATCGGGTCCTCCTCGTTGCCGTGGACGAAGCCGCGGGTGATGATCTCGGGCCGTCCGACGACGCGCCCGGTCTGCTTGTCCACCTGGACGACGATCATGAACATGCCGTCGTTCGCGAGCGCGCGGCGATCGCGGAGGACGATGTCCCCGACCTCGCCGACGGACAGGCCGTCCACGTAGACATAGCCGGCCGCCACGGGCTGACCCCTGCGGGCACTGCCGTCCGCGAAGATCTCGATCGGCGTGCCGTTCTCGATGATGAACACGTTCCCGGGCTCGACGCCGGTCTCGATGGCCAGGCGGCCGTGCTGGACCAGCATCCGGAACTCGCCGTGCATCGGGATGAAGTGCGTCGGCTTCGTGAGCCCGAGCATCAGCTTGAGCTCCTCCTGGCTCGCATGGCCCGAGACGTGGGCGCGCCTGATCGCGTGGTAGTAGACGTTGGCGCCGGCCTTGAACAGGTTATCGATGGTCCGCGCGACGTACTCCTCGTTGCCCGGGATCGGGCTGGCGGACACGATCACCGTGTCGCCGGGCTGGATCTCGACGAAGCGGTGGTCGCGATTGGCCATCCGGGCGAGCCCGGCCATCGGCTCGCCCTGGGCGCCGGTCGTGGCGATGACGAGCTTGCCCGGGGCGACGTCCTTGATCTTGTCCTTGCCGACGATCATCGACGGCTCGTACCTGCAGGTAGCCGAGGTCGGTGGCGATCCGGAAGTTCTGCTCCATCGATCGCCCGATGACCGCCACCTTGCGACCGAGGTCGGCCGCGGCGTCGAGCACCTGCTGCACGCGGGCGATGTTGCTGGCGAAGGTCGCGATGATCACGCGGCCGTCGAGGGGCTCCATGATCTCGCGGAAGGCCTCGCCGACGATCCGCTCCGACGGCGTGTAGCCGGGGTTCTCCGCCCGGGTCGAGTCCGACAGGAGGCAGATCACGCCCTCCTCGCCGAGGCGGGCCAGGATGTGGAAGTCGGACAGCTTCCCGTCGACCGGCGTGTGATCGAACTTGAAGTCGCCCGTGTGGACCACGATCCCGACCGGCGTCCGCAGGGCGATGCCCATCGCGTCCGGGATCGAGTGGCCGATCCGGAACGGGATCGCCGTGAACGGCCCGATCTGGAGCTCGTCGCCGGGCTCCAGCGAGAGCAGCGGGTTGTTGTGGAGCTTGTGCTCCTTGATCTTGTTGCCCAGGAGGCCGCGTGCGAGCGTGCTGGCGTACACGGGCACGCCCGGGAACTCGGGCAGCACGTACGGGAGGCCTCCCACGTGGTCCTCGTGGGCGTGGGTGATGAGGAACGCGCGGACCTTGGAGCGGTTCTCCTTGAGGTAGGTGACGTCGGGCACGACGAGGTCGATGCCGAACATCTCCTCGTCCGGGAACATGAGGCCGCAGTCGACGACGACGATGTCGTCGCCGTACTCGAACACGTACATGTTCTTGCCGATCTCCCCCACCCCGCCGAGCGGGATGATGCGGAGGGGCGTGTTGGGGTCTGCCATGGTGGTCTCGATCGTGCTTGGGGGTTCAGAACAGGGTGAGCTGCGCGGCATCGTCGGCGGCGGGATCGGCCGCGGCGGGCGCAGGCGGGGTGATGACGGGCGAGGTTGGAGGTGACGCGTCGGGCGGCTCGTGGGCGGTCGGCACGCCCGCCGCGCCGCGGTCACGTGCTCGGCGGCGCCGGCCACGTGCCCTGGGGCTGCGGGCACGTCAGCCGGGGCGATGGGCACGTCGGCCGGGCCGGGCGTCCCCGCCCTCCGTTCCCGGGAACGCATCAGGACGCCGGGGACACGGGCGATGTCCTCGAAGCTCTCGCGCTCGATGGCCGCGGTCCGGAGCGCCGCGGCGGGGTGGTACATCGCGAACACCAGCGCATCGCGCGCACCCGTCGCCGGATCCGCGGGGGCCGTCGTGCCGTGCGCCTGGCCGATCCGCGCGCCCGGCATGAACGTGGCCATCGAGTGACGGCCGAGCGTGACGACGACCGCCGGGTCCAGGACCTCCAGCTGCCGCCGCAGGAACGGCGCGCACGCCGCGATCTCGTCCGGCTGCGGGTCGCGGTTGTCGGGTGGGCGGCACTTCACCACATTGGTGATGAACACGTCCTCCCGCCGCCAGCCGATGGCGGCCAGGAGCCGCACGAGGAGGCCCCCGGCACGGCCGACGAACGGACGGCCCTCGCGGTCCTCGTTGAAGCCCGGGCCCTCGCCGACGAACACGACCTCGGTGTCGGGGTCACCCTCACCCGGGACGGCGCGCGTCCGCGCCTCGTGCAGCCGGCAGCGCCTGCAGTCCCGGACCTCGTTCGCGATCAGCTCGAGCGCCGCGAGACGCTCGTCGCGGGTCACGCGGGCGTTCCCCCGGCCGCCGCCACGGCCGCGCGGTCGCTGCCCTTCCGGATCCAGCCGCGCTCCACCAGGACCTCGGCGATCTCGACTGCGTTGGACGCCGCGCCCTTGCGCAGGTTGTCCGACACGACCCAGAACGCGAGTCCCCGGCCACCCGGGATCGATGGGTCCTGGCGGACCCGCCCGACGAACACGAGGTCCGACCCGGCCGCGTCCATCGCGAGCGGGTAGACGTTGTTGGCCGGGTCGTCCTGGACCTCGACGCCCTTGACGGCCGCGAACAGCTCGCGCGCCCGGCCGGGAGTGACGGGGTCCCTGGTCTCGACGTGCACCGCCTCCGAGTGGCTCACGAACACCGGCACGCGGACGGCGGTGCAGGAGACGCGCAGATCCGGCAGGTGGAGGATCTTGCGGCTCTCGGTGACGACCTTCCACTCCTCCTTGGTGTACCCGTTGTCGAGGAACACGTCGATGTGCGGGAGGGCGTTGAAGCCGATGACGTGCGGGTAGACGGTGGCGACCTTCGCGCGACCCTCCGCGTGGGCCTTGACCTGCTCCTCGAGCTCCACGATCGCCTTGTGACCCGTCCCGGCGACGGCCTGGTAGGTGTCGACCACCACGCGCTCGATGCCCACCGCGTCGCGCAGCGCCATGAGCGGCGGCAGGAGCTGCATCGTGGAGCAGTTGGGGTTCGCGATGATCCCCTCGTGCCAGGCCAGGTCGTCCGGGTTGACCTGGCTCACGACGAGCGGCACCGCCGGGTCCATGCGCCATGCGCTGGAGTTGTCGATCACGACGCAGCCGCGCCTCGCGGCCTCGGGCGCGAGCTCCTTCGAGGCCGCGCCGCCGGCGCTGAAGATCGCGATGTCGATGCCATCGAAGGCGTCGGGTGTCGCGAGCTCGACTGTGATCCCGGTCCCGTCCACGGTCATCGTCTTGCCGGCCGAACGCTCCGAGGCGAGGAGACGCAGCTCGGTGTACGGGAACCGCTTCTCCGTCAGGACCTTGATCATGGTGCGGCCGACGGCGCCGGTGGCTCCGACGACGGCGACGGTGAGCTTGTCTGGGTTGCTTCCGGGCACGGTCCGACCTCTGAGCGATGGCTTGTCGGGCACGGCGGGAGTATACCAGCGGGTCCCGGGCGAACCCCCCTCCGGCGAGTGCCTTATCTGGGCGTCCGGCGATCGTCAGCCGGCCGGCGGCCGGCCCGGATCCAGGTCCACGGAGAGGCCCGCGCAGACGTCGAGCGCGATGTCCACGAAGGCGCGCGACGCGGGCGAGCGATACCGGTCGCGATGCCACATCAGCGCGACCCGTCGCGGCTCGAGGTCCGTCGGGATGATCGCGATCGACGGGTCCGATCGGTCCACCGCCATCAGCGGCACGATCGCCGTCCCGAGGCCTGCCGAGGCCATCGCCTGGACGGTGCCGTTGTCCTCCGACCGGTAGACGAAGTTCGGCTCGTACCCGGCCGCGCGCAGCTGGTTCTCGACCCACTTCGTGCTGCGGCAGGAGCGGAACCCGATGAGCCGCTGCTCCCTGATCAGCTCGAGGGTCGGCATGCCTTCGTGGCCCGCGAGCGGCGAGGCCTTCGCGGTGACCAGCACGAACGGGTCGTGCATCAGCTCCACGCCGTCGAAAGGCCCCGCCGGGAACGGCAGCACGCCGAAGGTCAGGTCCAGCCTGCCCGGCTCGATCATGTCCATGAGCCCTTCGTCGGACGCGGACTCCGAGAGCCTGACCTCGACCCCCGGCCAGGCATCCGCGAAGCGCGCGATGATCGCGGGCAGGACCTTCGTGCCCACGCTCTGGTACACGCCCACCCGCAGCGTGCCCGTCTCGCCGGCCGCATACGCCACGAGGTCCGCGCGCGCGGCCTGGAGCCTGTCGGTGATCGTGACGACGTGCCGGTGGAGCATGTGACCGGCCTCGGTCAGCTCCACGGTCCGCCGTCCGCGTCCCCGGTCGAACAGGCGGACCCCGAGCGCCGCCTCGAGGCCCATCACGTGCTGGCTCACGGCCGACTGCGTGTAGTCGAGCGAGTCCGCGGCCCCGTGGAACGATCCCTCGTCCGCGACCGCGCGGAAGCTCATCAGCTGGCGCAGGCTCACGTCCGAGAGGGCCTCGGGCAGGACCGCGCGCGTGGTGCGACGACGTCGGACAAATAATCAGTTGTCATGATTACTTATCTAACCACATCCGATTGCTCTTATCAACCTCGGCGCCCAGGATACCGCTATGGAACTCTTCGTCGCACTCCTGCTCCTGGTCGTGATCGGCGTCCTGACCCAGGCAGCGGGCTCCGACTCCCGTGATGCCGACACGCGGTACAACCAGCCGACCTGGTAGCCGCACCACCGATCGGACCCTCGGCACTCCGCCGGGGGTCCCTTCGTGTCCGGTGGCGCGCGGCGCGCTCCCGGATCGGCAATCGCTTCACGCCAGGCCGGCTCGGAGCTCGGCCCGGAACGAGAAACGCCCCCGGGGCCGTAGCTCCCGGGGCGTCCTGTGAGCGTGGCTCACTTGGCGAGGTGCCGCTGCATCGCCGCCTTGCGGGAGAGGTTGACGCGGCCCTGGCGGTCGATCTCGGTGACCACCACCATGACCTCGTCGCCGACGGACACCACGTCCTCGACGGACGGCACGTGGTAGTCGGCGAGCTCGCCGATCCGGATGAGCCCTTCCTTGCCCGGCAGGATCTCGACGAAGCACCCGAACGCCATCATCCGGGTGACCTTGCCGAGGTAGAGCGCACCGACCTCGACCTCACGGGTGAGGCTCTCGATCCAGTTGATCGCCTTGCGCGAGTTCTCGCCGGAGACGGCCGCGATCTCCACGGTGCCGTCGTCCTCGACGTTGATCTCGGTGCCGGTCTCCTCCTGGATCTTCCGGATCATCGATCCGCCCTTGCCGATGATCTCGCGGATCTTCTCGGGGTTGATCTTGATCGTGATGATCCGCGGCGCGAACTCGGACATCTCCTCGCGCGCCGATGGCAGGACCTCGGTCATCTTGTCGAGGATGAACAGGCGGGCCGCGAGCGCCTGCTTGAGGCCCTCGCGGATGACGCGCTCGTCGATGCCCTTGACCTTGATGTCCATCTGGAGGGCGGTGATCCCCTCCGTGGTGCCGGTCACCTTGAAGTCCATGTCGCCGATCGAATCCTCCTTGCCGAGGATGTCGGTCAGGACCACGAAGTTGCCCGTGTCACCGTCCAGCACGAGGCCCATCGCCGCGCCGGCGACCGGAGCCTTGATCGGCACGCCGGCGTCCATGAGCGCGAGCGTCGAGCCGCACGTCGAGGCCATCGACGTCGAGCCGTTGCCGGCCACGACCTCGCTCACGAGGCGGATGACGTACGGGAACTCCTCCTGGGTCGGCAGAACGGGCAGCAGCGCCCGGGCGGCCAGGTTGCCGTGCCCGATGTCGCGGCGGGACGGTCCGCGCATCGGCTTGTTCTCGCCGGTGCTGTAGGGCGGGAAGTTGTAGTGGTGGAGGTAGCGCTTGGAGAGCTCGGGGCTGATCGTGTCGATCCGCTGGACGTCGGAGGACGGCCCGAGCGTGGCGACGGTCAGCGCCTGGGTCTGGCCGCGGGTGAACAGGCCGGAGCCGTGCGCACGCGGCAGGAGGCCGACCTCGACCGAGATCGGGCGGATCTCGTCGACGGCGCGGCCGTCCATGCGAAGGCCCTCGCGCAGGACGAGCTCGCGGACGGTCCTCCTCTGGACGAGCCCGAACAGGCTCTTGCTGAAGCGTGCGTCGCGACGCGCCGCCTCGAGCAGGCGCGCCGACTCGTCCTTGTCCGTGCGGGTGGCCCGGATCGCGGTGGCGATGCCGGCCCTGAGGGCCTCGATCCGTCCGGGCAGGTCGTTCCCGAACCAGATCAGGAGGTTCGCGGTCGCCTCGGCGTCCGGCAGCGCGCGGTGGTTCTCGGAGAGCTCGATGCCGAAGAACCTGGCCAGGGTCCCGAGCTTGTAGTTCTCGAGGTCCGGGTAGCCCTCGCGGGCGATGACCAGCGTGTCGAGGAACGAGCCCTGCGGGATGCGGGTGCCGTCGCCGAGGGCCTCCTCGATGAACGCGATGTCGAAGCCGACGGAGTGGCCGACGAAGGGGGCGTCGCCGACGAACTCGAGGACCCTGCGCGCGGCCTCGGCCGGGCTCGGGGCGCCCGCGACGTCCGCGTCGGTGATGCCGTGCATCTGGTTGCCGACGATGCGGCGGCCGGGGTTCACCAGGGTGGACCACGTGTCGGTGACCTTGCCGCCCTTGACCCGGACCGCGGCCACCTCGAGCAGGTCGGCCATCTTCGGGTCGGTGCCGGTCGTCTCGACGTCCACGACGACGAACTCGCCGCCCGCCTTCGCCAGGTCGGCGAACCCGAGGACGGAGTCCGTCATGGGCTCGAGGTACGGGACGCAGCTTCTGCTTGCCGACGAGCTCGCGCAGCCTGTCCTGGATCTCGACGAGCGGCAGCAGGGACCGCTGCGCGAACAGGATGGCCTCGGCCATCACGTCCTCGGGGAGGATCTTGACGCCCGCCTCGACCATCATGATGGCGTCGCGGGTGCCGGAGACGACGAGGTCGAGCTCCGAGTCCTGCAGCTGGGTGTAGGTCGGGTTGAGGACGAACTCGCCGTCGATCCGGCCGATGCGCACGGCGCCGACGGGGCCCTGGAACGGGATCTCGCTGATCGTCAGCGCGGCCGACGCGGCGATGGTGCCGAGGATGTCCGCGTCGTTCTCCTGGTCCGTCGACAGGACCGTGATCACGAGCTGGACGTCGTCCTTGTAGCCCTCGGGGAAGAGCGGGCGGATCGGGCGGTCCGTGAGGCGGGCCGCGAGGGTCGCGGCCTCCGACATCCGGCCTTCGCGCTTGATGAAGCCGCCGGGGATCTTGCCGGCCGCGTACATCCGCTCCTCGAACTCGACCGTGAGCGGGAAGAAGTCGAGACCGGGCCGCGGCAGGCTGCGGTTGGCCGTCCCGAGGACGAGGGTGTCGCCGTAGCGGAGCGTGACTGCGCCGCCGGCCAGACCGGCGAGCTTGCCGGTCTCGAGGGTGAGGGTTCGTCCGCCGAACTCGATCTCGAGCGTGGTGGGTGTGGGCACGTGTAAACGACCTCCTTGGTCGTGGGGGTTGGGATCGACCTGGCGAATGGGGCCGGGGCGAGGATCCGGATGCGAACGACCCCGGGGACATGCCCCGGGGTCGAGGTGCGGCGAGTCCTAGCGGCGAAGCCCGAGCCGACCGATGACGGCTCGGTAGCGGGTGGCGTCCTTCTTCACCAGGTAGGCGAGAAGGCGCCGGCGCTGACCCACGAGCTTGAGGAGGCCGCGGCGCGAATGGTTGTCCTTCGGGAAGCGGCGGAGGTGCTCCGTCAGGTCCCGGATCCGCTCCGTCAGGAGGGCGATCTGGACCTCGGGCGAACCGGTGTCGCCTTCCTTGAAGGCGTACGACTCGATGACCTCTTGCTTCTTCTCCCGCGCGAGCGGCACTCGATCCTCCGACACGAACGTTGGCATGACTGTTTCTTCTGGTCTTTGACCGGCGGAGGATAGCAGGGTGTCGCGCGATCAGGCAAACGTTCGGGCAAACGGGCAGGCAACAAGCGTCCCCGGCGGGCAGGTCCGCCACCCCGCCGTCGCCGAGCCGGTCAGCCTGCGACGAGCCCTCCGTCGCCCGGGAAGGCGACGCGCACGCGGCCGCCGCCGAGGTCCCGGGCCAGGTCCAGGTGGACGCCGTCCACCACGGCGACGATCGCCTCCGCAACCCCGCCGCGGACGATCTCGGCGGGCCACGGCCCGTCCGGCGGAAGCGCCACCGGCAGGGGGAAATGGACCGCTGTGCCCTGGTCTGCGGGCTCCGCCTCGCCGACCACGGCGTGCGGGCGGCCGAGGAGACGCTCGGCAAGTGCCAGGTCGCCCACGCTGATGGCCGCCCGGACCTCCGTGCTCCGGACGGCGTGACCGTCCAGCTCGAACGGTGGCACGACCACCACCTCGAACCCGCAGGACCGCCCGAGCTCGACCAGCGCCGCCGGCGTCCCGGCGCGCTGGTAGCCGAACGCCGCGTCAGGGGTCATCAGGAAGCCCGCGATCGGGCCGCGTGCCGCAATCGACCCGACGAACGCGTCGTAGGTGGTCTCGCGCAGCTGCTGGTCGAAGTGGACCACGACGGTCGTATCCACGCCGGCGGCCGCGAGACGCTCCAGGCGCTCCTCGGGGTCGCACAGCAGCGGCGGGGCTGAGCCCCTGAGGATCTCGTCGGGGTGGTGGTCGAAGGTGATCACCACCGGACGCGCGTCCCGCCGGCGCGCCTCCGCCACCAGGTGATCGAGCAGGTATGCGTGACCGCGGTGGAGCCCGTCGAAGACGCCGACGACGATGAAGGCCGGGTGGGCGGACGGCTCGAGGTGGCCGAGCCCACGGGCGACACGCATGGACCCGGTCCCCAGCCCGCGTCGGCCACGACGCGGGCGTCGGGCCGTCCCGCCGTCGCCGGCCGGTCCGCCAGCACCTTGTGCGGGTGGAGTGCGCCCGAGACCGCGCGGCAGACGGCGACCACCGCGCCCGTCCGGTCCGACCGCCAGCACGAGCGGTGCGTCGCGCTGCACGAGCGGCGTCTTCGGTGCCGTGATCAGACCCTCGCCCAGGCGCCGGATCTCGTCGTCGGTGATCCGTGCGTGGGGCAGGTCCTCGAGGCCGGCATCGATGGGTCGCATCGCCCTGGCGATCCCCGCCGGGCCGTCCGCCGCGTGCTCGCGCAGGGCGTCGAGCGGGATGGCGTCGTCGAGGCTGAAGCCGCCCGATGCCGTCCGCACCAGCGCGCCGAGGTAGGCGCCCGTCTCGAGGCGGGCCCCGAGGTCCCGGGCAAGGGCGCGGACGTACGTGCCCGCAGAGCACGCGACGTCGACGACGACCGTCGGTCGGGCCGGGTCCGCATCGTCCCATTCCCGCAGGGTGAGCTCGTGGATGGTCACGTCACGCGGCGCCAGCTCCACGGCCTCGCCCGCCCGCGCCATCTGGTACGCGCGGCGGCCGGCCACCTGGACGGCGCTGTAGACCGGCGGCACCTGCCGGAGCGGACCGGTCATCCCTGCCAGGGCCGCCTCGACCTCCGCGCGGGTGACGGGGGGGCCCTCGATCGTGGTGCGGTCGCCGTCGATGTCGTCGGTGGTCGAGGTCTCGCCGAAGCAGATCGTGGCCCGGTACCGCTTCGACGCCCCCAGGTGGTACTCCACGAGCCGGGTCGCGCGCCCCAGGAACACGGGCAGCACGCCGGCCGCGAACGGGTCGAGCGTCCCCCCGTGGCCCACGCGGCGCGTGGACGACAGCCGCCGGACCAGCCCGACGACGTCGTGGGAGGTGGGCCCGGACGGCTTGGCGACGACGAGGACCCCGTCGAGGCCACCGCTGCGGTCGCGCGGGCTCACCGCCGCACCTCGCCGGCCATCCGCTGCGCGACATCGCGCACCCGGGCGATCGCGGCGTCGAGGGGGAGGCCGACCGTGGCCCCCGCCGCCCGCGCGTGCCCTCCCCCGCCGAACGTCCCGGTCAGGACCGTCGCGTCCACGCCGCCCGGCCTGGTGCGGACCGAGAGCCGGGTGGTCCCGTCGTCCTGCTCCTTGAACAGCATCGACACCTCTGCGGTCTCCGCCTGGGCGAGCAGGTCGATGATCCCCTCGGAGTGGGCCGGGATGGCCCCGGTCGCCTCGAGGTCGCCGAGCCGCAGCGTGGACCAGATCAGCAGCCCGTCCGGCGACGTCTCGAGGCGGCCCAGGACCCGGCCGAAGAGCCGGAGCTGGCTGTCGGGCTTGGTCCGGTAGAGCCGGCGCGAGATGTCCGAGAGCGGGGCACCCGCCGCGACCAGGGCCGCGGACACGGCGAGCGTGCGCGGGGTGGCGTTCGGGTGCGCGAACGTGGCCGTGTCCATGACGATGCCCGCCATCAGCGTCGCGGCGAGCGCGCCGTCGCCGAGGTCCAGCGGCAGCCCGAGCCGCACGGCGAGCAGCGCGACGAGCTCGCAGGTCGCCGCGGCGTCCGGGTCGATCCAGTCCGCGGGGCCGGCGCCGTCATTGGACGCGTGGTGGTCGATGACCGCCCTGGGCACGGCCGTGAACAGCCCGGGGTGCCGGACCGCGACGGCCCCGACCCGCTCCGCGCTCGCGCAGTCCGCCAGGACCACGAGGTCGTAGGCGCGGCCGGGCTCCGGGTCGGTGCGGAACCGCTCGATCCCGGCAGGAAGGCGTACAGCGGCGGCACGGGATCCGCGCTGATCGCCGTCGCACCGCCACCGAGGGCCTCCGCCAGCCGGCAGATGCCCAGCACGGCCCCCAGCGTGTCGGCGTCGGGGTTCTCGTGGCTCACCGCGAGCACGTGCCGCGCCCCCCTGAGGCGCGCGACCAGTCCGTCCGGCACCGCGTCGCGAGCGAGCGAGGCCAGGTCGACGGCAGCCGTCATCCGTGCCCCGGCCCCCGGGGCGATCGGCGCCGTGCTTCGAGGCGCCGTGCTTCGAGGCGCCATGCCTCCGGGCATCGCCGGCACGGCCGCCTTTCGCCGCCCGGTCCACGCCGTGGCCGCCACCCGGGTGCCGCCGCGGCGATCTCGCCTTCGCCCCGGCTGGGCCGGGGCATCGATATCGGTCGCCCCGCCGCCGTGTCAGCCGCGACCGGGTCCGGCGCGTCGCCCTCGTGGGGAAGTCGCTTGACGGGCGTCGGGAGCGATTCGTTGACCGGCGTGACGTCCTGCGGGTCGACGCCCGCCTCCAGCTCGCCGAGCAGGTGGAGCACGCGCGTCCCGCGCTCGGCGGAGTCGTCGAGGAGCACGTGAAGGGCCGGGATCCTCTTGATGCGGAGGCGCTTGCCGAGCTCATGGCGCACGAAGCCCATCGAGGCCTGGAGGGCGCGGACGGTCTCGGTTCGATCGCTCTTGCCGCCGATCACGCTCACCCAGACCTTCGCATGGCGAAGATCCGGGGCCGTCTCGACGTCCGTGATGGTCGTGAAGCCGATCCGCGGGTCGGCGAGCTCCTTGGCAAGGAGCGCGCCGATCTCCTGGCGGAGCAGCTCGTCGACGCGGTCGGTTCGCTGGCTCATGGGCCCTGCCTCGAAGCGGGGAGCGTCAGCCCCCCGCCCGGCTCCGAGCCTGGTTCGTGTAGCACTCGAGGATGTCGCCCTCCGCCAGGTCGTTGTACCCGGCGAGGCCGATGCCGCACTCGAAGTTCGCGGCGACCTCCCGGACGTCGTCCCGGAAGCGCCGGAGCGAGTCCATCCTGTCGGTGGCGACCACCCTGCCACCGCGCCAGACGCGGACGCCGCCCGAGCGGACGATGCGCCCCTCGGTGACGTAGCAGCCCGCGATGACCGTGCTCTTGCCCACCCGGAAGATCTGGCGGACCTCGGCGCGACCCTCGATCACCTCGATGATCTCGGGCTCGAGCATGCCCTTGAGCGCTGCGTCGATATCGTCGGTCAGCTTGTAGATGATGTCGTACAGCCGGACGTCCACGCCCTGGGCCTCGGCCTCGCGGCGCGCGGTCTCGGTGATGCCGGTGTTGAAGCCGACGACGATCGCGTCCGACGCCGTCGCCAGCATGATGTCGTTGTCGGTGATATCGCCGGCCGCCTCGAGCAGGACGTTGATCTTGACCTCGTCCGTGCTGAGCTGCTGCAGGGCATGCACGATCGCGCCGAGCGACCCCGACACGTCGGCCTTGAGGATCATCCGCAGCTCCTTGGCCTGGCCGGCCTGGATCTGGCGGTACAGGTCCTCGAGGGTTGCCCGGCTCGAGCCACCGCCGGCGGCGGCGACCTGCTCGTTCCTGCGGGTCTCGACCATCGCGCGGGCGGTCTTCTCGTCCGCGACGACGCGCAGCACGTCGCCGGCCTCGGGCGTGTCGGACAGCCCGAGGATGACGACGGCGGAGGCCGGCCCGGCCTTCGAGGTGCGCTTGCCCCCCGCCGACTCGAGCGCCTTGACCTTGCCGAAGGTGTTGCCGGCGACGACGACGTCCCCGACGCGCAGGGTGCCGGTCTGCACGATGACCGTGGCGACGGGGCCGCGGCCCTTGTCGAGACGGGCCTCGATGACGGTTCCGACGGCCGCCCGCTTCGGGTTGGCCTTGAGCTCCTGCAGGTCGGCCACCAGGAGGATGATCTCGAGGAGCTCCTCCAGGCCGACGCGGGTCTTCGCCGAGACCGGGACGAGCGGCGTGTCGCCGCCGTAGTCCTCGATCAGGACGCCGGCCTCGGCCAGCTCGTTCTTCACGCGGTCCGGGTTGGCGTCCGGCTTGTCGATCTTGTTCATCGCGATGACGAGGGGGACCTTGGCCGCCTTCGCGTGGCTGATGGCCTCCAGCGTCTGGGGCATCACCCCGTCGTCGGCGGCCACGACGATCACCGCGATGTCGGTGACCTTCGCGCCACGTGCGCGCATCGAGGTGAACGCCTCGTGACCCGGTGTGTCGAGGAAGACGACGCGCTTGCCGTCCTTGGTCGTGATCTCGGACGCGCCGATGTGCTGGGTGATGCCGCCCCGCTCCGCGGCCGCGACGGTCGTCGAGCGGATCGCGTCGAGCAGGCTCGTCTTGCCGTGATCGACGTGGCCCATGACGGTCACGATCGGGGCCCGCGGGACGAGGTTGACGTCGTCCGCGTCCTCCTCCCAGAGCTGGACCTTCTCGGCCTCCGCCGGCGGCCCGCTCCCCTCTTCCTCGGTGTCCGCGGCGGCGGTGTTCGGCTCGGCCACCTCGTAGCCCAGCTCCTCGGCGACGAGCGACGCGGTGTCGCGGTCGATCAGCTGGTTGATGGTCGCGAAGATGCCGCTCTTGATCAGCTCGCGGATGATGTCCGCGGGGCTGACGACGAGGAGCTCGGAGAGCTCCTTGACGGTGATCGTGGCGGGCAGCTCGATCGCGCCGCGCTCCGCCGGCTCGACGACGGCGACGCCGCCCGCGACGAACGGGCCGCCCGGACGACGCGGGGGCTTGCGGGGTCCGCGCCGGCCGCGCGTGCCGCTCCTACTCCTGGCCATGGGCATCTCCTCGGGGCATCGTGTCGGGTCTGGGGTCGGGTCGCGGACCATCGGCCCGCGGGGTGGTTGGTGTCGGGACGGCGTCGAGGCCGTCGGGGCCGGCCGCGAGGGCCGCCAGCACGTCGGCCGGCATCGTCACCTTGAGCGCGTGCTCGATGGCCTTCTTCCGGCCGGCCGCGTCCCAGCAGGCCGCGTCGCGGCAGAGGTACGCGCCGCGTCCCGGGGCGCGCCCGCTGGCGTCGATGGCCACCGAGCCGTCCGGAGCCCGGACGACCCGGACGAGCTCCCGCTTCGGGCGCGTCGTCCGGCAGGCGACGCAGCTCCGTTCAGGGAGCCGTCGCGGCGGAGCTGGCCGGGTCCGACCGGCCGCCGTCGGGCCTACGACGACACCTCCTCGGATGCCTTCTTGCGCGACCTCTTGGCCGGTCCCTCGCGGCGCTCGCGGCGGGGGCGTCGGGTGCGGGCCCGGTCGGCCCGGGGACGGTCGGGGCGGGCTCGTCCGGTGCGCCGGCGGCGGGGTCCTCGACGGCGACCGGGTCGCTCGCGGGCTCGTCCGGTGCGGCGGCGGCGGTCCTCGAGCGGCGACCGGGTCGCTCGCGGGCTCTTCCGGTGCGGCGGCGGGGTCCTCGACGGCGACCGGGTCGCTCGCCTGGCCTCGGCGGCCGCCGTGTCGCTGCGGATGTCGATGCGCCAGCCGGTGAGCCGGGCGGCGAGCCGTGCGTTCTGCCCCTCGCGGCCGATCGCCAGCGAGAGCATCCGCTCCGGGACGATGACGGTCGCGATCCGGTGCTCCTCGTCGATGGTCACGCCCAGGACCTGCGCGGGCGACAGCGCGTTGGCCACGAATACGGACGCGTCCTCGTTCCACGGGATGACGTCGATCTTCTCGCCCGCGAGCTCGGCGACGACCGCCTGGACCCGCGCCCCGCGCTGTCCGACCGTGGCCCCGACCGGGTCGAGCCCCTCCTGGCGGGACGAGACCGCCACCTTGGACCGGCTCCCCGCCTCGCGGGCGATCGCCTTGATCTCGACCGTCCCGGCGTGGATCTCCGGCACCTCCAGCTCGAACAGCCGGCGGAGGAACCCCTTGTGGGTCCGCGAGACCATGATCTGCGGGCCGCGGGCGGAGCGCCGGACCTCGAGCACGAACGCCTTCACGGGCTGGCCGATCCGGTAGTGCTCGAGCGGGCTCTGCTCGGTGGTGGCGAGGATCGCCTCGACGCCCTTGCCGACGTCCAGGATGATCGCGCGCGGCTCCACCCGGCTGACGGACCCGGTGATGAGCTCGCCCTCACGGCTGGCGAACTGGTCGAAGACCTGGTCGCGCTCGACCTCGCGCATCCTCTGGAGGATGATCTGCTTGGCGGTCTGGGCGCCGATCCGGCCGAAGTGCTCTGCGTCCAGCTGCTCGATCTCGAGCACCTCGCCGGCCCGCGCGTCCGGGCGCGTCGCGCGTGCCTCGTCCACGGACACCTGGACGGTCGGATCCTCGACCTGGTCGACCACGTAGCGTCCGCGGTACACGCGGATCTCGCCGGTGCCGGGCTCGATCCGCACGAAGATGTCCTCTTCGCTGGCGACGCGCCGGTAGGCGGCCTGGATCCCCTCCTCGACGGCGCGGATGAGCGCCTCCTGCGGGACCTGCTTCTCGGCGTTGAGCTGGAGGAGCGCACCGACGAAGTCACGACTCATCTTGCGCCTCCCTGCTGCCTGACCGTTCCTGCGGCATGCCTCCGACACAAAGAAACGTGGGTTGGTCACCCACGTCCAGTGGCGGCCTGTCGCTATGGCCCGGAAGTATACACCCGGGCCCGTGGATCACCCTGGCCGCGGCCCTCGTCGGGACCGGCTACGCGGGCCTGGTGCCCACCCCGTAACGCCGGTCCACGTACCCCTCCAGGAGCTCGATGAACTCGGCGACGATCCTGTCCCCCCGCAGCGTCCGGTCCAGCCTGCCGTCGACGAAGACGGGTGCGACCGGCGCCTCGAACGTGCCGGGGAGGCTGATCCCGATGTCCGCGTGCTTGCTCTCCCCGGGGCCGTTGACGACGCAGCCCATCACCGCGACCCGGAGCTCCTCGACCCCCGGGTGGGACTCGCGCCAGTCGGGCATCCGGGTCCTGATGTGGTCCGTGATGTCGCGGGCCATCTCCTGGAAGAACGTGGATGTCGTCCGGCCACAGCCCGGGCACGCGGAGACCTGGGGCAGGAACGAGCGGAGGCCCATCGACTGCAGCACCTGCTGGGCGACCTCCACCTCGAGCTCCCGGCCGGCCCCCGGCTCTGGGGTCAGGGAGACACGGATGGTGTCCCCGATGCCCTCGTTGAGCAGGATCGCGAGGCCGGCGGTCGAGGCCACGATGCCCTTCATGCCCAGCCCGGCCTCGGTGAGGCCCAGGTGGAGCGGGTAGTCGGAGCGGGGCGCCAGCCGGCGGTAGGTGTCGACGAGGTCCCGGACCCCCGAGACCTTCGCCGAGAGGATGATCCGGTCATGGCGGAGGCCGGTCTCCTCGGCCAGCTCGGCGGACCGCATCGCGGACTCGATCATCGCGTCGATCATCACGTCGCGGGCGTCCCGCGGGGCGGCGAGCCTCGCGTTCGCCTCCATCAGGTCCGTCAGCAGCTGCTGGTCGAGCGAGCCCCAGTTGACCCCGATGCGGACCGGCTTGTCGTGCTCGACCGCGACCCGGACGATCGTCGTGAAGTTGGCGTCGTGGTACTTGGTGCCCACGTTGCCCGGGTTGATCCGGTACTTGGCGAGCGCGGCCGCGGCCTCCGGGTACTCCACGAGCAGCTTGTGGCCGTTGTAGTGGAAGTCGCCGATGACCGGCGCGTCCACGCCCAGGTTGTCGCGGAGCCGCCGGATCATGTCCGGCACCGCCGCCGCGGCGGCCTCGGTGTTGACGGTGACCCGCACGAGCTGCGAGCCGGCGTGCGCGAGGCGCGCGACCTGGATGGCGGTCGAGTCCGGGTCCGCCGTGTCCGTGTTGGTCATCGACTGCACCACGACCGGGTGGGCCGAGCCGACCAGGACTCCGCCCACGTCCACCGAGACGGTGGCCCGCCTGACGGGCCGGAGCGCGTCGGGCGACGTCACGGGGTCGCGCCACCGACCTGGCGGATGACGTCGAACACGGTCACCCAGATCAGGAATGCGAACAGGACCATGAACCCGAGCGCATACGTCATCCGCTCCGCCCGGATCGAGATCCGCTTGCCGCCGGGCATCGCCTTGAGGACGAGCACCAGCATCCGTCCACCGTCGAGCGGCGGGAACGGAAGGAGGTTGACGAGCGCGAGGTTCGCCGACAGGATGCCCGCCAGGTAGAGCACGTAGAGCGGACCCAGCGTCGTGAGGGTCTGGCCGAGCTGGACGGCGATCCCCACGGGACCTGCCGCCGGCGGAGCCGTCGTCGGGTCGGTGATGATCGCCCGGCCGAGGTCGCCGAGACCACCCAGGATCATGCCGAAGGCCTCGACGGTCCGCTTCGCCCCCAGCACGACCGCCTCGCCGGGGGCGTAGTGGATGGTCCCGACCTGGGCGCCCTTGAACCCGGTGATGCCGAGCGCCCCCTCGTTGGGCGACGCCGGGACGCGCAGGGTGACCGTGACGTCCTCGGTCGTGCCATCGGCGTGGAGGATGCCGAGCACGACGGTCTGGCCGGCAAGTGCGCGGAGGCCGTCGGTCGGGAACTGCTGGTCGAAGACCGAGTACTGCGTGCCGTTGATGCTGGTGAGGGTGTCACCGGGCTGGAGCCCGGCGGTGGCGGCCGGCAATTCCGCCACCACGTCCTTGAACTGGACGCCCAGCGCCGGCTCGCCGACGAGCGCGATCCCGGCGAAGATCGCGAACGACACGAGCAGGTTCATCGCGACGCCGGCGACGAGGATCAGCAGCTTGACCGGGAGCCTCGCCCGGCCGAACGACCGCGGGTCGTCGCTGACGCCGCCGTCCTCGTCCTCGAGCTTGACGAACCCGCCGATCGGGAGCCAGTTGAGCGTGTACAGCGTCTCACCGCCCTGCTTGAGCACCCTGGCCCGCGGCGGGAACCCGATCCCGAACTCCAGGACCCGGACCTTCGCCAGGCGCGCCGTCAGGAAGTGGCCGAACTCGTGCGCGAGCACGAGGCCACCGAGGACGACGATGAACAGCAGGATCGTGACGACGGGGTCGAACAGGCCGCTCACGCCGTCACCGCGCCAGTCGCGAACGCCGCGCGCACCTCCCGGTCCAGGGCGACAAGGCCGTCGACGTCGGGGGCCTGGCCGGCACCCTCACCGAAGCGACGCACGGCGGCCTCGAGGAGCCGCGGGATCCCCGGGAAGTCCAGCGTGCCGTCGAGGAACCGGGCGACGGCGACCTCGTCCGCGGCGATCAGGACGGCCGCTGCGCGGCTGCCGGTCCGGCCCGCCTCGCGGGCGATCCGCAGCGCCGGAAAGCGTGCCTCGTCCGGAGCGCGGAAGTCGAGGCGGGCCACGGCGACGAGGTCCGGTGGGGCGGTCGGGGACGGGAGACGCTCGGGGTGCGTCAGGGCGTACTGAATGGGGAGACGCATGTCGGGGGTACCCAGCTGTGCCTTCAGCGAGCCGTCGACGAACTGGACGGCCGAGTGCACCACGCTCTGCGGGTGCACGACGACGTCGATCGCGTCGTAGCCGACATCGTACAGCCAGTGTGCCTCGATGACCTCGAGGCCCTTGTTGGCGAGGGTCGCGGAGTCGATCGTGATCTTGGCCCCCATGGACCAGGTCGGGTGCCGCAGGGCCTGCGCCGGGGTCACCACCGCCAGCTCGTCTGCCGTCGCATCCAGGAACGGTCCGCCCGACGCCGTGAGGACCAGCCGGGCGATCCCGGCCTTCGGCTCACCCACGAGGCATTGCCATATCGCGGAGTGCTCGGAGTCGATGGGCCGGAGCCAGGCGAGCGGTGTCGCGAGCGGATCGCGGGGATTGGCGGCCGCCCGCTCGGCGGCCCGGCGCCCGGCCTCTGCCATCACGAGATGACCGCCGGCGACCAGCGTCTCCTTGTTCGCGGTGGCCACGATCTTGCCCGCACGCAGGGCGGCGAGGACTGGCCTGAGCGAGACAACCCCTCCCGAGCCGATCAGGACGATGTCGACGTCGTCGCGGCTGGCGAGGACCTCGAGCGCGTCCGCGCCCCCGACCCGTATGGTGCCGGCGGGCAGGTCCAGGGTCGCGTCCTCGTCCGCCAGGGCCACGGCGGCCGGGCTCAGGCGCGCCGCCTGGGCCTCCAGCTCTGCCGCGTTCCGGCCGGTCGCCAGCGCAACGACCCGGAACCGGCCGGCGTGCTGCTCGAGCACCTCGATGGCCTGGCGGCCGATGCTTCCCGCCGAACCGAGCAGGGCGACGCCGATGCGCCGCCCCTCAGCCGGCGAGCGCGAGGACATACAGCGCGACCACGGGGCCGGCGAACAGGAACGAGTCGATGCGATCCAGGATGCCGCCGTGGCCCGGGATGAGCGTCCCGGAGTCCTTGGCGCCCGCGGCCCGCTTCAGCATGGATTCGGCGAGGTCGCCCGCCTGCGCCGACAGCCCGAGGACGGGGCCGAGGACGAGGCCGCCCACCCAGGCCTGGCCCAGCCCCGCCAGCATCAGGCAGGTCACGATCGTGGTGGCGACGAGACCTCCCGACGAGCCCCTCCACGGACTTTGCGGGCGAGATGTGGGTCATGAACTTGTGGCGGCCGACCTGGCGGCCCACGAGGTAGGCGCCCGTGTCGTAGCTCCAGACGCCGAGCACGAGCAGCAGGATCCAGCCCTGCCCGGAGCTCAGCGCGGTCAGGGCCGACCCGCCGGGGATCGCGGGGCCGGTGTTGGCGACCTGGAGCACGAACGAGACAAGGCCGACGTAGAGCGCCCCGAACACGGTGGCGAACCAGACGACCAGCCCGTCGCGCGGATCGGGCCGCGCCATGGCGCCGACGCCGGCGAGCACCGTTCCCACGCGACGAGCAGCACCCCCTTGTCCCCTGCCGGGCCGACGGCGGCTTCGAGGACGATCGCGACGGCGAGGGCCGTGCCGAACAGCGACAGGCTCGGGTAGCCGGCCGCCCTGAGCAGGCGGAAGACCTCCAGGCCCGCGAGCAGCGCCACCAGGACGAGGACGGCGGCGACCGCGGGCATCCCGATGATGAGGGCGATGACGAGTGGCGGGACGAGCAGGAGCGCCGACAGCGCGCGGGTCTTCAGCACCGGCCTGTGTCTAGCGGCCGAACCGGCGCGTGCGCCGCGCAAACTCGAGGAGGGCGGCGTCGAACGCGTCGGGGCCGAAGTCCGGCCACAGGCACTCGCTGAACACCAGCTCCGCGTAGGCCGACTGCCAGATCAGGAAGTTGCTGATGCGCTGCTCCCCGCCGGTCCGGATCACGAGGTCGGGGTCCGGCAGCCCGCCGGTGTACAGCGCTTCGCTGATCGTGCGCTCGTCGACCTCGTCGGGCGCAACGCCGGTGGCGGCAATCCGGCGGAACGCGTCCACGAGCTCCGTCCGGCCCGCGTAGTTCCAGGCGATGTTGAGCTGCAGGCGGGTGCCATCGGCCGTGCGGTCGAGGGCATCGGAGATCGAGGAGCGAGTCTCGTCGGGGAGCTCCTCGAGGCGGCCGAGCAGGCGGACCCGGACGCCCTGCTCACGGAGCTCGTCGGTCTCGTTCGTGATCGCCCGGCCCAGGAGGTCGAACAGGCCCGCCACCTCGTCGTCGGAGCGGGCCCAGTTCTCGCGGCTGAACGCGTAGAGGGTGAGCATCGGGACCCCGCGGCGCACGGCGTGCTGCAGGAGCCCCCGGATCGCCTCGACGCCGGCGGCGTGGCCCTCAAAGTCGGTCGCCCCCTTCGCCCGGGCCCACCGGCGGTTGCCGTCCATGATGATCGCGACGTGCCGCGGCAGCTCCTCGGGCGGCAGCAGCGGCTCCCCGTCGGGGGCGCGCCGACCACCGGCGCCCCGGTCTCGCCCGCGGGTTCGTGCGCGAGCGGCGGGGCGTCGGTCGGCTCGCCAGCGATCGATCGAGCGGCGCCTGGGCCACTAGACCTCGAGGACCTCCTGCTCCTTGATGCCGCCCAGCCGGTCGACATCCGCGATGACGCGGTCCGTGATCTTCTGGAGCTGCTCCAGCGCACGGCGGGACTCGTCGGTCCCGACCGTGCCGTCCCGCTCTTCCTTCTTGAGCTGGTCGGCGGCCTCGCGGCGGAGGTTGCGGATCTCCACCCGTGCCTCTTCCATCCGCTTGTGGACGGTCTTGACGATCTCCTTGCGACGCTCCTCCGTGAGGGGCGGGATGTTGAGGCGGACGACCGTGCCGTCGACGTTCGGCATCAGGCCGATGTCGCTCTTCATGATCGCCTTCTCGATCGCCCCGAGGACGGCGCGGTCCCAGGGCTGGATGACGATCTGGTGGGCCTCCGGGACGCTGATGGACGCCAGCTGGTTGAGCGGCGTCTGGGTGCCGTAGTAGTCGACGTGGAGCCGCTCCACCAGCGACGTCGAGGCACGACCGGTGCGCAGGGTATGGAAGTCGCGTTCCATCACCTCGACCGCCCGGACCATCTTGCGCTCCGCGGCGGACAGGATCTCGCTGGTCATCCGGTGGCACCTCCGGGCTTGACGGAGATGAGGGTGCCGACACGATCGCCGCGCGCCACCCTCGTGATGTTGTCGGGCTCGTTGAGATCGAACACCACGATCGGCAGGTCGTTCTCGAGGCAGAGGGACACGGCGGCCGCGTCGAGCACCTTGAGCTGGTCCTTGAGCACGTCGTGGTAGCTCAGCTGGTCGTAACGCTTCGCCGTCGGGTCCGTCATCGGGTCGGCGTCGTAGACGCCGTCCACCTTGGTCGCCTTCAACAGCACTTCGGCACCGATCTCCACCGCCCGCAGGGCCGCGGCCGTATCCGTGGTGAAGTATGGATTGCCGGTGCCCGCCACGAAGATCGCCACGCGGCCCTTCTCGAGGTGGCGGACGGCCCTGCGGCGGATGTACGGCTCGGCGATCTCGTTCATCGCGATGGCGCTCATCACGCGCACCGGGATCCCGTCCGCTCGATCGCGTCGGACAGGGCGAGCCCGTTCATCACGGTCGCCAGCATGCCGATGTAGTCGCCCGTCGCGCGGTCCATCCCCCGCGCTGCCGCGGCCAGGCCTCGGAAGATGTTGCCGCCCCCGACCACGATGCCGACCTGGACGCCCACGCCGTGGAGCACCGCGACCTGCCGGGCGATGAAGGCACAGAACGCAGGATCGACGCCGTACTGGCGCTCCCCGAGCAGGGCCTCGCCGGACAGCTTGAGCAGGATCCGGCGGTAGCGGAGCCTGCCGCCCGCCGGACCCACTCCGGCCCGTCGCCCTCGGCCCGCCCGGTGCCGGCTTCTGTCACATCTCCTCCCCGAGGGCGTACCGCACGAAGCGGCGGACGCGGATGTTCTCGCCGATCGTCGCGATCCTGTCCGTGACGAGGTCGCGAACCGTGCGGTCCTCGTCGCGGAACGGCTGCTCCAGGAGGCAGACCTCGCGGTACCACTTCTTGAGCTGCCCGTCGACGATCTTCTCGCGGACGGCCTCCGGCTTCGCCTGCACGGTCCCGTCGGCGAGCAGGGCGGCCTTCTTCGCCGCGACGACCTCGGCCGGTATCCGGTCGATGTCGACATAGATGGGGGCAAGGCCCGCCACCTGCATCGCGATGTCCCGGACGAGCTTCTGGAACTCGTCGGTCCGCGCGACGAAGTCCGTCTCGCAGTTGACCTCGACCAGGACGCCGACGCGGCCACCCGTGTGGATGTAGCTGCTGACGAGGCCTTCGCGCGCGTCGCGTCCCGCCTTCTTGGCCGCGGCGGCCAGGCCCTTCTCGCGCAGCAGGCCGGTGGCCTTGTCGAGGTCGCCCCCGGTCTCCTCGAGCGCGCGCTTGCAGTCCATGAAGCCGGCGCCGGTTCGCTCGCGCAGCTCCTTGACCATCTCAGCGGGGATGTCCGCCATGTGTGTCGTGCTCCTGTCGGTTCGGGCGCGCGCTCAGGGCGCGCCCGGGATGGGTTCCTGTTGACCGGTCAGGCGCCGCGTGGGCGCCGACCGCTTTGACCCGGGCTCCCGGCGTGGCCGCGACCCCGGGCCGGGATCAGCCGGGTGCCGGTTCCCCCGCAAGCGTATCGGCCGGATCGGCGGCCTTCGGCGCGCCGGGGAGCAGGTCGTCGTCCATGTCCGGGTCGAACGACAGGGTTCCCCCCGCCGTCAGCTGGGCGACCAGGTCGGCTGCGGCCGCCTCGTCGAACGCCTGCTCCTCGGCCACCTGCGGCTCGGGCGCCTCCTGCTCGGAGGAGGCATGGGCGGCCCGCTGGCGCGCGCCCTCGATCGCCGCATCGGCCACGAGCTGGCAGAGCAGCCGGATCGAGCGGATCGCGTCGTCGTTGGCCGGGATGATGTAGTCGAGCTCGTCCGGATCGACGTTCGTGTCGCCGGTCCCGACGACCGGGATCTCGAGCTTGTTCGCCTCGGTGACGGCGATGCGCTCGCGGTGCGGATCGACGATGAAGATCGCGCCGGGCTGGCGCTTCATCTTGCGGATGCCGCCGAGCGTCGCCTGGAGCTTGTTGAGCTCCTCCGTCAGCAGGGCGGCCTCCTTCTTGGGGAGGCGGTCGAAGTCGCCGGCAAGCTGGCGCGCCTCGAGCTGGTCGAGGAGGCCGATTCGCTTCCGGATCGTGATGAAGTTGGTCATCATGCCGCCGAGCCACCGCTTGGTGACGTACGGCTGGCCGGCGCGGATGGCCTCCTGCATGACCGGCTCCTGCGCCTGCTTCTTGGTGCCGACGAACAGGACGGTCTCGCCGCGGGCGACGGTCTCGGTGACGAACTCGAGCGCGGTGTCGAGACGCTTGACCGTCTGGGCGAGATCGATGATGTGGATCCCGTTGCGCTCCGCGAAGATGAAAGGCTTCATCTTGGGGTTCCAGCGGCGAGTCTGGTGTCCGAAGTGGACGCCGGCCTCGAGCAGCTGACGCATCGATGCGGTGGGCACGCTGACCTCCTGTGGTTCCCTGCCTCCGCGGATCCCCGTCGGGGACCGCCGGCGGGCCCTGGGGCCTTGCTGCCGGACCGGCACCGTCCCGATCGGGAGCGGATCCGCGTGTGTGCTCCGTACCGGCGGTCGCCGGACGGGCGTGAAGCGCCACGGCCCATGCCGCGGCGGGCGGGAGTGTAGCACAGGGGTCCTCGCGGACCCTCAGCGGTGGACCCGCTGCGGACCACCCCCAGCGGGGACACTCCTGGTCCGCGTCCGCAGGCGTGGCTGTGCCGACCGCGGTGCCTGTCAGGTCGACGGCTGCGAGGGGCCGGCCAGAACGCGGCGTCCCACCGCGTGTCTCACCCACCGGGTACAAGCCGCGATCGTGGGACCGGGGCCTGGCCGCCAGATACGAGACAGGTTCGTACGACGGGTCCCCGGCCGTCGATCCGACCCCGCTCACGATCGTGGGTCGTGCCGGGGGAACGACCGGGCGCTCCGGGCTGCCCACCACGACGTGGCTTCGTCGATGGCTGTGCTCGAGCCCCCGCGGGTCCGGCCGATCCGGCGTCCGATGGCGGCTGACGCGTGAGGACGATGCCTCCTCGTGGATGGCATCACCTCTCGCCACGGCTCAGGGGCGGATGCCGCGGTGGTGGCGGACCGACGGCACCCCGCCCGCCCCGGGGTCGATCGCCACGAGGTCGATCCGCAACGGGAGCGCCGGCAGCGAGCGCCCGTCCGGAAGGGTCCCGGTGGCCAGCAGCTCCCCTACCCCGCGCCGCAGTGCCGCTCGCTTGCGGAAGTCGAGCGTCTCCTCGGCGAGGCCGAAGTCGCGACGGCCGCGGCGGCGCACCTCCACCACCACCAGGGCCGCCGGTGGACCCGGATCGATCGCCACCAGGTCCAGCTCGTCGCGGCCCAGCCGGATATTCCGGGCGAGGATCGTCCAGCCGGCGGCGGCGAGGCGGGCGGCCGCGAGCTCCTCGCCGGCGTCACCGATGCGCTGTGCGGCGGTCGTCCTCGTGCGGTCCATCCGGGACAGGGTGACGCCCGGCCCTCACCCGGGGCTTATCTCCTATCCCGCCGTGACGAGGGCCTCCAGGTCGTCCAGGCCGAGCCTGGCCAGCTCGTGAGCCTCGTCCGTCCCGCCTACCCCGGCCTCCGCCGCCTGCGTCGCGAGCTCGCCCTCTGGCCCCTCGTCCCCGAACAGGGCCAGCTGGTCGCCGGCCAACAGGACCCGGAGCGCCTGCCAGCTGCTCCGATGGTGCGGCGTGAGGCCATGAACGCGGATCGCGTCGCGGTGCTCCCTCGTCGCGTAACCGGCGTTGCGCTCCCAGCCGTATTGCGGATAGCGGACGGCGAGGAGGTCCATCATCCGGTCCCGGACCGTCTTGGCGACCACGGACGCGCAGGCGATGGAATAGACGAGGGCGTCGCCATCCACGATCGCGGTGTACGGACCCACCTCGCGCTCGAAGTCCCCGATCCGCAGCCCGTCCACCAGCACGTGGTCGTGACCGCCGAGCCTGGCGATCGCCCGCCGCATCGCGAGGTGGGTCGCGTGGTAGATGTTCAGCCGGTCGATGTCCGCGACCGAGGCCGCGCCCACGCCCACCGCGGTGGCCCGACGGCGGATCACGGGTGCCAGGCGCTCGCGCTGGGCTGCGGACAGCGTCTTGGAGTCGCGGACGCCGGGGATCCGGTGGCAGTTCGGGGGCATGATCACGGCCGCGGCGACGACCGCCCCGCACGTGGGCGCGACCCCCACCTCGTCCACGCCGGCGACGCGTGTGGCGCCGGCGCCCCACAGGGGACGCTCCCAGCGCAGGGTGGGGACGATCACGGCCATCGCCGGGTAGCGTACCGCGCCGGTCACCCACCCGCGCCACGGCAGGCTCCGCCGGTGGACACGGCGCGACCCTCGCAGAGCGCGAGGGTCGTCGGGTTGCGCGGCGGCCGGGGCCAGCCCGGAGGGTGACCCTAGCGGCGCTCGCGGAGCGTTGTCGCGGCCTTGCCGACGCGATTCCGGAGGAAGTACAGCTTGGCGCGCCGGACCTGGCCGTGGCGGACGACCTCGATCTTCTCGATCCGCGGGCTGTTCAGCTTGAAGGTCCGTTCGACGCCGACGCCCGAGGCGATGCGGCGCACGGTGATCGCCGACGCGATCCCGCTGTTGCGCATCCGCATCACGAGGCCTTCGAAGACCTGGATGCGCTCGCGGTTGCCCTCGATGACCTTGGCAGAGACCTTCACGGTGTCACCGGGCGTGATCACCGGGAGGTCGGTACGGAGCTGGTCCTGGACGATCTCGTTGAGCACGTTCACGGTGAAGGGTCCTTGTCGGTTCGTCGGCAGCGGCGGCCGCGGGGTCTCGGGTTCCGGGACGGCGGCCGGTCGACGGCACGCGCGACGGCGGAGAATAGCATGCCGCCGTCGGCCGTGTCAGGTGCCGGTGTCACGTGCCCGCCGGCTGGAGCTCAGGCGTCGTCGTCATGATCGGCCCCGGCGGGCGCTTCCCGGAGCCCCTCGAGCATGCGCTGCTCCTCCCTGCTGAGCACCCTGCCGGCGAGCAGGTCTGGCCGCCGCTCGAGCGTCCGGCGCAGCGACTCGCGCAGGCGCCATCTCCGGACTTCCTCGTGGTGGCCCGAGACGAGCGTCGGTGGCACGGACACACCCTCGAACGTCGCCGGGCGCGTGTACTGCGGGTACTCGAGGAGCCCCGCGGCGAACGACTCCTCCGCGGTGGAAGCCTCGTCGATGGCACCGGGCAGGAGCCGCAGCACGGCATCGATCACGACCATCGCCGCCAGCTCGCCACCGGTCAGCACGTAGTCCCCGATCGAGATCTCGGTGTCCACCATCGCCCGGACGCGCTCGTCGACGCCCTCGTAACGGGGGCACAGGAAGACGAGGTGCGAGGCCTTCGCGAGCCTGTGCGCCGTCGCCTGGCGGAACGGCTCGCCGGCGGGGTCGAGCAGGATGACGACCGAGTCGGGCCGCCGGATCTCGGCCAGCGCGGCAGCCACCGGTTCCGGACGCAGGACCATGCCCGCCCCGCCGCCGTATGTGTAGTCGTCGACCGTGTGGTGGCGGCCGAGGCCCCAACGGCGCAGGTCGCGCACCCGGAGCTCCGCCAGGCCGCGCTCGAGGATGCGGCCGGGGATGCTCTCCCGCAGCGGGCCTTCGACCATTCCCGGGAAGAGCGTGATGACGTCGATCTCGAGCGGCATCAGCCGGACGTGGGGCCGACCCGCCGGCGGCTGATCCCGGCGGGGCTTGCCCGGCGGCTGATCCCGGCGGGGCCTGCCCGGCGCGCGGGCGCGGGCCCTTCGGCTTGGGCTGCTTCTTCGGCCGCCGATCGCGTGGACGGACGTAGTCGGTGTCCTCGACGGGCCGGGCGTCGAGCGCGAGCGCGTCGAGGTCCACGATCATCTCGCCGCGATCGGGGGCCAGGTCGGTCACGATCCCTCGGACACCCGGCACGTCCAGCTCGCCGCGCGGGCCACGCACGACGAACACCTCGGCACCGCCCGCCCGGTAGATCTCCATGACCTTGCCCAGGTCCTCACCGGACACGGACCGGACGGCGAGCCCCTCGAGCTCGTGGAAGAACCACATGCCGGGGACACGCGGCTCGTCGGGGGCATCGATCTCGAGGTAGACGTCCCGCAGGCGCTCCGCAGCGTTGCGGTCACGGATCTCGCGGAACGTGAGCCACCACCCGGGGCCGTCGGCCACGGGCGACGCCTCCGCGATGGTCAGGGTCTCGGCCGTGCCCTCGAGGTAGAGCGTGGTGCCCGACCCGAACCGGTCCTCGGGCCGGTCCGTGAGCAGCTCCACGCGGACGTGGCCGCGCAGCCCGCGGAAGCCGCGGACGAGCGCGACGACGAGGCGCGCGGGCCCGCCGTCACCCGGCTCCCGGCGCGCGTCGTGCGCCGGTGTGGAACGAGCCAGCGGGACCCCCTCAGACGATCTCGAGGCTGACCGGCTCGCCCGTGCGGGCGGATGTCACCTTGAGCAGCGTCCGGAGCGCCTTGGCGACGCTCCCGTTGCGCCCGATGACCTTGCCCATGTCGGACTCGGCGACGTGCAGCTCGATGATGATGCCGTCCTCACCGTTGACGACCTCCACCGTGACGGAGTCGGGGTCGTCGACGAGGGACTTGGCGACGTAGGCGACGAGATCGGCGGCTGCCATCGCGGCCTACTTGCCGCCCGGCAGCACGCCGGCCTGCTTGAAGAGGCGGCGGACGGTGTCCGAGGGCTGGGCGCCCTTGGACATCCATTCCTTGGCCTTGGCCTCATCGACCACGAGCTCGATCGGCTCGGACCTGCGGGTTGTAGTGCCCGATCGTGTCGATGGCGCGGCCGTCCCTGGCGGAACGGCTGTCGGCGACGACGAGCCGGTACGTCGGCTGCTTGGTCGCCCCGACGCGAGTCAGGCGGATGCGGACGGACATCTGGTGCGGTGCTCCTCCGTGTGCCGGTCCCCTTGGGCGGGACCCCGGCGCTGCTTGGTCGTGGGTGGTGGCGGGATCAGTTGGCGCTCATGCCGATGACGAGGGTAGACCCGTCCAGGGTCTCGCCGGGGGCGTACGTGCCGATCACGCTGTCGAAGGCATCGAGATACGGCTTGGCGTCGGTCTCGTAGGCGGCCTTGTCCCCCGCGGGGACCTGGCTCTCGGCGAAGGTGCGGATGCCGGCGACGTCCAGCCACACGAGCGCCGCGTTCGCCTTGTCGGCCTGCTTGAGCGCCGATGCGAACCGGTCCGTCTTCGCGAGCGAGTCGCCCGCGCCGGCGTCGAGCACGGACTTGACGAAGTCGGTGCCGTAGCCGAGCACGACGACCTTGTCGGTCACGGCGTAGGCGATCGTGAGGTCGCCCGGGGCGACGCCACCGATCGTGAGCCCGGCGAGGCTTCCCATGTCGCCGAGGTCGATGGCCACGATCGTCGCGCCGTTGTACGACTCCTCGCTGACCTTGATGCCGGACGACCCGCCCGCGAGCTCGATGAAGCCGCGCAGCTGGGTGAACAGGCGCCCCGGCGCCGCGGCGTCCAGCGGCACAGCCACGATGCCGCCCGCGACCGAGCCGCCGTCGACGGTGATGGCCACGCCCGTCTCGCCCATCCAGTCCGCGACGGCACCGAAGCCGCCGAGGAGCGCGAGCGTGTCATCGACCTGCTTGACCCCGCCGGCCAGGGCGGGATCCGCGGCGAGAAGCGACTTGGCGCGCTGCAGCGCCTCGCCCACGTCGTGGCCCTCGACAAGGGCGACGGTCGTCGGCGGCAGGAGTGAGGGCAGCGTCGACTCGGCCGTCTTCGCGGGCCCCATCGCCGACTGGTGCGGGGTGGCCGAGTCCACGACGAACGAGCCGTCCTTGGCCCGGATCGAGGCCGCGACCCACGGGGCCTGGAACTGGCCGACGAACGCGGGCATGCTGGGCATCTCGACCGCGGCGCCCCCGGCGGCCATCGCGCCCTTGATCACCGCTCCCGTGTCGATGTAGGCGAAGCCGAGCCGGTCGCCCGGGACGGACGCCTCGGCCGTCTGGAACTGCGCGACCGTCGGCAGGCCGGCGGTGCCCTTGGTGTCGATGGCGGCCTTGACGGAGGCCGTGTCGCCGAGCGCGATCACGGGCCCGAGGGTCGCCCAGGCGGCCTCGATGCCGGCCATGGCCGTGTGGCCCGAGGGAGGCGTGATCGTCGTGATGGTGACGCCGTTGTACGTCTGGGTTGCGGTCGTGGCTCCCGCATCCGCGAGCACGCCCGTCGCCCACGCCCCGGCCTTGGCGGCATCCGTGACGCTCGCGAGGACGAGCCCCCGCGCGGCGGACTTGTCACCGGAGGCCGGGATCGGGCCCGATGCTGACGCTGACCTGGCCGCCGAACCACGGCGCGATGTCGGCCTGGTAGGTCATCTTGCCGTCGGAGGCCCTGCCGACGAGCATGTCGAGGGCCTCGTTGAGCTTCGCGGGAAACGCCGCCTGGTCGTCGAAGCCGGGAAAGGCCGTCATGGCCTTGGCCAGCTCGGCTCGCTGGTCGCCCGGGAGGTCCAGGCGGGCCTCCGCGTACGCGATCGAGTCGGCCGGGGCCCACGCGAGGACGGCCGGATCGCCCGCGGACGCGGTGAGCATCAGCGTGGCGCCAGCGGCGACACCCACGACCAGCAACGACAGGACGCCCGCGAGCAGCCACTTCACGCGGCTGCGGCCCGGACGGCCGGCTGCGACTGTCGCCACGGGTGCCGTCGGCACCGGCTGCACGACCGGGGCAGGTTGGAGCGCCGGGGCAGGTTGGACGACCGGCGCCGGCGGGGGCGGCGGGACCGCGGCCGGCTCGAAGACCGGCGGCGCACCGGTGGCGGCCGCATCCGCGGCGGGAGGAGCGTCCGGCGGCGGCGCGAACCGCTGGGTCGGATCCTGGTCGGTCATCGGAGCATCCCCGTCTAGCGGCGTCCCAGCATGCCCATCGCGGCCCGGCGTCCCGCCGGACCGGAGAGCTGCTTCATCAGTTTCTGCATCTCACCGAACTGTTTCACGAGCCGGTTGACCTCGGGAAGCGATGTCCCCGATCCCTTTGCGATCCGGCGGCGCCTCGAGGCGTTCAGGACCCCCGGTTCCCTGCGCTCGCGCGGCGTCATGGACAGGATGATGGCCTCGGTGCGTTTCAGGTCGCCGCGATCCACCGCCGCCTGGGCCTCCTTGGCCATGCCGCCCATGCCCGGGATCATCGACACGATCTGGCCCATCGGGCCCATCTTCTGCATCTGGCGCATCGAGTCCAGCATGTCCTCGAGCGTGAAGGACGCCTTGCGGACCTTCTCCTCGAGCTTGGCCGCCTGCTTCTCGTCGAATGCGTCCTGGGCCCGCTCGACGAGGCTCAGGATGTCGCCCATGCCCAGGATCCGGCCCGCCAGCCTGTCCGGGTGGAACACCTCCAGCGCGTCTGTCTTCTCGCCCGTCCCCAGGAACTTGACCGGGATCCCGGTGACGGCACCGATGGACAGGGCGGCGCCACCGCGGGCATCGCCGTCGATCTTGGTGAGGATGAGGCCCGTGACCGGGACGGCGGCCGCGAAGCCCTGGGCGACGGTCACGGCCTCCTGGCCGGTCATCGCATCGACGACGAGGAGCGTCTCGACGGGCTTCGTGGCCGTCGCCACCGCCCGGATCTCGTCCATCAGGGCGTCGTCGATCGTGAGCCTGCCGGCCGTGTCGATGATGACCACGTCCCGACCCGTCCTCCTGGCGGCCTCGATCCCGCCGCGGGCGATGTCCACGGTCGGCGTCCCGACCGGCGCACGATGGACCGGGATGCCCAGGCTCAGGCCCAGCGTCGCGAGCTGGTCCGCGGCCGCCGGGCGGTACGGGTCGGCGGCCACCAGCATCGGCTGGCGCCCCTGCTTGGCGATGTGCTTGGCGAGCTTCGCGGCGGACGTCGTCTTGCCCGAGCCCTGCAGGCCCACGAGCGCGACCACGGCCGGGTTGCCGACGAGCCTGAAGGTGCGGTCGCCCGCCGACAGGAGCGCGGTCAGCTCCTCGTCCACGATCTTCACGACCTGCTGGCCGGCGGTCAGACTCTCGAGGACCTCCGCTCCGATCGCGCGCTCACGCACGCGGGCGACAAAGTCCTTGACGACCTTGAAGTTGACGTCGGCCTCGA
>CAVZML010000008.1:0-452609 GCA_963776395.1 uncultured Chloroflexia bacterium | reverse complement strand
CTCAACTTTGGGCTGCGCACGAAGTCCAACTGGATATCAGCTGGGTTCAAGGGCACAGGCCCCGGGAGCTTCTCATGCGACTGACG
This sequence comes from uncultured Chloroflexia bacterium, assembly GCA_963776395.1. Classification (GTDB taxonomy): domain Bacteria; phylum Chloroflexota; class Limnocylindria; order Limnocylindrales; family CSP1-4; genus CAIXZV01. The sequence continues at coordinate 452,523 of CAVZML010000008.1, read as the reverse complement.
ACTAAAGGACGTTTTGCCGTAACGGCGATGATCGATCTTGCCATGCGTGAGGCAGCGGGCCGGTCACGTTGGCAGATATTTCGGAGCGGCAGAAGATCTCGCTCTCCTATCTGGAGCAGTTATTCGGCCGATTGCGCCGACGCGGGCTGGTTTCCAGCGTGCGGGGGCCGGGCGGCGGTTATCGGCTCGCCACAGTCGGTACAGGAGATATCGGTGGCCGACATCATCCTGGCAGTGGACGAACCGATCGACGCAACCCAATGCGGCGGCAAGGAAAACTGCCGCGACGATCAGAAATGCATTACGCACGATTTGTGGCAAAGCCTGAACGAACGCATTTTCGATTATCTGCGCTCCGTGACACTGGCTCACTGGTTGCCAAGCAACAAAGCGACGGACCCGAAGTGAAGGTCTGGAACTGAAGGACCAGCGCGGTGACGCGCCGGGAGCGTCCCGAAACGGTGGTGCCGGTGTGATCTCATTCGCGGACTATCGGACTATAGGCAGGTGACGAGCATGGCAATCGCATTGACGGAAAGCGCAGCAAGGCAGATCCAGAAATCTCTTGAGCAAGCGCGGCAAAGGGGTTGGGCTGCGCCTGGGGGTGAAGAAGGTGGGCTGCTCCGGGTTCGCTTATACCTTCGACTATGCGGATGAGGTCGGCGCGAACGACTCGCTGTTCGAGTCCCATGAGGCAACCGTGGTGGTAGACCGCGAGGCGCTTGGCGTATCTGGACGGCTCCACGCTGGATTTCGTTCGCGAAGGGCTCAAGGAGTCGTTCAAGTTCGAGAACCCCAACGCCAAAGCGCAATGCGGCTGCGGGGAGAGCTTCAGCGTCTGACGGGTCCTAAGGCGTACCGAACGTGCGTTTGCCTCGAGCGCAGACAGGGAGGACAACCGACGCACCGCAGCCATCCCACGCGGCCAACAGAACTAGAAGCATCCGGAGCCAGACATGAGCAGCGCTGCTCTCCAGAACCTCGTCAACCAGCCCTATAAGCACGGCTTCGTCACCGATATCGAAGCCGATGTTACGCCGAAGGGACTGAACGAAGAGACCATCCGGACCATCTCGCGCAAGAAGAACGAGCCCGACTGGCTGCTGGAGTTCCGGCTGCAGGCCTATCGACACTGGCTGACCATGACCGAGCCCGCCTGGCCCAACGTCAAGTACCCCAAGATCGACTTCCAGGACATCAGCTACTACTCGGCGCCGAAGCCGAAAAAGAAGCTGGCGTCCATGGACGAGGTCGACCCCGAGCTGATCCGCACATTCGAGAAGCTGGGTGTGCCGATGCATGAGCAGAAGGCGTTGGCGGGTGTGGCGGTCGATGTGATCTTCGACAGTGTTTCCGTCACGACCACGTATAAGGCGAGGCTGGCGGAAGTGGGCATCATCTTCTGCTCGATGTCGGAGGCCGTGCGCGATCATCCCGAACTGGTACGCAAGTATCTAGGATCGGTCGTGCCGCCTGGCGGACAACTTCTATGCTGCGCTGAATTCCGCGGTGTTCACCGACGGCAGTTTCTGCTACATCCCCAAGGGCGTGACTTGCCCGATGGAGTTGTCGACCTATTTCCGCATCAACACGCAGGACTCAGGACAGTTCGAGCGCACATTGATCGTCGCGGAGGAAGGCAGCTACGTCTCGTACCTGGAGGGCTGCACTGCGCCGAAGTTCGACACCAACCAGCTGCACGCTGCGGTGGTGGAGCTGGTGGCGCTGGATCGCGCCGAGATCAAGTACTCCACGGTGCAGAACTGGTATGCGGGCGACGAAAACGGCGTGGGCGGCATCTACAACTTCGTTACCAAGCGTGGCCTGTGCAAGGGCGTGAACTCGAAGATCTCCTGGACTCAGGTCGAGACCGGCTCTGCGATCACCTGGAAGTATCCGTCCTGCGTGCTGCTCGGCGACAACTCTATCGGCGAATTCTACTCGGTGGCGCTGACCAACCACCACCAGCAGGCCGACACGGGCACCAAGATGATCCACGTCGGCAAGAACACCCGCAGCACGATCATCAGCAAGGGCATTTCGGCCGGCGTCTCGAACAACAGCTACCGCGGTCTGGTCAAGATCGGACCAAAGGCGGACGGCGCCCGCAACTTCTCGCAGTGCGACTCCATGCTGATCGGAGACAGGTGCGGCGCCAATACCTTTCCCTATATCCAGGTAAACAACAACAGCGCGACGGTCGAGCACGAAGCGTCGACTTCCAAGATCGGCGAGGACCAGCTGTTCTATTTCGCCCAGCGTGGGATTGGCCCGGAAGAGGCGATTTCGCATGATCATCAACGGCTTCTGTAAGGATGTGTTCACGCAACTGCCGATGGAGTTTGCCGTGGAAGCGACCAAGCTGCTGGGGCTCAAGCTGGAAGGCAGTGTTGGCTGAGCGCTTGGAAAACAATACCGACCCCGAAGGTACGACGCCTGAAGGGAAGTTCCAGACGGCGCTTTCGACTTCGGGCATTGGTGGTGAGAGGTTGATCTGAACCAAATGACTGGCAAGACGATACTGGAAGTGCGAAGCCTCACGACGACCGTGTCCGGCATCGAGATCCTCAAGGGCATCGACCTCATGGTGCGAGCCGGCGAAGTGCACGCCATCATGGGGCCGAACGGCTCCGGCAAGAGCACGCTGGCCAAGGTGCTGGCCGGTCACCCGGCCTACCGCGTTACCGGCGGCGAGGTGCTGTTCGAAGGCAAGAACTTGTTCGAATTGGCGCCGGAGGAGCGCGCCCGCGCGGGCTTGTTCCTGGGCTTCCAATATCCGATCGAGGTTCCGGGGGTGAGCAACAGCGCGTTCTTGCGGCTGGCCTACAACACCGTCCAAGGCGCGCGCGGTAAGGACGAGCTCGATCCGCTCGAGTTTGACGACTACATCCAGGACAAGCTCAAGCTGCTGGGGATGGACCCGGCGTTCCTCGAACGCAGCGTCAACGAAGGCTTCTCCGGGGGCGAAAAGAAGCGCAACGAGATCCTCCAGATGGCCATCCTCGAGCCCAGGCTCGCCATCTTGGACGAAGCCGACTCCGGGTTGGACATCGATGCGCTGCGCATCGTAGCGGGCGGCGTAACCAGCTGCGCAGTCACGACAATGCCTTGGTGCTGGTCACCCACTACCAGCGCTTGCTCAACTACATCGTGCCCGATTATGTGCACGTGATGGACGCAGGTCGGATCATCAAGACCGGCGGCAAGGAACTGGCGCTGCAACTGGAAAGCGCGGCTACGACTGGGTGGCCGAGGAATATCGCGCGAAGGCGGCGCTGATGGAACTGGTCAAGAGCAACTATCTGGACGGCCTGCTTCCGACACCCAGACGAGTCTGCCTGCCTACTCCGCGCGTCGTGGCTCAATCGGCTTCGCGGCGACGCGTTGGATGCACGCCAACGCGTTGCCATCGCCGACCACGCGTGACGAGGAATGGCGTTTCACCGACCTCTCGCCGCTGTACAAGACCACATTTCGAGCGTGCCGAGGTGCCAGCGTCGCTGAGTGCGGCTGGATATCGAGCAGTTTTGCTGTGCCCGAGGCCGGATATCGGCTTGACCTTCGTCGACGGTCACTTCGCTCCGCACTTGTCAGTGCTCGATGGCGCTCGCCGGCTTGACCGTCAAGCCTCTGGCCGCGGCAGTGGCGGAGCAGGATCTGTCGCACAGGAACACCTCGCGCGCTACGTAGACTTCCATGGTGACGCCTTCGCCGCAGTCAATACCGCGTGGCTGCAGGACGGCGTGTTCGTCCATGTCGGCCGCGATCCGAGCTCGCGGCGCCGATTCATGTGCTATTTATGAGCACGCGGGCGAGGGTGGCGAGCTATCCCGCGTGTGTTGCTGGTGGCCGAACGTGGCAGCCACTGCACGCTGATCGAGGACTTCGTTTCGTTACAAGACGGCGCTTATCTGATCAACGCGGTGACTGAGATCTCGCTGGCCGACAACGCGCACGTGCGGCATATTCGGCTGCAGCGAGAGAACGCAGCCGCATTCCATATCGCTACCTGCGGTGTGCGAGTCGCGCGCGACGCGCACTTACATCGACCTCCGTGACGCTTGGCGCGCGGCTCTCTCGCGTTCAATCTGAATGTGCTGCAGACGGGAGCGGGCGCGCAGTGCTGAGATCGATGGCCTCGCTCTGATCGCTGGCCGCCAGCTTGCCGATACCCATAGCTGCTGGACCACGCTCATCCCGACGGCCGCAGCCGGCAGATGCACAAGTGCATTGCGGGCGGTGCGGCCCACGCCGTGTTCAATGGCAAAATCTTCGTGCGGAAGGATGCGCAACGTACCGACTCCGCCCAGCAGAGCCGCAATCTGCTGCTGACCGAGCGGGCGCACGTCGACACCAAGCCGCAACTGGAGATCTTCGCCGACGATGTGAAATGCGCGCATGGCGCCACCGTCGGGCAGCCTCGATGCCGAGCAGATGTTTTATCTGATGAGCCGAGGTCTGACCGAGACCACGGCGCGCGAGTTGCTGACGTTCGCTTTCGCGGCGGAAATCGTGGAACGCATCCCGGTGCCTTCTCTGGTCCAGCGGCTGGAGGAGACGGTGGTGCGCGCAAACCCAGACCAGAACGAGCCAACCATGAACGCTGTCAACCTCACTGAAGACCGTAGTCGGTTCAGCCGCACAGCAACAGCGCCATTCGATCTGGCGCGTATCCGAGCAGATTTCCCCATTCTGAAGATCAGCGTCAACGGCAAGCCGCTCGCATATCTGGACAATGCCGCCAGCGCTCAGATGCCGCAGCGCGTCCTGGATCGACTTGATTCAGTATCAGACGCGCGAGCATGCGAACATCCACCGGGCCGTGCACTATCTTGTCGGAGACGGCGACGGCAGCCTACGAAGGTGCGCGCAGGAAGATTCAGCGCTTCATCAACGCGCGCGAAGAGCGCGAGGTCATTTTCACGCGCGGCACGACCGACGCGATTAATCTGGTGATGCACGGCTACGGCCGGGCGTTCCTTGGCGACAGACGACGAGATCATCATCTCTCAGCTCGAGCACCACTCCAACATCGTTCCCTGGCAGATGCTGTGCCAGGAAAAGGGCTGCAAGCTGCGCGTGATTCCGTGCAACGACGCGGGTGAGTTGTTGCTGGACGAATACGAGAGAGCTGTTCAACGCTCGCACCAAGTTCGTCGCCGTTACGCACGTGTCCAACGCGCTGGGCACCGTCAATCCGGTAAGGACATGATCGCCATGCGCCCACCGTCACGGCGTGCCGGTGCTGGTGGACGGCGCGCAGGCCGCGCCGCACCTGCAGGTCGACGTGCAGGATCTGGACTGTGACTTCTATTGCTTCTCCGCGCCACAAGCTGTGCGGGCCGACCGGCATCGGGATTCTCTATGGCAAGGCCGCGCATCTGGAGAAGATGCAACCCGTACCAGGGCGGCGGCGACATGATCCTGTCGGTACGTTCGAAAAGACCACCTACAACGCACTCCCGTACAAGTTCGAAGCGGGCACGCCGCCGATCGCCGCTGCATCGGATTGGGTGCAGCGGTGGACTATTTGAACGGCGTGGGCATCGAGAACGTCGCGGCTGGGAGCACCAACTGCTGCGTTACGCCACCGAGCAGCTTGGCGGCATGCGAAGGTGTGCGGATCATCGGCACGGCGAAGGACAAAGGCGGCTGTGCTGTCTTTCAACGTTGACGGCGTTCATCCCGCACGATGTCGGCACGATTCTCAACGAGGAAGGCGTAGCGGTGCGCACCGGTCATCACTGCGCCCAACCGGTGATGCAACGCTTCGATGTGCCGGCTACCGCGCGTGCTTCGTTCGCCTTCTATAACACCCTTGGGGAAGTGGACCAACTGGTCGCCGGGCATCCGGCGCGTCCAGAAGATGTTCGCCTGATCGAGCGGATCGATGGACAGCAAGCAGCTTTACCAGGAGGTGATCCTCGACCACAACAAGAAACCGCGAAACTGGGGCAAGCTCGAGGGTGCCAGCCACCACGCGGAGGGTCTTAATCCGCTGTGCGGGGATCACATATGGTTGACCCTCAAGGTGAATGACGGTCACATCGACGGTATCGCGTTCGAAGGACAGAGCTGTGCAATCTGTAAGGCATCGGCGTCGATGATGACCACCAACGTCAAGGGTAAGACCATCGACGAGGCAGAGCAGCTAGTCCGGGAATTCCGGGAGATGGCCACTGGCAAGCTCGACGTGGCATCGCAGCCCAATCATCTCGGCCGACTGTCGGTGTTTGCCGGCGTGAAAGATCTGCCCTCACGAGTGAAATGCGCCATCCTGCCCTGGCATACCCTGCATGCTGCGATTCACGAGGCTTCGCTGTCTGACCGAGGGTGAGCAGGATCCCGTGGCAGTCGCACATGCTAAACCAGTAAGCTCATCAGGCTCTAAGCACAGATGCCACGCATCGCCGAAATCGAATTCACCCCCAACCCAAACGCTCGGAAGTTCATCCTGCGCGAGCCGTTGACCTTTGGCTTGAGCAAATCCTACGAGAGTGCCGATCAAGCCAAGGATGATCCGCTGGCGGAGGCGCTGTTCGCCATCCCGCATGTCAGCAACGTGTTCTACGTCGACCATTGGCTTACTGTGACGCAGGATGGCGGTGCCCACTGGCCCGACCTGCTGCGCCAACTCGCCGTGCCGATCCGAGATGCCGAGTCGGCGCAGGAGAAATCCGAGCAACTCATCAACGAAAGCGCAGGCCAAGTCGATGGGACGCCCACATCCGGCTACGAGATGACGCCCGAGGAGCAGGAGAAGCTCGCGGTCATCCAGGCTATGCTGGACGAGGAAGTCCGCCCCTATCTGCAAGGTGACGGCGGTGACCTGCATGTCATAGGCATCGAGGGCAACGTGCTCAAGGTCCACTACCAGGGAGCCTGCGGAAGCTGCCCCAGCTCGATCTCCGGCACCCTGGCCGGGATCGAGGGCATGGTCCGGCGTGTCGATCCGGAGATGGAAGTCGTGGCGGTGTGTAAGGCCGTGAAGGGTAGGGTGAAGCGTGAAGGGTGAAGCGTGAAGTGGTGCGTAGAGCACTTCGCAGCACTACGCCTTTCAGTCCATAGCTCACGGCTTCCACGTCTCGCGATTCACCGTGATCACGCTTCACCTTTCACCCTTCACGTCTCAGCTCAGCAATGAGCGATTGGACCCCCGTCTGCCTCGTCGTTGATCTCCCTCGCCGGATCGCATCGCGTCGTTGATCTCGATGGGGTGCAAGCTGCGGTGTTCAATATCAACGGCGAGTTCTATGCGATCGAGGATGTCTGCACGCACGACGGCGGCATCTTGACCGGTGGACCGGTGGAGGGCGATTGCATTGTTTGCCCACGACACGGCGCCCGTTTTTCGATCAAGACCGGCGAAGCGCTGAGTGCGCCCGCGTTCGAGCCGACAGCAAAATTCCCGGTTCGCATCGTCGACGGTGAAGTGCAGGTTCGGGATGATCGGTGGGACTGAGCGTCAGGTGAATGAAGTGAAGGGTGATGTAGGTGAAAGGTGAAGCGCTCGCTTGGCGCGGACAGCCTGCGGCTCGATTTCTACGTCTAACGTCTTACGGTCTTCTCACCCTTCACGCTTCACTTTTCACCTCTTCACCTTTCACCTCCTCACCTAACAAGCCTCACCACCCCCTCGATCTCCCGCTCTTTCGTATCCACTACCACCGCTTTGAGTTCACCGCCTTCGCGCGGTACAAAATAGAAGCGGAAGTTGGGGTTCTCGCTGATGGAGAAGTCTATGTCCGCGCTCATCATCGGCATTCCTGCGTAGGTTATGCTATCGTGCGCACGTAGTAGGCGGGGATGGTGAAAGCTGGGTGAGCTGGTCGCGGGCCGAGACCCGACGAATTGGGGTGCTGAACCATCAGCTGCGCAAGTACCGGCTCGCCCGCGACGACCGATGCGTCCAGCTTGAGCTTCAGGCTTCGGCACGAACCGTTCGAAATCCGGCGCCGTTCCATATGGCGCGGAGCAGCCGCCCGCGGCCTTGACATATCGCGCTGACATGAACAGCGCTTCCGTCATCGATCTCGGCGATGGAGCGCATCCAGGTGTACTCCTCGACGCGAACGCGGGTTTCGATGTCGGCCCGTCCGCTGTCCGGCGTGAATGTGAAGATGGCGGCGATGGGTGACGGGTTATGGTCGATCAGCAGGTACACTTTTTGGATGTAGTGCTCAGGCGTTTGTGCCACTCTTGTCGAGATTGCGATCGGAACGGTCGACGCATCCTGCGCGCGGCTCGGGGCGCGCAGCTGTATCACCTTGCCATCGGTATCGGACGTGATCGGCGCGCGTTCCGAACAAGCTCTGCCGACCTTGCAGCCAGACGTCGACGCTGTCGGCATCGGGGATCGGGTCAGCAGCCGCACCTGACCGGTGAATAGCGCGATTGCTGCGGCAGCGGCTAACCGTCCGTTCATTGAAAGCATCAGTGGCGTTCCAGACACGCGGAAGCTCGCTAGGGAATGAGGCAGCTCTTGAAGGCCTTCGACCTTGGATCGCTCCGATACCGAGAGCGGCCAGATCGCGGCCTTGGGTGCTCTCGCGCACGGCTGCCCCGCGCTCGCCCGCTACCTGGCCCGCGAAGAAAGGCAGTAGATAAGTCCGACGTACTCAGCGTAGGTCACCTCCTCGGCGATCGCGTCGACCGCGCAGGAGCACTTGTAGATCATCTCCTGGCGGGAGCGATCGGGATGCTCCCGGATGCATGTTTCGACGAACTGCACGCGCTCCAGAGTGGGAAAGTCATTCTGCTGGGCGCTTGGCGGGACAGACTGGGCCAGAGCGGCGGCGAGCAATCGCCACGCTGAATCGCGCGTCATCGTTCCGCGTCCCCGAGAATGTCAACGCCTCTTCGATCAAGGCGGGGAGCGGTTCCTAGGCCTGCCGCCCTGGCCTTGCGGTCGAACATCGTCGGTGCGCATCTCGTACACCATCCCCGGTATCTCCGGGGACAGCGTGAAGGCGTAGGTCTTGTCCGCGTAGGCCGAAAAACGGCGTTGCAGCGGATCTTGATCGTAAGGCCGCAAGCGTGATCTCCACAGCCTCGACAGTGTCTTCCCTCGAATTGCACAGTTGACCGGCCGTAGCTGGGCCGCTTCGGCCAATGCCAGTCGCACGCGCTTACGGAAGTACGCCGCCTGGCCACCGCCAAGCCGCTGCATCTCGCGCACATCGCGCTCGAGGAAGAACAGGATGACCGGGTTGGCGGTGGCGCTCTGGATATCGGGTAGGGACATCGCCCGCGATCCGGTGAGGTAGTCCACATGCGCCTGCTTGGCACTTGCCGAGCCCGCAGGCAACGCTGACTTCATCCTGCACAAGCACCGGGGCTTCCAGGCTTCCCGACTTCGTGTAGCGGTAGTGGAACGTGGCCGGCACCGTGACATTGCCCAGGTGGGCATCGAGGAACAACCTTCTGCTCGGCCTCGGACAATGGTTGGTCCGCCCATCGGTGGCCCGAACAGCGGGATCAGGGCCAAACCGGCAAAGGCGAGCAGCAGCCGCGCGGGCGTCATGGTCACTGCGTCTGACCCTCGCGCGTTCCAGCATAGCGGCACGCCATATGCCCGCAGGATCGCATTGATCTCCTGCTGATTCTCCACCAGCAGGCGATCGATCGTGTTCTTCCAGTCCGCTTCGCCGCGGCGCACACCCATGGCGATCTCGTAGTCGAGCTTCACCCCGGCTCCGAGAGCAAGCGGCACCACGGTCAGCGCACGCTGGGTCCCGCGTTGGGGCGAAGTAACCCGGCGATCGGGCCCCACACCACGGCGGCGTCGAGCTTGCCGGATGCGAGATCCTTCTCGATCAACTCGCCCGGATAAAAATCGGGATCCGCATTGAGGATGCGATAGGGGACACCCTGGTCGACCAGGCCATGCTTGGCAAGCCACTCGCGAGGCGGGCGAGCGGTCGTATACGCCGATGCGCAGCCGCTTCAGCGTCTCGCTGGGCAGCGCCAGCAAGTCTGCGGCGCTGCGCACGCCGTCCAGTTCACCGCCTCGTCGCAAACACCAGCGCATAGGTCGAGTGATAGTAGGGGCGGGTCGGAGCCACCTGGTCGTAATGTGCCGGAACACCCATAACGAGATCGCAGGGATATTGCTCGCCCGGCAGCTTGAAGCGCAATGTGTTGCGGATGAATCCCAGCCGCTGCGGGAAGGAGAAGTACTCGACTTTCCAGCCCAGCTTGGCGGCGAACAGCTCGGCGATGCGGTTCTCGAAGCCTTCGCCCTTCAAGTTCGAGAAAGGCAAATTGTTGGGATCCTGACACACGCGCAACGCCGCGCCGTCTTCCGCGAAGGCGGGGAGCAGACACAGCATGATCAGCAACCCCAGCGCGAACCAGTGCCAAGTCGAAGGAGGGCCGTGCGCGGCGCGCGGCGAGTTGGTTGGGTGGTTCAAGTGCTGCCTACTTGAGTAGTTCTACCTTGGCCTTCTTGATGGCGCCGTCGGATCGCCCTTTCAAGTAGGCGTAAAGCTGATCCAAGTTGTCCATCACGGTCTTGCTCGTGCTGAAGCTGGGCATGCCCTTCTCCAGGCGCCCGTCGGTGACGGTCTGCTTGAAGTCCTTGAGCGACAGCACCTTCAAACTCTCCACCAGAGGGGGCCCGACGAGCCCTTCCTGGTTGGCGCCATGACAACGATCGCAGGCCGCGGCACGCCAGGTGCGAAAGCCCTGCATGGTGTTGGCGTCGACCTTGTATCCGTCCACCACCGTGTACAACTGTGTCTCCACCTTGTCATCGGCGCTGGCCAGAGGGCCGAGGCCCGCCAACAGCGCGCCAACTAGCAAGGACCGCTTCATCACATCGTCTCCGCTGAGAAATGGGAACGCAATAGGAAAGGACTAGGGCGAACTGAAACCGGCATTCCCGGCGTGCCGGGAATGCCAGGTGTGTTGCCTGGCGCTAGGCGCTCAGTTCGAGGAAAGCGTGAAGACGGTCAACGTGCCGCCCAGGTCGGTGAAGTCGCGCAGTTCCTTGTAGCCGCCCACTGCGCCCAGACCGTCCTGGTCCTTCTCCAGGCCCGCCGCCATGCCGATGCCGGCCCAGCCGCCGATGCCCGAGTAGGTGCCTACATACTGCTTGCCCCGCCACTCATAGGTGAAGACGTTGCCGATGATTCCCGAGGGGGTCTTGAAGTGCCACAGTTCCTGGCCATTCAAGTCCACCGCCTTGAGGTAGCCCTCCAACGTTCCGTAGAACACGACGTCACCGGCAGTGGCAAGTGCGCCGCTCCACACCGAGAACCGCTCCGGCTTGGACCAGACGATCTTGCCTTCGGAGGCATCCCAGGCGATAAAGTTGCCCATATTCTTGTCGCCGGGCGGCGGGTACATCGACAGGGTGGCGCCGACATAAGGCTGGCCCGCCACGTACTCGACCGCAAACGGCTCGTAGTCCATGCACACGTGGTTGGTGGGCACGTAGAACAGCTTGGTCTTCGGACTGAACGCCGCGGGCTGCTGGTCCTTGGATGCCCAGCGCCGCCGGACATACGCCTTTGCTGTTGACGTCCGGACCGTTCTGCGCCGTGCTGTAGCGCGACACCACCTGCGGGCGTCCGGACTTCATGTCTACGTGGGTGGCCCAGTTGACGGCCGGGTCGTATTTCTCGCGCCACCAGCAGTTCGCCGCTGACTCGGTCCAGCGTGTAGCCGAAGCCGTTGCGGTCGAAGTGCACCAGGACCTTTCGGCTCTTGCCCTTGGACGTTGATGTCCGCCAGGACCATCTCGTTGATGCCGTCGAAGTCCCACTCGTCGTACGGCGTCATCTGATAAACCCACTTGACGTTGCCGGTGTCGACGTCGCGCGCCCAGATGCGTCATGGACCACTTGTTGTCGCCAGGACGCTGGGCCGGGTTCCAGGTGCTGGGATTGCCGGTGCCGTAGTACAACAGGTTCAGGCTCGGATCGTAGCTGTACCAGCCCCAGGTCGTGCCGCCGCCGATCTTCCACTGATCGCCCTTCCAGGTCTTCAGGCTGGAGTCGGCTCCGACCGGCTGCATCGCGCCATCGGTCCAGGTCATCGTGGTTGTTCGGGTCGATCCGCATCTCGTCGTCGGGACCGGTGCTGTACCGCGCCACACCATGCTTGCCGGTCTTGATGTCGTAAGCCGAAAGATAGCCGCGCACGCCCCACTCGCCGCCGCTGATGCCGGTGATGACCTTGTCCTTGAACACGTGCGGCGCGTTGGTGTTGACCGCGCCCAGCTTCGGATCGCCGTTCTTGACACTCCAGACGACCTTGCCGGACTTGGCGTCCAGCGCGACCAGCATGCTGTCCGCCTGCTGCAGGAAGATCTTGCCGTCGCCATAGGCAACGCCGCGATTCACCGTGTCGCAGCACATCTGGGGGATGACGCGCAGGGTCCTGCTTGGGCGCGTACTTCCATTTGATCTTCTGCGTCTCCAGGTCGAGCGCGAAGACGTTGTTCGGGAAAGGCGTATGCACGTACATGGTATCGCCGATCACCAGCGGCGACCGCCTTCGTGACCGCGCAGTACGCCGGTGGAAAAGATCCATGCCACCTGCAGCTTGCTTGACGTTGCTCTTGTTGATCTGCTTGAGCTCGCTGTAGCGCTGGTTGGCGAAATTGCCCGCCTGCATCGCCCAGTTCTTGGGATCTGCGCTGAGCTTGTCCAGCTCCTCGATCAGCCTGGGCAACCCCGGGCGTGACAGCAGCTGCAAGCAGCGCAGTGACGGAAAGAACCTTCGAAAAGAGTTTCACGTTGGCCTCCAACCTGCTAGTTTATAATTAATTGAACGTAGATGCCCCGCGCGACGCCCTTACGGCGCGGCGAGAATCGATCGGCGGTGCACAAGACGCGCCGTGCAACAAAGGTGGATCTACCAGGGACCGCTTACGGCACGACAGGGAGTGTACGCAGCGGCGAATATTACTTGGGCTTAAGAACCTGCCCTGGCGGCGCGGAATAGGGCGCGTCTGAAAGGCAGCCGCAACCCCAGGGCGGGGCTCGGCTGCGTGGCTTTTGGCTGAATCTATCTGCGGCCCTTCTTGGCGAGGGCGGTCGTTGTTTCGTCAAAACTTGCGAACTAGGAATAGCATGGCCTCCGAAGGCCGTCAAGGGCGAAGCACGTCTAGCGCGCTCGCGCACTTGATGGCGTGCATTCAGGGCGCGAGCAGGAGCATCATCGCTCGACGCAAACGTCCCGCGACCAGCCGAAGAACCACAATCCCTAGTGGTCCGCATCGTTCTGACACCGAAGATCTAGTATTTGGTCGCTATATCCCTGTGCTACACTAACGGCGCAGCGGTCGGAGAGCCGCGAGGGCAGGGGATGGCCGAGGAAAGCGATCTCGAACGAACAGAACCTGCGTCACAGAGACGCCTGGATCAGGCCCGGGAGCAGGGCCAAGTCCCGCGTTCTCCTGAGCTTTCAACTTTCGCCGTACTGCTGCGGCGCAGGCGGCGGCCTGATGTTGACGGGACCGGGGTTGTTCGAAAGTCTGGCAGCACGTGATGCGCATGGGCCTGACGCTGGATCGCAGCGCCTCCTTCGACACGGGGCAGATGACAGCGCGGCTCTACGATGCGGCCGCAGGCGCTTTGCTAGGTTTGTCGCCCGTGTTGCTGCTGGTGGCGGTGGTTGCGATCGTCGCGCCCATGCTGCGTGAGTGGTTGGCTGTTCACTTTCCAGGCCGCTGCAGCCCGACTTCAGTCGGCTCAATCCTGCGAATGGCCTATCCCGCATCCTCTCCTGGCATGGCGTCATCGAGCTGGGCAAAGCGGTGTTGAAGACCGTGGTCATCGGGGGGGTGGCGGCTGCGATCGTGTGGACCGAGCGCGCCGAGATGGTGGCTCTGATCTCCGAACCGCTCGACGCCGGGCCTACGCCACCTGCTCATCTTGCTCGGATTTGGATTCCTCGCCATCGCCGGCGCGCTGGCGCTCGTCGTGTTGGTGGATGTTCCCTTCCAGATCTGGGACCACGGACGCCAACTGCGCATGACCAAGGATGAAGCTACGCCAGGAAATGAAGGAGGTCGAAGGCAATCCCGCAGATCAAAGCGCGCATTCGCAGCCTGCAGCGAGAAGCCGCGCGGCGCCGCATGATGGCCGAGGTACCCAAGGCCGATGTCGATGGTCACCAACACCGATCACTACGCAGTCGCGTTGCGCTACCAGGAGGGCGTCACGCGCTCGCCACGCGTGGTAGCGAAGGGAGCGTTGCTGGTGGCTGATCGCATTGTCGATTTGGCGCGCGATACCGACGTGCCTATCCTGCAAGCACCGCCTCTGGCTCGCGCGCTGTTTGCCCATGCGACATCGGGCAGGAGATCCCGGCCACGCTGTATAACGCTGTGGCTGAGGCGCTCGCCTGGGTATACCAGTTGCGGCGATTCGAATCCGTCGGCGGCGAGCGTCCGCGCGAGCCCACGCTGCTGCCTATACCGGAGGAACTCGATCCCGGTATCCGGGTCGAGGCCGAGGCCGAGACCGTATGAAGACCAACGGCTTCAACGCAGAGGCACAGAGGCCACAGAGGAAAGCCATAGCCATAGGGTCCCATCGTGCCTCGGCTTGCGCTCTCTAGTACGTGGATATCTTGCTCAATGAGCAGGGTCGATTTCCTCAGCGATCTCTGCGTCCTCTGCGCCTCTGCGTTGGGTGTTCAGCATGTGTTGGGTGTTGAGCTCGATTTGACATGAACGGCACGCCAGACACCGCACTACCACGGCCGTCGCGGCGCAACTAGCGGCGCCGCTGCTCATCGTGCATGATCCTGGCGATGATGGTCCTGCCGTTGCCGCCGTTCGCGCTGGATCTGCTGTTCACCTTCAATATCGCGATGTCCATGCTGGTGCTGCTGGTAGCTCTGTATGTGCTCAAGCCGCTGGACTTCTCGCTGTTCCCCACCGTGCTGCTGCTCACGACGCTGCTGCGGCTCTCCCTCAATGTGGCTTCCACCCGTGTGGTTCTGCTGTATGGCCATACCGGGCCGGACGCGGCAGGGAAGGTGATCGAGGCTTTCGGGCATGTTCTTGGTGGGCAACAACTACGCGGTCGGGATCGTGGTGTTCGTCATCCTGGTGATCATCAACTTTGTGGTGATCACCAAGGGCGCTGGCCGCATCGCCGAGGTGGCGGCACGTTTTACCCTGGATGCGATGCCCGGGAAGCAGATGGCCATCGACGCCGACCTCAACGCAGGACTGATCGGGGAACCGGACGCGCGCAGGCGCCGTGCCGAGGTGGCGCAAAGAGGCCGAGTTCTACGGCGCGATGGACGGCGCCAGCAAATTTGTCCGCGGCGATGCTGTGGCGGGCATCGTCATCATGCTGGTGAATATCGTCGGCGGCGCTCGCGATCGGCATGCTGCAGCACGGCCTGGATATCGCCCAGGCGGCTCAGAATTACACGCTGCTGACCATCGGCGACGGCCTGGTCGCCCAGGTGCCGGCGCTGGTCATCTCCACCGCCGCGGGCATCCTGGTGACGCGCGTCTCCGCCGACCAGGACCTCAACCAGCAACTGCTCGACCAGTTGGCCAGCCGCCCGCAGGTGCTGTACGTCACCGCTGGGATCATCGGCGTCCTGGGCTTGATTCCCGGCATGCCCAACCTTGCGTTCCTGATCATCGCGGTGGCACTCGCAGGGGCGGCCTACTGGCTGGAGCAACGCCGGCGCGCGGTCCTCGTCGAACCCCCGCCACCCGAGGTCAAGCCGGCGGAACCTGCAGGAGGTCTCTTGGTCCGACGTCGTGCCCATCGACGCGCTGGGCCTGGAGGTTGGATACCGGCTTATCCCGCTGGTGGATCGCGGTCAAGACGGCGAGTTGCTGCGGCGTATCCGGGGTCTGCGCAAAAAGTTCGCCGCCGAGATGGGTTTCCTGGTCCCTGCGGTGCATATCCGCGACAACCTTGAACTGCGCCCCAACGCCTACCGCGTGACGCTCAAGGGTGTGGAGGTAGGCAGCGGCGAGGTTTTCCCGGGTATGTATCTGGCCATCAACCCGGGGCGCGTGTCTGGGCCAGCTCGGTGGTACGCAGACGCGCGATCCGGCCTTCGGCTTGCCCGCGGTCTGGATCGAGGCGGGCGCGCGCGAGAATGCCCAGGGCCTGGGCTATACGGTCGTAGATGCCAGTACGGTGGTTGCGACCCACCTCTCGAGTGTTATCCAGGCGCACGCCGCCGAACTGCTAGGGCGCGAGGAGACGCAGGCGCTGCTCGACCATCTGGCCAAGGACGCACCGAAGCTGGTGGAAGACGTTGTGCCGAAACTGGTGCCGCTGTCCACACTGCAGAAGATTCTGCAGAACCTGCTCTCGGAGGGTGTGCACATCCGCGACATGCGCAGCGTTCTCGAATGCTTGCAGAGCATGGGGATCGCCCGCAGACGCCGACGAACTGAGTGCTGCCGTGAGGGTCGCGCTGTCGCGCGCGATCCTGCAGCAGATCTACCGGTGGGACGCGCGACCTCGAAGTATTCACGCTGGACCCGCAACTGGAGCAAATGCTGACCCAAGCTGGCCAGATCAGCGGCGGCGGAGGGCCCCGGATTGGAACCCGGATTGGCCGAGCGCCTGATGCGGCACGCGAGGCAACTGCCTCAAGCTCGTGAACAACTCGGGCAGCCCGCGGTCCTGCTGGTGCCCCCGATCTTGCGCAATCTTCTGGCGCGGTTTCTGCGGCGGGCCGCCCCGCAGCTCAAAGTCTTGTCGCAGGCCGAGGTCCCCGACAACCGCATGGTGAAAGTCGTGGCGGTTCTGGGCGGGATGGAGGCGCGCGCACGAGCGTACGAGCGCGCGCAGGCGTGGTGGCCCGGCTGAATGAGTCGAGGTTCGCGGTGATCGTCAAGAAATTCTATGCCGACACCGCCGGCGAGGCCTGCGCCTGGTGCGCAAAGCGCTCGGGGCGCGAGGCTCTCATCCTGGGAAATCGTCGCACCGCTGGCGGCGTGGAGATCATGGCTGTCGCACCCGTCCGAGTTCGAGAGCGTCACGGCGGCGTCGCGCCGAGCGGACGAACGCGAACACGACATGCAGCCGCCGTCCCCGACGACCCCCCAGTTGTCTGTGACACCCCGCTGCATGGGAGTCCACCGATCGCCAGCGTGGACGCCCGCGCATGAGCGTCCGACCCAGCCGCTGGCAAGACTACGAACTGGTGCAGGAAGTGCGGTCGCTGCGTTCGATCGTGGAGGGCCAGCTGGCTGCTTTTGCCTGGAACGATCTGAGGCGCCGCGACCTGCCAAAGTAGAGGTGCTACGGCGTCTGCTGAGGCCGGGATCGGCGCGCACTATCTCGCGAACTCATGGACGAGTTGCCTGACGGTCTGGACGTGAGCTCGCGACCTGCGCCTGACCAAAGCGCGGCTTCAGACCTGCTGCCAGTGGCGTCGCCAACGCAAAGCCTGGTCGATGAAGGCGGGATATACGCGCTGGTGGGCCCACCGGCGTGGGCAAGACCACGACGGTGGCCAAGTTGGCGGCCGATTGCGCATTCACGGCTCGGACGCGACAAACTCGCATTGGTGACCACCGATACCTACCGGATTGGCGCGGTGGATCAGCTGCGCATCTACGGAAAGATCCTGAACGTTCCGGTGTTCGCCATCCGTGACGAGGCCGACCTGCAGGACGCTAGCCGATCTGCGGACGCGCCATCTGGTACTTATCGACACCGTCGGGATGAGTCAGCGTGACCGTCGGCTCGCGGATCAGGTGGCTCTGCTGACTGGAGGCGCCCGACAGGCTCGACGCATCCTGCTGCTCGCGGCTACCGCACAGTCCAATGTCCTCGAGGACGTAGCACGTGCCTATGCGGGCGAAGGCTTGGCGGGATGCATCCTTACCAAGGTGGACGAGGCGTTTACGCTCGGTGGTGCGCTCGACGTGCTCGTCCGTCACCGCCTGACGCTGCACTTCGTCGCCAATGGGCAACGCGTGCCGGAGGACCTGCATCGTCCCAATCCGTTGTATCTCGTCGAGCGCGTGTTCCGTGCCATGGAAGCTGCGCCTGCCGGCGACGATGATTTTCCGATCACGCTCGCCGCCGCCGGGCGGAATTGACACCGATGCCACGCAGAACCCGCTCGACGCGTGAGTCGCGCAATGGAATGGGCATGGCCCAATGACCGAAGTTCTGGCCGATCAGGCCGCAGGGCTGCGCCAACTGCTGCGCGACGGTCGACCACGCAGCATCACGATAGCGTCTGCCTCCCCGCGCGCGGGTTGTAGCGCGGTGGCGGCGAATCTCGCCGTATCGCTGGCCCGCGAAGGCCGCAGTGTGCTCGTATTCGATTGGAGCGGCGGGGTGAAGGGAGTGGGTTGGCTGCTCGGTGTCGACCCCGGACCCGATCTCCTGGAGGTATTGCGTGGAAGCCGCCAGCCGCAAGATGTTTGCGCGACAGGAAACGCAGGCGTGCGCGTTGTTGCGGCGGAGAGGACCGCTGCTGCGCTCGCCAACCTATCCTTGGTGGAAGTGGTGCGACTCGAGCAAACAGTCGAGGCGTTGCAGGCTGGGGCGAACGTGGTGATAATCGACGCCGGGACAAACGACCTGCCGGCCTGCGCCGCGGCCGATGAACTTATGCTCGTGACTGAGGCCGACGCCCAGTCCGTGATCGGGACCTATCGGCTGGTGAAGCGTTTGACTGCGGTGTGCGGTCGCCGCCGCGCGAACGTGCTGATGAATCGCGTCCGGATACCGGCCCAAGCAGACAGATTTTTTGGTAACCTCTCTACAACGGCTGCGCGGTTCCTGAGCGTTACGCTGGAACTCGGAGGTCGGATTCCAAATGACGATTGCGTGGAGCGGGCGACGCAGTTGCGCCAAATTGTAGTAGAAGCATTTCCGGGTGCGCCATCATCGAGGATGTTGCGCAATTGCGCGCAGATCATGCTCCGCGCACCGGAACCCGGGACGCGACAAGGGAGCGGTGTATTCGCGGGTCGGCTGATCGCCGTCGCGCGTACCCTCGGTGAGCCCAAAAAACCCCCAGAAAAGATCACAGCGCAAGTGCATTCGACCCCGGTAACCATGCAGCCAAGCAAAACAACTCTGGAATAACCATGGCCAGCCCGATGTTGACCACGGACCAGAATAAGCTCGTCGAGCAGATGGCGCCGCTCGTGAAGCGGATTGCCTATCACTTCATGGCGAGATTGCCGGCGAGTGTCCACGTGGACGACTTGATTCAGGCCGGCTTGATGGGCCTGCTCGATGCGGCCAAGAATTTCGACGACACGCAAGGCGCTCAGTTCGAGACCTATGCAATCCAGCGTATCCGTGGCTCCATCCTGGATGAATTGCGCCAGGCCGACTGGCTGCCGCGAAATGTGCGCAAAAATCTGCGCCGCATCGAGGGCACCATCAGCGCGATGGAGCAGCGCCTCGGACGCGTCCCGCGCGAGCAGGAGCTTGCGGAGGCGCTCGGTGTTCCGCTTGACGAATACCAGACCATGCTCCTGGAATCGCGTGGCTATCAGCTACTGCACTATGAAGATTTCCAGGAGTCCGAGGACAGCGATTTTTTCGACGTATTTATGGCCGACAATCAAGTCGGTCCGCTCGACGTTCTGGAAGACCAACGTTTCCGCAAGGCTCTGGTGCAGGCGATAGGCGTTTTACCAGAACGGGAAAAGCTGGTGATGGGCCTGTACTACGAGCAGGAGATGAACCTGAAGGAAATCGGCGAGGTTCTTGGGGTGTCGGAATCCCGCGTCTGTCAGCTACACAGTCAGGCGGTCGTGCGTTTGCGCTCTCGTCTCAAGGGCTATACGCAGAAACTACCGTAACAGCTATTTACGTCGGAGCGAGGAAGTTAGTTTCCCCGGTTCTCTGACCGCTGGGAAGCTTGAGGGGCGCCGCAGTTCGATACCGGGCGACGTGTAGCGCCGGCTGGTAGCACTCGCTCTATGCGCCTTTCAGGCCTTCTGATTGGCGAGGAATTCGCGGACGCTTTGCAGCAACTTCTCGGCAACCACCTCCGAATCGATGCGGAAGCGGCCTTCGCTGATAGCCTGCTTGATGGCGTCCACACGTGCGACGTCCACCTCCCCGACCGCATTCAAAGCCTTTTCAAGCTGAGCGAGTTGCGCGGAGAGCGAAGTGATGTCGATTTTGTCGCGCGTCGACGCAGGCGCTGCCGCGCCTTGAGGGCCGACCGTCTTCCCGGGCGTTACGTCTTGCAGTCGTGTCGGGGAGACGGGCTTTGC
The DNA here is from genome assembly GCA_963776395.1 of uncultured Chloroflexia bacterium. Taxonomy (GTDB): domain Bacteria; phylum Chloroflexota; class Limnocylindria; order Limnocylindrales; family CSP1-4; genus CAIXZV01. The sequence continues at coordinate 432,326 of CAVZML010000008.1, read as the reverse complement.
AGGACCACCACCGTTGATCTTCACGCGTTTGTCCTCGAGTTGTCAGACGTTCCGCTGCCGGCGGCGTAGGGGCGAAGTGCTTGAAGCGCTATGCCAATTTACGGCCGTCACGCTGGTAACTTTAGTGCAAAACTCCCGCGCATCGGCTGCCAGCGGTGCGGATTTCCAGTACGCATCTGTATCCTATTATGCCCTATCTGCGCTATCAACTCGTACAGGACCGTACGCGAGGAGCAGCGCGATGTTGTCCTCCATATAATGTCAGACAGCAGATGATCGGATGAGTTGCCACGCTTGTACCGGCGGCCACCCAACATAGCCTATGCGAAAGACTCGTAACGCTGTCGCGCGGCGCGCGAACTCCGACCGCTCCGAGACAACGCTTTGCGTTGCAAATCCGATCCCCTTTTCACAGCCCAGTATCGCGCATCGCAAGCCGTACAGAAATCTTGCGTGCGCGTGCTAGCGATATCACGGTCGATTCTCGCTAGCTGCTGGCGCGCCTGTTGTTTTTCACGCCAGTCGACCGGAGTCAACGTCGTTGTAGTTCTTCAGCGACTTCGGTCCTAGTTTCTTCGTTCGTTTACGGTCGCGCTCGCGTTATGGGGGCGTCCGAAGCGCATCACCCCTCATCTTCTGCGCAAGACGCTTGCATTTACTGGGACGGTCGCGCTCTCGTCATGGGCCCGTCCAAGCGCATGCACCGCGTCATCTCTGCGCAAGACGCTTGCATTCACTGGGCTACAGGCGACTTGCAATAGCACGATTTCGAAATCTCTCATAGTGTGAGATTTGATTTTGGATGCCAACTGCACGCAATATAGCGTCACTTCGTCCGTGGATTTAGAGAAGGGGGGACCGGCCGATGGACATCTCAGCGCGATCGAATCATGCGCGTACGGTTGCGTCCGCGGCGAGCCCGCGGGATTTTGCTCGACTGAATCTGGTCGGCGAGTCGCCCGCGTTCTTGCGCGCGTTGCAGTTGGTGGATCGGATTTCGCAATGCGACGCGACCGTACTCATTCAAGGCGAGACTGGCACGGGGAAGGAATTGGTCGCTCGGGCAATTCACTATCTCGGCCCTCGCCGCGACTGTGCATTCATTGCGGTGAACTGCGGAGCAATTCCGGATTCTCTGATCGAGAGCGAATTGTTCGGGCATGTGCGTGGAGCCTTTACCGACGCCAAAGAGTCTCGCGCCGGTGTGATCGCACAGGCGCAGGGCGGGGCCCTTTTTCTCGACGAGATCGATGCGCTCAGTCAACGCTCGCAGGTGGCGCTCCTGAGATTTCTTCAAGACCGCGAGTACAAGCCGGTCGGCGGTTCGGTGGTGCGCAATGCCGAGGTACGCATCCTGACTTCCAGTAATGCCGATCTGGAGGTGTTGGTGGCCAAGGGCGTCTATCGTCAGGATCTACTCTACCGCCTAAACGTGTTGTCGATACAGCTACCTCCGCTGCGGCAGCGCGTGGGTGATGCCCGGTTGCTCGCCGAAACATTTCTTCGCCGGCTCAGCCGCCAATATGGCGCGCCCGAAAAGACGCTGCATCCGCAGACACTCGCATGGTTCGATGCACATCAGTGGCCAGGCAACGTGCGTGAGTTGGAGAATCTGATGCATCGTGAGTTTCTGCTCACGGACGGACCCGAAATTCACGTAAACCCTGCGCAGGCCAGGAGTAACGGATGTTCGCTAAGCGCGGCGAGCACGCTTACCGGCGCAGGGTTCCGGGAGGCCAAGGCCCGCGCGATTGCCGAGTTCGAGCGCGCGTATATCGTCGAACTCCTCGCAAAGGCACAAGGCAACATCAGCCTGGCGGCACGCATGTCAGGCAAGGAGCGCAGCCGATTGGGCAAGCTGGTGAAAAAATACGGCATTGCACGCAGTGCGTTTCACGGATAGCTGACTGCAAGCAATCGCTCGTTCGAGGGCTGGACCCGTCGGCGCTCCATCGCGACGGATGCAAGCGTCGATGCTGTCGTGTTTTTGTTGCGAGCCTTCCCTCCTGTTGGCGCGCATTTCTCTTTTGACCTTCACTTCGATCGCTCCAATTCGGAACTTCGGTCGCAGGTCTCCTTAGCGTCGTGCTTGGGTCAAAAGCGACTCAGTGTGCGTCCAACGGGCCCACCCTCTCACACGGCCTTCGACGCGGACCTCAACTCGATTTTCGATTTCAGCCGCTATGGCGTAAGTGGCCCACCGCTTGTGTCGTGCGGGTTTTATATCGATGGAAATTCAATGATTTGATGCCATGCGGGCGCGTGGCATGTCGCTTGCCCTTGCTGCGATGTCTTGCAGCGATAGCGAGCGCGGCGCAGATGTCCAGTCAAGAGGGCGTTGTGGAACTTATCGCCGATGCGATCGCGCGATACCTGCAGCAGCACCCGGATGCGGCAGACAACGTCGTGGGGATTCAACGCTGGTGGTTGGAGCCTGAACTCGCTGCAGTCCATATGGACTACGTGCAGTCAGCATTGGACCAACTCCAAGCCGCCGGCGTGGTTGTAGAGACGAATGTCAAGGGGGGGCTTGTCGTGTACTCGAGTAAGTGGTCGAAGTCCAGACCGCACACGTGAGATGCCAGTATCGCGTGCGCTTCCACACGCTAGACCTGGATATCACCGACGCACGCGTATACGCGCAACGTGAACGGAAGATGAACACAGGAAATGGCGAACGTATTCGCAGTGCATTCTGTTGGCAATTCGATTACGACTTTCCTGCGGAACACGTATCCGCAGCAGATCGCCGGACGCAACATGCCTACCTGCGGATTCGAGTTGACCTCGAGCGGTCAGTTGGCTGGCGAGATCGATGAGTCGACGCGCATCACTCTCTATCTATATCGCATTACTGTGAACGAGCACAACCGTCAGACCCGTCGCCCGACCGCGCCTTCCAACGGCTACGTACCGTTGGGGCTCGATCTGCACTATCTGCTGTCGGCTTGGAGTGCGAACTCGCTCGATGAGCAGGTTACCCTTGCCTGGACAATCCGCCAGTTGCACCAATACCCGGTGCTCGATGCGTCGTCTCTTTCGCCAGAGGCAGGTTGGGCTAGTGACGAGGTGATCCAGGTCATTCCAGCGGAACTGACCACCGAAGACATCATGCGCATCTGGGACGCGCTGGACCCTGCATACAGGATCTCGGTATCGTACGTCGCGCGCCTGGTGCGTCTGGATCCCGATCAGGACACCGAGCAGTTCCGGCCGGTAGTCGCCGCCCGTCTTGTCCATGGTACGCCGGAGTGACAGTGATGCTCCCATTGCGCGAACTGGAGCGGGTCGAATGGCGTGTGCTCGGCGCGTTGCGATTCGTCGATGCAACTACTGGCGTCCCGTCGAGCGGACCCTGCATGTGGATGCGCCTGGTGCCTTGCTGTTGCGAAATCGCAGCGGACTCTACGTGATTCGCCGCTCGAACGCGTTATCGGCTCACGAGGCGCAGTTCCTTGCGCCACCTGTGGTTCCTGCACCGGGTTCGCAGACGCTTGGCATCAACGTCAGCGATCCTGCGGGCGGCTATCTGCCAGTGACTACCCGAATCCGCCTTCCGCGCACTGGCGACCTTGCGCAGGCCACCGATCCGGCGTCGCTGTTTCAACCGGCAGTCGTGCCGCTTTCCCTCTGCAAGTGCTCCGGTTGGAGTCAATTGGGCAGTGCTGCGCGTGAGTCTTTCCGAAACCGCCAGCGGCGACGCTTTTGGCGGTGCGCTGTTGCGCGTGCAGTTCAACGGCAACGTACTCGCGCGGGGTCTCTCCGATTGGCGCGGAGAAGCATTGGTCCCGGTGGTGGGCGTCCCCGTGACCACATTCTCCGAGGACGCCAACGCCGTGGTGATCTCGGAAATCAGCGTAACCCTGCAGGCGGCATTCGACCGTGCGTCGGGCACCAGGACCCCGTCCACTCAGGTACGCGCAGGCCGCGTGCCGAGAACGCTTCCAATAGTCGATCCAAGTGCGCTGGACAGCGGTTTCAATGCGCTGCCCAACGTCCAATCGGTCTTGAGTATTGCTGCTCGGCGCAGCCAGTCGGTCTCACTGACGCTTAGCGTGCCATGACAAAGTCGCTTCGACCCACCCGCTTGATCGCTAGATAAGGAGATGAGCCATTCCTGAATACCCCCACCGGGCTTTACGTCGAGGAGACCAGTTTCCGCGCCGAATCAATCGAGGAGTGGGAACGAGAACCACGGCCTTCGTGGGTCCGACTCGCAAAGGCCCATTCCGTGTCGACGAAGATGCCCAGGAGACACCGGAACTGATCACCAGCTTTGGAGATTTTCTGCGCATCCATGGTGGCTACGCCGATCTCTCGCTCTCCGGGAACGCGTCGAACACCAACTACCTTGCTCACGCGGTGCTCGTGTTTTTCAATGAAGGAGGCGCGCGTCTATATGTCTCGCGGGTGGTGAGTGCGAGCGCTGCTGGTGCCAGTGTGGCGGTGACTCTGCTGCAACACCAGCGGCTCAGGCGGTGTCGTTTGTCGCACGCTTTCCGTACGGCCGGAAACGGTGTGATCAGAGTCGTTGAGGTCGTTGCACCCGGCTCACTGGTGACAATGGGCACGGCGCCCGATGGCACCTTGCTGCGCACCGGTCCTGATGCGGGGCCGGTCCATCATGTCAAGTTGCTGGTGGTTGGCGCCCCGCCGCCGCACTCGGCGACCCGGCTGCAGATGCCGCAACGCTCGCCGGCGCCACACCCCGGATCGTCATGCTGCAAGTGGCTGCAAGGGATGCGGACGGCGAGGAGATGGTGTGGGATGGGATGGGCTACGACGCAAATCATCCGCGTTGGGTTGGTCACGTGCTTGCCCAGGTTCCCACCCGGCGGGCAGATCATCTGCAGAACGCTTTCGCCATCGCGATTGGCGCTTCGGTGACAGCGATCGGATTGCACGATGCGTTGTTCACTGGTGCCACCGCCAACGCACAAGGTCAGCTCGAAAGGCAGTTTGTACTGGCTGGCGGGTTGGATGGTGCCGAACCGAGCGCAACCGAGTACGCGCTGGCGTTGGGCGAGATTGCAGCACTGGAAGATGTATCCATCGTCGCAGCCCCTGGATCTTCGGCTACAGCGGCGCGCAGGCCATCAGCGGCGCGCTCATCTCGCACGCAGAAGCACGCCGGGCTTATCGCATCGCCGTGCTGGACACACGATTGCACAAACCCTGGGCAGGTGCGGACCCTTCGAGGCCTGATGGATTCGACCCGCGCCGCGCTGTATTACCCGTGGGTGGTCGTGGCCAATCCGAACGCCCGGCCGGGGCGGGACGACATTCCGCGCGAGATCGCGCTGCCTCCCTCCGGCTATGTTCGGAATCTATGCGCGCAACGACGTCCAGCGCGGCGTCTACAAGGCGCCTGCCAACGAAGTGGTCCGCAGTGCCCTGCGCTTCGAGATCGACGTGAACTTCGGGCAGCAGGAAGTGTTGAATCCCCTCGGCGTGAATTGCCTGCGGTTGCTGACCGGACGCGGCTATCGCGTCTGGGGTGCGCGGTGATCTCCTCCGATCCCGAGTGGAAGTACGTCAGCGACCGCCGCTACTTCAACTATCTGGAGGCGTCGATCGATCGCGGCACGCAGTGGGCGGTGTTCGAACCGAACGGCGAACGGCTCTGGGCCAACATCCGCGAGACCATCTCGGATTTCCTCTACAACGAATGGCGCAGCGGCGCGCTGCTCGGCGCCACGGTGGAAGAAGCGTTCTTCGTGCGCTGCGACCGCAGCACGATGACCCAGAACGATCTGGACAACGGACGGCTCATTTGCCTGATTGGTGTGGCCATCATCAAGCCGGCCGAATTCGTGATCTTCCGCATCGGCCAGAAGACCGCCGACGCACGTTCCTAATCCGGCCGCATAGAGGAGAACAACATGGCAAATAGGAACACCCCCTACGGCGCCTTCAACTACATCGTCGAGTTCGATGGCGGCGAGATCCTCGGCGGCTTCTCGGATGTCTCCGGAATCGGCAGCGAGATCAAAGTTGCGGAATATCGCAACGGCAATGAGAAGGAGAACCATACCCGCAAGGTGGCCGGCATCCATACGGCGGGCGACATCACCGGCAAGCGCGGCATCATCAATTCGAAGACGCTGTTCGACTGGATCAAGGCCGCCCGCACCAACGGCCCGGATGCGCAGAAGACGATGAAGATCACGTTGCTGGATGAAGCGCAGCAGCCCGTGCAGGCGTGGGTGCTGCGCGGAGTGATCCCGATGAAATATACCGGACCACTCTCGCAGGAAAAGGAGGCGGCGACGTTGCGATGGAGGAGGTCGTCTTCTCCGCGGAAGCCTTCGAAATCGACGCTGACGTTGCAACGTCCATGTGAGCGGATTGCAATTCCCGGCGGCGGCACCGGCCGGTTCGGTGTCTCCCGACCGCACCGACATCGCATGCTTCATCGGTTATGTTGCACGGCGCCCTGGCGTTGCTTTGCCTGTTGATGTCCAAGCTACATTGCGGCGGCAGGATGGCTCGATGGACCCTGGGGTCGAGATCCGGCGGCGCTGGATGCGCTGGAACACACGCCTGTCGTGGTCGAATCGTTCGACGCGTTCGCAAATCTCTTTGCCTGGGACCGACGGCCTTTACATGCCAGATGACGCAGTGTGCAGTACGTACCTCGGCGCCGCGGTTCGCAGTTTCTTCGCCGACGGAGGGCGGCGCGCAACGGTGATTCGCGTGGGAGACCCGTTCCCTTATTTAGATGGTGCGGGCGGACGGCTTGCCAATCGCAGTGCACGTCTGCACAACTTGGTCCCCGCGTTCGCCGACATCGGACTTCCCGGCGTGCCGTTCGATCCGACCGATCCGGGGACATGGCGCGGAATCGAGCAATTGTATGGCCTGCCCGATGTGAGTCACGTCTGCCTGCCGGATCTGCCCGACATATGCGCGGTCGATCCACAGGCACCGCCGACAGCTTTCTCGCCGCCACCGCCGCCGGAAATCTTCGTCGAGTGCAGCGAAGATGAACCTTCGCTACCGGGCGATGATGGCCTGCGCCGACTATCTGCACCCCGTAGCGATGAACTGGGCTTCGTCGCATGGCGCCAGGCGGTCAGCCTGATATGCGATTTTCTCGCCACGCGACGTCGCGATGTCTTGTTCGCCGTGGCGTTGCCGCTGGCTCTGGCCGATGCCCACCACGCCGGCGGCGCGGTACTACCCACGCGCATCTGGATTTGATTGCATTCCTGCGCAGCGTAGGCGTATTGGAGCCGACTGGCAGCCTGTTGGCCGGACATGGCAGCGCCGCGAGTGCGTTCGTGCAATTGGTCTGGCCATGGTTGCGAACGAGCCGCTCGGATGATCTGCCGGAGTTGCTGGAGTCCCCGACGGTTTGTTCGCAGGCATCCTCGCACGCAATGCGCTGGTGCGAGGAACGTTTCGCTCGGTAGGCGGAACCGTCCTCGACGACGTCATCGGCCTTACCCCTTTGCCGGCAATGGGGTTTGGCCCGGACAGTCCGACCGAGGCACTTGCGGAGCGCGTCTGCGTCGTCGCGCCCGAGCCGGATGGCAATACGTTGCAATCTGACGTTACCTCTTCGCCCGATATCGCGTGGCGGTTCGGCGGTAGCAGCCGACTGATGGCGGCGATCCTCCGTGCGGCGCGCCGCTTCGGCGAAGGTCACGCCTTCGAGCCAAATGGGCCCGCCTTATGGGCCAAGCTGAGGCGCCGCATGGAAGCCATGCTCGTGGCTTTCTGGAATGAGGGTGCGTTCGGCGGGGCGACAGCGAACGAAGCCTATGCCGTCGTCTGCGATCGCAGCACCATGACCCAGAACGATCTGGACAACGGCCGGCTCGTAGCCGAGATCAGCGTGTTGCCAGCTGCCGCCATTTCCCGCATCACCATCGTACTCGACATGACGGTAGGTGAAGTCAGCGCGCAGATCCGCGAGGTGGCTTGAGTGCCCAATACCGACGACGTCGCTGAAAACCAGCTTGCGCCGCTGCAGGTCTTCAACTTCCACGTGACCTTCAAACGCGACACTTTACTCGGTCCGCCCGACGGCTCCGAGGTTCAGTTGTGCAGTGGCGCGTTCGCAGAATGCACCGGTCTGGAAGCTACCGTCGAGCCGAAGGTGATCAAGGTCGGCGGCGCCAACTATGGCACGGCCCAGCGCATGGGTCGGGTCAGCTTCGCAACCGTGGTCCTCAAGCGCGGCATGACCACGACCCGCGATTTGTGGAAGTGGTTTCAGCTCGTCAGCGGGAGGCGCCTACGCGTATCGCCTTGCGGTGGAGATCGAGATGCGCAATAGCGACGGCACTCCGGTACTGACGTGGGGGTTGGCTCGAGCATTGCCGGTGAAGTTCAAGGCAGCCGATCTGAATGCGCGCGGTGCCGAAATCGGGATCGAGGAACTGCACCTTGCCCACGAAGGGCTGACGCTCGTCGACCCTGGAGTCTGAGCGCGAGGACGCCAGCCTATGCCCGCGACCCCCCCACCCGAAGCGCTGGAACTCGCCCGATTCAAGACGCTGAGCGGGCCCGCCGCGCAGCGCGTCGAGATCGACGTCCACTTCAATCCTGAATCGCTGCAGTACACGGTGCAGAACACCCTCAGGGAGGAGGGACAGGGCGCGGAGAAAGCAGCACGTCAGCCAGACCACTGCCAAGCTCACCATGCAATTGGTCTTCGACACGACGGACATCGGGACAGATGTGCGCGCTTTTACCGACGAGATGGCCAAGCTGCTGCAGCCCTATCAGGATGGCAGCAACAAGTCGCCGCCGCTGGTGGAGTTCGGTTGGGGCGTGTATCGCTTCACGGGTTTGGTCGAACGGTACAAGGAGACCATCGATTTCTTTGCCGCAGGTGGCGTACCGCTGCGCTCCAGCGTCGACGTCACGCTGGCGAGTCAGGACGCAGTCTTCGATAGCAACCACAACCCGAGTGCCAGCGTTGACGGCGATCTATCGAATCAGGAACCGACCGTTCATCAACAGCCCGGCGCTGATCAGTCCAGCGGTCCAAGTGGAGCGTCGGGGCTTGCCGGCGCATTGGGGGATCCGCGAGCGGCGCGCGCCATCGCCTCACTCAACGGCTCCGCGTCGCTGCGCTTCGGGGCAGGAGCAAGCCTAGCCGTAGGCGGCGGCGTCAGGCTGCAAGCGCCTGCGGCCTTCTCCGTCGGCGCAAGCGCCGGGGGCGGGCGCCGGCTTCGGTATCGGCGGAGGCGCGAGCATCGGAATCGGGGCTGCAGCAGGTGCCGGCGCGGGCATCGGGGCGAGCGCCGACGGTATCGGCGCGGGGCTGAGATCAGGGAGGCGGGCATGGCTGCTGGCGCTACTGGGGGAGTGAGCGGCGGGGCGTTTGCGGGGCTGCGCGCCGCGACGAGCAATTCGCTCACCGTACCGAACGGGCGTTCGCTGTTCAGTGCCAGAGCGAACGTAGGCACCGGTTCCAATGCGCAATTTGCCGCGGGTGGTCGAGCACAGGCACAAGGTGGTGCGAGTCTGTCTGCCGACGTCGGTGCGCAGGCGGACTTGAGCACACGCATCAGGTTCAATTGAGGAGGAGTCGATGCCGGTCGTTTTCGACGAGATCAGCGGTGAAGTTTCTCCCGAGCGCGCCAGTGACAGATCCGAGCGAACCCAACAGCCGGAATCAGCGCACGACTCGGATCCGGTGGAGTTGCTGCGTCGCGAGTTGCAGCTGCTGCACGAACGCGAGCAGCGACTCGTCGTCGACTAGGAGCGAGGCAATGGCCGAGACTTCCGTCAGCCAAGCGGCGATCTATCGCGCCCGCCCGACTTTGCGTCTGGCAGGACAGGAAGATGCGCGCATCTCGGAGCTCTTGATCGGCTTGAAGATGGAAGAGAGCGAGGGGGGCATGAGCGCACTGGAGCTGCGCTTCTCTAACTGGGCCAGCACGCGCGATGGTGGCGCGGAACTCGCGTTCGACGTCGATTCCAAATTGAAGCTGGGTGCGCAGATCGAGGTCTATGCGGGCGACGAGAGCGAACCGCGTGAGATCTTCCGCGGCAAGATCACGGCATTGGAAGTCGATTTTAAAACCGGTGCTCCGCCTGAAATGTCGGTGCTGGCCGAGGACGCGCTTCAGCAGGCGCGGCTGGAGCGCCGCAGCAGGTCTATACCGATCAGTCGCCCGCGGATATCGTGCGGGCGATCGCCGGGGACCTGGGGCTCACGCCGGTCATCACCGGCCTCGGCGCTCCGAATTCCACGTGGGCGCAGTACAACGAAAGCGATCTTGCTTTTCTGCGCCGACTGCTCTCCCGTTTCGATGCGGACTTGCAGATCGTCGGGACCGAGCTGCAAGTGTCCCCGCGCGGAGATGTCAGGCGTGGGGCAATAGATCTCGTACTGTTCAGTCAGCTCGCTCGCGCGCGTGTGACAGCCGATCTCGCAGACCAGGTAACCGGCGTCAGCGTGCGCGGTTGGGATGCGGCCCAACGGTTCCGCGGTGAAGGCGGAGACTACCTCGGCACCCACATCGGACCAGGCAGCGGCAGAGAGGGCGCACAGTGCTGCGGGAAGCCTTTGGCGAACGGTCGGAGCATGTCGGCCATTTTGCCGTGACGAGCGAAGCCGAGGCGAGCGCCCTCACGCAGGCGATCTACGACCAACGGTCTCGCCGCTTCCTGCGGCTCGACGGTACCGCCGAGGGTAACGCTCAGCTGCGGGTGGGATGCCACGTGAGCATCAGCGGGCTGAGCACGGCGTACGACAACACGTACTACGTCGCTCGTGTCCGCCATCTGTACGACTTGCAGCAAGGATACCGGACCGAATTCGTCGGCGAGTGCGCCTACCTGGGGGGAGCGTGACTGCCCAATTTGTGCCGATGGCGCCGCCTTCGACGCGTCGCCTCACTTGAGGGGATGACTAATGGATCGCGCCCGCTTTCCGACCCGCCCGGCAGCCTGGCTGCAGGCAGCATATTTGGCGCAAGTGGTTTCGCTCAGCGACCCCAGCAGTCTGAACCGTGTACAGGTGCGTTTGATCGCCTTCGACGACTGCGCGAACCAGGACGCTCCGATGTGGGCGCGGGTGGTATGCCCATTCGCGGGCAACAACCGCGGCGCGTTCCTGATGCCGGATGTGGATGATGAAGTGCTGGTCGTATTCCAGAACGGCGATCCATCTTACCCGCTGGTCCTGGGAGGGTTGTGGAACGGTAGCAGCACATCGCCCGCGGATTTTCAAAGCGGGCAGAACCGCTACAAGGTGATTCGCTCGAAGAACGGCGTCAAGCTAACGATGGACGATCAGCAGGGTCAGGAGAAGTTCATCGTCGAAACGCCCGGCGGCCAAAAGATCACGCTCGAAGACGGCCCAGGGCAGATCACCATCGAAGACTCGAACGGCAACAGTATCAAGCTCGATACGTCGGGCATCACCGTCAACGCTGCGGCCAACGTCAAGGTAACCGCCGCTAAAGTCGACGTCTCCGCAGGATTGGTCAACGTCGATACCGCGATGGCGAAATTTTCCGGGGTAGTCAAGTGCGAGACGTTGATCTCCACATCAGTCATTTCGAGCAGTTACACGCCCGGAGCAGGCAACATCTGGTGAGCACGCAATGAAACATCACGACATCGCCGTCAGTTCCCCGCGCGATATGGCATCGGGGAGCGCGCCTCTGATCCTGCAGCGGAGCGATGAGGATTTCGTCGAAGCGGTGCTGGAGGATTTTCGCACCGCCAGCGGTCGTGCTGGCTTGTCTGGACAGTCTCGCTGGCGCGCGTACCGCAGATCAGACTCTCAAACTGTTTCAGCCGATCCAGCGGCAGTTCCATCTCGCGCTGCTCGAAGCCTGGTGCGACTACCCGGGTAAGCCGCGCATCGACCCGACCAAGGTGGACGCGGCCGGGATGGTCCTGCGCCGATTGCGTACCGACTCTCAAGGAAACAAGTATCTCGAGGGTTGGATGCGAGGCGGCGGCCGGCTGCGCGGTTGGCTATCGGTGGATCGACTGGGAGACGCGCAGGCCGACCCGCTGCCGGTCGTTCGCATGGCCCGACGCGCGACTAGACAACCGCAGATCGACCGCGCACTGGCCGCGCTCTCCGCGCGGAGCGACGCAGCGATACTCAACGAGCACGTCATCCCGATGTTCGTTGCGCCGCCGGATGTATGCACTCAGGCCGGACGCACACTGTTCTACGGCGTGGTGCAGACCTCCAGCAGCGAACTCGCGAGCAGCCCGCCCGACACGGCGGCGGCGTTCGAAGGATTCGGCGCGGATAGTCAGGCCTTCAACGACCACCTCATGCAACCCCTGCGTGGCATGGCGTATAACTTTCCGCATCCGGGCGAGATGTTCGATGGCAATTGGTTCGAGGCGATCGAGCAGCCGGGTGACCAGCCGCCACAAGGCAAAGTCTCTGGTTCGGACACCACGATGAACGCAAGTCTGTTCTCGACCATCGTTAGCGAGCGCAATGCTTCAGGCGAGAGCGCAGCGCTGCATCAGTTCGTCCTTCTGCTGCGTCAGGTGTCGATCGAGCTGGACGCCTTCGGCTCCGGCCCGAAGAGCCAGGCTTTGTTCGCGGCACTCGAGGGAATTACGCTCGACTATGTAATCAGACCGGGCGAGTTGATCGCACGCACCGTCAGTGCCGGTACGTTCTTGAAGAGCGCGATCGCGTACTGCTCGAACGCGATCCGGATGCGGATCCGCTCGAGATGCCCAGGAGCTGGCCCGCGCTCACGCAATCCAAGCGCGCCCAGTTGGCGAACGCGATGTCGCAGTCGATGCAGGCGCGCTTTGCCGCGGTGAAGGGCCGTCCGGGGCGTTTCGACGAGCCGGATGCGCGTTACGTTCTACGAGCCTTCGTGCGGTTGAAGGCCGACGGGGTGTGCCCGCCGCGCACGGTCTGGAGCGACTACAGCGAGGCTTTCGTCATTGCGCCATGGTACGAGAGCGGTGGGGACCCCGTTCAGATTGCGCTGCCGGACTTGAGCGATCGCAATCTGTTGAAGTCGCTCAAGCCAAACGTCTCTTTCGTCCTCCCCCCGCAGCTCCAGAACATTCTGGGCGGAAGTCCGAAGGACATGATGAGCGGGAAGCTCAAGGACAACCAGCTTACGCTCGGCTGGATCTGCAGTTTCAGCATTCCGATCATCACGTTGTGCGCGTTTATCGTGCTGAACATTTTCCTTTCGCTGTTCGACCTGTTCTTCCGCTGGATGTTGTTCATCAAGATCTGCATCCCGTTCCCCAAGATCGGAGGCAAATGAAGTGGACGCCGTGGTGCGCCCATTACTTGGCTGGCCGCTGTTCGCGATACCGGACGAGACCGGTTGTCTCGACTATCCGACGTTGGAGGACAGCGTGCGTCAATTGATTCGCGTGATCCTGTCGACCCGCCCCGGCGAACAGCTCATGCGGCCGGATTTCGGCGGCGGGCTCGACGCGCTATTGAACGAGCCGAATACGCTGGCTACCCGAAGCCGCATCCGCGCCCTGGTGCGCGAAGCGCTCGAACGCTGGGAACGCCGCATCCTGCTCGATCAGGTCGAGGTGTGGGAGGTTGCCGGAGAACCCAGCCACGTGCGGGTCGACATCGCCTATCGATTGGCGCGCACCGGCGCACCGATGCAGATGGGGCTCACTTTGCAGCTCGAGAGCTGAACGCAGGATCCAGCTCATGCCGATTCTTCCTCCGAGCCTGGACGACCGCCGCTTCGACGATCTCGTCGAAGAGATGCTGGCCCGCATTCCGGCCCATACGCCGGAGTGGACCAACCCGCGACTGGGGGATCCTGGCCGCACGCTCATCGAACTCTTCGCGTGGCTGGGCGATGCGCTGTTGTATCGTGCGAACCTGATTCCCGAGCGCCAGCGGCTTGTCTTTCTCAAGCTCCTGGGACAGCAACTCAAACCCGCGCTGCCGGCGACGGGTATCGTCGGCCTTGCGTACGCGCAGAGACACCGAGTTGACAGTCAGCAGCCTCGCACCGGGTGCCCGCATCGCCGGACCGGTGCCATTCGAAACGCTCACCGAGACGACTGTCCTCCCGGTCAGCGCGGAGGTCTACTACAAGCGCGCATTGAGCGATGCCGAGACTGCCGACATGGCCGATGTCATCGAGGGCCTCAAGTCGGTGCACAAGCTCGCTGACGCGAAGGGCTACGAGACGACACCGATCTTCGATGGTGGCCGGGCCGAACCGGGCGGCATCGACGTGTTCGCGCTCTCGGCGGATCGAGCACTGTGGATCGCGCTGCTCGCGCCCAAAGCAGCGCAGCCTCTGCAACAGCCGAGCGTGAATGGCCAGGTGCTGCAGGCGTTGGGCGGCGGCGATACCGGCGCGCCGGCGCTGCTGTCGTTCGGCTTTGTGCCGGCGTTGACGCTGCCCGGAGCAATTCGACGACTTCATCGATGCGGCCAACCCGCGCGTTCCGATTCCGGCGATGTGGGAGATCACGACGCGCGGGGCCGGAGGCGCCACCGACTATCTCACGCTGACACCACAGGCTGGCACCGACACCACGGAAGCGCTGACCCGGCCCGGCGTGCTGCGGCTGGCGCTGCCGGACGAATCGCTGATGTGGGCGCCGACTCAACGATGTCGACGTGAATCCCGGCGCCGGTGTTGGTGATTCTCCGCCGCGGCTGGACGACACGGACAAGGCTTCGCGGCTGCTTGCATGGCTGCGTCTGCGGCCGCAGCCGGACAAGCCGGTCGAGAGCCTGCGCGCTGTCCTGGGTCGGCATCAATGCCGTGCAGATCGACCAGCGCGTCACGCTGGCCGGGCGCGTCCTGGGTGTTTCGACTGGCGCGGCCGACCAGACGCTTCCAGTTGCCGCAGTCCTCGTGCGATGCCGACACTCTGCGCATCGAAGTCGAAGAGCCTGGTCTGGGATATCGAGTCTGGTCGCGCGTGGACGATCTCGCCGCGATCAGCAGCGATCCGCAGGTCGCGCGCAGCGCATCGGCTTTCGAGTTGGACAGCGAGGCCGGCACTATCCGTTTTGGCGATGGCGTGCGTGGACGCGTGCCCGAGGCGCAGATGCGCATTCGGCTGGCCTATGGACGCTTCGGCGGCGGCGTCGCGGGTAACCTGCCGGCCGGCAGCCTCAGCGCGATCACCGCGACGCGGATCGACGGCCGTCCGCACCCGCGATGAAAGTGCTGCAGCCCCTGCCGACGGACGGCGGCGCGGACGCCGAGAGCTTCGCCGTCGCGGAGCGGCGTATTCCCGCGTTTTTGCGCCACCGCGACCGCGCCGTTACCGCCGACGACTATCAGCCGCTCGCGTTGGAGACGCCGGCGACAGAGGTCGGCCGCGTCGAGGTGTTGCCGCGCTTCAAGCCGCGCGACCGGCGCTTCGAAGTGCCCGGTGTCGTGAGCGTGATGGCGCTTGCCCGCGGCGGCCTTCGATCCGGCCGGCACCGGGGACGCAATCCGCGTCCCGATCGGCCCTTCATCGAAAAGGTGCATGCCTAGCTTCGGGACGCGAATGCCGCTTGCCTGCGAGCTGTACGTGATCGGCTGCGAATACGTTGCGCTCGGTCTCGCGGTGGGTGTGACGATCCGCGACGGCTACGCGCGCGACAGCGTGCTGTTCGAAGTGCGCAAGGCGCTGCGTCGATTGCTGTGGCCGCTGCCGCCGGGCGGCCCGGACGCGCAAGGGTTGGCCGCTGGGTCGCGCGGTGCGCGAGCGCGAGCTGGAAGTCGAGATTTCGCGGGTCGCCGGCGTACTCGAGGTATCCGGCCTCAATCTGTTCGAGCGCGCGAGCTTCGCCGAGGGCGACAACTGGCGTCTGCTTCCCGCAACACCGCCGACGGCACGCAAACGCCTGCCGCTCACCGCCTGGCAGCTGCCCGAGCTGCTGTCGCGTGATCGTGGCCGATGGCCCGGCTGCACCGGACAGCCTCAGCGCGCTGCCCAACCCCTTTGCCGACGCCAATGCAGTGGCGGTGCCGGTCGTGCCGGAACTCTGCTGATGGACGCCAACGGCCTGCGCTTCTGGCTGCTCGGCGATGCGCGTCACTGGCGCGCGCACTCCCACGCCGTGTGGGACGCGCAGTGCCGCGTGCTGCGGCTGGCGAGCGAGCGCAGTCTGCCGCCGCCCGCCGACGCCGGCTGCCGCGCTCGCAGCTGCGGGCAGCGCGCTGGAGCGCATTCCGCGCGCCGTGGATACGCAGGGTGCCGTGGCGTACTGGAACGATGCGGCCAGCGCGGTGGTCGCCCGCAGCTACCTGCCCGAGCGAGCGATCACCCTTGCCCTTGGCGCGGCGCCCACCGATCTGTGGTCGGCTTCGATGGCGTGCTCTACTGCGCGATGCCCGATTCGCATTCGCATGCATGATCTGCGCAGTCGCTGGGCCGATGTCACGTTGCCGCTGCCGGGCTTCGTGCCTTGGCGGCTCGCGGCGCATCCAAGCGGGGGCGTGTGGGCGCTGGAGCGCGCCAGCGGACGGCTCGCGCGCCTGACCGGCTCGCCGCTGCCGCTCGGACCGTTCGTGACTATGCCGGCACCGTGTTCCGGCCCGATCCGGAGAACTGTCATCCGCCCGAGCTGCGTGTCCTTGCCGATCTTGAGCTGGCCCGTCTGGCGAGAGCCCGGTCGCGCTGGCCAGCGATCCGCCAAGGCGGGCTCGCCCTGCTGTCCTGGGTCGGTGATGGCGAAGCGCGGCTGCGCCGCTGTCGATATGCGGCGGAGCGTCTGCAGAGCGCGCTTCGCGCTGATCGGCGCGCGCTATGCCTATGCGCTCGACTGGCTGGATGCCGAGCGCATCGCGCGTGCGCGTGCCGGGCCGCCGCGATGCGCCCGCCTTCGATCTCGCGGCGGCCGATGAAAATCGGCATTGTGGTACCGAGCGGGGAGATCTACCCGCTCGCCGCGAACGCCCTCGAAGCGCCGTTCGCTCATCGCCTCGCAGGGCCGCCCCACTACCCCGTTGAGATCGCGGAGGAGTGCGCGGCTCCGAACCTCTGTTCCGCCTTTCGATCTCCAATTTCGCGCGCCGGGCGAGGCACGCAGCTTCACGGCGAGCAATGCGCTCCTGATCGACAGCGGATCGCTGCACACCGTCTGGCACCGGTTGTACGCCGAAGCACAGTTGCCCGCTCGCACCGGTTTCATCGTCTGGCTCGCCGCCACCAGCGGAACCGGTCCCGCCGCGATGCACGGATGTCGAGGCCTGGCTGCCGCATTATTTCGGCGAATCGCCCGGCGAGCGCGAGCCGCAGGCAGCCGCGTGCCGCGTGGGAGCACGCGCCCTCCGAGTTGCCCAATCATCCTGGGCTGGCACCGTGGGCACCCGGCATCTGCTCGCGCCGGTCTGCTCTCGGTGCTGATTCAGAATCCGCGTCGGCGAGTTCGCAGCCTGGTCGGACGTTACCTTTGGGTACGCGCGGAGCTGTCCGGCGACGGACGCGTCGGCCCGCAGATCGCCGCGCTGCGCGCGTATGCCAGCCGCTTCTCCTATCGCGATCAGTATCTGCCGCGGCTGTATCGCGAGAGCGTGTTCGGCGCGCCAGCCGCAGCGCCCGGCGAACTGCTCGCCACGATCGAACCGACGTTCGGCGCTGCGCTCGACGCCGGGGCGACGCCGACGCCTGCTCTGCGCGCCCGTCTTCAGTTGACCGGTCTCGCGCTCGGCGAAGTCGTGCAGGTCGAAGTCGAAAGCCCGGCGCGAGACATGGCTGCTGCGCGATGTGGTCAGCGCGCGCGCATGGCGTCTCGCAGGCCGAGACCGACGGCATCGGCGTGTATCGACCGCGTGCCACGCCGGCGGATTTCCTGGAACGGACGCTGAGCAACTTCGAGGGTCTGCTCACGCCGCTCGAAGACCGCATTGCGTCGGCGCACCTGCTCACCGATCCGGTGTGCGGCGCCGGAAGAACATCTCGACTGGCTCGGTGGCATGGATCGGCGTTGCCTTCGATCCGGCACTGCCGCAGGATCGGCGTCGCGCTTGGCTCGCCGCCGCACCTTATCTGTCGCGTCTGCACGGCACCAAAGCCGGCTTGCAGCTCGCGCTGGACATCGCCAGCGGAGGCGGCGTGCGCGGCGGCGAGATCATCGTGCTGGAGGATTTCCGCCTGCGCCGCATCCTCGCCACGCTGCTCGGCGTCGATCTCAATGAGCGAGCACGATCCGCTGTTGCCCGGCCTGCATCGTGAGCGGCAACTCGGTCGTCGGCGATACCCTCACGCTGGGCGAGCAGACCAGCGTGGAGCTGCTGGCGCTGTTCCGTGCCGACGTCGCGACCGCGCAGGAAAATGCGGATGTCGTCGCATTTCTCGACCAACTTGCCAACCGCGCCACCGTGTTGGTGCACCAGAGCGTGAGTCCGCAGGATCTGGGCGCTGCTGCGCCGGGTGGTGGAGCTGGAAGCGCCCGCGCACGTCGCCACGCAAGTCGTGAGTGCGACCTGGCCGTTCCTGGTCGGCATCGCGAGCCTGATCGGCGTCGATACCTACCTGGGCCCGCCGCAGATACCGACAGCCGGCGCGCGCCGACGTGAGCAGCCTCGGCGCAGGACTTCGTCATCGGTCCCGTCTCGCTCGATCCGCGCATGGCCGGCGCCGCAGCACCCGCTCCGATCGCGGCGCCGGTTGCAGACGCGGGTGACGACGGATCGAACCGTTCGGCACATCTTTCGACTTGGACGGCAGCCGCTCGCATGCCGCACCCGGCCGCAGTCTTCGGAGTTACATCTGGCGGCGGTTGCCGCAAACCTGAAGCCCACTCGAAAGAAGAGATCGCCATGGCTGTTTTCGTGATCAACACCGACATCACGACCGATACCCCGACCATCGAGGTCACGGTCAGCCCCGACAGCCGCTGCCACTGGGCCGTCACCGCTTCCGCCTGATCGTGGTCGACGACTCGGGCAACAAGTCCGCAGCCCGACGATGTGGAGGTCATCGTCGCCGATCAGTCGGCGCCGACTGCAGTGCTGAATGCGCCGAAGGTCGTGACCTTCGGCGCGAGCTTCAACCTGGACGGCTCCAAGTCCTTCGATGTCGGCGGCGGCAAGGTGGTGCAGTACGTATGGACCTACCTGGGACCCAGCAACCTGGGTTGAGCAGACATCGGCGCAGAACGTATCGGATTTGACGCGACATGGCGGCTTCAGCATCGGCAAACCGATCACGACGACACGTTCCCGTCATTGCGGTCGATGCCGGGCCTGGCCATCGGCGTGCATCGGTTCCAGCTCGAGGTGATCGACAGCGCAGGCAACCGAAGCAAGCCAGATATCGCGGAGGTCACGGTGCAGACAGTTGGTGATCACGTTCCCCGACGCCGATTCGCTGGACGCGACGATTCGGATCCGACGGGCCCTGTGCCCGGACCACTCCTCGCCGACGCCTACGCTCGCTCGACGCTGACGCCCGTACCCCACTGCTCACGTCCACCCTATCTCACGCCCGTAGTGTCTGCCGCGTATCGCCCACACCGCTCGCGCCGAAGGTGCATCACACCCAGCAGCCCAGCGCCCAAACGCGACCAAACGGAGTAAGCCGAAATGAGCGCAGTCACCCGCCTTCCCGAAGCCGATCCGCTGTATGCACGTCCGCAGCCGCAGCGGCCGTTCTACGCGACCGGCATGCTGTTGGACGCGCAGGATTTCAGCGATGAGCAGACCTATCACCGCGGACGCCTCGCGCAAGCCATCGCGTTCATCTCCGGCGGCGGCACGCTGGCTGGTTTGCGGGTGGCGCACCACCGGAGAACACGACCACCGGCACGCCGGAAGAAATCCGCGTCGAGCCTGGCCTCGCTGTGGACCGGTTGGGACGACTGGTCGAGGTGCCTCGGCCAGCATGTCTGCGACTGCAACGCTGGTTCGATGCGAGCCTGGCGGCGGATGGCGGCGATACGCTGCGGCGTGGAACCTATGACAACCTGACGCGTTTCCTGTCGGCGCGTATTCAGGCCGAGGCAGGCACCGGTGACATTCCAGCTGTGCCTGCTCGCGCAATCGTGGCCGATGTGTTCCTGCGCTTCGTCGCCTGTGAACAAGGTCTCACGCCCAGCTTTGCAACCGGCCCGTTCGATGCGTTGGACGCCGTTGCGACTTCACGGCTGCGAGATGCATACGAGCTTCTGCTGGTGGCGCGCGACGCTCTGGACGACGATTCAGCGGCCTGCCCGATCCGGGCCCTGATCTGGCAGCCATTGCGGATCTCGCCGCTCGCCGTTCGGCACTGCAGGACGCGGTGCTGAACGCCTGGGTCGCGAGCGGCCGCAGCAGCCAGGAAGGACAGCTCGCCCCGTTGCCGGAACATCCGCGCGATATCGACACGACCGCGATCTTTCTTGCGCGTGTGCTCATTCCCGTCGACCACGGACAACCCCCGCAACGCAGCGGTATGGCAGTCCTGGTCGACAACTGGCCGCGCCGCCTGGTCCCTTCGACGGGATTGCTCATGCGCTGGCTCGGTGCTTAGTTCTTACTCTTGGAGAACGCCGTGATCAACCTCACACCAGGGCAGCAACCGAATACAGATCGCTCCGGAGGATGTCGCCTCTTTGCGCAACGCCGGTGTCCTGGTCGAGGACGATCGCCGCCAGCGTCCGCGCTGGTTCGATGGTCGTTTCCTCGCTGCGCGCGACCTCATCCGCGAGCAGCAGTACTTCCTCACGCGCGAAGCCGATCTGGGACAAGCGGCGGGCAGCGGTGTAGCGGAAGGGCTGACGATCAAGAAGGCGCCCAGCCGCAGAGCCTGGTCATCGGCGCGGGCCACGGCATCACGCCTTCGGGAGAGCTGGTGCTGCTCGCATCCGACCTGACCGTGCGGCTTGGCCGACATCCCGCGCGCGGAGCAGTACACGGCGAAGTTCGGCCTCGGGCAAGCTGCCCCAGCCGCCGTTGCGCAGCCGCACCGGGCTGTTCGTGCTCGCCTTGCGGCCGGTCGAGTTCACTGCCAATCCCATCGGCGCCTATCCGACGTCGATCACCGGACAGCGCACGGTCGAGGACGGCGATGTGATCGAAGCCACCGCTGTCGTGCTGGTGCCCTGGCAGGACGACGGCGCCGCCGATGCTCTGGATGCGCGTCGCGGCCGGGCGGCCCGCGCGATCTTCGTCGACGGCACCGACCGTGGCGTCTCGGCCAATGTCCTGCCGCTCGCGATGATCGCGCTGTCGAACAACACCTTGGTCTGGCTCGACGCGCCGATGGTTCGGCGCGAGCTGGGGCCGATCGAGCCGATCTTCCGGGCCTGGGCTTCGCGCCGCGTGCGCTGCGGCTTGCGCATCTGCTGCAGCACCAGGGCCATCTCGCCGATGTTATCCAGACCGACCACGGCCGCAGCTTCGCGGCCGCGTCGTATTTCCCGGCGTTGCCGCCGGCCGGCCCGCTTGCCGCCGGGAACGATCAACCCGGCCGACTTTACCCAGAGCTATTTCCCGGCTGAGATCGCCGTCGAGTTCGCCATCATTCCGGAGGACGAGCTGCCGGCGCTGGTGGAGGAGTCGCTCGCGCTGCCGGGCATCGATCTGACTGCTGCGGCCGAGACACTCTCGCATCCACCTCGGTCCTGTTCCTCGCGCCGGTGCCGCGCAACGAGTGGCGCGCGGTCGTCGCGCGCCTGACGACGCTCACCCGCGCGGTGGCGCCGGCCGCGCCCAACCTGGTCGCTGCCCGCAAGCCGCTGGAGATCCTGCAGCGCCTGCGCCTGCCGCGCCCCATCGTCGCTCCGCTCGACCCGACCAGCCCGTCGGACGCGGAGTGGCAGCGCCTCGCGCAGTTGCCCAGCCTCTGGTACGTGCGTCGGCGCAACATCGCCTACCGCGAGGACCTGGCCGGTGCCGCCGTGCGCTTTGCCGGTACCGAGCCGCTCAACGCGGCGCTCGTGAACCGGCTCAACCTGCTCGGATTGAGCGACGAACTTCAACAACGTTCTCGTGCGTGCAACGCCGGCCGCGCAGTTGGAGGTGCAGAAGCTGCTTGCCTCGCCGCGCTTCGTCGACTCTCCGAGCTTGACTGCGGCTGCTCTTGGCGAGCTCAGCCGCACGACCACTTTGGACCAGGCGGGCGCGCTGAAAGCTGCGGCAACTCTCACTGCAAGCAATGTCGGCGCCGGCTTCACGAAGATCGATACCTCCACCAATGTCGCTTCCGCTCCTGCCGCCTTGCAGGCGATCGCCAACGCCTCGGACTGGAAGGCAGCTGGACGGCGCCGCGGCGACGGCGCCCGTCGCAAACCTCCCGAGCATCGCCGCCACGCTCACTGGCGCGAACGTGGTGCTCACGAATGTTTCGGTCACCAGAGTTACTCCTGTGCCGGTACCGTTGTGACTCCGCGCCTGGGCAGCACAGTGACGCCAGTTGCGGGCGTCGCGAGAACCGTGCAACCCGCGGTGCTACCAAAGACAGCGCGCCTACGCCGAAGCGCGCAGTCCCCAAAGCCCCTGCGGCCAAGACAACCGCAACGCCAAGCGGGAACAAGCCGTGACAATGCCAGCCGAGAGCGCAGCCGGCGACGCCGAAAGCAAGTAAGCAGTGATGGGGCCAGTCAGTACGGTCGATCTAAGTTGCATCTGACCAAGGAGCCTAATCGTGAGCACCACGCCGATCACTACCGCGCTCCCGGGCGAGCAGATCCTGCAGCTCTCACCAGTCGGATGCGAACGAGGCGGCCACTGTCTGGCTGCGGCGGCCGAATCTTTTCCCAGGACGCGCGCTCACGGCGCCGACACTCGACGCTCGCAGCCACTGGGCTGCGGGGCACATCGTCCTGCGCGGTCAGACCTTCACACCTGGAATCGTGAACGGTCTGGAGGTTGGCTACGCCGTTACGCCGCCGAGTGAGGCGGGCACGCGCGCGCAGGTGCGTGTGCATATTTCGGCAGGCCGAGGACTCGCTGCGAGTGGCGAAGACGTATGGCTGGCGCGTGCGATCGAGTTCGACTTCTATGGCCTGCCGGTCGTCGCACCGCCAGCGGTGTTCGAAGGCGGGGGCGGGAGCGCAGATGACAGCGAGACCGGATCGCTGCGCGCCCGCGCGATCGGCCCGAGTCTGGGCGAGCTGCTGACGACCAACGCTGCCGCATTGCCTCTCGCCGGCGTTCTGGTGTTGCAACCCGCGGCACTCGACGTGTCCGACATCGATCCGCTCGATCCCTGCGATCGCTGCGGTTGCGCCGAGGGCAACGTCAGCTACGAGGATTGGCGTCTCGCCGACGCCGTGCGGCTGCTCTGGTACGTCTGGCCCGACGAATGGCGTGCGCTGCCGGCCGCAGGCCCGCGCTTTCGCAACGCGCTCGCTTATACGATCTTCGATGCCGAGCGCAGCCTCGACGGGAGTCAGACGCTGCCGTGGGAAGAGTTCGGCGTGCCGATCGCCTTGATCGGCGTCGACGCGCAATACGTGCCCAGCTTCAGCGATGGCCCGGCCGTCGCCGGTCGGCGGTCGTGCGCGGGTGAGCCGGCTGCAGCTAGGTACGCAGGCCGGCGGCGAACTTATACTCGCGCCGCGTCCGCGGTTGAGTGCGCTGTGGCAGGCGCAGATCGAGCAGCTCGCAGGTCAGATCGCGGATCTCGGCGATCCCGCACCGGCCGCGAATATGCTCGCGCAATCCTTCGGCCGCCTGCCGCCGTGCGGCTTGTTGCCGACCAACGTCTTCGATTTGGCCACTCATTCGAGCGGTTTTTTCCCCGGCGGCTTCGATCTGGATGCGGTACCGGTACCGTTGGAGCAACTCGATCTCGCTGTGCGCGAAGCCGCGCCGCTCGCACCGCTCGATTTCTCTCTCGGCGAACGCGTGCGGGTGTTGGTGCCGGTGAGCCAGGCTTCCTGGGAGCCGCGACTGCTGCTGACCGAGACCATCGATCCGCTGTTCCAGCAAACTCTCGATGGTTATCTGCTCGAACGCAGCCGTGCGCTCGGTGCTCGTCAAGGATTGCGCCTGACTGAGGCGACACTGCGCCAGGCGATCGACGCCACAGCCGCCCGCGGTGCCCGACATCGCGGACGATCCCGATGCTCTGGAGACGGAGAGTTTCGCCCCGTGGGGTCCGCCGCCGGTCAGCAGCGGACATCGCGCTACGCTGATGCCGGGCCTGCACCAGCACTTCTTCGATTCTGCCACGGCCACCATTACGCCCGCGCGGGCGACTCGCTCTACGCCTGGGTTTATCTGGACCCGGACAATCCCGCCGCAGACCTTGATGCTGCAATGGCTGTCCGGGAGTTGGGAGCATCGCGCATACTGGGGTGTGAACAGTATCGCTTGGGGCACGGACGGGACTGCGTCGCGCCTGCGAATGGGCGACCTTCCTCCACTGGGCGAATGGGTTCGGCTGGCCGTTCCCGCGGACAGCGTCGGACTCGCTGGACAAAGCATTACCGGCATGGCATTCACTTTGTTCGATGGCCGGGCTGCTTATGGCCTCAGCGGTCGATTGGCGGGTGGCACCGAAAATGTCTGGTTCGGAGCGACGCTCCCCGCGGGAGCCGTGCAGCACGGGGATTACACGTGGGCCTTCCTCACGCCCAATGCGCTTGTGGGCGCCCTTCGAACCGAGCTTCGATCTGGTCAATGCGCCTGCAGGTGCCGCCGCACCGCCCGCTGCAGGTGTCAGCAGTGTGATCCAGAACCTCGTCGCGAGCGGTGCCCTGAATTCACTCTCGACGCATGAACAGGGACAACTCGCGGCGCGCGGCTTGAAGGGTTTTATCGACTACCTCACCTCACGCACCAACCGCGTCGACGATTTGATCGACTTTGGTTTCGTCAAAGTCCAGACGGATGTCTATCGCCTGCGGCAACTGGTTCTCAACACCACAGCCGCGACACGGCTGGCAGTCTCTCCAACGCTTGCCGGCATTGCGGAAGCGGAAACTGCGGTGGCCTCCCAGCAGCAGATTTCCACGTTCTTCAATGACTTGAAGGGCGGAGCCGCGACGATCGGCAGCAAAGCGCTGCCGACTGTGGCAGAGCGTGCAGCGTCAAGCGACGCGGCGATCAGTCCGCGTGCTCTGAGCGTCAGCATCGGCGGAAAGGTCGGAGCGATTTCGGGAATCGGAGGCGGTTGCCAAGTTGGAAGCGGGCAGCAGCGATGCTCAAGTTGTCCGGTTCGCAGTTCGCGAATCTCCAGCTCGATACCGGCATCGGGCCGATCGTAAAGCAGCCGACCTACACGCCGATCGATATCGGGAACGCAAATCCATTGGTGGGCAACGTCTCCATCCGCACGGCCAGCATCGCGGAGCGTCTGGCGCAGCCCAAGGCGCAGGAGGCGCGCGACTACTCGAGCGCCTCGCGGCAGGATGGGGTGAATCGCTTGCTGATGCTGGCCGATACGCTGCGCGATGAGGACCGCAGCGATGCCAACACGCCGGGTGAAACCTCTGGTCTGTTCGCCGGTCTGCAGGTTTTCGGTGCGAAGGACGATCCATTCCTAGGCGACGATGCGGCAACCAAGACCGCCCGGCGCCTTCCGTTCACGGATTTCCTGGACGTCGCAAAGCGGACCAACCTGCTCTCGTTGATGCTGCAGCCGCCAGCTCACGACTTCGATCCCGACGAATCCACTCACTTCTCGGATGCGACCGATACGTCGGATGCATCCGTGGCCCTGCTGCGGCAAATCGAGGGAAGGGTGAGGCTGTTCCGGGATGCAATCGCGGCCTGCCAGCAAGCGCTGACCGTGCTGCGATCCGACTACAACTCGGCGCTTGCCAGCGAGGCTGCCTGGGGTCAGAAACTGGCGCAGGCCCGACATGACGTAGCCGTGACGCGAGCGCTGATAGCGGAAGAACAAGCGCGGCTGGATGCAATCAACGCGCGCCGCGCTGCGGTGCTCGCCAGCGAAGTGCGCTTTCTCGCCTATATCCGGCCGCGCGATGCCGATAACCTGATGACACCGCCGGTGCGAAATCTCGATCCCAGCCTGATCGATCCGCCGGTGCCTGCCTGCTTGCGCGAGCATCCAGATATTCCGGACGAACTCAACGCAATGCTGGTGGTTGTGCGCGATGCGCCGGCTGCCTGGTTCGGGCAGGGTTCAACCTGGTTCGATGGCCTCAGCAAAGTGGGCTCGCTGGTGAAGGCGGTGCAGACCACGCAGTTGCGCACGCAGATTGCGGCGGCCGCGCCGATGCTTAACATCAGTTCAAAAGGGCTGGCCGGCGCCATAGCGAACATTACGTTGAAACAGAGCCAGACCGTGAACGTTGCGCGTAGCGTGGCGCTGCAGATCGATCCGGTGCGACTCTCTTCGCTCACATGGCAGGGCGCCTTCCAACAAGCAGTGCAGGTGGTGTCCCTGGGCGATCTCATCTCGGGCGAGCACGGCAGCAGCGCTGTCGCAAAGCGCGCTGCAAACTTCTATCAGACTTTCTCCGAGATATGTGCTTGTCTCTACGCCGAGTTCTCGGGTGTACCGCCGGCGATCCGGCTCGGGTGGGCTACCCAGCTTTCTGAGTTCGACACCGCGCCGAACCTGCGCAATCTGGCGAGCCTGCCGCATTGGGCGGAGCTGGGATATGTCGATCGCCGTCAGATGCAAGCTTACGCGGATTGGCTGTTCAGCCAGGCATCGAATACCGAAGCGCGTGCGCAGGGGCTGGTGAACGACGTGGTTCGCATGTGCATCCTGCTCGCGAGTCACGCACCGATCGATCGCATCATCGCCGGTCGCATCCCACGCCCAGTGACTGCACGCCCCGGGGTGCGCATTCCGCTCGTGGCCCTGGATGTGAGCAAATTGCGCATCGGAATGCAGGCAGTGGTCTATCGTGCCAACCAGATCGTGGCCAGAGCGGTGGTCGAGGATGTCGGCGGTCAAGAACTTTCTGCGCGCGTGCTGCAGACCTCGGCGGCGTCGGTGGATCTGGACGAAACCGCGCGGGTGCAGTTCGCAGCGCCGGCGAGTGTCGGTTTTACGGCTGCGCCGTTGCGGCTGCTTTCGTGAGCAGCAGTTAATCTGGCAAATACAGAGATCGCATGAGCAGTCCAATCCGCCTCGTCCGCCATCTCCGCCTTCGGGCCGACAGTGAGAGGGCAATTCACCGCGCCGCCCTCCTGCTGGAAGATGCGCTGCGCACCGCGAGCCTGCCCGACGAGGCGGGTCGCATTGTCCTGGTGCGCAGATTCGCGCTAGGTCGGATCGACACCCAAGCTGCACCGCAGACTCTGGCACTGATGCTCGAGCGCGCCATCGCTCGAATGGCGGCGGCCTGCGTCTACGTCGAGGACGAGAACGCTGCGCAGGCTCCCGCAGTGTGGTTTCGAGACGCGCTGGATGCTCATACGAAGCTTGCGTTGCGGCTTGCCAGTGGCAGTCCCGTCGATGCGTGGTATTGGCCGCTCGCGGTTACTGTTTGGCGACCTCATAGCACTGTACCCGTGGCGCTGCGCAGGATCATGTTCTCTCTTGCAGGGCTGCCGGAAGCACCGGTGGCATTGCCTCGATGGGCGGCGGCGTTAGCGAGTGCGGGGTACATCGAGCAGGTGGCAGCCGCGCTGCGCGGCGACGACATTGTGTCACTGGCAAGGGCCGCCCACGTGCGGATTCCAACGCCCGTGCGTCACAAATCTGTCTCCGGCGAGTCGGTGCTGCATACGCTTCCGTCCAGACTGCCGCGGATCGCATCGCTGCCTGCTATCGATCCGTTCGATCCGCGCTACGTGTTGGTGCGTGCGCTGCTGCGAGTGGCGGAGGTGCAGGCCGGCAAAGCGGTTGGCTGGAGCACACCATTGCTGAGTGTCGAGACGCGGTCAGTAGCGACGCAGGATCAGTCGGCGAATACCTCCGACGCTCGCGTTGCGCTGCCGGTTCCCGTGGCGAACAAGGGAACGCCAGCCTCAGCCGCCTGCGCCATTCCCGCGAAGCGCGGATTCAAGCTGCGCCTCCCGAGGCTACGCAACCGCGTCGCAGCGACACAATGGTGCGGCCGTTGCCGAGATCGACATACCGCATTCCATCGAGGTGCGAGGACCGGTGCATCGATACTCGAGCCGGAGGCCTCCTTTTCCTCATTCCAGTTCTGCAACGCCTTGGGTTTCAGGAGTGGTTGGATGCGCAGCCCGACTGGACACAATTCGACGTCGCCCGCCGAATGTTGGCGAGCGCGTTGCGCCGGTTGCGGGTTGCGTCCGACGATCCGGCTTGGTCGCTTGCCTCATGGCGATCTCCGGCCAAGCGGGTTCCGCCGCGCTTTATCGCGCCGGCGCTCTGGCGCGAGGGTCTCTGCACAGGCGAGGGCGAACTACGTCTTGCAGAGAGCGCAACGGGGGCGACGTTGTGGGACACGTCGGGTCGACTCCTGCTCGGCGCGTGGACGGACGTTTGTCCGCGCAGTCTGCTACGCGCACGGCGCGCGGCTGCGACCGATGTGGCGCTCATAGTCGATCGCTGACCGCGCGAGCCTCGTCAGCAACGCCTGGCTGGTCGCGTGCCGACGCTGGTTGCGGCGCTATCCCGGCATCGGATTGTCGCGTCTGGTCTCGCGCCCGGGGCAGATAAGGGTCACACCTACTCATATCGACGTGCGTTTCGATATCGGTCTAGCTGAACTGAGCGTGCGCCGTGCGGGACTGGATATCGATCCCGGTTGGGTGCCGTGGTTCCAGCGTGTCGTGACCTTCCGCTACCAAAGCTAGGAGAGGTCACAATTGGATGCACGGCGCACACGCACTCGGTCCCGTCATGTCAGAAGGTCCAGAGGTGCAGCCGGAGGAGGGATGGGCCCCGCATAACACCATTCGCTCGGTGCCGCGCGGCGCGAAGCACGCAGACGCATGATCTGGCGTCGCAGTCGCTGGCTGCTGCCGCCTCCGTCGCACAGCAAGCAACGGACGATGACGCTTCGCTAGAAGTGCAGTATCTGCGTGAGCATCTTGCCGCGGTTGCACCGGCCGGTGAGAGTTGGCACACGACTGCCTGAATATCTGGCGCGGCCACGAGTATCGGATGTGCCCCTTTTTGGCTTTGGCACGCGAGTTGGGGATGACGCTCGCCGAATTGCTCGCTGTCGCACTGGCAGCCGCCGTCGAAGACGATCTGATGGCTGGACGAGCGCTTGCCTATCTGCAGGCGCCTGTGGGGGGTTCGCGTCCTACCCTCGGACTCCTCGCGAGGCTGCTGGCGGATCTTCCCGATTGTCCCGCAGCACTGCAGACGCTAGCGGCAGGCGCTGCGGAACGCGCCGGGGTCCTCACACTAAATGGCGAAAGCCCTCTGCCCGAGCGCTCGATGGCGCTGCCCGTCCCGATCGCGTTGGCGTTGCAAGGCATCGAGTACGACTGGTCTGGGATCTGCATTGGCCTGGGTAATATGCCGCAGACCGCACTTCCGCCTTCGACGTTGAGCGAGGCAGGGCGACACGCGAAGGCGCTGACGGCAGCGCCTTCACGCGCACTGGTGATCCGCTGCGGCTCGACCGTCGAAGCTCGCGCCGCCGCGTGCGTCCTCGCTGCCGAACTGAGACGGCGTGCGGCGTTCATCGAGACCGATCGCCTCGCAGCGCTCGGTCCATGGTTGTTCCTGCGAGGTTTGCTGCCGGTGATGTGCGTCGAGCTTGCGCCGGGTGAGCATCGCAAACTGCCGCCCATTCCTGGCTACCGCGGGCCTTTGGCGGTCGTGTGCGGCCCGGACGGCACGCTCGAAGCGCAAGGGGAGGCGGCATTGTCCTGGCGTGTAACGACGCCTGGAAGCCTCGAACGAGAAGCCCTGTGGCAGGACGCATTGGATGACCCGGAACTCGCGCGCAGCCTCGCGCGGGAGCACCGGCACTCGAGCGGACGAATCGGCGAACTGGCACGGGTCGCACGGCACATGGCCCTGATCGAAGGTCGTACTCAGCTCGGCCACGCAGACATTGTTGCCGCGGCACGGGTCGCTGAAGGGCAGGGGTTGGGTGCACTCGCGCAGCCGATGACCGAACTCGTGCACGACGACGCATTGGTCGTACCGGCAGCGCTGCGTGGAGATCTCGATGCGCTCGCCGCGCGCTGTCGCGCCCGTGACACGCTTACCGATACGCTGGGCCCGGCGGCGATTACGCGCTACCATCCCGGCGTGCGCGCTCTGTTCGTCGGCCCATCCGGGACCGGCAAGACGCTGGCGGCGAGCTGGCTCGCCACGCAGCTCGGCATTCCCACTCTATCGCGTCGATCTTGCGGCTGTCACCAGCAAATACATCGGCGAGACCGAGAAAAATCTCGCGCAACTCATCGCCCGCGCCGAGCACGCCGAGTCGGCTTGCTGTTCGATGAGGCCGACTCGCTGTTCGGCAAGCGCACCGACGTGAAGGATTCCAACGACCGCTTCGCCAATGCACAGACCAACTACCTGCTGCAGCGGATCGAAACCTTCGATGGCATCGCGATCCTCACTTCGAACAGCCGCGCTCGCTTCGATGCTGCGTTCTCCGCCGCCTCGACGCGATCATCGATTTTCCGTTGCCGGGACCGGCGGAGCGACGGGCGTTGTGGGTCGCGCACCTGGGTGGGAAGCACGGCTTGTCGACGGCCGAGCTCAACGAGCTCGCGGCAACCGCGGATCTGGCGGGCGGACATATTCGAAATGCAGTGTTGGCCGCGGCTGCCACCGCGCACGCACAGGCGCGTCCGCTGGTCTACAACGATATCGTGAGGGGACTCGCGGGCGAATACCGCAAGCTGGGTCGGCACATTCCTGCTGGACTCGCTCGCTGAGTCTCGACTAGCAGCATGGACGGCCCAAGGATGGGTGCCGTGTGATGTGGACCAGTCCGGCGGACATGGATTAGGCAAAGCGATAGCGAAGCGGAGGTTGAGATGGCGAACAGAGCGACAGGGCATACCGCGCGGACCTCGACTACGGCCAAAAGTCAGGGTCATTCCGCCGCACGCAATTTCGCCGGACAGCCTGCGGGTGTTCCACGTTTTGCGCGTGCGGCGAGAGTACGCGCCAGCACGATACCGCAGCGAGGCGACGGGATCGCCGAGTCTGCGGCAGATCGCGCTGCTGGAGATTGGCGGCATTCGAATCATATCGACTCTGCTGCCGGTCCTTCTACTTCGCTGGCATCGACCTCTTCTTCGCAAGCCGCAGCGATCGCCCGCAACGCCACCGGCGGTAAAGTGCTTCCTGATCGATGGCAGCAGGAGGCACAGACTCGCTTCGGTATCGATACGGACGTTATCCGCGTCCACGACGACAGCACTGCCGGCCGGTTGGCCACGGGCTTCGGCGCAAATGCAGTCACCGTAGGAACGAACATCTTCTTTGCACCGAACCGCTACGCACCGGACAGTCCCGCCGGCGAACATCTACTCGCCCACGAACTCGCGCACGTCGCCCAACAGGGTGGCGAGCCGCGTGCGGTGCAGTTCAATCTTGCGCAGACCATGCCGGTGCCGCTCGGATCGTTCGACATGAACATGACCACGGTGGCGGCGACTGCGACCGCCAATCCCGGCATGTCGGGAACCATCCGTTTCGATCCCGATCCGAATGGCCCCTACTCGGCAGAAATAGGTTTGATCCAGGCGATCAACATTACCGACGTCGGCGGCGCCAGCAACCCTGCGTCGGGTATGCCGGTGAACTGGAACAACATCACGGACGTCAACACGGGTGTGCAAGGCACGGAGGCGGGCCGGATGGAAATGATGACCACCGGCACAGACGGAGCTCCCGCCGGTTGGTACATCGATTCGCTACCCTCTGCCACGCCCCGGGGCAGTCAGATCGGGCCCAACTATATCGAGCACTTTGGGATCGGTGGCAACAACCAGTTCGGCTGGCTGCGTTCTCCAACCGACTTCGGCCCAGCCTCGTTGTGGGACTTCCCCAATATGAGCTTCGATGTGGATTTCGATTTCGAGACGGTCGCTAAGGGGACCGACAATCAAACGATATACGGTGGCGTGGACTGGGGGTTCCAGATCCGTTCCGGAGCGGTGGTCGGAAGCTCGGAATACGCGCAGGCGCACGGAGGTGCATCGAGCACGTTCGACGAGGCGCTGGAGCGTTTCCGCGGTTACTATGTGCACGAACCTGTCGTCCTTTACTTCGATACCGATCAGGAACTGCCGGTCGCTGGGGAGGAAACCAAACTCGACGATATTCCCGACTATCTCGCGCGCTATCCGGATGTGAATGTCAGCATCGACGGGTGGGCAGACGTGCGCGGCAGCGAGACGCACAATTTCGACTTGGCGCAGCGGCGTGCCAACGCCGTCCACGATTTGTTGCTAATTCTGGGCGTGGATCCGGCACGGATCGTGTGGAGTTTCGGCATGGGAGAAAGCGACCAATTCTCCCAGCATGGGACCGCGGCTGGAGCAACGCAGCCGATCGACGCCGGTCGGCTACGTGCCAATCGCCGCGTCGTGGTCAGCTTTGAGCACACCGTCTCCAATCACCCGCTGGTCATGCCGTGAGTGACGAAGTCGCTCGGCTGATCGGGTCCATCAATCTTGATCCCGATCCAGCTCACGGAGATCTGACGCCGGCGGTGCATGCGCTAGTGCGAATCGGTTTGCCGGCGCTACCGGCGATAATGCAATTATTGGAGGCAGAGGATAAATACATGCGCCTGCGCGCCCAGCGCGTGCTCGAGGGTGTGACGCGCGCGTGGGTGCGCGATCGAACGCCTGCTGCGCCGCTTACACGTAGCGATGCGCATGCGTGGATGAAGCTCTGGCAGGAAAACGGTGCATTCGATTGGGAGGCGGATGCCGCGACGCGCGCACGGGCCATCTCGCTTTGGCGGGCGTGGCTCGCGCGAGTCGGGTCCTAGCTGCCTCGCTTTCAACCCCAGCAATCGCCCCAACCTGCCCTGTCGAATGAAGAGTCGATCGAACGTATACAAGTGCAGATTGGTGAGGGCGAAAGCCACGGTCGCGACGATCGCTCTGGCGGCGTAGTCCTGCAAGGCGGTATTCGGTCTAAGCCACCGGACGATCGGAAACAGCAGACCGAGGAATGCAACGGCGACCGCCACAACCACCCAGCCGATCGAGACGTCCAGCACGTCGATTCTCTTGTTCCACGCCACCACCAAAGCCCAGACGACGAGTGCGAGCAATGCAGCCGCGCCGATCAGACTGACTATCCTGAGGGTCGCGCTCAGCTGCCACATCTTGAAGAAGCTGCTGGTCCCGACGACCAGTTGCCGACCGAGCTCCTTGCGCCGAGGATCGGCGCTCGTCGCCGGCAAGGCGATCACTTCTTCGAGTGCGAGGAAAGGCCACTTCTCTCGAGGCGCGTCGGAGGCGAAGCCACCCCAACCACCGGTTTCACCATCGGCTGTGTGCGCGCGATTGAGTTGATCGAACTGGTGCTCGGTCATCAGGTACCCACTCAGCATGAGCGAGTTCGCCTCCACTTCGGTGAACGAATCGAGATCCGTGCGCAAGCCAGCCAAATGCCGCTGAATGTCTCTGTCCACGCCGTAGCTGGTGCGATTGTCGGGTTTGGCGGGCGACGGCGTAGGGTCGTTGCAGTCGATCCAATCCAGCGGCATGGACCCGAGGTCTTTTTTCAAGTGCACAAAGAACAGCCCTTGCAGCTGGCGGCTTTCGACTCTTCCCCGCAGATCCTGGTATTCGGCCTCGCGCACGCGGGCTTGCAGGATGCTGGTGGCGCGCAATGGGACTCCGACGATGCTGCTGGTGGGACGTTCCATCTCCTGCATCTGGCCCGTGGCATCGCTGCACAGGATCAAGGTGCAGCCTTCATCGAGCAGACCCTGCACACCTTGATTGTCGTGTACGCCGCCATCCACCAGTCGGACAGTGCGGTCCGCATATAGTCCCTGGATCGTGAGCGGTTCGAACAGCCCGGGTACGCAAGCGGAAGCTGCCACGGCGTGACCCAACCGATAGTCCTGCAGATTCGGGGCTGGCGCATCTTCGTACCAGAGCCGGCGGTAACGCGGATTGGCGTCGATCTCGGTATCGAACAACCCAGGCGGCTCACCCATCCAACGCGCGGTAAAGTGCCAGATATGCCCGGTGTTGAGTGACGTGGTATTGAGCAATAGCACCGGCACCTTTGCGCGCCTGCGCCAATTGGAGAACTTGGGTTTAAAGGCCGTCGGCAGAATCTTTGCGATCCGCAGGTTGCACCAGCAGTTGTCGCATTTGGCGTGCAGTTGTGGTCGGCGGCCGATCGGCGATCCTGCTGAACAACTCGCGCTCGTAGAGATCTCCCATGCGATGGCTGCGAGTGTAGCTGGCGCCGAACGCGAACTTGAAGTTGTCTATCAGATTGGCGAGGGCGCGCACGCGCAGGTTGCGTTGAATGCCGGCCAGGAATCTGTCCTGCAGACGCCGCACGAGCGCGATGTAGTCGTCGCGCGAAATGTCCGCGTCCTTGCGCGTTTGCAGAAGGTCTTGCACTTCGAGGTAGTACAGTGCTCCGACGATGCTGCCGCCCGATACGGTCGAGAGTACCTCGACGCTGCGCAGCACATCGAGCTCGGCGAGGCGTGCGAGTACGCCCAGATGGAACAGCGATGCGCGAAAGCCGCCGCCGGACAGTGCGAGACCGGTCTTGCCGCTTGAACCGGAGATCGCAAGCGCGGTGTCCTCGCCAAGCAGTTCGCCCACAGCTTGCCACGCCGGATGCCATTGACTGCGCGATTGCATCTCGGCCAATGGCGCGACGCCTTGCAGCTTTGCCAGTGCGAGGAGCTGCCGGTAGGTGGTCTGAAGCTGCCATTCGGAGTGTGGCGCTTTGCGCGCGCGCACCAGCCATTGCCTGGCTTCCACGTAGTTCAGCAAACCGAACTGGATCTCCCCCATCGTGGCGAGCAGCCAGTAGGGTTCGGCGATGCCTGGCGTTGCAGCGACTTGTGTCTCGGCAATCAATTCGGGAATCTCAACCAGCATCTGTCGGCGCAGCTCGTCCGCGCGTGTACGCAGGCGATTGACCTCGGGTGACTCGCGCGGGTCGAGGCCCGCGCGACGCGCAAGGACGGCGGCACGAGAGGCGAGCAGATCGAGTACGAACGCGGCATTCAGTCCGCCATAGCCCTGATCCTGCTTGGGGTTGCGCCGCCACGCCGCCTCGTAGAACCCGAGCGCCTGATACAGGTGGTCGAACTGCCCTTCCGTTTCCCATTTGCGTTTGTAGACGGCACCGCCCAGCGCCAGGGTTTCGGCATCCACTGTGTTCTTGTCGCGCAGTCCGACTGCATCCAGCAGGAGCAGCGCGTCGGCCAGGCGCTGGCTCGTCGGCAGGTCTTCATCCTTGTAAGTGCACAGTGCGAGTTGCTGCACCGACCAGGTGGTGCGGGACGACGGAGGAATCTTGATCAGGAGCTTGCGCGCTTTGCCGAATGCGAGGTCGGCTTTAAGCTCGCGGATCAATTGCTCCAGCGCAGATCCTTCCGGCATGGGCGCCTGACCGGTCAGCATGCGTGTTACCAGATCGATGCTGTCACTCATTCCGAGGTTCCTCTGAATGATCGATATCAAACGCTAGTATGACACTCGCGTCGAATGCGGAGTCAGTTGGCTCGCATGCAAGTGAGGCAAAAATGACCCAGTCCAAATGTTCGACGGATAAATGGCCTCTAGACAACAGGAGGACGTTCTCGTTACCTTTGTTATCGTGCCCCGGTTTCGACGACGGCAACTTCGTCCACGCATTTGAGGGTAAACGCCAACCGCGAACACACCAGCAGGGAGAGCACATCGTATGGATGCGTTGCAACTTGGCTCGAATGGGCCGCAAGTGGTGAAGCTCCAGAAAAAACTGCAGAAAGCGGGATTCAATCCCGGCGACACGGACGGTGATTTCGGACCTGCTACCCAGGCCGCCATATTGGCGTATCAGAAGAGCGAAGGCATGCTCGCCGACGGCGTTGCAGGACCGCGTACGCTCGAGGCATTGGGATTGACGAAGGATGACTCCTTGCCTTCCGTCATCCAGGATGTAACCTCGAGAATCGTGTCCGAAATGTTTCCGTTTACGCCTGTCGACCACATCGATGCGAATTTGCCCCCGGTGCTCGCAGCGATGCAGGAGGTCGAACTCGGGGACAAGCCGATGATCCTGATGGCGCTCGCCACCATTCGTGCCGAAACGGAGACCTTCCAACCGATCAGCGAAGGGACGTCCAAGTTCAACACTTCTCCGGGAGGTCATCCTTTCGATTTGTATGACAATCGCAGGGACCTCGGCAATCAGGGCCCGCCGGACGGCGAGCAGTTCCGAGGCCGTGGATTTATC
Source organism: uncultured Chloroflexia bacterium (assembly GCA_963776395.1). GTDB lineage: Bacteria > Chloroflexota > Limnocylindria > Limnocylindrales > CSP1-4 > CAIXZV01. The sequence continues at coordinate 396,185 of CAVZML010000008.1, read as the reverse complement.
CAGCTGACCGGACGAGTCAACTATCAGAGTTGCGGCAAGTTGATCGGACTCGGCGATCAACTGACGAAGAAACCAGAGTTGGCCAATGACCCCAAGATTGCAGCGCAACTGTTGGCGGCATTCCTCAAGGGTAAGGAGCGGCAGATCAAGGAAGCGTTGCTCGACAACGATCTCAAGACGGCGCGCAGGCTGGTAAACGGAGGAAGCCACGGACTGGACCGATTCTCAGATGCATACACTCGCGGAGATGCATTGCTCACATGAGCGGCCGTCCCGGCGTCTCCATGCGATGACAGGCGTCCGGAATCCGAGGGGCTATAGGTTAAAGAAATCTCACAAAACGGGAGATTTTGGCCCTCCTCGAGCGTGCCAATATCTCGCGAGAATCGCCTGGTTGGTCGACAGAAAGCCGCTTGGAGATAGATGAGAGGCAGCTTCGAGAATAGATAAGAAGCCGCTTCGAGTATAGATAAGGAGTTAGTACCGCCCGACCTGGATAATCTCGGCTCGAGCGCCTATCATCCATTCTGTTCGCAGCACGACTAGCGTGTTTTTCGGTCCGTTATGGGGAGAACGGTTCGATGCCTAACAGCAAATTCGGCGTGACGTTGGACAACGTTTGGGCGGATTACCGGCGCTGCGCACGGCGCTCACGCGCACTGAAGACGAAGCTGGACGGTGTGCGCATGAGTGCATTGGTGCTGGTGACCCTCAGCGGTGTGCTCGGTCTGCTGTCCACCCAACTCCCGGAGTCGCTCAATCCCGCGCGGATATTTTCCTTCGCCAGCGCCCTGGCCGCAGCGATGGGAGGCTACATCAGCGCACAGGCATTGAGTTTCGGCTTGGAGCGCGAGTGGGTCCTCTCCCGCGGCATCGCCGAAGCGCTCAAATCCGAGGCGTATCTCTATCTATCGCGAGTGTCACCCTATGCCTCGGCACAGCAGGTCGAGAACGACGAGGCATTGAGCCAGCGGGCGGGTGAGTATCGCGACCGCATCACGCTCGGTGCATTTTTGAGATTGGACGACGCGGAACGCAAGCAGGGCCTGCCAGAAGATTGGCTGACGATGGATGCGTATCTGAAAGGCCGTGTGCTCGACCAGAGCGAGTACTACGAGAAGGCCGCTCAAGAGAACAGCGAGCGCGTCGATCGGCTGCGGCGCGCGACCATCGTGCTTGGAGCGCTGGCCGTCGTTCTTGGCGCCGCGCACGGTGTGTACAAAGAATTGGTCGGCATCGCCGCCTGGATACCAGTTGTAACTTCGATCTCCGGCGCGGTGACGACACATCTATTCGCCAGTCGCTTCCAATTCCTGGCGCAGACCTACGAAACGATGGTCTCCCGCTTGAATCGTCTGCTCGAATCCTGGGCGCGTGTGCCCCAAGCGGACCAACCCGCGCGGATGGGAGCGTACGTGGCACGTTTCGAAGAGATCTTGTTGGTGGAGAACAAACAGTGGGTCGCCGAATTCGACAAGCCGGTGGCGGTACCGGATGCTCAGAGCGGTGGCACGGACAAATAGCGCGCCGTCGCCGAATGAAATTGGCGGCCCGAGGCTACGTAATCAGGCCTATAGGATTACACAGAAGACTCGGATATACCTCGCCAACGAGGCTCCGTGTCGATTGCCTGCAAGCATCACCAAGCCCGCCAAGCAGGAGTCGCGAGGGTCGGTGAGATGGGCGGGTGCTTTTTCGGGAGATACTCCAATGTTCGCTTTCCTTAGCCCTCGGATGTTGATGTTGATCGGCGTCATTGCGGGGTTGATTGCAGCCTTCTTCTTCGGCGTCAAATTCGAACGAGGTCAGAACGCCGAGGTGGAACTCAAGAAAAAAGCCGCATACGAAGCGGAAGTTGCGCAAGTGCGTGAGAAGTCGCGCGCGGTCGAAGAACAGACGGCGCGGGCACTCGAGACCGAGCAAAAGAAGAATGCAGAGCTGTCCGGCCAGATCAAGCAGACGATGAAGGAGCTGGATGCGAAGCGCGTCAGCGGGATCAAGGTCAATTGCCCCAGACCCGCTCCTGCGCATCCGGCGCCTCTACAGGTGAAGGCAGTGCAGGAAGCGCCGCATGCTCCCTCTGGTTCCTCGAGTAGTGCGGAAATGCCGGACAAGTTGCCACCGGGCCGTCCATGGACGCGGTGGCTGGACAGACCACCCCGATCAGTTCAACGGAAGCGGAGATGCAAGAAGATGAGAAGGTCGATATTGCTCTGGATGATCATATTTTCTATGCCGACTTTGTCGGCCTGTACAACGCAGCCGCCACAAGGCAGCCTGAAAGATTGCCCGAAACCGCCGGCCGATCTGATGGGGGAAGTGCCGGAGCCGGTTCCGTTAGCGGGCGGGACATCATCGACAACGTCGACGAAAACGGAAAACGCTTCGCCGAGTGCAGGGAAAAACTGAAGGCCTGGCAGAACTGGGCACGCAAGATGGATTTAGCGAAGTAGGCAGTGAAACTGCATGAGAGCGTTTATCGTCCGGCCCTTCGGAGTGAAGAAGGGCATCGACTTGAAGCAGTCGAGCGCGATCTGATCGCGCCGGCCCTGGACGCGCTCGGCATCAGCGGTAGGACTACAGGAGAAATCGTAGCGCCGGGCAATATTCGCGAGGACATGTTCCATCTGCTTCTGACGGCGGATCTGGTCGTCGCGGATATGTCCATCCACAACGCCAATGTCTTCTATGAGCTGGGCATCCGGCATGCACTGCGTGATAAGCGGACTTTCCTGATTCGAGCCCCGGTAGACGACACGCCGTTCGATCTGCTGACCGATCGTTATCTGCGTTATGACCCCGAGCATCTCGCCGCGAGCAAGGATGCATTGGTCGCGGGGATTCGCGACAGCCTGGCATCCGACGGATTGGACAGTCCCGTATTCCGGCTGCTCCCGGGCTTGGAAGCCCAGGATCCAAGCGTTTTCAGGCCGGTTCCACGCGGCTTCCAGGAGGACGTAACGATTGCGAGCGCGAAATCGTTCCCGGGAGATCTGGCTTTGCTCGCTTCCGAAGCCCGAGGGTTCGAGTGGGAGATGGAGGGTTTGCGCCTGGTTGCGCGCGCGCAGTTGCAAAAAAAGGATATGGAAGGGGCGCGTGTGAGCTGGGAGGCCATTCGCGAGAACGACCCGGGCGATCTGGAAGCGAATCTGGAACTCGGCACGATCTATCAGCGATTGGGAGATTTGACGCAGTCCGATTTGGCATTGGCACGCGCCCTGGAGGGCCATGTTCGACGTCGCAGAGATCGCGCGGAAGCCCTTGCGCTGCAGGGGCGCAACGCCAAAGCGCGCTGGCTGACGGAATGGCGCAGCGCGCCGCCGGATACGCGGCGCCAGAAAGCATTGCAGTCGCCATTCTTGAAACAGGCTTACGAGCGCTATAGCAGCGCATTCAACGAAGACCTCAATCACTACTACTCGGGACTCAATGCGCTCAGCCTGCTGGTGATCATGGTCGAGCTCGGAGCTGCGTACACGGACATCTGGGAATCGATGTGCGATAACGATGGCGATGGCCCCAAGCAGCTCGAAATGTGCCGGCGCCAGCGCGACAAGCTGGCCGCTGCCGTTGAACTATCCCTGAAGGCGGCGAAAGCACGCCTCGACCGGGAAGGCCGCAAGGACATATGGGCCGAGATCAGCCAGGCCGATCTTGCCACCTTGACTGCGGTCAAACCCAGCCGCGTGGCTGTTGCATATCGCTCGGCGCTCGCCGATGCGATGGATTTCAATGCCGCGTCGGTTCGCGATCAACTTCAGATCTATCTGGATCTGGGTGTGTGTGTGGACAACGCCAAGGCCGCGCTTGCCGAGATTCCATCGAGTGTCGGAGTCCTCTGCCGAGACACCCAAGCGCGTACTCCTGTTCACCGGTCATCGCATCGACGACGACAAACGACCTCATCCACGCTTCCCGAAAGAGAAGGAACAGGTCGCGCGCGATGCGCTGAAGAAAGCGGTGCAGGAAGAGTTGATGAAAGCGGGCGAGATCGCGTACGGCATCGCGGGCGGCGCCAGCGGTGGGGACATTCTGTTTCACGAAGTCTGCCAGGACCTGCAGATCAATACGCGCCTCTATCTTGCGCTGCCGTCCCGGAGGGCGGCGATCTCGGGGTCGGCCGACGCAGCGCCTCGCACGACCTCGTCCATCGCCGCTCGCCGCTCGAGGATCGCTCGTCCCTCGCGGGCCAGGATCCGCAACCTGCGGCGGACGTCGGGCTCCTCGCGGAGCCGACGGACCCACTCCTGGTCGAGGACCGGCGGCGCCGCGATGCCGCCGGCGATGGTGAGGTCGACGAGCTCCGAGAGCAGCGTGCGCTTCGTGCCGAACGCCGCGTACACCGTCTCGGGCGACACATCCGCTCGCTGCGCGATGGCCTGGATCGTCGTCGCGGTGTAGCCCTGCTCGATGAACAACGCCCGGGCGGCCTCCAGGACGCGGGCACGCGTTGCCTGCGCCCGCTGACGTCGGCGGGGGAAGTCGGGGGTGCGCGAGGGCTTGACAGCGTGCGGCATATGACTACAGTATCACTTGATTAATACAGTCTAACTGTAGTAACCGTGAGCCCGGCACGGGAGCCCGGCACGAGAGGAGCCATCATGCCCATTCTGCAGATCGAGCATGCGGTGAATGACTTCGAGACATGGAAGGCGGCCTTCGACAGCGATCCGGCCGGCCGCCAGGCGGGCGGCGTCCGTCGATACGAGATCCTCCGGCCCCTGGACGATCCCGACTACGTCGCCGTCGACCTGGCATTTGACAGCCGGGACGAGGCCGAGGCGTTCAAGGTAGGCCTCGAGGCGCTGTGGCGGTCGCCCCGGGCGGCGGCGGCGCTGACCGGGACGCCGAGGGCGCGAATCGTCGAGGTCGTCGAGCGCAGGAGCTACTGACCGGGCTGGGGTCAGCCGGCGCGCTGCTCGGCCGGGACGCGCTCCAGGATGAGCGCCTTCATCGGACAGCAGTCGACCGCGCGCTGGGCCTCCCCGAGCAGCCCACGATCGACCGGTCCGGGGCGGAGGATCGGGTACCGCCATTCGTCCAGGTCGATCAGCTCGGGCAGCATGTCGCCGCACAGGCCGTAGCCGTCGCATCGGATCCAGTCCACGCGCAGCCTCTTGTCCACCTACGCCGCCCCGGCCTGGGCCCCGCTGACCGAGCACCGCCCGGTCCGCGCATGGTGGCGGAACTCGTCACCGAACACGTTCAGCGCGCTGACCATCAGCTGCACCGCGCCGTCCGGGTGATGGCATGCCCCGCGACCGGCGGTCTGCTCCGTGAGCTGTTCGATGCGCCCGAGGTCGTCCGCGCCGGCGCGACCGGTCGCGACCCTCGCCGTGGCCTCGCCGAGCGACCGGAGGCCGTACATGCAGGGGCCGCATTGAGCGGCGCTCTCCCCGGCCATGTAGCCCATGATGCGGGCCGTCACGGAGACGCCGCAGGCGTCCACGGGCAGGAGCCCCACGATGCCGCAGCCGAATGTCAGCCCAGTCGACTTCATCAACACGGGATCGAGGGGCAGCGCCCAGACATCCTCTGCCGCCGCCCACGTGCCGAAGTAGCCCCCGACCACGACCGCCTGGATCCCGTCGGCCGAACCGCCGGCCTCCGTGGCAACCTCCCCGATCGTCGTCCCGAGCTCGATCTCCCTGACGCCATCGTCCCGGACGGCGCCGGAAACCGTGACCAGGGCCGTGCCGCGCGACATGAGCCGGCCGGCGGAGCGGTACCAGTGCTCGCCGAACCGGGCGATGAGCGCGGCATAGGCGAGGCTCTCGACGTTCTGGACGAGGGTCGGCCGGCCGTCCACGCCCTCCGTCGAGACGCGGGGCGGGGTCGTGGTCGGCCTGGCGTCGCCGCTGTTGATGTAGTGGACCGCGGCCGACGCCTCGCCGGCGACATAGCCGACGGGTGCTGTCACGAGTCGGGCCCGGAGGCCGATCTCCTGGCGCCGCTCGTCGAGGGCCCGGCCCATGGCCGTCAGGGCCCGCTCGTGCTCCTCGCCGACGTAGAACACGATCTCGTCGGCGCCGACCGCCTCTGCGGCGAGGATCGCGCCGTCGACCACCAGGTGTGGCCGGCTGGCCATGAGGACCCGGTCCTTGAAGCTCGCCGGCTCGCCCTCCGCGCCGTTCGCGACGACGACAGCGCGGCCATGGCGGCGTTCCGCCATGGCCCGCCACTTGCGCCCCACCGGGAAGCCTGCGCCGCCGCGGCCGAGCAGGCCGCTCGCCTCAAGGTTCTCGATGAGGTCGCGGCGGGCATCGTCGAGCGGAAGCTCGCCCAGGCGCGCGACGTGCGCGGCAAGGCGCTCGGGCTGGGCACCCGGTGGGGGGCCGGACAGGAGTCGCTGCGCGATCAGCCGCGTTGTCAAGGATTGCTCCACTCGTCGGGGCCCGGTCGGCCGGGCGGTCGGCCGGGCGGTGGCGACCGACGCGGCGCGAAGTTCTCATACCCCCGAGGCACCGACGGGGCGAAAGGTTTCCCCGGTTCGCGTTCAGCCCGGGATCGTCTGCATCGCGGCTGTTGCCAGATCAAGCCAGCGTCAGCGGCGCGTCCGCGCCACCGGGGCGGCCGCTACGGCTATGCGAAGGCGATGAGCAGCACGACGGCGATCAGGACCCCCACCACGCCGGTCACGGCCGCGGACCGTGGCCCGATGCGGACCCTGGCGACCGCGACGAACACGGTGACGATCGCCGCCGCCGCGAGGCGCTGGCCGATCGGGGAGGGCTCGTGGGACGGCAGGCTCCGGGCGACGAGGATGCCGACCGCCGCGATCCCGACGATGGTCACGACGGTGACGAGCCAGATCCTTCGATCGACCGCGCCCTTGAGGATAGCCGTGGGAGCACTACCTTTCGGGACCATCGTCTCCCCCCGCGGCTCGCCGTCAAGTTTGCTTCGCCACGTGGTGGCGGCCTGTCGCGGGTGGGAAGGGAGAAGCCTTCCCGGTCGGCACGCATGTCCCGACGAGGTTCCCGCAACCGTGCAGACCGACTTGGCTACCCGTGCCGGCGCCGAAATGGCCGAAGGCACTGGTCCGTGCAGCTCGCGCAGAGGGTCCCGCCGGACGCCCGGCGTGGCTCCGCATGCCCGGGTGACCAACCGCGCGTGTCGGCGGGCGTCGACCGCCACGCCGACTGCCGCGGGCCGGCGACGTCGACTGCAGGCATGTCGACCGCCACGTCGTCGCGCCACGGGGCCGCGCTCGGTCATTCACTCGCACGGTGAGTGCTGTCTGGGAGCACCAGATCGCCTACCCGTGGGCCGAGTGCAAACGGGCGCGAGGCTCCCGGAGCGTGATCGTTCACTCCTCACACGGGTGCTCGCGCGGGTAGGGCCACCCGCACCCGGGCTTGCAGCCACCTCACGGGTGATCGCGCATGCTCGCGGCCGGTGCCCTTCGTGGCGGCGCGGCTGGTCCGGGCCGATGGGCGCCAGGTGCGCCGGCGCTACTCACTCGATGAGTGTCTGCGATGTCCAGATCTCGGCCGGCCCGACCTCACGCCAGCTTCCACACCGAGCGCGGGGGGAGCGAAGGGCGGGCTCGCGCCGCCTACGCCTCCCGGTCGCCGCCTCCCGGAAAGGGACGATGCGCTCCCGTCAGTGGGTACACTCCCCCCGATGCCCCACCGACTCCCTCCCATCCTCGCGGCGCTCGTCCTGGCGGGCGCGCTCCTGGCCGGCGGATCCCCGGGCGTGAGCGCGGTCGACCCGGCGCTGCCCCTGGCCGGGATCGTCATCGCCGTCGACCCCGGGCACAACGGCGGCAACGCCAGCCACCCGGCGTACATCTCGCGGCGCGTCTGGATCGGGAACGGCTGGAAGGCCTGCAACACCGTCGGCACGACGACGACCGGCGGCTACGCCGAGCACCGTTTCAACTTCGCCGTCGCGCTTCGGGTCAAGGCCCGCCTCGAGGCGCTGGGAGCGATCGTCTACCTGACCCGAACCAGCGACACGGGCGTCGGACCGTGTGTGGACGTGCGCGGGAAGTTCGGCGCCAGGGTCCACGCGAGGCTCATGGTCAGCATTCACGGGAACGGGGCGCCCTCCGCGGACCACGGGTTCTTCGTCATGCGACCGGGCCTGATCGCGGGCTACACCGACGACATCGTCACCAGATCGTCGCGACTCGCGACGGCGGTGCGCGCAGGCCTCGTGGGCGCGGGCGTGCCGATCGCCAACTACTACACGTCCACCGGCATCAAGGTCCGGCGCGACCTGGGCACCCTCAACATGTCGGACGTCCCGGTCGTCATGCTCGAGCTCGGCAACATGAAGAACGCGAGCGATGCCCGGCGGATGACGAGCCCCGCGGGCCGGGACCGTTACGCGGTCGGGATCACGGCCGGCATCCGCCGCTTCCTGGGCCGCTAGCCCGATAGCGAGTGCGGGGAACGGCCGGGACGGAAACCGCCGGGACGGAAGCCGCCGGACGAAACCGCCTGGACGGAAAACCACCTAGAAGTCCGCGCTGGCGGGCGTCCGCGGGAACGGGATGACGTCCCGGATGTTGGCCATGCCGGTCGCGTAGGCCACCGCCCGGTCGAACCCCAGCCCGAACCCGGCATGCGGGACTGTGCCGTATCGCCGCAGGTCGCGGTACCACCAGTACGACGCGAGGTCGAGGCCGGTCTCGCGGATGCGGGCATCGAGCACGTCCAGGCGTTCCTCGCGCTGGCTGCCGCCGACGATCTCGCCGATGCCCGGGGCCAGGACGTCCATTGCCGCCACGGTGCGCCCGTCATCGTTGAGGCGCATGTAGAACGCCTTGATCTCCTTGGGGTAGTTGACGACAACCACCGGCCGCTTGACGTACTCCTCGCACAGGTAGCGCTCATGCTCGGCCTGGAGGGCGACACCCCAGGAGACCGGGAACTCCCAGGCACGGCCGGCCCGCTCCAGCACCTCGATGGCCTCCGTGTACTCCATCCGGACGAAGCTGGACGTGACCAGGCCCTCGAGTCGGCTGACCGCCTCCTTGTCGATCCGGTCGGCGAAGAAGGCCATGTCGTCGGGACACTCGTCGAGGATCGCGCGGAAGCTGTACTTCAGCAGGCTCTCCGCCAGGTCCGCGTTGTCCGAGACGTCGGCGAAGGCGATCTCCGGCTCCACCATCCAGAACTCGGACAGGTGCCGGCTGGTATTCGAGTTCTCGGCGCGGAAGGTGGGCCCGAACGTGTAGACGTTGGTGAGCGCGAGGCAGTAGGACTCGATGTTGAGCTGTCCGGAAACGGTGAGGAAGGCGGGCTTGCCGAAGAAGTCCTGGGCGTAGTCGACCCCGCCGTCCGGCGTGCGCGGGAGGTTGGCGAGGTCGAGGGTCGACACCCGGAACAGCTCGCCCGCCCCCTCGGCATCGCTGGCGGTGAGGATCGGGGTGTGCACCCAGGCGAAGCCGTTCTCGTCGAAGTAGCGGTGGATCGCCATCGCGAGGCGGTGGCGCACGCGAGCGACGGCACCGAAGGTGTTCGTCCGCGCCCGGAGGTGGGCGACCTCGCGCAGGTACTCGAACGTGTGGCGCTTCGGCGAGATGGGGTAGGTGTCCGGGTCGTCCACCCACCCGACCACGACGATCGAGTCCGCGAGGAGCTCGACGGTCTGACCCTTGCCCTGCGACTCGGCAACCGTCCCCGTGACGGTGACGGCACAGCCGGCGGTCAGGTGAAGGACCTCGTCGTGGTAGTTGGCCAGCGTCGCCGGGGCGACGACCTGGATGGCGTCGAAGCAGGACCCGTCGTGGACGGCCAGGAATGAGAGTCCCGCCTTCGAATCGCGGCGGGTGCGGATCCAGCCCTGGACCGTGGCGCTCGCACCGACGGCCGGCCTGCCCGCGAGGATTTCGACGACTCGTTCTGCCTGCCGCATGCGATCTCCTTCCGGCCCCACGACGCACACCCGTCGGGCCGGGGCCATTGTCGGGCACCGTGACCACTCGCGACAGCCTCGGCCGGCGCCCCCGGATTCCGGGCGGTGGGGATAGAGCCTCGCGGACTACGGGCGGTGGGGATAGCCCCACCCCGAAGATGCCGGGTGACCGGCTTGGAGGCGGATCGTCACGGACGTAGCGTCGACCACGACACGACGCTCCGCCCATCGGCCGGTCTGCACGTCTCGAGGACCGCCGTGACTGGATCCGTCGACAGCCCAAGACCCGGAAAGGGGAAACCGATGCAACGCCTCCTCGTCATCATCGCAACGCTGGCATTCCTGCTCGGCCTCGGCGCCCCGGCGGCCCTCGCCGCGGATCCGCTCCCGCGCACGGGGAGCGCGGTCATGTCGGTGAACGCTCCCGTCGACATCCCGGCCGGGGAGCACCTCGACACTCTCCTGGTGGTCGGCGGGGACGCCCGGATCTCCGGCGACGTCGACACGATCGTCGTCGTCAGGGGCACCGCGACGCTCGCCGGCGCGACGACGGAGACCCTCGTGATCGTCAACGGCCACGCCGACCTGCAGGCCGGCACGACCGTCCTCGGTGACGTGCGGACGCTCGACGGGACGGTGACCCAGGCCTCCGGTGCGGTCGTCCAGGGATCGGTGCGGACGCTGGACGCCGACCTGGCCGCATTCATGGCTGCATTCGGCCTGCTTCTGATCCCCGCCTTCATCCTGCTGTTCCTCGGCATGTTCCTGGCCGCGGTCGTGGCCGCCATGCTCGTCGCGGCGTTCGGCGCACGCCAGGTCCGCGCGACCGAGATGCTCATCCGACGGGAGCCCGGCCCCGTGGTCATCGCGGGCGTGGCCGGGTCGGTCGCCCTGCCCCTCATCGCGATCGCGCTGATCGTCACGGTCGTTGGCGCCCCGATCGGCCTCGCGATGCTCTTCCTCGTGCTGCCGGCGATCGCGTTCCTGGCCTGGATCGTGGCGGCCATCTGGATCGGCGACTGGATCGTGATCCGGATGCGTGGGACCGCCGAGCCGGATCGCCCGTACCGCGCAGCCGTGGTCGGTGTCTTGGCACTGGCCGTCCTCGGGATGCTCCCGTTCGTGACTGCGATCGCCACGCTGTTCGGCTTCGGGGCGATCCTGCTGGCGGCGTGGCGGGTGCTCCGCCGCGAGGGTTCCCCGGCCGGAGCGGGCGGCCCCGCCCTGTCGGCCCCCAGCCCCGCCTGAGCGGGTCCTCGCTTCCCGTCAGGGTCGGCGCCCGAGGGTCAGGCGCCCGGCAGGGTCAGGCGCCCGCGGCGTGCCCGGATCGCTCCGGGCGCGCCGTTCGGCGGATCCCCGTTCCGCGCTCCGCCGGGGTGCCGGGGTGCCGGGACACGGCGCCGGGGGACATCGGCGGTGCCGGGGGACAGTCGGCGGTGCCGCGACCGCCTTTCCGCTACGCTCCATCGATCCTGCTGCGCGGAAGGGGCGACGGGGCATGGACTGCGCCAATTGTGGAACGACCAACGCATCGGGGCGCCGGTTCTGCCTGGAGTGCGGAGCGGCGCTGACGAACGGCTGCCCGAGCTGCGGCACGCCCAACGAGCCGAACGCGAGGTTCTGCGGTTCCTGCGGCAGCGCCCTGACGCGCGGTGCGACGCCGTTCGCAGCGGAGGTACCCGCGGCCCCGGCCGCGCCGGCCGCAGAACGTCGCCTCGTCTCGGTCCTGTTCGCCGACCTGGTGGGCTTCACCCCGTTCGCCGAGGAACGTGACGCCGAGGACGTGCGGGACACGCTCACCCGCTATTTCGATCTCGCGTCGGACGTGATCGGCCGCTACGGGGGCACGGTCGAGAAGTTCATCGGCGACGCGGTGATGGCCGTCTGGGGTGCGCCGGTCGCGCGCGAGGACGACCCCGAGCGGGCGGTGCGTGCCGGCCTCGAGCTGGTCGACGCGGTCCGTTCCCTCGGGTCAGGCATCGCCGCCCGGGCCGGGGTCCTCACCGGCGAGGCCGCGGTCACGCTGGGAGCCACGAACCAGGGGATGGTTGCCGGCGATCTCGTGAACACGGCCTCGAGGCTCCAGTCGGTCGCGGCACCCGGGACCGTCCTCGTCGGCGAGGCGACCCAGCGCGCGGCCTCGAAGGCCATCGCGTTCGAACCGGCCGGCGATCACCTGCTGAAGGGAAGGACGGCCCCCGTCACGGCCTGGCGGGCCGTTCGCGTCGTGGCCGAGCGCGGCGGCCGCAACCGCGCGGAGGCTCTCGAGGCGCCCTTCGTGGGCAGGGCAAGCGAGCTGCGGCTGTTGAAGGACCTGTTCCACGCGACTGTCAGCGAAGGACGTGCCCGCCTCGTGTCGGTGATCGGCCCGGCCGGCATCGGCAAGACCAGGCTTGCCTGGGAGTTCCTCAAGTACGTGGATGGGCTCGTCGACACCGTCTACTGGCACGACGGCCGGTCGCCGGCCTATGGCGAGGGGATCACGTTCTGGGCGCTGGGCGAGATGGTGCGCGGCCGGTGCGGTCTCCTCGAGGCCGACGACGAGGCGTCGACCCGAGCCAAGGTGGCCGAGACGGTCCGGCAATTCGTCCCGGACCCGGAGGAGCGCCAGTGGATCGAGCTCGCGCTGCTGGCCCTGCTGGGCGTCGAGCGGAAGGTGGCCTCGGCGGAGCTGTTCGCCGCCTGGCGCACCTTCTTCGAGCGCCTCGCGGCGACGGCCCCCGTCGTGCTCGTCTTCGAGGACTTCCACCACGCCGACAGCGGCCTGCTCGACTTCGTCGACCACGTCATGGAATGGAGCCGCGGCCGCCCGATCTACGTCGTCACGCTCGCCCGCCCGGAGCTCCTCGACAAGCGCCAGGACTGGGGCGCCGGCAAGCGCAACTTCACGAGCCTGTACCTCGAGCCGCTGCCCGAGGCCGCGATGCGCGATCTGCTCGCCGGCCTCGTTCCCGGCCTCCCGGAGACGACCGCGAAGGCGATCGTCGCGCGCGCGGACGGGGTTCCCCTGTACGCGGTCGAGACGGTCCGGATGCTGGTCGCCGAGGGCAAGGTCCGGCTCGAGGGCGACCGCTACGTCCCGGTCGGTGATCTCGTGACCCTCGCGGTGCCGGAGACGCTGACGGCCCTCATCGCGTCCCGCCTGGACGGCCTGGACCCCGTTGACCGGGCGCTCGTATCCGATGCGTCCGTGCTGGGCCAGAGCTTCACGCCGGCCGGACTCGCGGCCGTGAGCGCCATCACCGAGGCCGACCTCGGGCCGCGGCTGCGGACCCTCGTGAGGCGGGAGATCCTGACCCTCGAGGCGGACCCCCGCTCCCCCGAGCGGGGCCAGTACGGCTTCGTCCAGGCCCTCATCCGCGAGGTCGCCTACAACACGCTGGCGCGGCCCGACCGCAAGATCCGTCACCTGGCCGCGGCGCGGTATTTCGAGTCGGTCGGCTCGGACGAGCTCGCCGGAGCCCTCGCCGGCCACTACCTCGCGGCACGGGCCAACGCGCCCGAGGGTGTGGAACGCGACGCCCTGGCCGGCCAGGCCCGGATCGCACTCCGGGCAGCCGCAGCACGGGCGGCCGCGCTGGGCGCCTTCGACCAGGCCGTGAGCTTCCTGGAGCAGGCAGCGTCGATCACGGGTGAGCCGTCGGAGCTGGGCGACATCCTCCGTCAGGCGGGCGAGTGGTCGACCGAGGCGGGCCGGTTCGAGGCGGCGGAGGTGCTCCTGCGGCGGGCGATCGAGCTCTACACGTCCGCGGGCAACGCCGCGGCCACGGCCTACGCCACCGCCTCGCTGGCCGCCGCGCTCATGGTCGCGTTCCGGGCGCCCGAAGCCCTCCTGATGCTCGACGCGGCGACCAGCGATCTTGCCCACCTCGGGTCGCATCCGGCCCTGCTCGTCCTCGGGAGCCAGCTCGCGCGCGCCTGCTTCCTGACGGAGGATTCGCGTCGCGCCATCGCTGTGAGCGACACCGTCCTGGAGCCCGCCGAGCGCGCGAACCTCGTGCCCGTCGTATCGGATGCCCTGGTCACTCGCGGCTCCGCACTCGCGGACCTGGGCCGCGACTACGAGGGAATGGGAGCGATCGAGGCCGGCCTGCGCCTGGCGCTGTCCCACCACCTGCCGCGCGCGGTGATGCGAGCGCGCAACAACATCGGCGGATTCCAGATCGTCCGCGACCCGGCGGCCGCACTCGAGACGTACCGGAACGCCATCGCCGAGGTGACGAGGCTCGGCAGCCGAGGCGGTTCGCTACGACTCTTCTTCGGGGCCTCGGACGCGGCAGTCGCCACCGGCGACTGGGACTGGGCGCTGACCGAGATGCGGGCGATCCTGACGGCCGATCCCGATCGCGAAGACCGGGCAGCGGCAATCAGCAAGGTCATCGAGCTCCGTGCTCTCCGGGGCGAGGACGTCGCCGAGGACATCGCCGAGTTCGAGGCGCTCGCGGGAGGCTCAACGGATCCGCTGCTGGCGTCCGGGACGCGCTGGATGATAGGCACGGTCGCGTGGGCGACCGGTCGCCTCGTGGAGGCGCGGACCGAGTTCCGGGAGGCCGCGAAGCTGAACGCGCAGTACGCGCCGCTGCTCCATCCCACGGCCGCGAGGCTCGGCCTGTGGCTCGGCGACGCCCATGGGGCCGCCGCGGACCTCGAGGCGCTCGATGCCATCGGCGCACACGGACCGGCAATCGAGCTCCGGCGCCTCGCAAACGTGGCAGGGATCTCGGCGTTGGAGGGGCGCGTCGGGGAGGCTCTCGCCGCCTATCGCGATGCGCTTGCGCAGGCGCGCGTGCACGGGCTCGCGTGGGACGAAGCGCTGACCGGGCTGGACATGGCGATCCTGCTGGACGCGGCCGACCCCGAGGTCCTCGCGGCCGCCGACGGGGCGCGAGCGATCTTCGAGCGGCTGGGCGCCCGTCCGTTCCTCGAGCGGCTCGACGCCGCGATGGCGCGCGGCCCGGCGGTCCCGTCGGGGGCTCACACGTAGCACGGCTGCCGCTGCGCCCGTGGTGGTGACAGGGCCCGGGTCAGCGACGGCAGATCGGTCGAGCCACCCGTCCTTGCCTTGGTCGTAGGAAGACACGCGGCCCGGATCGGCACCGGGAGCCCACTGGCGCCCGATGGCATCCCGCCCGCGACATGCCGGCGTCACCCTGTCACCCCCGGCTCCCAGCCGCGAAGATAGCATTGCGGGATGGTCCCGATGCGCTGCCCGCGGTGCGATGCCGAGTGCCGAGACGGCCGCCGTTTCTGCCAGGCGTGCGGACTCCAGCTCTGGCTCGCCTGCCCGGCCTGCGGCGCCAAGAACGAGACGAGCGCCGTGTTCTGCGGCGATTGCGGCGCCAGGCTCGGTGCGCCCGAGGCGTCCGGGACGCCGGGACGGCCCACGCCCGAGGCCCCCGCACCTGGAGCCGCAGCGCCAGGGACGGCGGCCACGCCCGGGCCGGCGGCACCCGACGTCCTGCCACCCGCCTACGATCCGATTGCCGGTCTCGAGCGGCTCGTCCCCAAGGAGTTCGCCGAGCGGCTCCGGGCCAGCCGCGGACACGTCGAGCCGGAGCGGCGCCTGGTCACGATCCTCTTCTGCGATGTCAAGGGCTCAACCGCGATGGCCGAGGCCCTCGACCCCGAGGATGTCCTCGAGATCATGAACGGGGCGTTCGAGCACCTCATCGCCCCCGTCTACCGGCACGAGGGAACCCTGGCCCAGCTCCTCGGTGACGCGATCCTCGCCTTCTTCGGCGCCCCGATCGGGCACGAGGACGATCCGCAACGGGCTGTCAGGGCCGCGCTCGACATCCAGGCGGGCATCCGCGAATACGCCGCGACGCTGGAGCGAGACCGGGGAGTCACGGGGTTCTCGGTCCGGGTCGGCATCAACACCGGGCTCGTCATCGTCGGCGAGGTGGGCACGGACCTGCGAGTCGCGTACACCGCGATCGGAGACGCCATCAACCTCGCGGCTCGAATGGAGCAGAACGCGCCGCCCGGCGGGATCCTCGTCTCCGGATCCACCCACCGCTACGTGCGTGACGCGTTCCACACCGCGCCGCAGCCTCCGCTCACCGTGAAGGGCCACGCACTGCCCGTGCAGACATACCTGGTCGAGCGCCCACGCGAGGGCGGCTTCCTCGCCGAGGCCCGTGGTGTCGAGGGGATCGAGACTCGGATGATCGGCCGCAGCGCCGAGCTGAGCCAACTCCAGGCAGCCCTCCGGACGAGCGCCACCGGGTCGGGGGCACGGATCCTGGTCATCGTCGGCGAGGCCGGGGTCGGCAAGACCCGCCTCCTCGGCGAGTTCGAGCGCTGGGCCGAGCGGGACGCGACGCACCCGGAGATCCTCCTGGGCAGGGCCACGACGGCGACCGTGGCCGCGCCCTACGGACTCCTTCGCGACGTCTTTGCGCGGCGCTTCGGCATCCTCGGCTCCGACAGCGCGGCGGCCGCCAGCGACAGGTTCGAGGCGGCGATGATCGGGGCCTTCGGGGGCGACCCGGGCGCCGCGATGCGCGCCCATCTCATCGGCCAGCTCCTCGGCTACGACTTCGGCGACAGCCCGCACGTGCGCGGTCTGGCGGGTGACGCGCGCCAGATCCACGATCGGGCCCGCGCCTACCTCGCCGACTACCTCCGTGCGCTCACGGCCGAGAGACCGGCACTGATCATCCTGGAGGACCTGCACTGGGCGGACGACAGCACGCTCGACACGCTCCTGGAGCTCGTCGATGCCGTCCGGGACCGCCCGGTCCTGGTCCTCGGCACGTCGCGCACCGCCCTCGAGGAACGCCGGCCCGGCTGGAGCAGCGAGCGGCCGACGCTCGGCAGGCTGAACCTGCGTCCCCTGTCGGTCCGGGCCAGCCAGGAGCTCGTGCTCGAGATCCTGCAGCGGGCGGATGAGGTGCCCGATGCGCTGCGGGACCTGGTCGTCGCAACCGCCGAGGGCATCCCGTTCTTCGCCGAGGAGCTGATCAAGATGCTCCTGGACGATGGGGTGATCCGGCGCGAGACCGACGGGATCGGCCGGTGGCACGTCGAGGCAGATCGGCTGACCGGGTTCCGGGTGCCGCCGAGCCTCACCGGCGTCCTGCAGGCGCGCCTGGATCGGCTCGAGCCCGCCGAGCGGATCGTCGTCCAGCAGGCCTCGGTGGTCGGTCGCCGCTTCTGGGATCGCGCCTTGGCACGGCTGGGCCAGATCTCGGGTGCGGAGACGGACGAGCCCGGGATCGCTGCCGCCCTGTCGTCGCTCCAGCGGAAGGAGCTCGTGTTCGAGCGCGACGCGTCGACGTTCGCCGGCTGCCGCGAGTACCTGTTCAAGCACGCACTTCTGCGGGACGTGGCGTACGAGAGCCTGCTCCGGCGGCAGCGCCGCGAGTATCACGGCGCCATCGCGGACTGGCTGGTCGAGACGGGAGGAGACCGCGCCGACGAGATCGCAGGGCTGGTCGGGTCGCACCTGGAGCTCGCGGGGAGGCCGGCCGATGCAGCCGACCACCTGGCCCGGGCGGCCGCGCGCGCGACTGCGACCTTTGCCAACGGCGAGGCGATCGGGTTCTACCGGCGTGCGCTGGCGCTCATCAGCGACCGGCAAGCAGCGTCTGCCGACGTCGCCCTCGCGGCCCACCTGGGCGAGGGGCTTGGCGACGTCCTGCACCTCGTCGGGCAGCACGCGGCGGCCAGGGACGCGTATCGCGAGGCGATCGCCGCCCTGGCGGACCATCAGCCGCTGGTCTGCGCTCGCCTACTGCGGAAGACCGCGAACGCCTGGGTGGCGGATCGCGCGTTCGCCGAGGTGGACGATGCGTTCGGGCGCGCCGAGCGGGCGCTGGGTGCTGCGCCCGATGCCGACGGTGCCGGCGATGGGGCCGGAGACGGCGCGGGCCGCCCGGACGACCGCGAGAACGACCGCCCGGACGACCGCCCAACGACCGCCCGAACGACCGCCCGAACGACGATCGGCTGGACTGGTGGCGGGAATGGATCGCTGTCCAGAACGATCGGATGCTCGCCTACTACTGGGAGGCGCGAGTCGACGAGCTCGACGCGCTCGTCCAGCGCGCCAGGCCGGCAGTCGAACGGTACGCGACGTCCGCCCAACGGGCTGGCTTCTTCCAGGCGCTCCTGATGCTCGACCTCCGTCGGTATCGCTACCTGCTGCCGGACGAGGCGATCGATCACGCGACCGCGTATCTCGCGGCGAGCGAACAGTCGGCTGAACCGGGCCTGCTCGCGTTCGCCCGGTTCGTCGTCGGTTTCGCGTTCCTGTGGCACGGCGACAGGGAGGCGGCCGAGGAGCAGCTGACCGAGTCGCTCGCGCTCGCGGAGCAGTCCGGCGATCTCTCGCTGCAGGTTCGCTGTGCCACCTACCTGACCGTGCTCTGTCGTGAACGGGGCCAGGTCGAGGAGGCGCGGAGGCTGACAGCCCGCAGCCTGGAGATCGCGACCGCCGCGGGCATGCCGGAGTACGTCGCGACTGCGCGCGCCAACGAGGCCTGGATCGCGTGGCGTGGCGATGACCTCGTCGCGACCGAGCGCTGTGGTCGTGCCGCGCTCGACCTCTGGCCACCGGTCCACGCGAGCTCGTCCTTCCGCTGGACCGCCCTCTGGCCGCTGATCGGCACGGCCCTGTCGCGCGACGACACCGCGTCTGCCGTCGAATGGGCACGCGGTCTGCTCGATCCGTCGCAGCAGCGAATGGCCGAGGACCTCGACGCGCCGGTCGATGCCGCGGTGCATGCCTGGGAGGACGGAGACGTGCGGGCGGCCCGAAGCCGGCTGGAGGAGGCGGCGGCGATCGCCCGGCGGACCGGCCGGCTCTGAGGAACGCGTCGGGGCCACGTCTGGCGGCCACTGGAATCGTCCCCGCCCTCGTCCGTGCCCCCTCTACACTCCGGGGGTGGTCCGCTGTCCGTCGTGCGGCGAGGAAAACCCGGCACGCTTCCGGCTGTGCGGGTTCTGCGGTGCGGCGCTCGCGGCGTCTCCCGCGGCGCGCGAGACACGCAAGACGGTGACGATCCTGTTCACGGACGTGACCGGTTCGACCGAGCTCGGCGAGCGGCTCGACCCGGAATCGCTGCGTGCCGTGATGGGCCGCTATTTCGCGAGCATGCGCGAGGTCATCGAGCGTCACGGCGGCACGGTCGAGAAGTACATCGGCGACGCCGTGATGGCGGTGTTCGGGGTCCCGATCGCCCACGACGATGACGCCCTCCGCGCCGTCCGCGCGGGTGCCGAGATGCGCGAAGCGCTCGTGAAGCTGAACGACTTCCTGCGGGCCGAGCGCGGCGTCACGCTCGCGGCGAGGACGGGTATCAACACGGGCATGGTCGTGGTCGGTCCGGGTGGCCCGGGCGAGGCGATCGTGGTCGGCGATGCGGTCAACGTGGCCGCCAGGCTCCAGGCCGTCGCCGCCCCGGGTGAGATCGTCGTCGGTGCCACGACCTGCGCGCTCGTGCGCGATGCGGTGGACGTCGGGCCCGCCCGGTCGATCGAGCTCAAGGGAAAGGCCGAGCCGGTCCTCGCGTACCAGCTGCACCACGTCCTCCCGGGCGCCGAGGGGCACCGGCGCCACCTCGACGCCCCGATGGTCGGACGGGGACGCGAGCTCGAGGCACTGCTCCAGGCATTCGAGCGCTCGGCCTCGGGTGGATCGTGCCAGCTGTTCACGGTCCTCGGCACCGCCGGCGTCGGCAAGAGCCGCCTCGTAGCCGAGTTCCAGGGCGCGGTGTGGGACCGAGCCCGCGTCGTCGAGCGGCCGGTGCCTCCCGTACGGGGAGGGCATCACCTACCGGGCCGTCGCCGAGATCGTCCGCCAGGCCGCCGGCATCGAGGAGGGCGACGACACCAGGACGGAGCTCGCGCGCATCGATGAGTTCGTGGCCGGCTTGCCGGAGGCGCCGGCGATCGCGCGCGGCCTCGTGGGCCTCCTCGGTCTCGAGGTGTCCGTCGCCCAGGAGGATCTCGTGTGG
This sequence comes from uncultured Chloroflexia bacterium, assembly GCA_963776395.1. Classification (GTDB taxonomy): domain Bacteria; phylum Chloroflexota; class Limnocylindria; order Limnocylindrales; family CSP1-4; genus CAIXZV01. The sequence continues at coordinate 376,353 of CAVZML010000008.1, read as the reverse complement.
TCCTTCCGCAGGGCGCTCGAGCATCTCGCCGACGGCGGACCGCTGGTTGTCGTCCTCGACGACATCCACTGGGCCGAGCCCGCCCTGCTGGACCTCGTCGAGTCGGTCGCCGACCTCGCCCGCGAGTCACCGGTCCTCTTCGTGTGCGCGGCCCGTCCCGAGCTCCTGGACGACCGCCCGACCTGGGGCGGCGGTAAGGTCAACGCCACCACGATCCTGCTCGAGCCGCTGGCCGAGGCGTCGGCGTTCGCGTTGATCGACGCGCTCGTCCCGGGCGGCGCGCTCCCGCCAGCGGCGCGGTCGCGGATCGCCGAGGCCGCGGAAGGCAATCCCCTGTTCGTCGAGGAGTTCCTGGCCACCCTGATCGACGACGGCGCGCTGGTACCGGGCGACGGCGGCTGGACGGCATCCCGGGATCTCGAGTCGATCGCCGTGCCGCCGACGATCGCGGCGTTGCTCTCCGCCCGCCTGGACCGGCTGGGCCCGGACGAACGGACGGTCGCCGAGCGCGCGTCGGTGGTGGGTCGTGTCTTCGATCAGTCGTCGGTGCTGGCCCTGTCACCCGTCGAGGCTCGGGCCAAGGTTCCAGGCAGCCTCCTCGGGCTCGTCCGCAAGGAGCTCATCCGCCCCGATCGCTCGGCGCCCGCACGGGGCGACGCGTTCCGGTTCCGCCACCTGCTCATCCGTGACGCCGCCTACGAACGGCTGCCCAAGGCGGAGCGCGCGGAGCTCCACGAGCGGTTCGGCGGATGGCTGGAGCTGGCGGCGGGCGAACGCCGGGCGGAGGTCGAGGAGATGGTCGGCTACCACCTCGAGCAGGCGTCTCGCTATCGCGCGGAGCTGGCGCCGGCCGACGAGCGGGTATCGGAGCTGGCCGATCGGGCCGCGCAGCACCTGGTCGCCGCCGGGGCCCGGGCGCTCGAACGGTCCGACATCGCCGCGACCGTGAACCTGTACGGCCGGGCGGCAGCCCTGCTCGAGCCGGCCGACCCCGCCCGTCTCGCGATCCTGCCCGACCTCGGCGTGGCGCTCAATTCGGCGGGACGCCAGGACGACGCCAGGACCTGCCTGGACGAGGCGCGTGCATTGGCCGAGGCGGCCGGCGACGAGCGGGTCCTGGCGTATGCGAGGCTCTGGGGTCTCTTCACCTGGGGGGATGACCTGTTGTCGCCGAGCGAGTGCCGGCGTGTTGCCGACGCGTCGCAGGTGCTGTTCGAGCGTCTCCTCGACGAACGGGGGCTGTCCCTCGCCCGCCAGGTCCGCGCGGAGGCCTCCTGGACGGAAGGCCGGGCGGCCGACTTCGAGGCCGAGCTCGCCAAGGCTCTTGAGCATGCCCGTCGTGCCGGCGCCCGCCGCGACGAGGCGCAGATCGTGCTCAGCCTGAGCACGGTCCTCGCCCAGGGCCCCACACGGGTGGCGGACGGCATCCTCCGATGCCGCGAGATCCTCGCCCACACGCCGGACGATCGAGGCATCGAGATGGCGATGGACCACGCGCTCGCCCACCTGCACGCCCAACTCGGTGAGTTCGAGCTGGCGCGGTCGCTGGCGGCGCGTTGCCAGGCGATCGCCGCGGAGAGCGGGCAGCGAGGCGAGGCGGCGGGCCTCACCGAGGTGGCCTGGGAGATCGAGACGCTGGCGAGCGACCACGAGGCTGCGGCCAGCATCGCGTTGGACGGTTGCCAGCGCTTCGCGGCGATGGGCGAATCGAACGCGATGCTCGAGCGGTGCCTGGCCCTCTCGCGGCTCGCGCTCGGGCGAGAGGTGGATGCCGACCGGCTCACCGAGATAGCTGCAAGGTCCAGCGGTTGGCTGAGATCCTATCGATCCCGACCGCTCGCCCTCGCCCGGGCCGCGGCAGGCGAGCCGGACGCGGCAGTGGCTCTCGCGCGGGATGCGGTCGACACCCTCGGGACCACGGACCTTGTGGTGTTCCACGCGGAGGCCCTGCTGACCCTCGGCGACGTCCTTCGCTCCGCGGGTCGTGGCCCTGAGGCGGATGAGGCGTTCCGAAGGGCAGCCGAGGTCTACCGGCAGAAGGGAAGCCTGGTCGGCGCCCGCATCGCCGAAGCTCGCCTCGCCGGCTGACGCGTCTCCCCGCCGCGGCCCGCGATTCCTACCCAGCGCGCCAGCTGGACGATGGCGCGCCCCGCCGGGCGACGCTGACACACCATCCAGCCCGGCGTGCCATGCCTGGTTGCGGATGGACTCGGGGTCCAGCCATCGATCCGCGAGGGCACTTCACGGGTGATCTCCCGTCCGGATCTGGAGTCGCAGGCCACGGGCAGCGAGCCGGACTCCGGGGTCTGGACTGCTGGTCCAGCCGACGCGGCCAGGGTGGAACCACTGCGACCCGCGCAGAACCCGTGACCCGGCGCGGAACCCGGTCGATGCACGGCTGACTGCGGCCCGGGCAGAGTGTCGCCGAGGCGACACCTGGACGGTCGCGAAAGATCTTTACCCGTCGGTGTCAAGGGCGCATCCTTCACCGCACAGGCGGGGAGTGCGGGATTCCGGGCCAGCAAGGTCCGGACGCCAGTCCAGAGGAGACTCCGATGACAAGCAGCAACACTCCGACGGATGGCGGCGAGTCCATCGCCCGCATAACCGAGGACGACGTCGAGGGCCACATCGCCCGCGCGACCGATGACGGCGAGTCCATCGCCCGCGCGACCGAGGACGACGTCGAGGGCCACATCGCCCGCGCGACCGGGGACGGCGAGTCCATCGCGCGACGACCGGTGACGGCGAGTCCATCGCGCGACAGACCGAGGACGACGTCGAGGGCCACATCGCCCGCGCAGACCGATGACGGCGAGTCCATCGCCCGCGCGACCGAGGACGACGTCGAGGGCCACATCGCCCGCGCGACCGAGGACGGCGAGTCCATCGCGCCGCCAGACCGGTGACGGCGAGTCCATCGCCCGCGTGACCGAGGACGACGTCGAGGGCCACATCGCCCGCGCAGACCGATGACGGCGAGTCCATCGCCCGCGCGACCGAGGACGACGTCGAGGGCCACATCGCCCGCGCGACCGGGGACGGCGAGTCCATCGCGCGACAGACCGGTGACGGCGAGTCCATCGCCCGAATGACCGAGGACGACGTCGAGGGCCACATCGCCCGCCAGACCGATGACGGCGAGTCCATCGCCACGGCGACCGAGGACGACGTCGAGGGCCACAACATCGGCTACGGAAGCGCGGCGCTGGCCGGTGACGTCAATCGCATGCGCGAGCGAGAGATCCAGCGGGAGGTCTCCCGCAGCTCACTCCTCCGCGACGCCAAGCTGGTGATCAAGCGCCGGAAGGGCTGAACCGGGGCCAAATCCGTCATCCGGGAGACGGGCGGGGTCACGCGACCCCGCCCGTCTTCGTGTCCGCCACCTTGCGCGCGACCGGCATGCACCTTGCGCGTGACCGGCACCCACCTTGCGCGCGACCGGCATGCCGCTGAGCCGCACGGGAGGAATCGTTGGCGCAGCTGCATTGCGCACTGGTTGGTGCGCCGGTAGCATTCGGCGCGGCGACCGGGGTGCTTGGGTGAGGGGTTGGGCCAGAGGTGACTGCGACCACGCGGACGACCGCCGTCGAATCCCTTCGACGCTGCGCGTTGTTCTCACGTGTTGACGAGCTCACGTTGGCCGTCTGTGTCGACTCCCTTCGGACGCGCCACTACCAACGCAACGAGACGATCTTCCACCAGGGCGACCCGGGCGACTCGCTCTACATCATCGAGCACGGCGCCGTGAAGATCGTGCTTCCCTCGCCGGAAGGAGAGAGCGAAGCCATCATCGCCACCCTCGGTCCCGGCGACTTCTTCGGCGAGCTCGCGCTGCTCGACGGTGCCGAACGATCGGCAACCGCGATCGCACACCAGGCGACGACGACCCTCGTCCTCCGCCGGGACGTCTTCGGCAACCTGGTCGACGACGTCCCCGCGCTGCGGCACGAGCTCCTGGCGGGCCTGGCCGCGGAGCTGCGCCGCCTGACGAACCACGTGGAGGAGCTCTTCTTCCTGGACCTGCCGGGCAGGCTGGCGCGCCGGATCGTGCGCCTGGCCCGCGAGGTGGATCCCAAGCCCGACGGAGCCGTGACCCTGGACTGGAGCTTCTCCCAGTCGGAGCTCGCGGGAATGATCGGTGGGAGCCGTCAGACCGTGAACCGGCTCCTGGGCGAGTTCACGGCCGAGGGCCTGATCCGGATCGAGCGCGACACCCTCATCGTCCCCGACCTCGACCGCCTCCAGCGGGCGACCGAACGCTGAGCGACGGCGGACGGGTCCGATGACCGAGACCGGCGCGGGCGGGCGCCGTCGCGCACGCGCGTTCGATCGCGACGCGCGTGCGGCCCTGGGTGCGATCGGCCGCCGCGCCGAGATCGCCCGCAGGCTCGAGCTGGGGAGTGCCGAGGCGGTCCTCCATTCCGTTGTAGAGGCGGCGGTCGCGCTGTTCGAGGCGGAAGCGGCCTCGATCGCCCTGTTCGATCCGGCCCGCAACGTGCTCGTCTTCCGGGTCGCGGCGGGAGCAGAGGGACAGGGCGTCGTCGGGCTCGAGATCGCGCCGGACCAGGGTGTCGTGGGGTACGTGTTCTCGAGCGGGCAGGCGCTCGCCATCGGCGACGTCAGGGCGGATCCCCGCTTCGGCCGTGACCTCGCCCAGCAGACGCAGTACCTGCCGCGGAGCATCGTCGCGGTCCCCCTGCTGGACGAGCGAGGCATGCTCGGAGTCCTGGAGGTGCTCGACAAGCGGGGCGACGCGGGCTTCTCCCTCCGCGACGTCGAGCTGGCCGGAGTCTTCGCGCGCCAGGCGGCGGTCGCCATCCGGGCCAGCCGCGTCGAACGCGAGACCGCGATGCTCCTCCGCTCCGTGATCGCCGCCCTGGCCGGCGGCGAAGCGCCCGACGGTGGCGTCGACGCCCTGGTCGCCGCGGCGCTCGCCGACATCGATGACACCGAGGACCCGCTGTGGTCGCTCGTCGACCAGATCGCCGCGCTCCGCCGGGCCGGGCCGGAGCAGCGGGAGTTGCTCGGCGCCCTGCTCGACGTCCTGGTTCGCCAGGCCGAACGCGGCCGAGGGCGGCGCGCGGGACGCCTCCGCGCGCCGGGCGGATGACCGACCAGATCCTGCCGGCCTGGAGCGAGCCGTTCGCCGGCGCGCGGCGGGACGCGCTGCGCCGCCTGCCGCCCTTCGGTGCCCTCGACCGCGACTGGGCGATCGGCGACAGCGACGGGAGCGGCGTCACGGTGGCGATCATCGACTCCGGCGTGGAGCGGGACCACCCCGCCGTCGGCGGCAGGCTGGTCCGCAGCGTCAGGGTCGAGCTGGCCGCCAACCCCGACGACGACCCGCTCGTGCTGGACGACGAGGCGGCCCTCGACGTCGTGGGGCACGGGACGGCCTGCGCCGGGATCATCCACGCCATCGCGCCCGGCGCCGACCTCGTCTCGGTACGGGTCCTGGGGCCGGACAACCGCGGCAAGGGGATGGTCTTCGCGGCGGGCGTCGACTGGGCGATCGAGCTGGGTGCCGGGGTGATGAACCTGTCGCTCTCGTCAAAGAGCGACGCGCTCTTCGGTACCTTCCACGACCTCGCCGACCGGGCCTACTTCGCGAACTCGCTCCTGGTGTGCGCCGCCAATAACGTTCCCGGCAACAGCTATCCGTCGCTGTTCGCGTCGGTCATCTCGGTCGCCGCCCACGACGTCCCCGATCCGGCGGCCTGGTTCTACAACCCGCACCCGCCGGTGGAGTTCGGGGCGCGTGGCCTGGACGTGGACGTCGCCTGGCGCAACGGGAGCCGCATCACGGCGACGGGCAACAGCTTCGCGGCACCGCACATCGCCGGCTACGCGGCACTCATCAGGGCCAAGCATCCGGAGGCAACCCCGTTCGAGGTCAAGGCGATCCTCGCCGCGACCGCCACGGGAACGCGGTAGCCCGCCCCTTGCCCCGGACGGAGCGGCATGCGGGAACCCGACGAGGCTCCGGAAGTCGGCTACGCTCCGCATGAGTGCCGGCTGAGGATGGCTGCCAGCGTGACCTGCTCCAACTGCGGAACGGACAACAGGCCCGGGCGAAGGTACTGCGTCGAGTGCGGGATGTCGCTCGCCGCCGTGTGCCCGACGTGCGGTGCACCGGTCGAGCCCGGCGAGAAGTTCTGTGGAGCCTGCGGATCACCTCTCCGCGCTGCCGCCCGCGGCGACGCAGACCCCATGGTCGGCACTACCGCCGCGGGCACAGCCCTCGCACCGCTCGCCGAACGCCGCCTCGTGTCCGTCCTGTTCGCCGACCTCGTGGGCTTCACGACGCTCGCCGAGGGACGCGACGTGGAGGACACGCGGGAGCTCCTGTCCCGCTACTTTGACCTCGCGACGGACGTCGTCGGCCGCTACGGCGGCAGCGTCGAGAAGTTCATCGGCGACGCTGTGATGGCCGTCTGGGGGGCGCCGGTCGCGCACGAGGACGACGCCGAGCGCGCCGTCCGGGCGGGTCTCGAGCTCGTGGTCGCTGTCCGCACCCTGGGACCGTCGATCGCCGCCCGGGCCGGGATCCTGACCGGCGAGGCTGCGGTCACCGTCGGGGCCACGAGTCAGGGGATGGTCGCGGGCGACCTCGTGAACACGGCCTCGCGGCTCCAGTCGGTCGCGCCGACCGACACCGTCCTCGTCGACGAGGCGACGCAGCGGGCTGCTTCACGGTCGATCGCCTTCGAGCCCGCCGGTGAGCACAGCCTCAAGGGCAGGGCGGCACCGGTCGCGGCCTTCCGCGCCCTGCGGGTGATCGCCGAACGCGGCGGCCGCAACCGTTCGGACGCGCTCGAGGCCCCGTTCGTCGGCCGGGAGGACGAGCTGCGTCTCCTGAAGGACCTGTTCCACGCGACCGGACGCGAGAAACGGGCCCGCCTCGTATCGGTCACCGGTTCGGCGGGGATCGGCAAGACCCGCCTCGCGTGGGAGTTCCTCAAGTACGTCGACGGGCTGGCCGAGGACGTCACCTGGCACGACGGCCAAAGCCCCGCGTACGGAGACGGGATCAGCTTCTGGGCCCTTGGCGAGATGGTGCGCGAGCGCGCCGGCCTCGCCGAGAACGACGACGAGCCGACGACCCGCTCGAAGATCGCCGAGACCCTGGCCACCTGCGTCCCCGATCCGGCCGAGCGCCGCTGGATCGAGCCCGCCCTCCTCGCGCTCCTGGGCATCGAGACGGGCATGGGCTCCGACCAGCTGTTCGGCGCCTGGCGGATGTTCTTCGAGCGCCTCGCCGCCATGGCCCCGGTCGTCATGGTGTTCGAGGACTTCCACTACGCCGACTCGGGCCTCGTGGCCTTCGTCGACCACCTCCTGGAATGGAGCCGGGGAGTCCCGATCACGGTCGTCACGCTCGCCCGCACTGACTTTCTCGAACGGCACGCCGACTGGGGCGCCGGCAAGCGCAGCTTCACCTCTCTCCACCTCGAGCCGCTTCCCGAGCCCGCGATGCGGACGCTCCTCGCCGGGCTCGTGCCGGGGATCCCGGAGCCGGCGGTCCGGCAGATCGTCGCCCGAGCCGACGGGATCCCGCTCTACGCCGTCGAGACCGTCCGGATGCTGCTGGCCGACGGGCGGCTGGCGCTCGAGGGCGACACCTATCACCCGACCGGCGACCTCACGAGCCTCGCCGTCCCGGACACGCTCACTGCCCTCGTCGCGGCCCGGCTCGACGGTCTCGCGTCCGACGAGCGGACGCTCGTCGCCGATGCCGCGGTCCTCGGGCAGAGCTTCACCCTCGCGGGACTCGCGGCCGTGTCCGGGATCGCCGAGGTCGATCTCGCGCCACACCTCCGCTCCCTTGTCCGCCAGGAGCTGCTCGCTGTCGAGGCCGATCCCCGCTCTCCCGGGTGGGGCCAGTACGCTTTCGCCGGGGCCCTTGTCCGCGAGGTCGCGTACAACACGCTTGCCAGGCGCGACCGGAGGATCCGCCACCTCGCCGTGGCACGCCACATCGAGAGCCTGGGCTCAGACGAGCTCGCCGGAGCCCTCGCCGGCCACGTCCTCGCAGCCTACCAGAACACGTCCGCCGGTCCGGAGTCCGACGCCCTCGCCGCCCGGGCTCGCGAGGCCCTGAAGGGAGCCGCGGGGCGGGCCGCCACCCTCGGATCGCACGACCAGGCCGTGGCCTTCCTCGACCAGGCCCTCGCGATCACCGCCGACCCGGGCGAGCAGGCTGACCTGTTGGAGCTGGCCGGGGAGTCTGCGTCGCAGGCCGGCCTCGGCGACGTCTCCGTTGACCGGCTCCAGAAGGCCGTCGAGCTGCGCCGCACCCTCGCCGATCCCGATGCCGTCGCGGGTGCGATCGCCCGCCTCGGTGAGGCGCTGACGATGGCGATGCGCTACGACGCGGCACTGGCGGTCCTCGAGACGGCCACGACGGAGCTGCTGGGCGACGTGCCCGAGCCTGCCGGGGCCCCTGAGTCGGGATCCATGGCCGTCCACGACCCCGACATCGGTCCGGGGGCCGTCGCCGTATTGGCCGGGCTCGCCTTGGCATACCTGCTCCGCGACCAGTATCGCCGTGCCTTCGACGTTGCGGATCGGGCGCTCGCGGCCGGCGAGCGGCTGGACCTGGTCCCGAGCGTGAGCAGCGCGCTGATCACCCGGGGTGCCGCGCTGTGCGGCCTCGCCCGACCCTACGAGGGGATCGCGGTGATCAGGGCAGGCATGGACCTTGCCGAGGAGCTCGGGCTCGTCTCGCTTGCCCTTAATGCCCGTTTGAACCTGGGTGCATTCCAGCTGGACTCGGACCCCCGCGCGGCATTCGAGACGAGCAGGGCGGCGCTCGAGATCGCGACCCGGCTGGGGATGCGGTCCTACACTCCGTTTGTCATCGAGAATTTGGCACTTGCGGCCGTCGAGATCGGCGAGTGGGAATGGGCGATCCGAACGGTCGCGGCCGCCCGGGACTCGAGCCCGGACGAAGTCGCAGAAACCGGCATACGGAACCCTCTTGGCCCTCGCCGCGTGGCGGGGCGAGGACGTCGCGGCCGACGTCGAGCGCCTGGCGGCCGGGTCACACGAGCTCGGCGAGGTGTGGGCGCTGGGGGCCGTCCACGGTCTGCGGGCAGAAGTCGCCTTCGGCGCAGGGCGACTACCTGGCCGCATGCGACGGGTTGATGGCTGTCGCCCCGGGCGATGCGGTCAACGCCCAGCGTTTCTACTTCCATGCGGGCCTTGCGGCGCTCATGGGATCCGACCCCGACCGGGCCGCCGCGGCGCTGCGTGCCCACGAACGAACGGGCCATCACAGTCGCCTGCTCGGCATCGACCGGCGGCTGCTTCGCGCCGGCCTGGCAGCTTTCGACGGCCGGCGAGTCGAAGCGCTCCGCGAGGGGCGGGCGGTCGTCGCCGAGTACGAGCGTCTCGGCATGCCCTGGCGCCGGGCCCTCGGCTCATTGATGCTCCTCTCGGCGATCGGTGCCGGAGAGCCCGAGGTCCGGGCCCTCGCCGAGTCGGCCCGCGAGATCCTCGTGGGCCTCGGGGCACGGCCGTTCATCGAGCGGCTCGATGACGCGATGACCCGATGACCGATGACCCGATGACGGATGACCCGATGACCGCCGCGGCCCTGCCGGCCCAGCCGTCGCCGTTCGCGGTGCTCCGGAAGCGGGCGTTCGTCTACGTCTGGAGCGCCCAGCTCGTGTCGACGATCGGGGACGCCCTGACGAGCCTGGCGGCCGGCATCATCGTCTACCGGCTGACCGGCTCTGCGCTCAGCGTGGGCCTGATGCTGATGGCATCGGCGGTCCCCTCACTCGTCTTCGGCCTCGTCGCCGGGGTCGTCGTGGACCGCTACGACCGCAAGCGGATCATGATCATCGCCGACCTGCTGCGCGCCGTGGTCGTGTTCACGATCCCCTTCCTGGTCGGCATCGACATCGCCTGGCTGTACGTCGCGGTGGTGGTCTCCGCCTCCATCACCCAGTTCTACGCGCCCGCCAGCGACTCGATCCTGCCCGAGATCGCCACCGAGGAGGAGCTCGGGGCCGCCAACTCGATCATGGCAATCGCGCAGTTCGGTTCGACCGCCGTCGGGTTCGCGCTGGCCGGGCTGCTCGCCGCGTCACGGTCGATCGAGGTGGTGTTCTGGATCGACTCCGCCACTTTCCTGTTCTCCGCATTCATGATCGGCCTGGTCCGAATCGCGCCCCTCGTCGTGGACGAGATGACGACGTTGCGCGAGATGATCCGGAACCTCGGTTTCGGGGCGAAGTTCATCCTCCGGACCCCGATCCTCCGGTCGCTCAACATCGTGAAGAGCCCGATCATGGTCTCCCTCGGACTGCAGAACGCGCTCCTGCTGCCGTTCGCCATCACCGCCCTCCAGGCGACCGAGTTCGAGTACGGCATCCAGGAAGCCCTCACATCGGTTGGCTTCGTGGCCGGCAGCCTGCTCATGGCCCGGTATTCGGATCGTCTCCGCGAGGGCCAGTGGCTCGTCCTGAGCTGGGTCGGGATGGGCTGTCTCATGCTCCTGTATGCGCTGCAGTCCTCGGTCTGGCTCGCGATCGCGCTGATCGCCGTGTCCGGGCTGGTGAACGCGCCGTCCTTTGTTGCCGCGCGCCTCGTCAACCAGCGCCACACGCCCCGCGAGATGCGCGGGCGGGTGTTCTCGACGGCTGGGGTCGTCTCCACGGTGCTGTTCCTGGTCGGCATGGGCCTCTCCGGCCTGGCCGACGTGATCGGTGTCCGGACGCTGTTCATCGCTCTCGCGCTGGTCATCGTGGCCGCGGGCGTCGTGACGGCATTCCTGCCGGGCCTCGGTCAACCGGCTGCCGAATGGCGGCGGGCGGTCGGGCTGCTCCGTGGCGCCGGCTCGGCCCCGGGGATGTCGTACGGGCGGCCCGCGGGCGTGTCCGACCTGGAGTTGCTCCTGGGGTACGTGCCCTCGCTCGGGCTGCTGCCGCCACGCGACCGCGAGGACCTCTTGACCCATGCGCGCGTGCGCGATGCGGCGGCGGGAACCGCGATCATCCGGGCCGGCGATGCGAGCGACTCGGCGTTCTTCCTGCTGGGGGGCCGGGCCGTCGCCGGCCTGTTCCGCGACGGCGATGAGAAGCGGACCCTCTCGGTCATGACCGCGGGCGACATCTTCGGCGAGATCACCGCGCTGACGGGCGGGACCCGCACAGCAGACGTGCTGGCCGAGGAGGACTGCACACTGCTCGAGGTGCCTGCCGCCACGTTCCGCCGCCTCGTGACGGTCCCCGAGTTCAGCGAGATCGTCAGGGACAAGATGACCGAGCGCCTGGCCCGGACCGCCAGCCTCGCCGACCTGCCGCGCTTCGGCGGGATCGACCAGGGCGCGCTCCGTCTGGCGCGGTCCGAGACGGCGTCGTCGGGCGCGACCGAGACCGACGGCGGCTCCTGAGGTCCGAGGCGCGTCCGAGGGCCGGCAAAGCGTGACGCTCCGTCCAAGCCCGGACGCGAGGTCGTCCGCGACCGACTCCGGCAGAGCCGGGGCGGAGTGTCCCCATCGCACCGGGACCTGTTGTCCGGGCGCCCGCGCCCTTGTACTGTCGGTGCCGGTCTCGTCCCAGCCATCGGCGAAGGGGTCCCGTTGAGCTCCGCCCGCCGTCGAGAGGAGTGGGCTTCGTGGCGTCGGTGATCGTCATCGCCCTGCGGCTGGTGGTACCGCTCACGATCCTGCGCTGGCCCCTCGGCGGCGCCATCCTGTCCATGGTCCTGGATGCCTCGGACGTCATCCTCGTCGACGGGATCGCGCGGGTCCTCGGCGAACGCGGCGAGTTCGGGCCTTTCTACGCCCAGATCGACAAGTGGCTGGACACGTGGTACCTGACTCTCGAGCTGATCGTGACGCGCCGGTGGCCCGAGCCGATGCTCCGCCAGGCGGCCCTGCTCACGTACGTCTGGCGGCTCGCCGGCGTGGTCGCATTCGAGGCGACGGCGTACCGGCCGCTGTTGCTGCTCTTTCCGAACCTGTTCGAGAACTTCTACCTGTATGTCCTGGTCGTCCGCCGGTGGCTCCCCAGGCTGCTGCCGCGGACCCTCGTCCAGCTCGCCGTCGTCCTCGGGGTCCTCCTCGTCCCAAAGCTGATCCAGGAATGGGTTCTCCACTGGGAGGAGATGCATCCCTGGCAGTGGCTCCGGAATGACGTCCTGGAGCCGTTGTTCCGGCCCCTTCTCGGCCCCTGACGGCCGATCGCGGGCGAGAGGCCGCGACACCCCACCAAGTAGGGTCTTGCCGTCGGGGGACCCGATGGGGCATCGTGCGCAAGACGGTCTGACCGGGGGCTACGTGTTGGAGGTCGAGATGCGTATTCCGCGGGCGATCGTCGCCCTTTCCGTCGTTGTGCTCATGGCCGGGCTGGTCCCGTCGGCGGTGGCCAGGACCTCGGACACGACGCTCGACGCCGGGGCGGCAGCGGCACTCTGCGAGGACATCTTCGACGGCGTGTTCGCCGCTCCGTCCACCGAGCCGCTCGCCGCGTGCCAGTGGGACATGGACCTCATCAATGCCGATGGGAACGCTAGAGCCCGGGCGACCGGCAAGGGCGTCCGCGTCGGCGTGATCGACAGCGGCGTCGACCTCACACATCCCGATGTGGCCCCGAATCTCGACCTGGCCGACTCCTGCTCGTTCATCTTCGACCACGACCCGACCGCCCTCCCGGTCGAGATGGCCGGCGGCGATTGCTCGGACAAGGCCGCCGTCCAGGACCGGTTTGGTCACGGGACTCACGTCGCCTCGACCATCGCCGCCCCGATCAATGGGATCGGCATCGCCGGCGTCGCCCCGGAGGCGACGATCGTCGCGATCAAGGTCTGCACGGTGCTCGGCTATTGCTTCGCCGACTCGGTCGCGGCCGGGCTGCGGTACGCGGGCGACCTGCGGCTGGATGTCGTCAACCTGAGCCTGTTCGCTGACCCATACCTCTACTACTGCGGCACCGACGCCGAGCAGCGGGCGCAGCTGCGGTCGATGCAGGAGGCCGCCCGCTATGCCCAGCAGCGCGGCGTCCTGATCGTCGCCGCGGCCGGCAACGAGGCCAGCGACATCGCGCACCCGAGCATCGACTCGATCAGCCCGGACTGGCCGCCCGACGCCGCCGTCGACCGTATCGTCCACCGCAACTGCCGCCAGTCCCCGACCCAGCTGCCCGGCGTGGTCGCCGTCTCCGCGACCGGTCCGATCGGATACCCGGGTTACACCCTCGACCTCGCCAGCTACTCCAACACCGGGATGGGGCAGGTCGACGTTGCGGCGCCCGGCGGCGACTACTTCGCCGCCAGCGGCACGGTCCAGGACGCCGTTCTTGCCGCATGGAGCTCCACGGACGACGGTACCTTCGACTTCTACGCGACGCTTCCGTACGACGGGTTGACGGTGACCGACCACGGGGCGCGCTACCTCGAGATCAACGGCACCTCGATGGCATCGCCGCACGCGACCGGCGTCGCCGCCCTGATCATCCAGCGCCACCCGGGCTGGGGACCCGCGGCGGTCGCATCGGCCCTCCAGCGGACCGCCACACCGCACGCCTGCCCAGCCGACTGGCAGCCGCTCTTCGACGGCGACCTCCGCCTCCGCTGCTACGGCAACTCTGCCACCAACTCGTTCTTCGGACGCGGCATCGTCGACGCGACCGCCGCCAGCCGCTAGAGGACCCCGGCCCTCGGATCCCGGCCACGCCTCAGCCGCCGCAGCCGATATCCATCCAGGCGCCGGGGGCACATCCTCCGGCGCCCGGGCAGGCCGCCGTCCCCAGCGCCTGCGGAGGCCGCTCGCGGTCGCTCCACGCGGTGGCTCCTGGGACACGCGGTGGCTCCACGACGCGTGCGGCTCCACGACACGGCCGTCCGCTAGACTGGTCCCGACTTGCTGCCATCGAGGTGGCGAATACGCCACGGGAAGGGACCAGCACATGACCGACCAGACCACGCCGCCCGCCGAGGACACCGTATCCGTCGCCGCGGCCCAGGTCTCCGACGACAAGGGCGTGATCGCCGAGGCCGCCATCGCCACCGATGGCGACCATGCGCTCATCGTCGCCCGCTTCGCCGACACGACCTCGGCCATCGCGATCTACGAGAATCTCCTCGCGGCCGAGATCGACGGGTCGCTCCACGTCGACGGCGTGCTCGTGGCCAAGGCCGACGCCGACGGCCAGATCCACATCCAGAAGATGACCGAGCACAGCACCCGCAAGGGCCTCAAGTGGGGCATCGTGGGCGGCGTCGTGGCCGGGATCTTCCTGCCGGCCACGATCGTCGGGGGCGCGGTCGCGCTCGGGGTCGCCGGGGCCGCCGCGGGCAAGGCCCGCAACCTCTACCACCGGGTCGAGGTCGAGAAGGACCTTAAGGACGTCATCACCCCCGGCACCTCCGGGATCCTGTGCCTCGTGTCGGCCACGCAGGTCGAAGACGTCCGGCTCCGCATGCCCGATGCCCAGGAAGTCAAGACCGTCCCGGTCGACGAGGAGACCGCCGGCGCGATCAAGGCCGCCGCGGCCGCCGCGGACACCGGTGCACCAGCCGCCGACGCAGCGGCAGAGACGCCCGCCGGGGCCTGATCGGGCGCCAGTCCAACCCCGCGCACCATCGAGCCCGGGCCGGCCGTCGGCCCGGGCTCGACTGCGTCTCCGGGCTCGCCTGCGCCCGGCGCTGCTTCGGCGTCCGGGGCCGCCCTGCGCCGCCGCCCGCCGGCGCGATCCCGTGACACGTATCCTGCCGGGTGTGAGGTGCCCTGACCGGGCCCGCCGGGCGAGGAGGATCAACAGCGATGACCGCAGAGGCGCCGGTGCTTCGCGCGCACAGCAACTCCTACAACATCTTCATCCTGGTCCTGACGATCTTCTCGCTGGCGATCATGGTGTTGCTGCTGCTGCCGGTCACCCAGGCCGAGCGCGACCTGCTGACCCTGTACGACAACGCGGTGTGCGTCATCTTCCTCATCGACTTCGCCTTCAACATCACGGGTGCGAAGCCGAAGCGGGCGTACTTCATCGGCCAGCGCGGCTGGCTCGATCTGCTCGGGTCGATCCCGACCTTCGGATTCATCCCGTTCACCGCCCTGTTCCGCCTGGCCCGCCTGAGCCGGCTCACCCGGATCACCCGCCTGCTGCGGGGCCAGGCCGGCAAGGACCTCGTGATCGACGTGCTCAGGAACCGGGGCCAGTACGCGACGTTCATCACGATCCTGCTGGCCGGGATCGTGCTCTCTGTCGGGAGCATCCTCGTGCTCGAGTTCGAGAGCCGGGTGCCCGGCGGCAACATCAAGACTGGAGGTGAAGCCATCTGGTGGGGCCTCGTGACGATCACCACGGTCGGCTACGGCGACTTCTACCCGGTGACGACACTGGGTCGCATGACCGGCATCTTCGTCATGTTCGCCGGCATCGGGATCATCGGCGCTCTCGCCAGCATCCTCGCCAGCCTGCTCGTCTCACCCTCGACGCCCGACGAGCCGGCGCAGGAGGCCGAGGCGGGCGCCGCGCCTGTCGTCGACGCCTCGGCGCTCGGCGGCGCCTCGGCGCTCGGGTCGATCGCCGAGGAGCTGGCGGGCCTCCGGGCCGAGGTCGCCGGCCAGCGGGCCGAGATCGCCGCGCTGCGGGCCACGCTGGGCAGCGAGGCGACCTGATCGACGACGGGCGGGCACCCGGCGACGCGAGGGCCGTCCCACTCGCGCGAGCAGCCAGGTCGGCCGCTTGCGCCACATCCGGCGGCTCCCGCCCGACGAACCTGAAGACAGCTGCGCCAGCGACCCGGTCAAGCCCTGACCGGACGCGGCCGCCGATCGGGGGTGAGGAACACCGCGATGCACGACGACGAGCGGCACACGGAGGGTGAGCGGCGCGCTCCCGTCTTCCCGGTCGCCCCCGTCCGGACCAGGCATGCGATCCCGCGCGAGGTGCTGGTGGCGCTGGTGGTCGGTGTCATCGCTTTCGTGGCGGGAACGCTGATCGCGACGGGCGACACCACGGGTCGAACCGAGGCCGATGCCCGGGCCTCGGCGCCGGCTGCAGCGCCGAGTCACGATCCTGCTCCGCGGAGTCACGCCGCCCGATGTGACGACCGCGTCGTTCCCGCCGCTCGCGGCCGTTCCGGCGCAGGTCGACGCAACCCCCGGCTCGAGCGCCTTCGTGCGTGACTTCAGGCCAGACGCGCTCGTCGCCGGGCTGCCCTACGGGGCCGGCTGCGTGACCAGCACGCGTCAGAAGGAGGTACAGCGGACGCTGCGGGACGGTCCCCCGTTGACGTTCGCCAGGTCATGGACGACCTATTGCCCGATCCCGGCCGATCGTCGCCAGTCGTTGCTGCTCGCCCTGATCATGCAGCTCGTCGGAGAGGTCCCGGCCGACACCTACGGGTACTCCGCCAACCTCGACGGCTCGGGCGATGCGCTCTTCCCCTACGCCGAGCATCCACTGGCCGGCACCGTCGCGCTGACCGCGGATGCGGCCGGCCGGGGATTTTCGATCGCGATCGTCGTCGAGGAGTGGCGCTCGCCGTAGACCACCACGCCGGGGGTCACGACCGCGCCGCGCTACACCTTCACGCGCTCCAGCAGGCTCACGAGGTACCTCGATCGCATCTGCTGCGACGCGAGGACCTGCTTCGTCGGCGGCAGCCGGAGGATCACGCCCAGGACGCCCGCCATCGCGCGGTGGCTCAGCAAGGCCCGGTTGTCGAAGATGCAGTCCTGGAGCTTCCCGCGCTCGATCGCCATCAGGACGGTCCTGTGGAGCGTGTCGACCGGCGTGATCACCCGCTGCGGGCGAGGCTCCAGCCACAGCCCGTCCCTCGGGCAGACGCGGGTGCAGACGCCGCAGCCGAGACAGAGGTCGGCGTCCACCTCGGCGCGCCTCTTCCGCGGCTTGTGGGGATCGTTGGCCGAGACGACCGACATCGCATCCGCCGGGCAGGCATCCACGCACTTCGCACAGCCGTTGCACGCGGCTTCGTCCACGTGAGGGAGGTAGTTTGTCGTGTGGACGGGCTGCATCCGCCCGAACCGTCGTGCCGCGATCATCGCCTCGCAGCAGCACCCGCAGCAGTTGCAGATGAACGCCACGTCGCGCCGCACGTTCTCGCCGAACTGGACGAGACGGCTGTCGTACGCCTCCGCCAGGAGGTCCATGCCCTCCGAGGCGTCCACGCGCCGGGCGAAGCCGTGGCGGATGAGCGAATCCGCCGTCCCCCCGAACGTCATGCAGATGTTCTTCGGTGCGGCGCAGGCGCGTCCGACGTGCTCCGCCTTGTGACGGCAGTAGCAGACGCCGACGCCCATGTGCTGGGCAGACTGGATCACCTCGCTCGCCCGTTCGTGGTCCAGGACCTGGAGCGTCCCGTCCGCAATGGGCTCCGCGACGTGGGGATCGGTCAGCGCGCGCTCGTTGACGAAGACGCGTCCCAGCTGCGTCTCGCCGTTCGCGAACAGGGCGACGATGAAGTCGTCCTCGACCGTGATGTACTGGTAGAACAGCTCGGCCAGCAGCTGCTGGTCGATGTCATCCCGAACGCGCATCATCGAGAACTCGAAGAAGCCGGCCATCGGCGGCGGTAGCGCGTAGACGGTGCCCGTCGGGCCCTCGACGTCGATCAGGATGGCGCGCGAGGCGAGCGCGTCCAGGACCGTGCGCGCCTCGGCCTCGCGCATGCCCCAGATCCGGGCCGCCCTCCGGGCAGTGAACGGGCGGATCGGGAGCCGGGCCACGAGGCCTGCCTCGCGCTCGCTGAACAGCATGGCGAGGATGCGGTACAGGAGCTCGGAGGGTGGGGCGCCCTGTGGGAAGCGGTTCAGGCGCTCACCGAGCGCAACGTAGGCGCCGCGCGCCGTCGCGTGAGCCATCCTGCCGCCCTCCGTGCACTCGTGGTGCGGCCATGCTCACGGGCTGCACCACGGTTGCATAGGGCGATTCCGACGGCGGCGACCGGCCGTCGGTCACTGGTCGCCGGCCCGCGAGGTCGGGCCGATCGCATCAGCCCGATCGTCTGCCCGGCGTGCGCAGGGCGCTAGTAGCGGCGACGGCTGGTGGTCTCGTCCTTCTTGGGCTTCGGCTCGTGGCCCGGGCGGGGCGGTCGCGGGGCGGTCCCCGGCGCCATGTCGGGCTGCGGGGCGATCGGCCCTCGCTCGCGGACGGCACGGACGGCCGCCGCGAACTCGGCCGCGACGGCGGGCGGGATGCTGCCCTCCCATGCGCGCTGGACCTCGACCATCCGGACGGACTCGGCCGTGCGCCGCTCGCGTTCTGCCTTTGAATGCTTGGTCATGTCGCCTCGATTTGGTTCCGACCCGTGGTGCGGGGCGTCGCGTGATCGTACGCGGGTTCGCGCGATGACGCGAGTGGACGGGATGTCGGGAGTGGTCGTCGAGGGTCAGCCCCGGCCGGGCCCCGCGGGCTCGCCCAGGAAGTCCCTGGTGATCATCCCGTGGTCGACCGAGTCCTGGCCCACGTAGCACGTCCACGACATGCCCCCTGCGTCCAGCGCGATGCAGCCGCCGGCCGCCTTGCCGTCGACGACGAGGACCTCGATGGTGCCCGTGAAGTCGCCCTCGGTCGCCGCTTCGGTCGCGTCGGGGGCGGCCGCGAGCGAACAGGAGAAGCTGGCGTCCGCGTTGGCAACGCATGTCGGGTGGGTGCCGTCGAAGATGACCCCGCCGGCGGGCATTCCCGCGGCGACCTGCTTCGGGCTGAAGAGCCCGGCGGCGGCAGCCGTGCCGGCGCCGATGATCAGCAACGCGCCGACGCCCAGCGCGATGCGCTTGACGGGACGGGTGGACCCGCGACGCAGGTCAAGGGCTGTGGCGCGATCGAGCTCGTCGCCGAGGGTGTCGAGGCTGGGTGCTGCGGTGGGCGTGGTCACGATGAAGCTCCTTCGTTGGGTTCGATGACGGGATCGGGCCCGGTGAGGCGATGACGGATGGCGGCGAGGCCCCGGTGGACCCGGACCCGGGCCGCGCCCGGGCTGATCTCGAGCTCGCGGCCCACGTCCTCGTAGGCTCTGTCCGCCATCACGCGCAGCTCGATCGCCCGGCGCTGGCCGTCCGGCAGCTCCGCGAGCGCCGCACCGAGGTCGGCGTCGAGGCCGTCGAGCCAGGCCGCGTCGACGGTGATCGTCTCGTCCGGCAGGTGCAGCTTCAGGCGCTCGGACGCGCGCCTCTCCAACGTCTGGCGGCGGACTGACGAGGCGAGGACGTTGCGGGCGATCCCGAACAGCCAGGGAGCGGCCGAGCCGTCGCCCGGGTCCGCGAACCGGGCGCGCGACAGCCACGCCTGGGCGAAGGTCTCCGCCGTCAGCTCGAAGGCTGCGGCGCCGTCGCGGGTCCGGCGGAGGTGGAATCCGTGGATCCTCGCCGCATGACGGTCGTAGATCACGCGGAACGCGCCGGCGTCGCGGTCGGCCAGTCGGAGAAGATCGCGATCAGTGTGGGTGTCGGCGATGCCGGGTTGAGTCATCTCGATCCTCGTGGGGTCGGTCTGACCGTACATGGTCCGCAGCGTGGGCTCGCGTTACGGCGGGCATGGCCGCTATGCTCTCGCCCTCCCGGCGGGACCAACGGCCGCCGCGGACCCGCGCCACCCGCCCGATCCGGCCCGGGGGCGACCCGACGAGAGGCCCCGTGTCCGTTTCGCCCGCCGTGATCTCGCTACCGCCGACGCTCCCCGCGCTGCTCTCGCAGGCGATCGCGAGGGGTGGGTCGACCCCGTTCCTCGGAGTGCGCACATCGACCAGGCGCGAGGAGTCGCTGTCCCTGTCCGCCTTCGGTGCCGCCGTGGAGAACGCGGCGGCGAGGCTGGCGGCCGCCCTGGCGCCGCGGTCGCGGGTCCTGGTGCAGGGGGCGCCCGGGCCCGGCTTCGCCGCGGCGCTGTTCGCGGCCGCTCGGGCGGACGTCGTGCTCGTCCCGCTTGACGTCCGGATGACGCCCGACACGATCGACCGCATCGCCGCGCTCACGGAGCCGGTCGCGATCCTGCTCGGGTTCGGGGCGACGGTCGAGCCGGCGACGATCCCGCGCCTTGCCGGGCTCCCCGTGATCGACCTCGACGACCTCGTGGACCCGGCTCCGCCGGATGCCGTGGCCGCGCTGGCCGCCCGGCCGTCCGCGGAACCCGGGGAGCCGCTCGAGATCCTGTGCACGTCGGGCTCCACGGGCAATCCGAAGGGCGTCACGGTGACCCAGTCGATGCTGCTCGCGTCCACCCTGCGCTGCCTGGCCACCATCCCGGCCGGCGGCAACCGGTTCGTCTCGATCCTGCCGCTCTCGCACATCATGGAGCAGGTCGCCGGGCTGGTGTATGCGGTGGCCGCCGCCGCCGAGACCGAGTACATCACGACGCTCCGGCCCGACGTCATCGCCGCTGCGATCAAGGGCCACCGGGCCACCGCGCTGGTCGTGGTTCCGCAGGTCCTGGAGCTGCTGTTCAACGCCATCCGGCGCGAGGCGGACCGGAGCGGCAGCGGCGGCACGTTCCGGAGGGCGCTCAGGTTCACGCCATACCTGCCCGTCTCGATGCGCCGCCGGGTGTTCAGGAAGGTCCACGCGGCGCTCGGCGGGGAGCTGCGGATGGTGATGTGCTCCGCCGCCCACCTGTCGCCCGCCCTCCAGCGCAGCTGGGAGGCCCTGGGGGTCGAGGTCATCCAGGGCTACGGCTCCACCGAGGCGGGCCTCGTCACCACCAACTTCCGCGGCCGTACGCCGGTCAACCGCGTGGGCTGGGTCATGCCGCCGCTCGAGCTGAGGATCGAACCGGACGACGAGGTGGTGGTTCGGGGGCCCTCCGTCTTCGCGGGCTACTGGCGCGACCCGGTCTCGACTTTGGCCGCCTTCACCGAGGATGGCTGGTATCGCACCGGCGACTTTGGCGACGTCGATGCCGCCGGGGCGTTGCGGCTGATCGGCCGGACGCGATCCCTGATCGCCCTGCCGAACGGGATGAACGTGCACCCCGAGGACGTGGACGCGGCGCTGACCGACGAGGGTATGGTCGAGCCCGTCGTCTACGAGGGTCTGCCGGGCAGCATCGCCATGGCCTACCGCCCTGGCGCGGCCTTCGCCGAGCCGCCGGCGGACGAGCCGGCGGCGGTGGCGGCGGCGGTCCGGGCCGCCAACGGGAAGCTTGCGGCCCACCAGCGGGTGGTCGCATACGCCGCGTATCCCGAGCCGGACTTCCCCCGGACCCACACCCGCAAGGTCCAGCGCGGTGCGGTCGCGGAGCGGATGAGGGCGATCGTCCCGGGCTGAGAGGCGTCGCCTGCCGCCGCTGTGCGCACCGCCTTCGATCGGCGGCCAAGGATCGTTCATGATCCGTTCGACGGGTTCGTCCCCGCGGGCCTCCGTGCCCGCCGTCGCCGACGACCGCCGATCACCGGCACCTGGATCGGAGCACAGGCCTCGTGACGATCGACTACGTGAAGAACGGGCCCGTGGCCACGTTCACGCTCCGCAACGGGTCCGTGAACCCGATCACCGGCGAGATGCACCGCCTGATGCACGGGGCGCTCGTGGACTTCCTCGCCGACCCGGACCTGAAGGTGGCGATCCTGACCGGTGCCGGGGAGCGGGCGTTCTCCGCCGGTGATGACGTCAGGACCGGGGACCCGGCCGGCGGTGACCGGGTCGGCGCCGACCGGGCCGGAGGTGATCGGGCCGGCAGTGACTGGGTCGGCGCTGACCCGGCGGTGGTGACCCGGTCTCGGACCTGCTGACGGCGCTGTCCCCGGCCCACGTCGCCGCCGGGACCGACAGCTTCGAATGGGCCGACGACGTCCTGCGCCTCGATCGCACGAAGCCGATCATCGGCGCCGTCCGCGGCTGGTGCCTGGGCCGCGCATTCGAGTACCTGCTCCTCCTGACCGACATCCGGATCGCGACGCCGGACGCGAGGTTCGGGCTGCCGGAGATCGCCTACGGCATGGGCGGCCTTGGCGGCGCGATGCAGCTGACGAGGCGCCTCCCCGCCACCGCGGCCTGGGAGATGGCGCTGACCGGCGAGCCGATCGACGCCGCGGAGGCATTCCGGATCCATCTCGTCAACCGGGTGGTGCCGGCGGCGGATCTCATGCCGGAGGCGGAGCGCATCGCAGGGCTCGTCGCGCGCCACCCCGCGCTCGCCATCCGCGTCGAGATGGAGGCGATCCGCCGATCGGAGAACATGTCCCCCGACGACGCCTACGCCCTCGGGACGCACCTCTACCGCATGCAGCGCCTGGCGCTCGGCGAGTCCGACGTCCAGGACACCTTCCTGTACAAGCGATGACGGGCGACCGAACGGCGGAGGCGGCTGCGGCCGACGAGGCCAAGGCTGCGGCCGACGAGGCCGAGGCTGAGGCGGTCGAGGCGGCGATCGAGGCAGGAAAGGGGGCGACCGACCTTGCGCGCGAGCTGTTCCTGGAGAGCGGCAACCTCTACGGCTGCGCCGAGGCCACGTTCGTCGCGCTCAAGCGGGCGTTCGGGCTCCCGGACGCGGAGGATTCGTCCGCCGCGATGGCGCTCAACGGCGGGATCGCGTACACCGGTGGGACGTGCGGGGCGGTCACCGGCGCGGCGCTGGCCGTGGGTATGCTCGCCGAACGGCGCATCCCCAGCCACCGGGCCGCGAAGCGGGCCGCGCGGCTCATCACGGCGGACCTCCTGGCCGCGTTCGAGGCTGAGTTCGGCACCTCCGCGTGCCGGGAGCTCATCGCGATGGACCTCCGCACCGTCGCGGGACACCGCGCCTTCATCCGGAGCGGGGTCTGGCGCGACAGGTGCTGGCGCCAGGTGCAGATGGCCGTCGCCCGCCTCGCGCCGCTCGGCAACGAGGCGGCGTGGGACGCGGTGCTGGAGGCGCTCGAACGGGACCTCTGCAGCGAGCGAGGACGCCTAGACGAGCGACCGCCGCGAACGACGGACTCCGCCGCGAACGACGACTCCGCCGCGAACGAGGACTCAGCGACGAACGACGACTCCGCCGCGAACGAGGACCCAGCGACGAGCAAAGGCGCCTCGAAGCCGCTCTAGCGGCTACTCGCCCATGACCGTGAAGTGGACCGTCCGGTCCCGGGGGCGCATCCCGTCGAAGTCCACGAAGTAGATCCTGCCGAACTCCCCGAGCTCGAGCCGCCCGTCCACCACCGGGATCGTCTCCGACCGGCCGATGAACCCGGACCGGATGTGCGCGTCCACGTTCAGGCTCCACCAGGCCTCCTCGCCGAGGTTGCCCACCGCGTGCGCGAGGTGCTGGGGACCCGGGTGGAGGTACTGGCCCTCGTGCCGGCAGGTGGGAGCCATGATCTCCAGGCGGTCGAGCATGTCCTGGAGGAGGAACTCGGTCCCGTCGAACGTCCGATCGTGCGACGCCTCCTGGATGATCACGCTGCAGGTCGTGTGCTGCGAGTAGACGTTGATCGTGCCGGTCGCGACCCCGGACGCCTCCACCGCGGAGCGAGCGTCGTCGGTCACGTCGTGGAACATCGGCTTGTGCAGCGGGCTGTGCACGCCGGTCGTGGCATGGTGGACGGTCATCGGGTTCGTTCCTCCCAGGCGCCGGCGAGCGCCTCCAGCATCTCGCGCATGACGCGGACCGGGTCGGCCGCCTTCAGGATCCCGCTGGACGAGCCCGTGCCGTCCAGGCCGAGCCGGACCATGCCGGCCACATCCGCAGGGTTGTTCACGCCCGCCCCGCTCAACACCAGGATCGCGGGGTCGATCGCACGTACCGCGCCGACGGTCTCCTCGACGAACTCGGCCATCACGGCACCAACCGAGCGTCCGGTCGCGATCAGCTCCGGCGGCTCGGCGAGGATGATGTCCGGGCCGAGCTGCGCCACCGCCGCCGCCTCCCGCGGGGAATCGGCGAACACGAGCGTCCCGAGGCCGGTCTCGCGCGCCCGGGCGACGGCTCGGGACAGGTCCCCGAGCGTCATCCGCCTCTCGGAGTGGTTGAGCAGCGTGCCCGCCGCCCCCGCGTCGCGCAACGCCTCCGCGAGGATCGCGCCCACCCCGCGGCCCGGCGGCACCGGGTCCATGTGCTGGGCGAACACCAGGAGGTGTCCCGTCGCGGCGGCGATCGCAGGAATGTCGACGGGCTGCGGGTTGAAGACGATGCTCACCCCGAGCCGCTCGCCGAGGCTGTCGGCCTCGACCGCCAGCCGGACAGCATCGGCTCCCCAGCAGTAGCTCTTGAGGCCGATCTCGAAGACCGGCGGCCGGATCGGCTGCCCGGTGCCCACCCTCAGACGACGACGGCTTCGACGCCCAGCATCCGGGCGAGGTGGAGCAGCTGCGCCGTCCAGCGCCCCTGCGCCGCGCCCATGTGATGGGTCGCGCCGGCCCGGAGCCACGCGTCGCACCAGTCGGCGATGCCCAGGGTGTCGTGCCTGAACAGCGTCTGGGGCGCGGAGATTGACCGCGGCGGGAACGGCAGCAGCGAGCCCTCCGAGATGACGAACCTCCACCGGCCCTGACCCATGGTGACGAGGGCGAGGTTGGTGATCGGCCCGGGCTCGTACGCGTACTCGAGGCCCGCCCCGAACCCGTGGACGCCGGAGTAGTAGATCGAGTGCTTCACCTTGACGCCGCCCGGGGTTCCGAGGGCCGGGTTGCCGTGGCCGTCGTGGGAGAACATCACGGCCTGGCTGTCGTAGTCCACGACGTAGTTCTCGAGCGTCGTCGCCTGGCCGGCGAGCTCCTGGAGGATGAGCTGCGCGACCGCCGTATTGACGTCACCCTCGGGCGCGGCGGGGATCCCGATCTCGCACAGGCGCCCGGTGCCGTAGCTCGGGATGATCCCGACGCGCGGGTCCGTGAGCCAGACCTGGTCGAAGGCGGTGAAGGCGTCGAAGCCGTGCTCTCTCGTCACCGACTCCAGGGCCAGCGCGAACCGGACGGAGCGCTCGAACAGGGCAGGCTCCATCTCGACGGTGTACTTCGCCCGCTCGACGGCCATGAGCGCGTCCACGTCGGCCTGCGGGACCTCGCCGAAGCGGACCGCGAACTTCTCGGGCTCGATCGGCCACACGACGGGCCCGATCTCCTGGCGCATCGACAGCCCGTCGAACATGAGGTCCGTCATGCCCTCGAAGTGGTGGCCGACCAGGGCGACGCGCGCATCCTTCAGGCGGCGGCGGACGGCGGCGGCGGCGATCACCTCGCGGACCCGGCGGCGCCCGTCCGGGTCGTCGAACAGGGAAGTCACGAGGGCGAACTCCCTGCCCGTGCGGAGCAGGACGGCAGTGAGCTCCGGCATGCCCGCCATGCCGCTGTTGAGCATGACCACGTCGAAGCCGTCGTCCTCCGCGAGGCGCCGGATCTTCTGGGCGTTCCAGACGAGGACGGGCGCCGTCGTGTCGAGCAGCGCGCGGGCCGGCACGAGGCCCTTGGTGTAGGCCAGCTCCATCGCGACGATCAGGTCGACGTCGGCGGCGTTGAACAGCCGCGCGGCCTCGGCGGCCTGCGATTCCTCCTCCACGAGACCGGCGTGGACGACCTCGCCCCACTCGGCGAACGTGTCCGCGATCTCCTGGCGGCCGCGGTCGCGGCTGGTCGCATGTGGGCAGTCTTGTTGTAGTCGTCCTCGAGCAGCGCCATCACGAGGACGCCGATCTTCGCCTTCACCGTCATTGGGTTCCTCCTGGCCTCGCCTGTCTGACTGCGTCTGGTGGATGGATCAACGTGGGTGCTCGGGCCGGGCGAACAGCGGCCGCAGCGCGTCGAACAGCCGCACGTAGCGGTCGTAGGCATCGTCGTACACGGCGCGATTGCGCGCGTCCGGCTCGAACCGCCCATGCGGGTGGATGAGTGCCGCCGCGGCGGCATCGAGATCGGAAAACACGCCGATGGCCACGCCTGCCAGCATCGCATCCCCGCGCACGGCGGCGTCCTCGCCCTCGAGGGTGACCACCGGCAGGCCGCAGACGTCGGCCTTGACCTGGTTCCACAGCGCGCTGCGGGCACCGCCCCCATGGGACCGGATCTCGGACGCAGGTGCGCCCGCCGTCGCGAGGAGCTCCAGGTTGCGGCGGAGCATGAAGGCCACCGACTCCAGCACGGCCCGCACCATGTGTGCCCTGCCATGGGCAAGCGTCAGGCCGGCGAAGACCCCGCGCGCAGCGGGCTCGTATTCCGGGCTGAACGCCCCGGCGAGGTGGGGCAGCATCGTCAGGCCGTCACAGCCCGCGGGCGCGGTCGCCGCGAGCTCCGTGAGGATGTCGTAGGCGCTGCGTCCGGAAGCCGCGGCCGATGCCACCTCCGCGTCGCCGAAACGGTCCCGGAACCACGTCAGGGCCATGCCGCCCGTGGGGCAGACAGGGCAGTAGAGGTACCGCCCGGGTGCGGAGTGGAGATAGACCGGCGTCTGCCCGCTCGGGTCCCCGCCGTGGTGGTCCACCGACGCCTGGACCGTCAGTGCGCCGCCGGTGCTCTCCGAGATCACGCCCTGGAGCGCGTTTCCCACGCCGACCGCGCCGGCTCCCTGGTCCATCCCACAGGCCACGATCGGGGTGCCGGCGACCAGGCCCAGCTCCGCGGCTGCGGCGCCGGTCAGCGACCCGACCACGGACCCGGGCGCCGCGACCTCCGGCAGGCGAAGGGCGCCGATGCCGACGGTCTCCAGCATGGGTGGCCACCAGCCACCGTCGCGGATGTCGAACAGCAGCGTCGTGCACGCCACGGACCCGTCCGTCACGAACCGCCCGGTCAGGCGGTGGAGCACGAAGTCCTCGGCCAGCAGGAAGCGGGCCGCCTCGCGGAACAAGGCGGGCTCGTGCGAGCGCCACCAGAGCAACTTGGCGGCGGTCCAGGTCGGATTGATCGCCGGCACGCCCGTCCTCGCGTAGACGAGTGTTTCGTCGAAGACTTCCGCGAGGGCCCGAGCCTCGGCCGAGGCCCGGTTGTCCAGCCACACGACCGCGGGGCCGAGGGGTCGGCCGCGCGCGTCCACCGCCACCACGGTCTCACCCTGGCTCGACACGCCGATCGCGGCGACGGCCCGGGGATCGGCCCCGCTGGCCGCGAGCGTCGCGCGGACGGCGGCCACGGCCGATGTCCACCACGTCTGCGCCTCGATCTCGACGCGGTCCGGGAGGGGATGGGCCAGCCGGTACTCGCGTCCGTGGGCGCCAAGCTGCCGGCCGTGCTCGTCGAAGATCCCGGCCTTGACCGAGGTGGTCCCGATGTCGATGCCGAGCAGGAGCGTCATGGACGCCTCGCCCGGTTACTCGAGGCCGTGCTTCGCCGCCGCCGCGGCCGGCTCGGCGCCCTGCTTGACGACCTCCTGCAGGGCCGCGAGGAACCGTTCCGGGCTCTTCGCCCCGACGAGGTTCCGCCCGAAGACGACGCCGCGGGACCCGTCCCGGACGGCCGTCGCGGCCAGCTCGAGCGCGTCCACGTCGCGAGGCAGCTTCCTGGCGCCCAGTGCGAGGACCGGTACGAAGGTCGACCGCGTGATCTCCGCGAAGCGTTCGCCCGTGTGGAAGGTCTTGACGAGGTCCACGCCCAGCTCGGCCACGATGCGGCAGCCGATCGAGATCACCTCGTGGCGCTCCTCGGGGGTGACATCCTCGTGGCCGGCCGGGTAGACCTCGCCGACGATCGGCACGCCTGCGCGGCGCGCCTCGGCGACGCACCGTGCGACCATCTCGACGTTCTCGGCGTCGACCGCCTCGGAGCCGGTCTTGATGCTCATCCCGACGAGGACGATGTCCGCACCGAGGGAGATCGCATCTGCGGCCGAGATCATGGGGACGCTGCGGCTCTCCCTGTAGTCCCACTGGGTGGCGTACTGGGTGCCCCAGTTGAGGCGGACCATCATGGCCGGGGCGCCGCGGCGGCTGAAGACCGACGCCACGCTGCGAGCTGCGCCGGGGGCGATCAGGACGGCGTCGGCTCCGGCGAGCCGGCCGACGATGGCCGAGAGGTCCTCGAACCCGGGACGGGGGCCGTTGTAGAGCCCGTGGTCGATCGCGGCCACGACCGCGTTGGAGCCTCCGTCGAACAGCCGGGCGAGCCGGACCTCTGTACCTGTGGCCACCTGGACTGCCTCCGCGTCGAGCAGCCCGCGAGCCGGTCGGGGCCCGCGGACGACGAATCGATGTACTGATTGATGCGCACATCGTATGCAACTTGTGATTGATGTCAAGGCTGATCGACGTGTTTCCGTCCATCTGAGATCGTGATCCTGCATCAATCACGCAACTCGAGCCGGAAACATCTTGCAGACGCGGTGTGATTGGTCGTACGATCCTGCGCAGTCGCTCACATGTCGGGCGGCAGGCTGGTCGCGCCCGTCCGGGCCGGCCGGAGTCGCTCGCTGGAGGTCCGCACCCGCCGGGAACGGCCGGGGCGGTCCATCGCCAGGAAAGGAGACACGGCTTGAACCGAAGGCTGGTCGCTCTCGCCGCGACCCTCGTGATCGCGGGGGCCGCGTGCGGGGGGTCGTCATCTACCGCATCACCGGCGGCATCCCAGGCCGCGTCGCAGCCGGCCGCCTCGCAACCTGCCGCCACCCCGGCCGCGACCGAGGCTCCGTCTGTTGCCGCCGAGCCGGTCACCCTCTCGCTGTGGCACAACTACGGCACCGAGGCGAACGCCAAGGTGACGGACGCCCTGGCCAAGGCCTACATGGCCAAGTACCCGAACGTCACCATCGAGCTGGTCAGCCAACCCGCCGACAACTACTTTGCGCTGCTCAAGGCGGCTGCCGTCGCCGGCTCCGGGCCCGACCTGATGACGATGTGGACCGGCCTGTTCGCCCTCCAGAACCAGACCTACCTCGAGCCGCTCAACCAGTACATCCCGACCGACACCCTCAAGACGTTCACCGGCATCGACTGGTGCTCGAAGGGCCTCTCGCTCGACCAGGGCGCCATCTGCGTGCCCCTGGACATGCAGCACTACAACGGCTTTTACAACAAGGAGCTGTTCACGAAGGCCGGGATCACCTCGTTCCCGACCAACTGGACGGAGTTCCTGGCGGCCTGCGAGAAGCTCAAGGCGGCGGGCGTCCTGCCGATGGCCTACGGCCCCGGCGGCCAGGCGCTCAACGCCGGCTTCTACCCGTACTACGACCTCAGCTACCTGATGATGTACCTGCCGGTCGAGCAGTGGAAGGACCTCTACAGCGGCAAGATCCCGTGGACCGACCCGGCGATCGTGGCGCAGCTCGCCAAGTGGGCGACGCTCAAGTCCCAGGGCTACACCAACACCGACGTCCTCAACGGCGACTCGGTCGCCATGTTCGAGGCCGGCAAGGCCGCGATGGTGCTCGAGGGCTCCTGGGACTTCAAGGAGTTCCACGACAAGCTGGGCGACAAGGTGGGCGTGTTCGTGCCGCCGTTCACCGACACGCAGGCCAAGGGCGTCGTCGAGTTCCCGGGCAACGGCTTCGGCGTCACCAGCTACTCGCAGCACAAGGCCGAGGCCGCGGCATTCCTCGCCTGGATGGCCACCCCCGAGGCCCAGCAGATCATCGCCGACGGTGGCCTGATCCCGGTCGCCGCGGGGGTCCCCGCGTCCGAGCCGCTCGCCAACGCGATGCTGGACTTCGCCGGCACCCAGGGCTACACGCGCTACCCGATGATCGACAACGTCATGCAGCCCGAGGTCACCGACGTGGCGACCAAGGTGCTCAACGCGGTGTTCGCCGGGACGATGTCGCCGGAGGACGCCACCAAGGCGATGGCGGACGCCCTGAGCGCGCTGCCCGCCGACCGGCGCGGCGACACGTACACCGCTCCCGCCGCCGGCGGCTGACCCATCAGCGGCCGGCGGCGGCTCGTCCGCCGCCGGCCGCCTCCCCTCTCCCATGACCCCGACCGCGACCCAGCTCGACGGCTCCGCCTCCGACCGTGCCGTCCCCGCGCGCGCCCCGCGCAATCGGCTCCGGCGGCTCCCAGCGGCGGGCGGGCATCGCGTTCGCACTGCCGGTCATCGTCCTCGAGCTCGCCCTGCTCGCCCTGCCGATCGCGCAGGCCGTGTACTTCAGCTTCACGCGTTGGGACGGCCTGCAGTCGACCTGGGTGGGCATCGCGAACTACCAGCGGCTGTTCGGCGACCCGACGTTCTGGCGGGTCGCGCTCAACAACGTGATCCTGCTGGCGGCGGTCCCGCTCGCCATCTTCATCCCCCTGCTCGTGGCCTACCTGCTCAACGAGCACGTCTTCGGCTGGCGGTTCTTCCGCTCGGCCTACTTCCTGCCGACCGCGATCAGCTGGGTTGTCATCGGCATGGTGGCCGTCCGGTTCTTCTCGATCGAGGGCATCCTCAACCACGTCCTGCAGGGTGTCGGGCTGCACACCGAGACCAACCTGCTGGGCGGCGAGTTCACGGCCATGCTCGCGGTGGCGATCGTGTTCATCTGGTCCGTGTTCGGCACCAACACGATCATCTTCATCACGGGCATGGCGACCCTCGACCGCGAGGTGTACGAGGCCGCCCGCGTGGACGGCGCGAGCGCCTTCACGACGTTCCGCAAGATCACCGTCCCGATGCTGATGCGGTTCATCCAGTTCGCGTTCATCCTGACTCTGATCACCGCCTTCACCGCCCTCTTCAGCCTCATCTTCGTGATGACGGGCGGTGGTCCGGGCTTCGGATCCACGACTCTCGAGTTCTACGTCTACCAGCAGGGCTTCAAGGTCGGCGCATTCGGCTACGGCGCCGCGATCGGCATGGTCCTGTTCGTGGTCGTGTTCACGATCAGCATCGCCCAGCTGCGGCTGTTCCGCAGCCGGCTCGACTAGGGGCGCGCGATGGCGACGCCCGGGCGGCAGAGGCGCCGGATCTCGCGCACGGTGATGTTCCTCATCCTGTGCGTCGTCGTCGTCGTGATGCTGTTCCCGTTCGTGTTCATGGTCGTCACCGCGTTCCGGTCCAGGGACCAGTACCTGGCAGGCAGCGGCTTCTCGCTCGACTCATGGCAGCTGCTGTTCTCGTTCCTGCCAGTCGCCCAGGAGCTGTGGAACTCGATGATCGTGACCGTGGGCGGGGTGGCGCTGATCCTGGTCGTCAGCACGACGGGCGGGTTCGCCTTCGCCAAGCTCGGCTTCATGGGCTCGTCGATGGTCCTGCTCGCCGTCCTGGCCGGGATGATGGTGCCGATGCAGTCGATCATCATCCCGGTCTTCGTGGACATCTCGAGGGTCCACCTCATCAACCAGTACCTGGGCGCGATCCTGGTGTACGCCGCGCTCGGCGCACCGTTTGCGACCTACCTGATGACCACCTACTACCGGAGCATCCCGACCGAGCTCGTGGAGGCGTCAGTGATGGACGGCGCAAGCTACTGGCAGATCTTTCGCAAGGTCATGCTGCCGCTGTCGATCCCGGCGATCACCACGGTCGCGGTGCTCCAGGTCATCCAGATCTGGGACGACCTGCTGGTAGGCCTCCTGTTCCTCCAGACGCCGGCCGTGCGCACGATCACGGTTGGCCTCGCGGTGCTCCAGAACGGGCGCGTGGTCAACATCCCGGTCCTGATGGCGGGCTCGCTGGTGAGCGCGATCCCCGCGATCATCGTGTTCATCATCTTCCAGCGATACCTGATCCAGGGCCTGACGATGGGCGTGAACAAGTGACGGTTCACCCCGGCACCGCGGGCGGGCCGGGCGCCGTCGAGGCCTCGGGCATGAGCGCGCACGAGCGACGGGAGCGGATCACGCTCCTGGTGGACGAGGGGAGGCGGGTGTCCGTCGCAGAGCTCACCGAGCGGTTCGGCGTCACGGACGCCTCGATCCGGCGGGACCTCATCCTGCTCGACGAGGAGGGGCGGCTGCGGCGGGTCCACGGTGGGGCCGTCAGCAATGCCGCCCGGGTCGTCGCCGGTGCCTACGCCACCAAGCTCCGGGTCCGGCGCGCCGAGAAGGCGCGGATCGGGGCCGCGGCGGCGCGCCTGATCGAGCCCGGCGAGGTGGTCCTGTTCGACTCCGGCACGACCGTGGCCCAGGTCGCCGCCCAGGCCCCGGCGACGCTCCGGGCAGCGAGCGCCATCACCGCAGTCACCTACTCGCTGCCCGTCATCGACGAGATCGGAAGCTGGGAGTCGCCCCACCTCGTGTGCGTCGGTGGGCTGTACCTCCCCGAGTACAGGGCGTTCGCGGGCCCCCAGGCGATCGCCGGCCTGCGCGACCTGGCGGCCGACGTCATCTTCCTCGGCTGTGACGGCCTGACCGCCGAGAGCGGGCTCACGACCCCGCACATCCTCGTCGCGGAGATGGGCTCCGCGGCGACCAGCCGCGCGCGGCGCGTCGTCGCGGTCGCCGACTCCTCCAAGCTGGGGCGCCAGGGGTTCCTGCCCATCGTCCCGCTGGCGGAGATCGACATCCTCGTCACGGACGCCGCCGCCGATCCGGAGCGCCTCGCCGAGATCCGCGCGGTCGGCGTGGAGGTGGTCGTCGCGTGACCGGTTCGGTCGTCCGCCAGACGCAGTGGGCGGGCCTCGATGCGGTCACGCTCGAGAACGGGCTCATGCGGGTGACCGTCGTCCCGGCGCTCGGAGGGCACGTCGCAGAGCTCGTCGACCTCACCGGTGGCGGCGAGCTCCTGTGGCGGAACCCGCGCCTCACCCCGCGGCCGGCCCCGTTCGGCGCCTGGTTCGACGACTGGTGGTCCGGTGGCTGGGACGAGATCTTCCCGAGCGGCGACCAGGGCCGGCTCCACGGGGAGCTGCTCCCGTACATGGGCGAGCTGTGGTGCCAGCCCTGGGTCGTCGGGATGGGTCGAGGGGCCGGATCGGCGTGGATCCATGGAAGCGTCCAGACGACGGTGGCGGCCGCCCGGTTCGAGCGCATGCTGGAGCTGCGGGCCGGCGAGCCGGTGTTGCGCGTCAGCTACCGGATCCGGAACCTGGACGTCCGGCCGCTGCCGTTCACGTGGGGCATCCACCCGGCGTTCGCGGCCACGCCCCGGCACCGGATCGACCATCCGGGCCGGGAGATGCTGGTCGGCGTCTCGTCCGATCCGTCGCTGGGCGAGGTCGGCACCGGCTTCAGCTGGCCGGACCTGCCGGATCCCTCGGTCCCGGGTGGGATGCGGGACGCATCGCGGGTCAGGGCGCGTGAGGACGCGGTCTTCGGTGGACACTGGGCGACGGACCTGCCCGAGGGCTGGCTCGCGCTGACGAACACGCTCACGCGGCGCGGCGTCGCCATCGTCTTCGACCGAGAGGTCTTCCCGCACGCCTGGCTGTGGCAGGTGTATGGGGGCTGGCGGGGCCACCACCACGTCGCCCTGGAGGCCTGGACCAGCCACCCGATGGAGCTAGTCGCGGCGATCGAGGCCGGTCGGGAGCGCGTCCTCGAGCCGGACGAGGAGCTCGTCACTGAGGTCGCGTTCGTGGTGTATCGGGACCTGGATGCCGTGACGCACGTGGGCGGCCACGCGGAGGGGTTCGCGGTCCGCTGAGGGAGGGCACCGGAGGCTGTGGCGCGCGGGTGTCACCAGGGCGCGGCGCGCGGCGGCCAGGCGCGGCGCGCGCAATCGCCAGGCGGCGCGCGAAGGGCCGGGGCGCTCGGGCGCGGTGACGGCGGTCACCTCGATTCCGACGCCCGTTGCCGTCGACCGGACGCCCGTCACCTGCCCTACCGTCGGCCGTCGCCCGGCGCGGGACCCACCGGTGGGGTCCCGAAGGACCCGGGTCTGCCGGGCCGCGGGTCCCTTGGAGCACGGACCGGCTAGGACCCGCAACGCGACCGATGGCCCCTACTGGTGGCATCCCGGAGCCGCCACAGTGGGGCATGCGGCCCCCTCGCAGGAATGAGCACGTACGCCGCGGGACAGAGGGACGGGTTGAAGACAAACGGGCATGGCGCCGGCGGCAAGGTCGGAGTGCTCCTCGCGATCTTCGAGTTTCCGATGCTGATCGCAGGCTACCGCTCGATCATCGACGGCGAGCTCGACCTCCACGTCGCCGGTGCCGTTCCGGACCGGGAGTCGCTCCCTGAGGCGCTGGAGCGGTTTCGTCCCGACGTCGTCCTCGCCGAGTGCCAGCCGTTCACGACGCCGGGCGCCGGGACCTACGAGGCCATCGAGCAGATCCGTTCCACCGCTCCGGCCGTCCGGATCCTCGCCCTCGAGTGCCGGACCGGCAGCGAGCAGTTCAGCCTGGCGCTCAAGGCAGGCGCCGACGGGTTCCTGACCAGGGAGGCAGAGCCCAGCGACGTAGTCGCGGCCCTGAGGTCGGTCAGCCGGGGACAGACGTACGTCTCTCCGTCGATCGTCACCCGGATGGTAAACACCTACGTCCTCCGCAGCCCCGATGCGCCGATCGAGGACGTCTACGCGACGCTGTCCGAGCGCGAGAAGGAGGTCCTTCTCCTCGCCGCCGTCGGACACACGAACCGGGAGATCGCGAAGGTCTTCCACCTCTCGGAGCAGACCGTCCACAACTACAGGGCGAACATCATGGAGAAGCTCGGCTTCCACGACCGGGTCGAGCTGCTGAAGTTCGTGATCCGCCGAGGGATCATCAGCGTCGCCGACCTGTAGGGCTCGCGCGCGGCGCCCGAGTCGGCGCGGGTGCGGAAGCACGGACGGTGCCGGCGCCGAGGGTGTGGGAGCGCGCAGGCTGCGTTCGGGAGCGGGAGCCCGCCGAAGCGCGGGAGCGCGAGCATCTGTCGGCTCGACCCTGGGCGCGCGGCGCCGGCCGGCGCGTTCACCGGCTTCCGACACGACAAATACCAGCCAGGCTGGTGGCCGGCGAGGTCGCGACAGAGACCGGCGGGTCTGCACGCCCGAATGAGCCCGGTGCCGAGCACGATGGAGCACCTGCTGCGGCCGACTTTGGTTGACCGCGGCAACCGGCCGCGACTAGCACCAGCGGGGTTGGTGGATGTCACCTTCTCCGGCCCGGGCGTGCGTTTGCACCAGCGGGGTTGGTGGATGCAGAGGTCGGGCCAGCCGCTGCGACGCTGTCCGGGACATGAACGGCTCCTCCGGCTCGGGGAAGACCGGAGGAGCCGCTGCGACGGTGTACGAAACGGAGACGGGCCTGGCCGTCACCACTCCGAGGCAGGCCGTCGCTCGAAGGTTTCAGTCGAACCCACGGAAGACTGGCCGCGGAACACTGGCCGCCGAAGACAGCCCGCCGACAACGGGCGTCGCGATCACTTGGCCGCGTCGATCGCCGCCAGCACCTTGGTCGCATCGAGCGCACCCGTGAACCGGCCGGCCTCACGGTCACCGATGCGGACCACCACCGAGGGTCCCGCGGCGAGCCCGAGCGCCGTTCCCGCGGCGGTCTCGGCCTTCACCTCCGCCGCGACGGCCGGATCGGCGAGGCACACATCGAGCGCCTTGACGTCCAGGCCGAGACGCGAGGCGAGCTGCAGCAGGTTCGACGTCGTGTAGATCCCGGAACCCGGACCTTGTGCGGAGACCGACAGGACATCATGGACGAACCAGGCCGGACCACCCTGACGGGCGACGCACCTGACCATGGTCGCGGCCACGACGGACTCGTCGCCGAGGGTCGCCAGGTCGCGCTGGACGACGCGGACCGCGCCCGCCTTGATGCGCGTCCGCAGCTCGGGCTCGAGGCTCTTCGGAATGTCGGCCGAGTCCTTCGACTGGTAGTCCATCCACAGCTCCACCGTGACCGGTGCGGCCGTACCGCCTGCCTCGCGGCCGTCGGTGGCCGTTTCCGCCCAGGGATCCGACGAAGGCGCCGCGGTGGGCAGCGGCGCCGGCGAGGCCCCGGCGGCGGCCGCGTCGATCGCCGCGAGGAGCTTCGACACGTCCGGAACCCCCAGGAACCGGTTGCCGTTCACCTCGATGGTGGGCGTGGACACGATGCCGGTCCGGACCGCGGTTGCCGTGTCGTCGAGGACCTCCACCAGCGGCGCCTTCTCGGCCACGCACGCGGAGAAGGCAGACGGGTCAAGGCCCACGGAGGCCGCGATCTGGGCGAGCTTCGCCGGCGCGAACGCGCCCTGGTTCTCACCCGCCTGGGCAGCGTAGACCGCGTCGTGCATCGCCCAGTACCTGCCCTGGCTTCCGGCGCACCGCACGGCCACGGCGGCGTTCACGGACTCGTCGCCGATGAACGTGTAGTCACGATGGACCAGCGCCAGCGTGCCGTCGGCGATCCGCGATTCCAGCTGCGGGATGACCTCGCGTGCGAACTTGGCACAGAAGGGACACTGGTAGTCCGCCCAGTACTCGACGGTGACCTTCGCGTCGGCCCGTCCGAGGCGCGGCCCATCCGACGGCAGGGCCGCGCCGGCCGATGCGACGGCGGTTGGCACGGGCCCGGGCGATGCGGTGGACGCCACGCCCGCGACGGACGCCTGTCCGGCTCCGGCCGCGGGCGCGCTGGCCCGGCCGACGGCAAGGCCGGCGCCGAAGGCGAGCACGACGAAAAGCGCGACCGTCCCGTACAGGGCAATGCGGTTCTGGCTACGCGTTGTTCGGGAGCCATCGGGGCTCGCACCTCTGTCGGGGGCGACCGGGGCGTCGGGGGCGACCGGGGCGACGGGGGCGACCGGGCCGACGGGGGCGACCGGGCCGACGGGGGCGACTGGGATCGCAGGAACGGGTCCGGTGTCGGGCGTTGCCGGGACGGCGCCGGCGGCGTCCGGATCGAGGTCGGGGTCGGGACTGGAGTCGTTCACGGTGCCATGGTAGGGCCGCGGGGCCTCGGCGGGGCCCGGGCCGCGGTGGCGGCATCGTGAGGCTGGGCTCGGTGCGGTGCGCGGTCGGTTCGCTCCAACCCCCGGGACCGTGCGGTCGCGCGAGGCCGTGTCGCCGCAACCCGCGGACAGGGCGACCGCGCAAGCCTGGCGCCGGCGAGTCGCCGCGGCCGGCGCCGCGAGCCTGTTCGGGGGCGACTCGACCTCGCAACAGAGGCCGCTCATACTCGCCGCGTGGGAACCGATCTCCAGCCCGAACGCCACCGCGCCACACCCCCGTCGCCACCCGCGACCGGCACGAGGCACGGCGAGCCCGGCCCCGCCACCCGGTCAACATCACCGCTGGAGCGTCTCGCCGACCAGCGGCTTCGCCTCCAGGTGGTCGCCACCGCCCTCGCCGAGTCGCTCGACCCGCAGGACATCGCGACGCACATCCTCGAGGCGGCGTGCGGAGTCCTCCGCGCACCCTTTGGATCGGTGGCGGTCGTCACCGGCGAAGGCGTTGTGGAGCTGCTCCATTCGATGGGCGACGACCCCGAGGCGGCGGGAACCTGGTCCCGCGTGCCGATGGACGGGCCTGGCCCGATGACCGAGGTCATCCGGACCGGTCGCCCGTTCTACCACGATTCGGCGGTCGTGCCCCTGGCCTTTGCGGGACACACGACGGGCGCGCTCGGCGTGTCGTTCCCGGTCGCGCGGGAGCTCGACGCCGACGAGCGCTGGTTCCTGGAGTCGCTGGCCGCCCAGGGATCCCAGGCCCTCGAGCGCGCCCGGCTCCTCGCCGCGCTCCAGGATCGCGATGAGCGGCTTCGCTTCGCGCTCGCCGCGTCCGGGACGGGGACGTGGGAGGCAGACCCGGGCTCGAACCGCCTCGAGTGGTCGCCCGAGGTATTCGAGCTGCACGGCCTGCCTGCCGGTCCCGATCTGGACTTCGATGCGTGGCTCGAGGTCATCGATCTCGGCGACCGGCCGAGGCTGAAGGCCGCCATGGCCGCGTTTCTCAGGGACGGGGGCGGCTTCGACGAGGAGTTCACGGTCACCCACCCCGACGGGACGGTCCATTGGCTCCACAGCGTCGGCCGCCTCATCCCGCCGACGCAGGGGCTACCGACCCGGATCGTGGGCACGACCCGCGACGTCACCGACCGCAGGGTCGCCGAGGAGCAGCGGGACCGCCACCTCGAGTCGGAGCGGGACGCAGCCCGGCAGCGCGACGCATTCATCGGTGTCGTGTCGCACGAGCTCCGGACGCCGATCACCACGATCTTCGGCGGCACCCGGGTCCTCGCACGGCGGTGGCGCGAGATGGATCCGGCGGCCCGCGACGACCTCCTGGGCGACATCGCGGGCGAATCGGACCGCCTGTACCGGCTGGTCGAGGACCTCCTCGTGCTCACCCGCGTCGAGCGGGGGACCATCGACGTCGGCGACGAGCCGATCCAGCTCGGCCGGGTGCTGGCCCGCGTGGTCGCGTCGGAGGAAGCCGGCCGGCCCGGGGCACGATTCAGCGTCCTCGTGGAACCGAGCCTCCCGACCGTGATCGGCGAGGATGCCTATGTCGAGCAGATCCTGCGCAACCTCCTCGGGAACGCGGCGAAGTATGCCGGGGCCGGGATGGTGACGATCCGCGCCGGGATGGCCGCCGGCGATGACGCAGTGGAGATCCGCGTCGAGGACGAGGGCCCGGGCATCGACGAGGCAGAGGCCGAGGCGGTGTTCGACCTGTTCTATCGCTCGGCGGGCACCGCGCCCGGGGTGGCCGGTGCGGGGATCGGGCTGTTCGTGTGCCGCCAGCTCGCGGCCGCGCTGGGCGGTCGGATCAGGGCGGAACGGCGACCCGCTGGCGGGGCGGCATTCGTGCTGACACTGCCGCGGTCCCCCGACGACGACCCCGGCTGACCAGGCGCCCGTGGCGGATTCCGGGCCGCCACCGTCCCGCAACGTTGCCGCCGCAACCCCTCCGCTACACTCGGCTCCTCAACCAACCATGTGTCCAGATGAATGGTGATGCCCATGAAGGTCGGCGTCGCCAGGGAGACCGCGGCCGGGGAACGGCGCGTCGCCCTGGTGCCCGAGGCGCTCGGCAAGCTGACGGCGGCCGGGCTGGAGATCCTCGTCGAGGCCCGCGCGGGCGCCGGTGCCGCGATCCCCGACCAGGCGTTTGCGGACGCCGGGGCGACGGTCGTGACCACGGATGACCTGTACGCGGCCGCCGACGTGATCCTGCGGGTCCAGAAGCCGGCGGCGGACGAGGCCGCCAGGCTGCGCTCGGGACAGGCCGTCGTCGGCCTCCTGCAACCGCTGCTCGACCCCGCCCTGATGCAGACCCTGGCCTCGGCGGGCGTCACTGCGATCAGCCTTGACGCCATCCCGCGGACGCTGTCCCGGGCGCAGACGATGGACGCGCTCTCCTCCCAGGCGAACGTCGGGGGGTACAAGGCCGTGCTCATCGCGGCCAACACCTACGGGCGCTACTTCCCGATGCTCGTGACGGCCGCCGGGACCGCGAAGCCCGCCAGCGTCCTGATCCTCGGGATCGGCGTCGCCGGGCTCCAGGCCATCGGGACGGCGCGGCGGCTCGGGGCCGTGGTCTCCGCATATGACGTGCGACCCGAGACGGCGGAGCAGGCCCAGAGCCTGGGCGCCCGGTTCGTCACGCTTCGCACCGCGATCGACGCCACCGGCGCAGGTGGCTACGCCCGTGAGCTGACCACGGAGGAACGGGCCGCGCAACAGGCCGAGCTCAACGAGGTGATCGCCGGCCAGGACGTGATCATCACGACGGCCCAGATCCCAGGCCGCAAGCCCCCGGTCCTGGTGACTGCGGACGCGGTACGTGGGATGCGCCCGGGATCCGTGATCGTGGACATGGCGGCGAGCGCGCTCGGGGGCAACTGCGAGCTGTCGCAGGCCGGCGAGACGATCACGACCGACAACGGCGTGGTCATCGTCGCCCCTGAGAACCTGCCCGCCTCGATGCCCTCCTCGGCCTCGATGTTCTACGCGCAGAACATCAGGGCCCTGCTCCTCGGGATGGTCAAGGGCGGGACCCTCGTCCTCGACTTCGAGGACGAGGTGACGAAGGCGACCGTGATCACGCACGGCGGCGCCATCGTCTCCGAGGCGGTCCAGCGGCTCCTGGCGCCGGCGGGAGGCAACGCATGAACATCGACCTCGCGTTCACGATCTTCGTGCTGGCGATCCTGTGCGGCGTCGCGGTCATCTCGAAGGTGCCCGCGACGCTGCATACGCCGCTGATGTCGGGCGCCAACTCGATCCACGGGATCGTGCTGGTCGGCGCGATGATCATCGCGGTCACCGCCGACAACCCGCTGTCCTGGCTCCTCTCGTTCCTCGCGGTCACGTTCGCGAGCCTCAACGTCGTCGGCGGCTACGTGGTCACCGACCGGATGCTCCAGATGTTCCGGCGCAAGCCCGCGGCACCCCGTGCCGACAAGGTCGAGGGCAAGCCGTGACCCTGGACGCCACCGTCATCGACCCGATCGTCCGGCTCATCTGGCTCGCCAGCGCCGTCGCCTTCGTGATCGGTCTCGGCCGCATGAACTCGCCCGCGACCGCGCGCCAGGGCAACCTGATCTCGGCCGGGGGCATGTCGCTGGCCATCGGCGCCACGGCGGTCTGGCTGCTCGTGCTGCCTCCGACCGGTTCCTTCAACCCCGTTGGCTGGGTGATCATCCTGGCCGGAGTCGCGGTCGGCGGCGGGTACGGCCTGTACTCCGCGCGGACCGTGAAGATGACCGCGATGCCCCAGCTGGTGTCGCTGTTCAACGCGGTCGGCGGCGGCGCGGCCGCGCTCATCGCCATCGACGAGTACCTGCGCCACACCAGCGCCCCGGGGCTCCAGGACAACGTCGCGACGGTCCTGGACATCGTGATCGGGTCGGTCACGTTCACGGGCTCGCTGATCGCGTCCGGGAAGCTGATGGGCCTCAGGATCACGCCCTCGCGCCCGGTGATGATCCCGGGCGGCCGCCTGGTCACCGCTGCGCTCGCCCTGGTGGTGGTCGCAGGCTCGCTCTACCTGTGGACCGGCAACTACTCGGTCGCAGTGATGGGCGCGATCCTGGCCGCCGCCCTGGTGTTCGGCGTGACCATGACGCTGCCGATCGGCGGCGCCGACATGCCCGTGGTCATCAGCCTGCTCAACTCGTTCACGGGCACGGCCGTCGCGATGGCCGGCTTCGTGCTCAACAACCCGCTCCTGATCATCGCCGGCGCCCTCGTCGGCGCGTCCGGGGCGATCCTCACCAAGCTCATGGCCAACGCCATGAACCGCTCGGTCATGAACATCATGCTCGGGGGGTTCGGTGGCGGCGAGAGCCCTGCCGGGGCCGTCGCGGGACCCGGAGGCTCCGTCCGCGAGGTCTCCATGGACGACGCCGCGATCCAGCTGGCGTACGCCGCGTCCGTCATCGTGGTCCCGGGCTACGGGCTCGCGGTCGCGCAGGCGCAGCACAACGTCCGCGAGCTGGCCGAGCTGCTCGAGGGGCGGGGCGTGGACGTGAAGTACGCGATCCACCCGGTCGCCGGCCGGATGCCGGGCCACATGAACGTCCTCCTGGCGGAGGCAAACGTCCCCTACCCGCAGCTCCGCGAGATGGACGACATCAACCCTGAGTTCGACCGGTGCGATGTGGCCCTGGTCATCGGCGCCAACGACGTCACCAACCCCGCGGCACGCCGCCCGGGCTCCCCGGTGTCGGGCATGCCGATCCTGGACG
The DNA here is from genome assembly GCA_963776395.1 of uncultured Chloroflexia bacterium. Lineage (GTDB taxonomy): Bacteria > Chloroflexota > Limnocylindria > Limnocylindrales > CSP1-4 > CAIXZV01. The sequence goes on along the minus strand of CAVZML010000008.1, from coordinate 335,011 downwards.
TTGACCACGCGAAGAACATCATCGTCATCAAGCGCTCGATGGGGCGCGGCTACGCCGGGATCGACAACGAGCTCTACGTGAACCCCAAGACGGGGATGCTGTTCGCCGACGCGAAGGCGGGCCTGGCTGAGCTGATCACGGCGGTCAAGGCGCTCTAGCCGGGGGTCCGGACGCGCGCCGATCGCCCCCCGGCCCCGGCCCCAGGTCGGGCCGACGCCGCGCGCCGGCCGCTTCGGAGCTGCCGCTACTTGGCGGGCGCCTCCGTCGCACTCCTCGCGCCCGCCTTCACCGGCTGGCCGGTGATGCGGACGGCCGCCGGGGCCGCGGCCGCCGTGTCAGTCGCCCCCAGCACGAAGGTGGTCCGGTTGATCGAGAAGATGCCGGTGGCGGTGGTCCAGTTGACCTGGACGAAGAAGTTGGCCCCGGTTTCGGACCCCAGCGGAGCCGGGCTCGCGAGCGTGTAGAGGTGGCAGGCGTCGTCGGTGTACGCCGTCGCGTCGGAGAACCGCAGGTTGCGGGCGCCCTCGCCGTTCGATGACGAGACCGTGTTGATCTCGACGTAGGCGAGGGTTGTATCCAGGGTGGTGCCGTAGCAGAACTCGACGCCCTGCAGCTCGAGTACCTTGCCGTACATCGCGACCGGCAGGTCGGGGCTGATCGACAGGAAGTTGGCGCCGACGCCAGAGCGCTGCCACTGGACGGTCGATGAGAAGCTGGTGTTGCTGACGGGGTCGGTGGACGTGAACGGGACCCATTGGCTGTTGCCCGCCGACACGAGGATCTGCCCCGTGGGCCGGATGAACCCCGTGCTGTCGATGCCGTCGAGCTTGTCGGCGTTGAGGTTCGCCACCTTGACGCTCGAGTTGACCTTGAGGGGCGGGGCGGTGGTCCTGGTCGTGAGCTGCAGGGCCGCGCCGGTCCCCTTGTTGGTCACCTGGAGCATGCGCGACGTCGTGCTGCCGGTGAGCGTGCTGACGGAGTTGACGGTGTTCGTGCGGCCAAGGTTGAAGACTGCTCCGAGGCCGGTGCCGCCGACGACGGGAGCGACGCCGACGAAGGCGACGATGGCGAGCAGGGCGGTGACCCCGACGAGGCGCCGACGACGCGGGTGCGACATGTGGTGAGCCCTCCATGGGCCACGCTGCCCGCGGGAGATCTCCCCGGGGCGCGAGGGGTGCCGCGGAGGGTACGACGGCGGCGAGCGGCCGCGCACGGCCGTCGCGCGGCATAGTCTTGGACGCATGCCCAGCAAGCCGGATACCGCCTCCGCTTCACCCGCTCCCGCCTGGCCCCGCCCGGCCAAGGTCGCCTTCATCGGCTCCCATGGGATTCGCAAGACGTCCGCGCTGCTCGCGTTCGCGGCGGAGGTCCAGCGGGCCGGCCGGTCCGTGGAGCTGGGGCGCGAGGTGGTGCGCGACAACCCGCTCGGGATAAACGAGGGAGCCACCGGCGAGGCGCAGCTCTGGGTGCTGGTCTCGCAGATCCGCCAGGAGCTGGAGCTGGCCCATCGGGCGGACGTGCTGGCCACCGACCGCGGTGTGATGGACAACTACGCCTACTACCTGCGGGCGTGCGGCGGGACCGACGCCTTCGACGTGGAGCCCCTCGTTCGCCGCTGGTCGCAGACGTACGACCTCGTGGTCCGCCTGCTGCCGGACGTCGCGCTCCAGGCGGACGGCGTCCGGTCAACCAGCGACGCGTTCCGGGACGAGATCGAGGTGGTCCTCGACCGCGTCCTGCCGGACCTGGTCCCGGCGGACGGGCTCGTGACCCTGCGGGCCTCGGAGGTCACCAGCCGCTTCGACTGGTTCGGCGTGTTGGAACGCCTGGCGGCCCGGATCGGCGCGACCGTGATGCCGCCCGACCTCTGGCGGTAGCCCGAGGTCTGGCCGGCCCCATGTGCGGGCTCCAGCCCGTCCCGGACCACCGCCCTGGCGGCCCGAAGGCCGTGCCTCGATCGAGACGGGGCGTTCCCCGCCTACGGCTCCGGCGTCGGCGTGGGTCGGGGCGTCGGCGAAGGTCGAGGTGTCGCCTCAGGGGTCGGCGAAGGTCGAGGCGTGGGTGATGGACGCGGCGTCGGCTCTGGCGTCGGCGCCGGTCGCGGCGTCGGCGTCGGCGTGGCCGACGGTCGGGGCGCCTGGTCGTGGTCGTTGTCCGGTTGGGGCGTCGGCGACGGGTCGGGCCCACCTCCTCCTGCCCCGCCATCCCATCCCCCGCCGTCTCCACCACCGCCACCCCAGTGGTCGGGCCTCGGGGTCGAGGTGACGCGGGGTCGAGGTGTCCGCGGCCAGCGGTGCGAAGGCCCGGCCGGTGAGCCTCCGCGTGGCGGGGGAGACCGTCGCGCCCGAGCCGTCGTCGCGAGAGATGGGGACCTTGACGAGCACGCCGCGTGGGCTCGGCGTCTCCGACGGGGACTCCGCCTCGGTCGCGGTCGGCGCAACGGTCCTGGCGCCCTCCGTCGGCGATTCGGTTGCCGCCTCGATGGTCAGGTCATGGTCACGGTCGGGCTCCATGAGCGTCGGGATCGCCTTGTCGACGACGAGGACGGTGCCGAGCATCAGCGCCACGACGCTGGCGGTGAACAGCAGGGCGGTCGGGAGCCCGTGCGGCAGCGAGCCGACGTGGCGCCTGATCCGGACGTGGTGCGGGCGGTGGGGAACGAGCCTGTTCATGCGGGGACGCCTCCGGGAAGCGGGTCGTGGGCCGTCACGCCTGGGAGCGCGCGAGAGCGAAGATCAGGACGGATATCAGGGTCAGGATCTCGATGGCCGCGGCCATCCAGCGAGTCTCGTCGGACTTCATGGCCTCATACCTCCACGAACCGCTCGGCATGCACCCGCTCGCCGTGGATGCCGACGGTCTCCAGCGCCTCGATGGCCCCGTCCACGAAGGGGCCGGCGCCACAGATCATGAATTCCCAGCCGCGCACGTCGCGAGGCAGGTGACGGTCCAGGACCCCCGCGTTGATCCGTCCCCGCTCCCCCGTCCAGTCGGGCTGTGGCGCGGAGAGGACGAGCACGATCGTCAGGCGGAGTCGCCCGCGCAGCTGCTCAAGCTCGTCCAGGAAGGTCGCGGACTCGAGCGTCCGAGTACCGTAGACGAGCAGGTACGGGCGGTGGTCGCCACGATCGGCGGCGGTCCGGAGGATGCTCATCGACGGCGTGATCCCGATCCCGCCTGCGATCAGCAGCGTCCCGGTGGAGACGGCACGTGGCCGGAACGCGCCGTGAGGACCGTCCACGTAGAGCCGCGTGCCCGGCTCGAACTCGGCCGCGCTGGCGGTGAAACCCGACTGCGTCTTCATCGTGAACTGGGGCCGTTCGGGGGCCTCCGCGCTGGACGAGTAGGAGAAGGGATGCTCGGCCAGGAGCGCGCGGGCGCCCGCCAGCTTGAGCCATGCGAACTGGCCGGGAATGAACCGCTGGCCGGTGTGACCGTCGGCGCGCAGCTCCAGCGTGATGGCGCCGCCCTTCTCGGAGACCACGCGGTCGACCCAGTAGGGGCGGACCGACCCGCGCCGGAACCACCGGCTCCTCATGAGGACCAGTGCTCCGAGACCCGCCACCGTCAGTGCCACGAGCGCGAACTCGGCCGGCCCGCGGACGAGGTAGCGGCCCACGCCGATCGTGTGGACGACTGCGAGCACCAGGGCAAGGCCCCCGGCCACAAGGTGGATGAGGCGCCATCCGACGTACGGGAGTCGGAGCCGGCGGCGCAGGATCGACGTGGCGGACAGCACGGCGAGGGCGACCACCGACCCCATCGCCGCCTGCGCCCTCCAGGGCTCGCCGAAGACCGTCAGGAGCTGGAGCCGGGCGGGATCGGCGACCATGACTGCGGCCACGTGAGCGGCAACCACCGCCAGCATGATGTCGGCGAGGCGACGATGCAGGCGGACGGCCACCTCGGCACCGAGCGTCGCGAGGAGCGGCAGACGCGCGGGGAGCGCGAGCTGGAGAGCCAGCAGGCTCAACGCAGCGATCCCGAGGGCGGAGCCGATCTCGAAGATGAATGACCTGGGCGGCGCGTCGTCCCGTACGAGGATCAGGATCAATGGCCCGACGATTGCGGCTGCGTATGTTGCCAGCCACAGGGTGCGCGGCAGATGGCGTGAACCATGATCCGGGATGAGGCCGGTCGTCCGGTCGGCACCCACCGGGACCTCGAGGTGGGCCTCGCCCGGCATGGCCCCGACGTGATGCAGATGCAGCGGGATCGCCGGGCCAGTCGAGCCCGGGACGGCCCCGGCCACTTGGACGGCCCCGGCCAGGGGACGGTCTCGGCCATGGGGACGGCCCCGGCCATGGGGACGGCCTCGGACTCGGGCGTGTGCCGTCACGTCGGCGGGGCCCGGCGCCGGCGGCGTCGCCGAGGCCGGGCTCCTGGAACGTGGGACCGGGTGGTCCATTCCCCCGGCGGAGGCGGTCCGCCCGGTGGCGGTCCTGGACAGCCGGACGGCCAGGGCCGCGATCGCCGCGAGGGCGAACAACAGGACCCGTCTGCCCCACGTTGAGCGACGGACGGGACGCGCCGGTGCAGCCATTTGCACCCCTTTCGGCCCTCCGGGAGCGTGGGGCGCTCGCGGCGGGCATGCAGGCGCCGGGACCGGCGGAGCTGGGGAGGCCACGGGCACGACCACGCACACCATCACACGCGGGACGCGAGCGGCGGGCGGGACGCGCGGAGCGAATCAGGGACTCGCCCACGGGGCGCCGGGCGGCGTGAACGCAGCATGCCGGATCATCGGGAACCCGACCACGGCGACGACGCCGGCCGAGAATGCTGCGGCCCGAACTGGCAGCGGGCACCGGCATGGTAACGCCGAGGCACGGCCGGCGCAACCCGCGGACCGGCCGGACGGGGGTGATGAGCGCCATGACCCGCGCCGCAGCGGACGTTCTGCAGGCGCCGCAGGAGCGATGCGCGGGACGAAGGATGCGCCCCCCCGCACGTCGTGCGACCATCCCCGGAAACCAGTCCCGGGCGGCCGGCCGAAGGGTCGCGGGGCTCGCTGGGAGAGGACGCGATGGCAACGGCGAAGCCGAAGCGGGGCATGAGCTCCCTGCCCATCCTCGAGGGCATCCTGCCCATCGATCCGTCGCGCATCAGCAGCGATGTCATCGCGGGTGCGACGCTCGCCGCGCTGGCCATTCCCGAGGTGATGGGCTACACCAAGATCGCCGGCATGCCGGTCATCACCGGCCTGTACACGATTCTCCTGCCCATCATCTTCTTCGCCATTCTCGGGTCCTCGCGCCACCTGGTCGTGGGCGCGGACTCCGCGACCGCCGCGATCATGGCCACCGGCCTCGTTGCCATGGGGGCCGTGGCCGATTCGACGACCTACGTCGAGCTCGCCTCGCTGTCTGCCCTCATGTGCGCGGTCCTGCTCGTGCTCGCGCGCCTGCTCCGCCTGGGCTTCATCGCCAACTTCCTGTCCCGGAGCGTCCTCATCGGGTTCCTCACGGGTGTCGGCATCCAGGTCGCCATGGGCCAGGTCGGCGGGATGTTCGGCATCCCTGCGCAGAGCGGCGGCACGGTCCAGAAGTTCGTCGAGACCCTCAGGCTCATCCCGACGGAGACGAGCCTCGCGACTCTCGCGGTCTCGGCCTTCGTGCTGATCACGATCCTCGGCCTCGACCGCGTCAACAAGAAGATCCCGGGGGCGCTCATCGCCGTCGTGGTCGCGATCGCGGCCAGCTACTTCCTGGACCTCGCGGCGCGGGGCGTCACCGACCTCGGGACCGTCCCCGGCGGCCTGCCGGCGCTCGGCCTCCCGACGGCCGTCATGACGCCCGAAAACGTCGCGGCCCTGCTGCCCACCGTGATCTCTCTTGTCATCGTCATCCTGGCCCAGAGCGCCGCGACCTCTCGTGCCTACGCGATGAAGTACGCGGACAGCTTCGACGAGAACGTCGACCTCGTCGGCCTCGGTGCCGCCAACCTGGGCGCCGCCCTCACCGGCACGTTCGTCGTCAACGGCAGCCCCACCAAGACCGAGATGGTCGACAGCGCCGGCGGCCGCACCCAGATCAGCCAGCTGACGGCGGCCGCGGTCGTCGTCGTGGTCCTGCTGTTCCTGACCGGCCCTCTGTCCTACATGCCGAACGCCGTCCTCGCGTCGGTGGTGTTCCTCATCGGCGTCCGGCTGATCGACGTCAAGGGCATGACGGACATCTACCGCCTGCGGAAGGGCGAGTTCGCCGTCGCCGCGGTCACCGCCGTGGTCGTGGTGGTCGTCGGCGTGGAGCAGGGCATCCTGCTCGCGATTGCCCTCTCGATCGTCGAGCACGTCTACCACAGCTACAAGCCGTACGACACGCTCATCGTCGACACCGCGGAGCACGGCCTCATGACCGTCCCGATCGAGGACGGTGGCCAGATCGTGCCCGGCCTCGTCGTCTACCGCTTCGGGGCGGGCCTCTACTACGCGAACGCCGCGCGCTTCACGGAGGAGATCATGGGCATCGTGGAACGGGCGGATCCCCCGCTGCGCATGCTGGTCATCCTGGGCTCCGCGATGGCCGACGTCGACTACTCCGGGTCCGACGCCCTCCGCCAGGTGCACCAGGAGCTCGGGCGCCAGGGCGTGAGGCTCGCCGTCGCCGACCTCAGCCCCGCGCTGCGAACCCAGCTCGATGCCTACGGGCTCACCGCGTCGATCGGCCCCGAGAACGTGTTCGCCTCGGTCGCGGAGGCCGTCGCGGCACAGCCTGCGGCGGCGGTCGACACCGCCGCGCCGGGAACCTCTTCCTGAGGCGCGACGGTGACCGGTCGGGTGAGCCAGGCGCAGAGCCGGGCGGCCGGGGAGGCGGCCCGCGCGGCGAACCCTCCCGCCGCCCTCGGCGCCCGGGCAGCGGCTCCGGACCGCCGCACTGGTACGTGCAGCAGCACCAGGACCAGAAGGGAAGCGCCGTGATCGACACGATGAGCGCGGCGGACCTCACGACCTGGGGGGAGCTGTGTGCCTGGGCGCTTGCGTCGTGGCCCAGCCCGCTCGGGCCAGCCTGCGACGATCGCCGCCTACCTCGGGACCGACGACGAGTTCGAGCACGCGATCTCGACCTTCGCGGACGCCTACCCCGACCAGACCGAGCGTGACCATGCGGCGCTGGCGGCAGCCATCGAGTCCGGCCGCGTCACGGCCGTGAGCGGCGTCTGATGTCCGCCGGGCACGGGCGAGGCGCGGCAACCTCCCGGATCAGTCGGGGTCGGTGAGCTCCAGGCGGATCCGCTTGTTGATGCGGCCCTTGGACTCGTAGCCGGTCACCCGGACGCCGCCGACCTCGCGGGTGTTGGCGACGTGCGTCCCGCCGTCAGCCTGCAGGTCGAGCCCGACGATCTCGATCGTCCGGATCTGCTCGATCCCCGGCGGGAGAAGGTTCACCTTGGTCCGGATCAGGTCGGGGATCGCAAACGCCTCGTCCCGCGGCAGGACGTTGACACGGACGTCGCGACTCGAGCGGAGCTCGGTGTTGACCTTGGCCTCGATCTCGCCGACCAGGTCGCCCGACATCCTCTCGAACTCGAAGTCCATGCGCCCGGAGCCCGGCTCCATGTTGCCGCCGGTGACGAGCGCCCCGTAGTCGCGCCACACGACCCCGCACAGGGCATGAAGGGCGGTGTGGGTGCGCATCAGCGCGTATCGGCGAGCCCATTCCAGGTCCATGGTCACCGCGTCGCCCGCCCGCGGCAGCTCGCCGTCCTCCGGGGCCTCGAGCTCATGGACGATCTCACCGCCCAGGCGCCGGGCCGCCTTGACGGTCCACGTCCGCCCGTCCGCCGCCCGCAGGAGGATGCCCCGGTCGGACGGCTGGCCGCCGCCGCCGGGGTAGAAGGCAGTCACGTCGAGGACGACCAGCGGCGGGCCGTCCGTCGCGGACACGTCCAGGACGCGCGCCGCGAGGGCGCGGGCGTAGGCGTCCCGGTAGCAGACCTCGTCGACGCGCGGGGTCATCGCGGGTTCATCGCGGTCGCCGTCTCAGCCACCGACCTTGAGCGTCCCCATCATGTTCGGGTGGACCGTGCACGCGAACATGTACGTGCCGGCCGCGAGCGCGGGAACCTGGTACTGCTTCTGGGCCGGGCCGGTGATGATCTCGCCCTTGAACATCGACATCCCGGACGCGTCCTTGATCTCGACGTTGTGCGGGATGCCCCCGTCCTTGTTGTCGAACCGGATGACGAACGGAGCGTCCGCCGGGGCGCTGATCTCGGTCTGCTCGAACGCGATGTTGATCGCGGAGAGGTCCACGCCGGCGCCGACCCGACGGGCCGGCGTCCGTCGGGACGGGCGTGGGCTCCGCAGGGGCGGTTGTGCCCGCGCCCGGGGATGCGGACGCGGCGCCCGGGGATGCGGACGCGGCGCCCGGGGATGCGGACGCGGCGCCCGGGGATGCGGACGCGGCGCCCGAGGGTGCGGGCGTGACGGGGGGGGCCGGGGTCGGAGCCGCGTAGGTCCAGCCCGGGGCGGTTGACGCGGAGCAGGCCCCGGCTGCAAGCGCAACGGCGAGCAGGGCGATGGCTAACAGCGGACGGGGCATGAAGACCTCGGCATACCGGCAACGTGGAACCACGCGAATCTACCCAATGCCGGGCTGTTCCGCCCGCGAGCACCGGCAGAGGCGGGCGGTGGCTAACGGTCCCGGTGTGCCCCCTCCCCGTCCTCGAGGCCCAGCCGGATCGCGACAGCCGCGGCCTCGACCCGGCCGGACACGCCGAGCTTGGCCAGGATGTTCCCGACGTGGACGCCCACCGTCTTCTGGCTGATGAACAGCCTGTCCCCAATCTCACGGTTGGTGCGACCCTTCGCGATCAGGGCGAGAACCTCCAGCTCCCGCCTGGACAGGCCGAAGGTGTCGGCGCCGCGGGCCGGCGGCCGGGCCGCGACCGGAGCCGCATCCGGGACGGTGGCGTCCACCACCGGGCCCGGGCTCACCGCCGCCCGGGGACCCGGTGGTACCGCGACGGGTTCGTCCAGGAGGGCCTCCGCCTCCGTGGGAAACGGGATCATGGCGCGTCCGGCGAGCTCGCGCAGGCGCCGGAGCAGAGGCCGGGCATGGAGCCCCGTGGCGAGGGACACGGCAGCCAGGAGAGGCTCACGCGCGTCGACACGGACGAGACGGGCGTCGGTGCGGTCGCGCGCCCCGCCCGGACCCTGGATCGCCCCGCCGAGGATCGCCTCGGCCTGGTGCCATTTCGCCCGCGCCTCCCGGTACGGGTCGCCGAGCCCGCGCACCCGCTCGGCGAGCGCCGCCCAGCGGGCTGGATCGTCGCGACCCTGGAGCCTGGCATGGAAGGCACGAGCCGTCGCGAGGCTTGCCTCCGGCTCGCGCCCCGTCGCGCCCCCGTCGTCCACGCGAGCACGCACGACGGCGGCCTCGGCATCCGCGAGGATGCGGGTGGCACGCTCCCGCGACGCGGCGACGTCGCCGATCCGCCGCCGTTCCAGCGCATCGGCGACGATCGCCGCCTCCACCTCGAGGGCGGTCGCCGCCATCCGGGCGACCAGCACCCAGTCCTCGCTGCCGCGCAGGCGCGCCCAGCCGCGTTCCGCGGCGCGCCGTGCATCGGCGAGGTCGCCGCTCCAGAGCGCGTAGGATGCCGTGGCCTGGTAGGCCGGCACGACGAACTGGAGGTCGCCGCCCGTCTCGAGCTCGACAAGGATCCGGCCAAGGAGGCGGCCGGCCTCCTCCCCGGCTTCCGACTCCGTCTCCACGATGACGAGGTTGAGGATCGCGTTGACGAACGGGACCCCGGCCGGGCTCCAGTCGAGGGCGCGGAGGCTCAGCTCCCGCGCCTCGGCCCATCGCCCGACATCGACGAGGACGCCGGCGACATTGCCCCCCAGGAGGTTCCCATACACCGCGCCGAGGTCGTCCGCCTGGGCCTGGGCGATGTTGCGGAACGCCTCCTCGATGGCCTCGGCCGGCCGACCCATCACCTCGAGCACCACCGCCATGTTGGCGCATGCGCGCCACCATTCCTCGGCCAGGCCGAGAGCCCGGGCGCGCTCCATGGCATGCCGCAGCAGCGGCATCGCGGCCTCCGGGTGGTCGGCCCAGCCGCGGACCACCGCGAGCGTCGTCGTGGCGTGGATGGCCTCCGGCTCCGCCTCGTCGCCGATCACCGTCGTGATCTCGAGGGCCTCTGCCGCTGCGCGCTCCGCGTCCCGGAAGGCGCCGGCGATCATGCGCTCCTGGGCGAGCAGGGCGAGGATCCGGGCCCGCTCGATCGACGCCTCGCGAGGAGCGGCGTCGGCGGCGCGCCGGAGCGCGGCCGTGGCACCCGGGGCGTCGCCGGCGGCAAGGCGGTAGCGGCCGAGGCGGCCCTGGAGGACGGCGTGAGCCAGGCGGTCTCGCCTCTCCCCGAGAGCCGCGAGGGCGCTCTCGGCATAGGCCACTGCCCGGGTGGGATGGAGCGATGCATACGCCGCCTCGGCGGCAAGCTGGGCAAGCTCGACCACGGGCTCCATGTCGTGCCCTGTGGCGTCCGGTGGCACCCCGGCGCCCATCGCGTCCGATGGCACCCCCGCGCCCGGCATGAGGGCCAGGTCCTGGGGGTGGGCGTCGCCCGCGCCCGCCATGAGGGCCAGGTCCGGGGGGTGGGCGTCGCCCGCGCCCGGCGCCGTGGGGGCCGGCAGCTCGAGGGCCAGCTCGAACGCGGCCAACGCGTCCTGCGGGGCATCGCGCTTCGCGGCGAGGCGGCCCGCCGCGATCGCGGCCCGTCGCGCCTCGGCGGGGCGGTATGCGGCGCGCCAGTGCACGGCGGCCACGATCGGCACGTCGGAGAACGCCTGTGCGAGCGCGGCGTGGTAGCGGGGCAGGTGGGGCGGCAGCAGGTCGGCGACGACGGCGCGCGCCACCAATTCGTGCCGGATCCGGACCCGGTCGCCGGGCTCGGCCTTCACGAGCCCGTGCTCGAGGGCCTCCTCCAGGCCCGCGGCGAGGTCCTGGTCGAGGTATTCCGTGGCTCGCCGCGGACCAGAGGCCGAGCGCGGCGGCAGGCTACCCGACTTGCCGTTGCGCTCGGCCGCGAGCAGCTCCTCGTAGGCCGCGGCGGCATGGGCGAGGCGCTTGCGGTCCATCGGCCGCTCGGCGGGGGCGAGCAGCCGGAGGACCCGACGGCACTCCGGGGACCGGCGATCCAGGCGGGCCGCGACAAGGTCGGCAAGGGACCCGGTCAGGGACACGTTGCGCAGCTCGCGGCGGGCGGCCGCCAGCTCCTCGACCACGAGCGGGGAGCCCGCCGATCGCTCGGCGACAAGCACCACGATGGACGCGGACGGCCGCTCCCCGTCGATGCCCTCGATCAGCCCGGCGATCTCGCGCCGGGCGAGTGGAGCGAGGTCCACGTGGACCGGCGGGCGCAGGCCGGCCTCGATGACCGACAGGTTCTCGCGCAGCGGGTGCTCACGGGTCAGGCGGTCCGGCTGGTAGGCGAGCACCAGCGCGATCCTCTCGTCCCGGGCGAGCCGGGCGACGAACGTCGCGAACGAGCGTGTCGCGGCATCGGCCCGGTGGAGGTCCTCGAGGACCAGGATGACGGGCTGCTCGGCCGCGAGCCGCCCGAGCCACCGGAGCAGCGCCTCGAGGGCGCGAGGCTGACGGCGCTCCGGATCCTCGAGCGCGCTCGACAGAGGCTCCGGCATCCCTGCGGCGAGGGCCGCCATGGCCGGCACGCCGACCAGGATTCGCCTGCAATCCCTGCGCAGCAGCGCCTGCAGCTCCTCCCGTGACCCGGCGGCGAGCGCCGGGGCCAGCGCGTCCAGCACCGCGGCCCACGGCGGGTCCGCCGGACCGTTGGAACGACCCCGGAGGACCAGGGGCGGCGGGCTCGATGCCGACGCGCGCTCGAGCGCCTCGTCCAGGAGCCGGGACGCGCCCATCCCGGCGCCACCGGCCACGAGGATCGTGGTCGCCGTGCCCGTGGCCGCGGCGGCCAGGGACTCCTGGATCAGGGCGAGCTCATGCTCGCGCCCGATGAAACGACGGCTGACGACTCTCCCCGGCACCGCCGCATTGTAGGAGGGTGACGGACCGGCAGATCACCGGCCCGGCTCGCCGGCGGTACGTCCCCGAGTCCACGGTCGCCGTGGGCGGTACCCTCCCCTGAGTGCAAGCTCGCCGCCCTCCCCACCCGTCCAACGATCTCAACGAGCTCTCCGGCGAGGAGTGGCTCTACTTCACGAAGTCGGTGTGGACGACCGCGTACCCCTCGGAGCTGGGGCATGCCCGGCGGAAGGCCCACGGGGCGAACAAGCCGCCGCGGTTGATGGCCCGGTTGATCGAGTTCTTCACCAAGAGCGGCGAGCTTGTCCTGGACCCGTTCGCGGGCGTGGGCGGGACGCTGCTGGGAGCCGCCATCGCTCGCGGTCCGCGGCGGGCTCTGGGGATCGAGCTCGACGAGCGCTGGACGACCGTGTTCGCGGAAACGGTGGCCGCCCTGCGGGCCGAACGTGACGGGGCCGGGCCCCTCGTCGCGGACCTGGGCCAGAACGACCCGGGCGGCGAGCGGGGCTTCGACCCGTCGGGTGTGGAGCTGCGGCGGGGCGACGCTCGACTGCTCCTCCCGACGCTGGCGGGCGACTCGGTGGATCTCGTCGCCACGGACCCGCCCTACAACGTCCAGCTGGCGATGACGATGGCGGGAGGCCGCCTGGCCGAGGCCCACGCGAACAGGCGAACGGACTACGCGATGGTCTCGGACCTCCCGGGCGACCTCGCGAACCTGCCCGACTACCCGGCCTTCCTGGACGCGATGGGCGACGTGTTCGCCGAGGTCCACCGGGTCCTGCGGGCTGGCCGCTACGCGGTGCTCATCGTGCGCGACGCCTACCAGGACGGGCGCTACCTGTTCACTGCGGCCGACCTCGCCGCCCGCGCCGACGGCGCGGGCCTGGTCCCGAAGGGCGACATCGCGTGGTACCAGGCCGGGACCAGGCTGCGCCCCTATGGGTACCCGCGATCCTTCGTCCCGAACATCGCACACCAGCACATCCTGGTCCTGCGCAAGCCACCGGCACGCCGACCGGCGGCGCGGCGACGCCTCGTGGCTGCTCCCGAGACCGGCGCGGAGGCCTAGGCCTCGCCGAACTGGTTGCGCTTCTCCGTGTAGGCGCGGAGCATGTCCTCGAAGCCACCGGTCGTCGGTCCGTCGTCGCCCGACGTCCACGTTCCGGCTGCGGCACCGGGTGTCTCGAGGACGACGTCACCCAGCACCATCTTGTGCAGCCAGCCCTCGCTGCCGTCGGGGCACACGACTCGCCAGTAGGTGCCCCGCTTCTCCAGCAGGATCACCTCGTCGCCCTCATCCAGGACGCCAGTCTGCACGCCGCGCACCTCGTCCGGATCGGACAGGAGGCTCACCATCCGGTAGCGGATCCGCCTTCGCTCGAGACCGGTCTCGGCCACGCCGGCATCACCCTCGAAGGTGAGGCTCACCGATGTGGATACAGACCGGAGGGGATCGGCCTTCCGGGCCTCCATCAGCGACGGCCGGCGCCAGCGGGGCAGGTGGGCGTCAATATCGCCGGGTCGTGGCATCACGACGATCGGGACCCTGACGGTGGCGACCTCCGTGGCGCCCATCGCCGGGACGGCAGGCGTGGCCATCGCGGGCACGAGGCCCGAGTTGGCGATGAGCCCGGTCCCCCGGGCCGCGGCTGATCCGAGCGCCGGGTCGGGCGCGGTCGCCCCCTCGTCCCTGCGCCGCTTCCCGAAGGCGAGGAACGCCATCGCCAGCGTCACCCCGCCGGTCGTCAGGACGATTGTCGGCATGATGCGAAGGAGGGCCCCCATGAGGCCGCCGCCACCGAGCCCACCGGTCAGGGATCCTGAATCCTCGCCCATGGTCCCGGATCCGCCCCCGCCGGTCCCCCCCGGGTCCCCGGACCCAGCGCCGCCATTGCTGCCGCCCCCGGTCCTGCCGGTGCCCATGGCGACCATCCACGGGTCGGCGGACGGCGATGGACCGGGGTCGCCGGAGGCTACCGCGCCCGTCGATGCCGCGGGTTCTTCGCCGGTGGGTCCGCCGCCCCCCGGCTGCGACGCCAGCGGCGATGGCGCGTGGGTGGCCCTGGGGGGCGTGGTCGCGCGTGGGGCGGAGGTCGGCCGCGGGGTCGTCCGGGGTGTCGTGCGGGCGGTCGGCCTCGGCGTGGGCCTGGGCGTGGGCCGGGCGGTCGGCCTCGGCGTGGGCTTCGGCGTGGCCGCCGGCTTCGGGGTCGGCGCCGGCGTCGGCCGCGGGGTGGCGGTCGGCCTCGGCGTGGGTGGAGGCGTCGGGGTCGGCCTCGGCGTGGGTTGCGGTGAGATCGTGATGGTGGGCCCGGCGATGGACGCGCTGTTGCCCGCCTGGTCGCTGGCCTCGAAGGTCGTCTTCCAGGCCCCGGATGGCAGCGTCGTCCGGACGGTGAACCGGACACCGTGCCTCCACCGGTCCGACCCGGGGGCCTGCATGGTCAGGACCTTGCCGGCGACCGCGACCCGCATGTAGGCGGGCTGCGAGCCCTTCGAGTTCACGTAGGTGACCGCGAGCTCGATGGTGGTGGTCGTCGTACCACTGGTCGGCGACGCTGCGGGGTCCCGGAGGCTCGTCGGTCCGTCCGCGGCGATGGCCGGCAGGACCGTGGTCGCGACCAGGACCGCGGCCGCCAGCAGCGCCCGGAGATGCCTCCCACGGGACATCCGGCTGAGGGTCGCGATGACCGGCCTCGGAACCTGGACCACTGTTGTTGCCGCCTCCTGCACGCCCCGATAGAGCGGGTGCGGGATCCTCACCGGAGCATCGTGAGCCGGAAGGCGGCCCGCAATGGTACGGGGGTCCGGGTGACGAGGCACCGCAAGTCGCCACGTCGGTCGGCGCGGTGGCACCACGCGCCGCCCCTCTGGTGCATGCCCGCACCGGATCCCCGGCCGGATCGGTGGGGTCCCGTCCGGAGAGGGGTACCCTCGCGCCCCCCTACGTAGGCCGATTCGGCCACGTCGCGCGGGCGCGCCGACAGGGACGATACGGCCATGCAGGTCATCGCCACCGCCGGCCAGGTTTCCCGCGCCGATCGGGTCGCCGTCGCTCGCTCCGCCCTCGCGTCGGTGCTGCTCATCCTCGCCGGTGTCGCCGTGGCCCTGTTGTGTCTCGAGACACCGTTGATCAGCAGGTTCATCCCGAGCGGACGCCCGACCGACATGCAGACCGCCGCCGGGGTGATCGCCTGGGGATTCGCGATCCTCGTCCCGGCCACCCTCCTCGTGCTCGGCGTGTTCCGGTTCGCTGCCACGATCGAGACGGCCCGGGGCATGCGGCCTCGGGCGAGCACCGCGCGCCTGGCCCGATCCCTCGGGTCCGGCCACCTGGCCGCGAGCGGCCTGGTGCTGCCCGGTGACCGGTGGATCCACGAGATGGTCCTGGGCCCGTTCGGCATCGTGGTCCTGGGCGACGTGCCGCCGCCCTCCCTGAGCCGGCACATCGGAGCGAGCTGGGAGGTCCGTGGCGAGCAGGGACGGTGGATCCCGGTTGAAGCCCCGCTGGACCGGGCGGTCCGCGACGCCGAGCGCGTGCGTGGCTGGCTCAGCAGCCTCGACCGGGACTTCGTCGTGCGGGTCTACGCCGCCATCGTCACCGACGACCCTCGCGTCGAGCGATCGGCCGCCTGCGCCGTGGTGGCGCCGAACCAGCTGGTCACGTGGCTCGAAAGCCTGCCCGCCCAGCGCGGCCTGACGCCCGATCGCCAGGCGCGGCTCGTGGAGCTGGTCCGGTCGGTGGCCGCGGGGCGCTGACGCGGGGCCGGCAGGTCCGCGACGGCTGGCGCCCACCCATCAGCCGGCGCCCACCCAACCCGAGCCCACCCAACAGGATGTTGGCGGACGGGCATAGACTGACCGACGGGGGAGTAGCCCAGTTGGTCAGAGGCGCCGAGCTTATACCTCGGAAGTCGGTGGTTCGAGTCCACCCTCCCCTACCACCGGATGGCGCGTGCCCCGTCGTCGGCGGGCGGGGCAGAGCCGGTCCGGCCTCGGGCCCCGGCTACCCGCTGCGAATGCGCGCCCTCTCCCGCCTGAGGATGTAGATGCTGGCGACGGCCACCCAGGCCGGCAGCACCAGGATGATCCAGTCGAAGATCGCCACGACCACCAGCAGCACGACCCCCAGCAGGTAGCCCAGGATGCCCAGCCAGCGCGGGAACACGCGACTGCGCAGGCCGATGGTCGCCGCGGCAACGAGGAAGACCGCCGCCGCGCGCGTGGCGAAGCCGAACAGGAAGGCGTAGGAGAGGGCCCGGAGGAGCGCAATCGTGCTCGCCGGCGGCGGCGGCAGGTCGAGGTAGCGGACGCCGACGGAGGGCGCGCTGGCCACGGCCGTCGCGGCGAACATGAGGGCGACGAAGATCACGCCGCTGCCGAAGAAGACCGTCGCGAAGAAGCGGTCCTCGCGTTCGCCCAGCTGGTCCCGGATGACCGCGATGAACCACAGGAACATGATCCCTGAGAACGGTGCGAGATAGAGGCCACCGACCACGACGGGCAGGTCCTGGCCGGTCGCATACAGCCGGACCAGCTCGGCGTCGCCGGCCGTGGTCATCGGCGAGGTGCGAAGGAGGAAGAGCGCAGCGGTGAACAGGACCGCGAAGAGGAGCCCCGCGATGCTGGCCGCCCACGGCGCTCGGAGCTGCCGGCCCGCCTCGTCGATGACCGCCGGGACCGCTTCGTCGGGTGCGGCGCCACCCCGGGCACTGTCCACGCGTTCCTCCATGTCGTCTCCGCGCCGGCGTGGCGCTTCCCCGGTTTTGGGCCGGCCTCCCTAGGCGGCGGCTGGCGCGGCCGCGACCACGACGCCCGGCTCGTCGCCGGTCCGGACCTTGAGGAGCTTGCGCACCTCCTCGACGACGATGAGCGACAGCGGCACCACGATGCAGACGGCCCACTGGTCGGCGGACAGGCTGACCGTGCCGAGGAGCCGCTGGAGGAAGCCGAGCTCCGTTGCCAGGACGATGCTCAGGACGGACAGGCCCGTCGCCAACAGGAGCGGCCTGTTGCCGAGGATGGACCCACCGAACAGCGACTCGTCCTCGTCCGCGGTCTCGAGGGACGAGAACGAGGCGGAACAGCGCGAAAACCGTCATTCCCATGGTGCGGGCGATCACGTCGCCGTAGGCGTCGTTCGCCCACCACAGCACCCCGAGCGTGCCCGCGGCCATGACGAGCCCGCAGAGCACGAGCCAGGTCGTCAGCCTGCGGGGCATGATCTTCTGCTCCTTGGGTCGTGGCGGCACCTCCATGAGCCCCTCACGCGGCTTGCCGTAGCCGAGGCCGATCCCCTGGAAGACGTTGACCGTGAAGTTGAGCCACATCGTCTGGAGCGGCAGGAACGGGATCCCGCCCAGGATGTTGAGCAGCGAGGAGCCGAGGAATGTCGCGATGTAGCCGAACAGGCCCGCCATCTGGAAGCGGATGAACCGCATCATGTTGTCGTACACGGCTCGCCCGAGGCCGACCGCCTTCACGATGGTCGCGTAGTTGTCGTCCGTGAGGATCATGACGGCGGCCTGCTTGCTGACCTCCGTCCCGGTGATCCCCATCGCGATGCCGATATCCGCCTTCTTGAGGGCCGGGGCGTCGTTCACGCCGTCGCCGGTCATCCCGACGACATGGCCCTTCTTCTTGAGGATGTCCACGAGGTGGACCTTGTCCTCCGGGGAGACGCGGGCGATGACGCCGATCCCGTCGATCTGGCGCATCGCCTCGTCGTCGCTCATCGCGCGGAACTCGGCGCCGGTGATGGCGCGACCCTCGATGCCCGAGCTGGTGGGCGATCGCCCCGGCCGTGACCGCGTGGTCGCCCGTGATCATCCGGACCTGGATGCCGGCGGCCTTCGCCTCGGCGATCGCGTTCTTCGCGGCCGGCCGCGGCGGGTCGACGATCCCGACCATCGCGAGGAGGGTGAGCCCGTCGATGGCGGGCAGCAGGTCCGCATCCGGGTCGAACGTGGCCGGGTCGAAGTCCTTCTGGCCGGTCGCCATGACCCGGAGGCCCTGGGTCCCGAGGCGCTGGTTCTCGGCGAGGTAGCCCTCCCGCAGGTCGGCCAACGGCACCACGACCCCGTCCGGCCCGTGGGCGTTCACGGCTCGCGCAAGGAGCTGGTCGGGCGCTCCCTTGATGTAGCCGCGGATCACGTCCCTGCCCGCGTCGTCCTTCATCGCGTGGAACGTGGCCATCATCTTGTACGCCGCGTCGAACGGCAGGGTCGCGACACGCGGATAGCGCTCGCGGGTGAGGGCCGGGTCGACGCCGCCCTTCGCGGCGAGGACGACCAGGGCGCCCTCGGTGGGGTCACCGACGAGCGCGCCGTCGCGGACCTCGGCGTCGGCGCAGAGCGCCATCGGCAGCAGGTACTGCTCGAGCGGCACGTCGGGCTGGCCGCCGGCGTGCGAGATCTGGCCGGTGGTCGAGTAGCCGTCGCCGCTGATGGAGTAGCGGCGCCCGACGACCGCCATCTGGACCGCCGTCATCTGGTTGAGCGTGAGCGTGCCCGTCTTGTCGGAGTTCAGCGCGGACGTTGAACCGAGGGTCTCGACCGAGCGGAGGCGCTTCATGATCGCGCCTGCGCCGGCGAGCGTCTGCGATCCCTTCGACAGGATGGCCGTGACGACGGCCGGGAGCGCCGTCGGGATGGCCGCCACGGCGAACGCGACGGCGCTCAGGAACAGCTCCTGCGCCTGGACGCCCCGGTACAGGCCGAGGGCG
This sequence comes from uncultured Chloroflexia bacterium, assembly GCA_963776395.1. Taxonomy (GTDB): domain Bacteria; phylum Chloroflexota; class Limnocylindria; order Limnocylindrales; family CSP1-4; genus CAIXZV01. Next base: position 316,276 of record CAVZML010000008.1, on the reverse strand, counting down.
ATCGAGACCACCAGCGCGGCGCCGGCGATGACGAGGATCTGGTTGGTGAGCGCATCGAGCTGCTTGGTCAGCGGGGTCTTCTCGACCTCGGTCGACTGGAGCATGCCGCTGATGTGGCCGACCTCGGTCGCCATGCCCGTCGTGGTGACGAGGATGGTCCCGGCCCCCCGGGTCACCTGGCAGTTCATGAACGCCATGTCGACGCGATCCCCGAGAGCCGCGCCTGCGGCGACGGTCTCCACCTGCTTGGGGGTGGGGACGCTCTCACCCGTCAGCGCGGACTCGTCGATCTCGAGGGTCGCCGCGGTCAGGATCCGCGAGTCGGCGGGGACGAGGTCACCCGCCTCGATGTTCACGATGTCGCCCGGGACGAGCTCCTCCATCGGGATCTCGACGAGATCGCCGTTCCGGCGGGCCTTGACCTTGACGACCATCATCCCCTGCAGCGCCGATGCGCTCGCCTCCGCCTTGCCCTCCTGGTTCATCGCCATCCAGGCGTTGAACAGGGTCAGCAGGATCAGGAAGATGCCGGTGTAGAACTGCCCGGGTAGGAAGAGGCAGACGACGCCCGCGACCAGGAGCACGATCTGCATCGGGTCCGCGTACTGGCTGCTGAACGCCTGCCAGCGTGAGACCTTCTTCGCCTGGGCGAACGTGTTCGGGCCATACGTCGCCCGGCGGGCGTCGACTTCGGCCGTCGTCAGGCCGGTGGCCGGATCGACCTTGAGCCGGCTCGCGGCCTCGTCCGGCGAGAGTGCGTACCACGCGACATCCGGAGCCCCCTGGGCGGTTCCGGTCGATGGGCCGGTCGGCAGGCTCATGCCTTCTTCCCCTTCCTGGCCTTGCTGGCAGCCTTCTCATCGGCCGGCTTCTTCGCGGCCTTGTCACCTGTCGACTGCCTGGCCGACCTCCCCGCGAGCTCGCAGCTCGATCGGGTCGGGCGCGGCACCTGGCGGCGCCTGGCCCTCGAGCTCCACCTTGGCGAGCTGGAGGGCGGCCCTCGCCTCCTCGCTCACCTTCGGGTATCTGCGGGTCGATCTCGATCAGCGCGTTGGCGATGACCCCGGCCGCGGCGACGCGCGCGAACGGCTTGTCGTCGGCCGGGATCACGTACCAGGGCGCCCACTCCGTGCTGGTCTTGCTGAGCACGTCGGAGAAGGCCTTCTGGTAGTCGTCCCAGTAGGCACGCTCGGTAGCGTCGCTGGCGCTGAACTTCCAGTTCTTCTCGGGCTCGTCGATGCGGGCCAGGAAGCGCCGGCGCTGCTCCTCCTTGGACAGGTTCAGGAACAGCTTCACGATCCGGAAGCCCTGGTCGGTGAGGTAGCGCTCCCAGTCGTTGATCTCGCGGAACCGCCGGTTCCAGACGTCCCGGCCCTTGGCCTTCGATGGCAGCTTCTGCCCGGCCAGGATCTGGGGGTGGACCCGGACGACGAGGACCTCCTCGTAATAGGAGCGGTTGAAGATCCCGATGTTGCCGCGCTTTCGGGGAGCCTCTTCGCGTAACGCCACAGGTAGTCGTGGTCGAGGTCCTCGGACGAGGGCACCTTGAAGCTGCTCACCTGGACGCCCTGCGGGTTGACTCCGCTCATCACGTGGCGGATGGTGCCGTCCTTGCCCGCGGCGTCCATCGCCTGGAGGACGACGAGCACGCCGTACGTGTCCTGGGCTGCCAGCCGCATCTGGTACTCCGCGAGGAGGCCGACGCCCACCGCGAGGACGTCCTTGGCCTCGGCCTTGGACTGCTCCCTCGTGCCCGACGGGTCGAAGTCGCGCGGCAGCCGCACCCGCCTTCCGGGCTGGACGCGGAACGGCTCGATGAAGGAGGCGATGCGTTTGGGCGTTAGCTCGACCACGGGTGGCGTCCTCTCGATCACGATCTGACGGCGCGCTGGCGGTCCGATGGCGGGCGCCACCATTATGGTTGCACCGGCAACCGCGAACCCGCGAGCGGGCGCAGGTGCGAGCGGGCGTGCGGCCAGGGCCCGTCGATGGGGATGACGGCCCGTCGGGTGCGTTGACGGGAGACGGGCCGCCGGCGCGGGTGACCGCCTACTGACCCGAGCTCATGCCGGGGATCTGCTCGCGGTTGCCGTAGGCGCTGTAGCCGTAGTGGCCGAGGTCGAGCACGAAGGCGATCCCGACCCACAGCCAGTCCCAACCAGTGACGCCGACGCCGGGGGTCCAGAGGATCGTGTACATGAGCGTCGTGAAGGGCAGGAAGATCAACCCCAGGAGGGGCACGATGAACGTCCCGAAGACCGCATCGACGACGCTCGGCCGGGCGATCCAGTAGACCGCGAAGGCGACGCGCGGAAACAGGCCCGCGAGGATCGCGAACAGGCACATGGGGCAACTCCCTCCAGCTCATTCCTGGCGGCACCCGGCGCAGCGCCGCGTTGACAGGCGGACGCCCGCCTCTGCTGCGGTACCGAGGAGTGGACCACTACCCGGGTCCCACCGCCTGGTCCATGATGGACGATCTTGCGTGGCTGCGCACCCTGACCGTCACCCTTCGGGGAGGATGCGCCGGAACCGAGGACGTGGCCAACATGGACGGTGTTCGTCGGGTGATGGCCGGCGTCGTCGCCGTAGGCGTCCGGCCCGTCAGGGGACGGAATACCATCACGGCCAACTGGAGATCACCGCGCGACTGCGGCCAACGGAAAGGGAGACCAGATGCGCCGGGTGATCGACTTCTATCGGCTGCAGATCCAGGTCATGCGTGACTGGCAGCCGAGCGGCGGCTCACGGGCCCGGCGCCTCCTCGCGACGCTCATCATCAGCGTCGTGTCGCTGGGTGGGGCGGTCGCGCTCACGCCGGGCTTCGATCTCACCCCCGGCGCGCCGATCATCGGCACGCTGCTGATCGCGGCGATCGTGCTGGGGGTGCTCAACGTCCTGGTCCGGCCGCTGTTCCTCGCCCTGTTCGGCGGGGTCTCCGTCATCGCCGTGGCCATCGCAACCCTGATCTTCCAGGTGGTGTCCTTCCTGGTCGTCGGTTACGTGGTCAGGGACCTGACCGTGACCGGGATCCTCTCGGCCCTGGTGGCGTCGTTCATATACGCAGCGGTGAACACGATCCTCGTCGCCTTGTTCTCGATCACCAGCGATGACTCCTACTTCGCGATCCTCATGCAGCAGGTGTCCGCCCGCCGGGAGGGCGTCATCCGGACCGACCAGCCGGGCCTCGTGGTCGTCCAGATCGACGGCCTCGCGCAGCCGATCCTGGCGCGCCAGATCCGGGCCGGCCGTGTCCCTCACCTGTCCAGCTGGGTTCGCTCCGGCCGCTATCGGCTGTCGGGCTGGGAGGCGCTCCTGCCGCCGACAACCCCGGCCAGCCAGGCCGGGATCCTGCATGGCAACAACGACGGCATTCCGGCCTTCCGCTGGTACGAGAAGGGTCCGGGTCGGGTCATGGTCGCCAACCACCCGGTCGACGCGCTGGAGGTCGCGGCGCGGATCTCCAACGGCGAAGGCCTGCTCTCCAACGACGGCGCGAGCGTCGGCAACCTCTTCTCCGGCGACGCCGCCCGTTCCTACATCACGATGGCCACGATCAAGGACAAGAGCCAGGGGCTGGGCCAGAGCCAGACGTTCATGACGTTCTTTGCCAGTCCCTACAACTACCTCGGCACCATGGTCCGCTTCGTGGCGGAGATCATCAAGGAGAACATCCAGGCACGACGCCAGATCCGGGCCGGCGTCGTCCCCCGGATGAACCGGGGGCGGCCCTACCCCATCGCCCGCGCGGCCACCAATGTCGCCCTGCGCGACCTGTCGACGTCCCTCGTCATCGAGGAGATGTACCGGGGCACGCCTGTCATCTACGTCGACTACACCGACTACGACGAGATCGCCCACCACAGCGGACCCGAGCGCTCCGAGACGTTCGACGCCCTCGACGGCGTGGACCGGGCGATCGCGACCCTGGAGAAGGCCGCCGGATCTGCGCCGCGCCCGTATCGCTTCGTCGTGGTGTCCGACCACGGCCAGACCCTCGGGGCGACGTTCCTCCAGCGGTACGACAAGACGCTCGGCGACGTGATCAAGGAGCTGATGAGCGGCCGTGCCAAGGTCGAGGAGTCCTCGGCCCGCGTCGAGGAGTGGGGCCAGACGAATGCGTTCCTGTCCGAGCTCACCACCGTGAAGGGCGTCTCGGGCGGCATCGCCCGGACGGCACTCCGCTCACAGACCTCGGGCGGCGTCGTGGAGCTCGGACCCGCGGGCGAGGAGACGGCCCCGGCCGCCTCGGCCTCCGGCGAGGCGCCCGCCGAGCGACCCGACCTCATCGCCATCGCATCCGGCAACCTCGGCCTCGTCTACTTCCCGCAGATGCCCGGGCGGGTCACGCTGGAACAGCTCGCGGCGGCGCACCCGGGCCTGGTCGACACCCTGGCGCGCCACCAGGGCATCGGCGCGATGCTGATCAAGTCGGAGACGCACGGGTCGATCGTGATCGGCCGGGCCGGGATCAACTTCCTCGAGGAAGGTCGCGTGGAGGGCGTGGACCCCGTCGCCCAGTACGGTGGGCGGTCCCGGGAGGCGTTCCTGCGCCTCGACGGGATGGACCACGTGCCCGACCTCTCCGTGATCAGCCTGTACGACCCCGAGTTCGAGGAGGTCGCCGCGTTCGAGGAGCTGATCGGCTCGCACGGGGGCCTCGGCGGTCCCCAGACCCTGCCGCTGATCATGCACCCGGCGGGCTGGGAGCTCGACGAGGACATCGTGGGGGCACCGGCCGTCTACCGCCAGATCCGCCGCTGGGCGGAGCGGGAGCTGGGCCAGCGCTTCGGGAAGGACGGGAGCGCCGCGCCCCTGCCGACGCCGGAGAGGGCGCCGGCCGCCGAGGAGCACACCGCCGCCTGAAGGTCGCCCGACGGGTCAGGCGGAGGTGGGCGGGGCCTCCGCCGGCACTCCTGCCGCGTCCGCCGGCGCTGCCGCCGCGTCCGTCGGCGATGCCGCCTCGTCGTCCGCCGGCACGGCCGCGGCCACGGCCTCGAGAGCCTCCGCGGTCACCTCGTGGATCTCGGCGGTGCCGCCCAGGTCGGTCAGCCTGCGTGAGATCATCGCGGCTTCGGCGTCCTCCTCCACGAGGACCCCGATCGCTGCCTTGCCACCGGCCAGCTCCGCGGCAATGCGCTCGCGGTCCGCGTCCGTGAGCCCCAGGCCCCTGTGGTGGAAGTGGCCGAGGATGCCGCCGCCGACGACTCCCGCGAGCAGGGTCGGTGGCGCGACGACGGCCAGGACGAGGCCGATCCCGGCGCCCGCCTTGCCGCTTCGCTGACCGAGCTTGTGCTCCTTGACCTGGCCCTTCGCGTCGACGACGAGCACGCCCACCGGGCGCGGGATGACGTCGTTCGCCTTCTCCCACTCCATCAGGGACTCCGCCGCGACGTCGGCTGCGGCCTCGTCGGCGAAGATTCCCAGGACCATCCGGTGATCAGCCATTGCAGGATCCTCCGATCTCAGCTCCGCATCGGAGGCGTGGGCCTGCGTGTGCGGTGAACGATGGGCCTCCGGCCTCAGCCCGCCCGGTCGTCGCGGTCGGCGCCCCTGAACAGGGACCCGATGCTCCGCAGGCGGAACGGGCGGCCGCGCAGCATCGACGGTCCCTCACGCGACGCCGGCATCGCCTGCGCGGATGCGAGTCCGTCGAACGGCCGCGCCGCGAGCTGGTCAAGAAGCGCCATCTCGTCCGGGCTGAGCTCGCTGGTCAACGGCAGCGCGTCGGGATCGAACGGCCGCTCCACGGGCTTGGTGGGCGCGACCGGGGGGCGCGAGTACGCGGGAGCGCCGTAGAGCTTCGGCAGTGCCCCGAGTACGCGATCGTCGTTCACCATGGAGATCCTCAGGCGCCTTGTGGCCCCGGTCGGCTGACCGGGACGATCATACCGGCGCACAAGCGAATTGTGGCAGCGCCGTTTCGCACGGACCTTTCGCCCGATTCTATGGGCCGGCTAGGACTGTACCAGCAGCGGCTTCACGATCTCGTGGAGCACCACGAGCACGAGATACGCGATCGGCACGGCGGCGAACAGGCCGAGGGCGGCGCTCCACGGGGTGCGCGTCGAACGGGTGGCGGAGCCCGCGGGCAGCGGCACGATCAGCCAGGTCACGATGGACCCGGCCACCACCACGATGGCGACGTACGCCCCGAGGACCCCGACCCGGAGGTCGCCGCCCGGCAGGACGGCTCCCCGGTCGAGGGCGACGTCATAGGCGAGGAACGCGGTCCCGGCGATCAGCGCGACGATCAGGCTGCTGGCGACGGCGCGGACGACGGGTCGCGGCGCGCGCCGGAACTGGCGCCAGCGGATCTCGAACCAGCCCCGCCGCGGGACCTCCGGGGTCGGCCGCCGGTCAGCGGAGGGGGCCGTCATCGCCGCCGAGGATCGCGAGGGTCCGCCGCGCCGGGATCGAGTCCGGGGTGTGCCGAGCGAGCAGCTCCACCGTCTCGGCGAACCGGTCGAGCTCCGCCTCGGTGTTCCAGAAGCCGACGGAGATCCGTAGGGCGTCGATCGTCGCCAGGTCCCGGATGATCGCGAAAGCCCGCGAGCCGAGCTCTGGCAGCGCCGCGGCGGCGGTCCACCCGTCGATCCGGAAGGTGACCAGCGTGCCCAGGGCCGACCGGGGCGAGACGATGCCGACACCCGGGATCGCGTCCAGGCGGTCGTACGCGGCGACGGCGAGGGCGGTGGCGCGGGCCAGGGCCCACGGGAGGCCGACGTACATCGAGAGCCAACCGAGGCTGCGCGCGAAGCCCGTCACGGACGGACGGTGGAACCCGGTGGCCTCGAATTGCCTGGCCCCCGGTTGGAGCGTGCCCGTCGCCGTGGACGAGTAGGCGAGGTACCCCGCCGTCGCCGGGGTGACCGAGTCGGCCAGGCCGCGGCGGACCCACAGGGCGCCCATGCCCTCGGGGCCGAGGAGCCACTTCTGGCCCGGAACCGCGTACGCGTCCACGCCCAGGTCCTCGAGCACCACGGGGATCGCCCCCGCGGACTGGGCCCCGTCGATGACGCTCACGGCGCCGGCATCGCGAGCCAGCGCGCCGAGCCGGGTGACCGGCAGGACCGCGCCGGTGGTCCACAGGACGTGGCTCACGACGAGGGCGCGGGCCGGCCTTTCGAGAGCCCGCGAGAAGGCCGCCACGACGCCGTCCGCGTCACCGCCGTCCCCGACATCGACGACCTCGACCTCGACCCCGAGGCGGTCCCGCAGCGCCCACAGCGGCCCGAGGGCGCCGGGGTGCTCGTGCGAGGAGGTGACCACACGGTCTCCGCGCTCCCACGGCAGCGCGGCGACAGCCAGGTTCATCCCGTCGGTCGTGGAGTGCGTGAGTGCGATGTCGGCCGGGTCCGCGACCAGCGTGGCGGCCACGGCCGACCGTGCCTCCGCCATCATCTGGACGACATCGGGCCACTGGTCCGGGTGGGCGCGGCCCACGGCGAGCTCGCGCGCGGCCTGCTCGTCCATCGCGTGCTGCGTCTCCGCGGGCATCGGCCCGCAGGTGCCCGCGTTCAGGTAGATCCCGGCAGCCGTCGCGGGCAGGAGCCGCCGCACCGCGGCGATCTTCTCCGGGTCGGGCATGAAGGGAGACACCACGCCCGTATCATATCGGCGGCGCCCCCCGCGCCCGTCGACCCGCTCGGAGGCATCGTGGCCGGTTTCGCTCGTCCCGAGCTCCTCGCGACCCCCGACTGGCTCGCCGAGAACCTCGGCCGCCCCGACCTCCGGATCCTCGACCTGCGCTGGCGTCCCGACTCGACTGCCGCCGCGATCCATGCGACGGGGCACGTCCCGGGCGCGGTCCACCTCGACTGGCGGACCGCCGTCACCGCGACCACGGAGGGCTCCGACGCGCTGCTCCTCGCCCCGCCGGACCGCATCGCGGCGGTGATGTCGCACGCGGGCGTCGGCGACGGGACCTCGGCCGTGCTCTACGACGACACGCTGTCCTACTACGCGTCGCGTGTCTGGTGGAGCCTCCGCGCTTATGGCTACGAGTCGGCCCGGATCCTGGAGGGCGGGTACCCGGCGTGGCAGGACGGCGGCCACCCGATCGCGAATGGCGTGACCGACATGGCACCCGCTGCCTTCACGCCGCGGGCCCAGGTCCGGCAGCGCCTCACCACCGCGGACGTCCGAGGCCTGCTCGGTGCACCGGACGTGCTCCTCGTGGACGCACGCGGACCCGCCGAGTTCCGGGGCTTCGAGGGCAACGTGCGGCGCCTGGGTCACATTCCCGGGGCGGTGAACGTGCCGGTCGGGATCATGCACCAGCCCGGGACCCAGCGGCTGCGCGACGCGACCGAGCTGCGCGCGATCCTTGTCAAGGCGAACATCACGCGCGGCCGCCGCCTGGTCTGCTACGACGGGTCGGGCGTCGCCGCCGCGAAGCTCGCGTACGTCCTGACACTGCTCGGACACGAGGACGTTGCCGTGTACGACGGCGGCTGGGCAGAGTGGGGCGACCGCATGGACCTCCCCGTCGACCGCTGACGCTGGGACGACCGCTGACGCTGGGACGCTGCGACCGCTGACGCGGGACGACCGCCGGCTACCGGGAGGGGGTGCCCCCGAGCCCCGCCCACGGGTCCGGAGCCTCGTACTGGGCCAGGATCTGCGTCCGCGTGTGGTTCACGGCGACCAGGAGCGCCTGCTGGCGTGCCTCTCCCACCGCATCCGACCAGAAGGTCGCGTCGGTCACCGGGATGAACCGGCCCGTGAGCTCGGTCAGCGCCTCCCGCAGGTCCTGGCTCGCCGGGAGCAGGTGGATCGTGCCGACGACCTTGAACGGCGGCACCGAGAGGATCGCCTGTTGCTGCGTCTTGGGCGTGCGCAGCTCCGGGGCATCGCGGACCGGCTCGTGCGCCACCGCGAACAGCACGGCGTCCAGGTTCACCTGCGCAAAACCGGCCCGGATCGGCTGACCGCGGACGCCGATCTCCTCGACGGTCACGTCCTCGAGGACCAGGAATGGGTCCTCGGCCAGGTTGAGGATGTCGGTCACGCGGTGCTGCCGCGTCCTGACGGTGCCCCGGGTCGTGAGCGCATCCGTGTACAGGGTGAGCTCGACCCTCATCGGCTCGTTGAAGGCGGCGAACATGCGGATCCTCCCTGCGAGCGCTCCCCGGCGCACGACGCACAGGCGCGTCCCCACAGCATACGTGTGGCGGGCCGCGAAACGGCGCCGCCCGACGACGCAGCGCTCACGTCCTGGCGCTCGCCGTCACCAGGTGCTCGGGACCATGCTGGAGCCCCTCGAACAGGGTGTGGACGGTGGCCAGCGTGTCGGCCTCGGCGGCGGACTTGTCGTCGCGGATGCGGACGATCCGCGGGAATCGGAGCGCATAGCCGGACCTGTGGCGCGCGGACCGCATGATCACGTCGAAGGCGATCTCGACCACGATGGCCGGCTCGACCACCCGATACCGCCCATGCGTGCTGATCGTATGGGCCTCGAACCAGCGGGTCATCTCCGCGATCTCGGCGTCGGTCAGCCCGCTGTATGCCTTGCCGATGGTGACCAGGGTGCCCGTCGCCTCGTCGCGGACCGCGAACGTGTAGTCCGACAGGACGCCGTGGCGCTTGCCGTGGCCGACCTCCACGCCGACGACGACGCAGTCGAGCGTCGCGAGCGCCTTCTTCATCTTCAGCCAGCCGAGGCCGCGGCGACCGGGTGTGTACGGGCTCCCGGGATCCTTGACCATGAGCCCCTCGTTGCGTCGCGCTCGCGCCTCGGCAAACGCGGCCTCCAGCTCCTCGGCGGACCCTGCCCTGGACAGGTGGCTGAGGCCGAACCGGCCGCCGTCGGCGGCCAGGGGGAGGGTGAGGGCCTCGAGTCGGCGCCGGCGCTCCTCCAGGGGAGTCTCGAGAAGCGGCGTGACGAGACCGTCGCCCGCCGAGTCCAGGGCCAGGGCGTCCCAGGCGACATAGATCACGGGGACCTCGGCGAGGATCTTCGCCGCGGGCGACCTGCGCCCGAGCCGCGCCTGGAGCTGGAGGAACGGCAGCACGACGCCGTCCTTCCAGGCCAGCAGCTCTCCGTCCAGGATGCCCGCCCATGGCAGCCCGCGCGCGCCGTCCACGACCTCCGGGAACTGGCCGCTGATGTCGTGCAGGTCCCGCGAGAAGAGGCCCACGGCGTCGCCCGATCGGTGCAGCTGGGCGCGGATCCCGTCGTACTTGTCCTCCACCCAGACCACGGGGCCGAGGCGTCCGATGATCTCCGCGGCGTCCTCGGCCGGGGACGCGAGCATGAACTTGAGCGGGTGGAACAGCGCCAGCGCGGCGTCGGCGAGCCGGTCGTCGCGGGCGAGGATCGCCGCCCGGCCGACGTCCCCGGTGAGCATTCCCGCCCGCTTCACCGCGTCCAGGGACCTGTCGAACGCCTTCGCGATCGCGGCCTCCAGCAGGCCCTCGCGGAGGCCGATCCTGAGCTCGCCACCCATGACCTTGACGATCGCACCGGCGGTCCGCGGCGAGGCGCGATCGAGCAGGTCCTCGAGGATCGTCGACTTCGCGGCGGCGCCCGACGCCGCCTCGATCGCGTCGAATGCCGAGCGGACCTCGGCGAGGGTGGGCTCGGCCGCCTGGTCAGGGGCATGCCCGGCCGCCTCGAGCACCTCCACCACCGCGGTCGAGATGTCGGACGATCGGTCATACGCAACCCGAAGTGCGTCGGCGTCGGCCCCGGCGGTTCGCAGGACCGCCCGGGCCACCCCGGACCAGCCCACGCCCAGCGAGCGCTGGTCGGACTCGGGGAATGGACGCCCCGTCAGGAAGACCGCGGCCACCGGCAGCTCATCCGGTCCGAGCCCGCCGAGGTAGGCGGCCAGGATGGCGGTCTTCTCGCCGGTCTTCGTCGTAGCGGCGACGCGCTCGGCCGTTTCGCTCCAGCGGCGCATGTGGGCGATGGTATAGGGTTCCCGCGATGCTCCATCGGCGCTGGTTCCCCGACCACATCGACGGCGACCTTGTCGTGCTGCGCCGGCACACGCGTGAGAACCTGCGCGACTTCATGCGCTGGTACCAGGACGCCGAGGTCGCTCGGCTGACGCGCTACCAGGACGGCCCGATGCGTCCCGAGGAGATCGAGCGGTTCTTCGCGATGCGGGCGATCGGGCCTGACGCACTCGCGATGGGCATCCACGTACGCGCCGACGACCGTCTGATCGGCTCCTGCGCCTTCTCGCAGCTCGACGCGGACAACGGGTCCACGCTGTTCCACATCACGATCGGCGACCACGACGCCTGGGGGCGCGGTTACGGCAGCGAGGCAACCCGGCTGATGGTCGATCACGCCTTCGGGTCCCTTGGCCTCCACCGGGTCGCGCTCACGGTCTTCGCCTTCAACGAGCGCGCGATCCGGGCCTACCAGCGGGTCGGGTTCGTGATCGAGGGCCGCGCACGCGAGGCGATCTGGCGGGACGGTCGATGGTGGGACGAGATCCACATGAGCGTCCTGGAGCCCGACTGGCGGGCGGCCCGGTGGCAGGCGCGGGCAGCAGCCGACGGCCGCGTACCCGCCGGTGCCGGCGACACCGCGATGAGTGCCGGGGGCGGCGGGGCAGGTGACGGCCGGACGGCCGCCGGAACGGGGAGTGGCGACGCCCTCGGCAACCGGGACGCCCAGGCTGGCACCGGCGAGGAGGCCGCGACGCGGCGGCCGGGCACCGGCGAGGAGGCCGCGACGCGGCGGGCGGTGGGTTGACGATGCCGAGCGAAGGACCGGCCGCGGCCGCGGCCAGGACCGCCTTCCGGGAGCAGGCCGAAGCGAAGGGTCACGTCGTCGACAACGCACGGGTCGCCGTCACAGGGCTCGAGGCGGCGTTCGCGGCGGGCGCGCTCGTGCGGACGCCGGCGCTGGACCAGATGCTCGGCGACCTGGCCCGCGCCCTGGAGCAGGACGACGGCCAGCGGCTGGGCGGCAAGAGCGCGGAGGCCGCTCGCTTCATCCTCCGGGCGATCTCGCGCGAGCTGGACAGAGCCTGAGCGGAGCCGCGCCCCTCGACAGCCGGGAGGACCCCGCCGTGACCAAGCCCCCGCCCCCGGACCTCTCCCCCGAGACCCATCGGGCCCTGGCGGTGGGGCTCTACAACAGGACCTGGGACCTGCTCGAGATCGGCTCCCGGTCACCCGCGGAGGACGACGAGCTGATCGACACGGCCCACGCGTCCGCGTGGCACTGGCGGCGGGTCGGCGACGCGGCGAACGCGGCGCGCGGCCACTGGTTGTGCTCCCGTGTCTACTCCGTCCTGGGCATGGGCGAGGGCGCCTGCCGCCACGCGCGCAGGGCCTGCGAGATCCTGGCGGCGGGCGGTGACGGCATCGAGGACTGGGACGCCGCCGCCGCGGCCGAGGCGATGGCCCGCGCCCTCGCGGTGACCGGAGACCTGGCCGGCGCGATCGAGTGGAAGGCGCGCGCAAGCTCCCTCCTGGAAGGGGTCGCGGACGCCGAGGACCGGTCGGTGATCGAGCGCGACCTCGCGACCCTCCCCGTCTAGCGGCGCGATGCCGTCTTCAGCCGACGCCGAACTCGTTGCGTCCGCGGGCGCGGGCCAGCGTCAGCCGAGCGTGGAGCGGCAGGGACTCGAGGCGCGGGGTCAGGGACCCGTCGAGGGCGTCGACGACCTGCGGCAGGACGGCGGCCACCGCGGCCTCGATCGCGTCGGCCAGGATGGCCTCCTCGATGAGCGTCAGCTCGCCGCGGTCCACGCGCCCCGCCATGCCCTCGGCGACGAGTCGCAGCTCGAGCGCGAGCCTGGAACGGGAGCCGGCACATGCGCTCGACGAGGTCGTCGAGCGGAAGGTCTGAGTCGGTGGGGACTTCACGTCGATCATCGCGACTCCTCCACGACCCGCCGAGGCCTCCGGCTCACAGGCCGGACTGGGCGGCGCGGGTGTGTGCACCCAGATTCCCCCCGGTTTCCTGCTGCTCCAAGGGCCATCCGGCCTCCGGGCGCTCTTCGGGGCGCGAAACGATGATCGATAATGAGGCCCCGTCCAAGCGGCGCATCGGAGACACCCACACATGGCCGACCTCGAGCTCGGGATCAACCTCTGGAACCAGCGCACGTCGTGGCCGGACTTCCTGGCCGCGGCTCGGACCGTGGACCGCCTGGGCTACCGCAGCCTCTGGACGTGGGACCACATCCACGCGATCTTCGGGGATCCCCTCCAGGACATCTTCGAGGGATATGTGACGCTCGGCGCGTGGGCGCAGGCAACGACGAGCGTCGAACTGGGCCTGATGGTCGGCGCCAACACCTTCCGGAACCCGGGCCTGGTGGCCAAGAGCATCGCGACGCTCGATCACGTGAGCAACGGGCGCGCGATCCTCGGCATCGGCGGTGCCTGGTTCGGCTACGAGCACGCGGCTCATGGCATCGAATTCGGCACGGGCTTCGGACAGCGTCTCGACTGGCTCGACGAGTCGGTCGCTGCGATGCGGGCGCTGCTGAACGGCGAGACGGTGACCAGCCCGGAGGGCGGGCACTACCGATTCTCCGGGCTGCGCCACAATCCCCTGCCGGTGAGACCGCACGTCCCGATCATGATCGGCGGCACGGGCCGCACGAAGACGCTGCGAACGATCGCGCGGTACGGCGACCGGTGGAACGCGTTCGGCACCCCGGAACAGGTACGAGAGCTCGACGGCGTCCTGCGGGAGCACTGTGCCTCGGTCGGCCGCGACGAGCACGAGATCAGGAGGACCATCAACCTGTGGCTGGTGATCCGCGACGACCCGGCGGAGGCCGAGCGGGTCTGGCTGGCCCAGATGGCCCACAACGGCGTCCCTCCCGAGAGGTCGTACGAGGAGTCCCGCCCGATCCTGGGCAGCGTTGAACACGTGGCCCGGCGTCTCCGCGAGTACGTGGCGGTGGGCTTCGACGGCGTGATCGTCGAGCTGCCGACGCCGTTCGACGACGAGACGATCGAGCGCCTGATCGGCGAAGTGAAGCCGCTCGTCGACGCCGGCTGAATTGTATCGGCCGGCCGGGCCTCGGGGCCGGCCGGGCAGCGGTCGCGGGCGATCGGCCGGGCCGCCGGCGCCGGCCTTGCCGCCGGGGCCGTGTCCGCGCGCGGCCGGCCGGGCGTCAGGGCCGGCCGGGCTGTGGCGTGCGGTCGGCCGGGTCAGGCTCGCCCTTTCGCGCTCAGCCCAGCTCGAGCCAGCCGAGGAGCGCCTCGCCCGCCTGCCAGGACGACGGTGCGTCGGCGAGCATCCGGTGACGCTCGTGGTCGACATACCGGGCGAGGTCCGGGAACGTCTCCCGGAGCAGGCCCCCCGGACGCAGCCTCGCCGATGCGTGCTGCAGGAAGGCTCCGTACAGCGCCTCCGGGTCGGTCTCCGCGATCCGCCCCTCGGCCCCTTCCTGGAAGTCGATCGGGACCATCAGCCGGGCGAAGAACGACCCGATCTCGTCGGCCAGCGGATCGACGCCCTGCGAATGCCCGGCCCAGCGGACGATGGGCGCGCGCGAGACGAACGCCAGGAAGGACTCCCCGTCGTCCCGTGCGTCGGCGACCAGGGTGCCGCCGAACCCGAGGAACTGGTTGGACACGGGGATGCGGTCGTCGACCTGGATTCGCCCCCACGCATACGGTCGGGCCAGCGGCAGGGTCGTGTCGCGGTCGACGGATGCGGGCCGGCCGCGGCCGCCATGAGCCTCCCAGAACGTCACCAGCTCTGGGTCGAAATGCTCGAGGGTCGGCGCGTCCCGGAGCGCCACGAGCAGCCGCGGCCCGGGCGTCGTCCCGGTGAGTCCCCCATCCCGCAGGACGAACCCGAGGTGCGCCAGCTCGTTCGCTGCGTCGACCAGCCAGTCGCCGCCCCACTCGATCGTGCCCGGCCACGGACGCGCGACGTGGATCATCCTGGATCTCCTTCTGGCACCGACTCGGCGGCCGTGTCGTGGCTGCCGCGCCGGCTTCCCCTCGCGTAGACGACGGCCCCTGCGACGGACGTGATCAGCAGGGTCGTGACGTGCAGCAGGACGGCGAACGCCAGCGCGGACTCGCGCGGGATCCCCACGGACGCGGCGATCGTCACGGTCGCGAGCTCGAAGGTGCCGACGTAGCCGGGCGCCGCCGGGATGGCCGTGGCCAGGTTCGTGCCGGCCGCCAGCAGGGCCGCCTGGCCGATCGTCGGCTGCACGCCCACCGCCTGGGCGGCGGCCGCGAACGCCAGCACGGTGAACGACCACGATCCGATCGAGAGCAGCACGGCCACCGTCATCGTCGGGACGTGACCCGCGATCGCGAGGCCCGTGCGCAGCCGGATGAGCGCCAGGTGGATCCGCGGCCTGCGCGAGATGACCTCGGTCACGCGGTCGGCGCCGGGCAGCCGGTGGGCCACGATACCCAGCGCGATCGCCATGACCAGCAGCGCCGACACCGCCGCACCGACCAGCACCGCGGAGGCGACGATCCCGCGCACCGACATCACCAGGATCGCGATCGACGCGATCGTGACCACGACGACGGTGTCCACGACCCGCTCGACGACGATGGTCCCGAGGATCGTGGTCCGGCTGAGCCCTGTCCGTTCCCCCAGGTCATGGCTGCGGACCACCTCACCGAGGCGGGCGGGAAGCACGTTGTTGGCGAGGTAGCCCACCAGGAGCGAGCTGAGCGTGGTCCCGAGGGGCACGTCCGCCACGGGTCGGAGGAGCACCCGCCAGCGGACCCCGCGCAGCACCACGTCCGCGACGATGAACAGCACCAGCAGGACCATCCAGCGGGGATCGGCATCGCGCAGCGCGTCCCAGGCCGCAGCGAGGTCCACCGACCTGACGACGAGGATGAGCGCGATACCGGAGATGAGGATCCCCAGCGTCGCTCGACCGGCGCGACCCCGCAGGCTGCGCACGTCAGCTCGCGCCGGGCCCGCCGGATTCGGGTCGCGCCCGCAGCTTCGCGGATCGCCGGAGCCCCGTCCGGTGCAGGAGGTACTGCGCAACCACCCGCAGTGTCGACAGGCCGTACACGATGCTCCGCCGGAAGCCGACCGAGCTCGCCTCCTCGAAATACCGCGTCGGAACGGCGATCTCGCCGACCGGCAGCCCGCCCGCGGCCACGACCTGGGCGATCAGCTCCTGGTCGAACACGAAGTCATCCGAGTTCAAGCGGTACGGGATCGTCTCCAGGAGGCGCCGGCTGTAGGCGCGAAGGCCCGTGTGATATTCGGACAGGTGCAGTCCGAAAGCCGCGTTCTCCACGCCGGTCAGGAACCGGTTGGAGACATACTTCCACCTGGGCATGCCGCCCGCGAGCGGGTCGCCCAGGAAGCGGCTTCCCAGCATGAGGTCCCTCTCGCCCGCGACGATCGGGGCGACCAGCTGCGGGATGCGCGTGGCGTCGTACTGGTAGTCCGGGTGGAGCATCACGACGACGTCGGCTCCCCACTCCAGCGCCCGGTCGTAGCAGGTCTTCTGGTTCCCACCGTAGCCCAGGTTCTGGCGGTGGACGATCACCTCGAGGCCCAGCCGCTTCGCGACCTCGACCGTCTCGTCGTTTGACACGTCGTCCACGAGGATCACGTGGTGGACGAGGTCGTGCGGGATGTCGGCGTAGGTTCGCTCGAGCGTCCGCGCGGCGTTGTACGCGGGCATCACGATGACGACGCGGGGGTCCGGGGTGGGCATGTCGGTAACAAGGTACGCGGGTACCGGCCCGCGTGCAGCCCCGGGAGATTCCGGCGCCATGCTGGGGGTCGCGCCACGTCCGCGCAGGAGATCGTGATGTTCGAACGCCTCTTCGGTGACCGCCGCGGCGATCCCGCCGTCGCCGGCCGCGTCCCGCCGGGCCAGTACCTCACCCAGAAGTTCCCGGTCCTCCACTACGGCAGCGTCCCGCGGACGGACCTTGCGACGTGGGACCTCCGCGTCTGGGGCGAGGTGGACAACCCGTTCACGCTGACCTGGCCCGAGTTCCAGGCGTTGCCGCGCAAGCAGGTGACGACCGACATCCACTGCGTGACCCGCTGGTCGAAGCTGGACACTCACTGGGAGGGCGTCGCGATCCAGACGGTCCTCGAGCTGGCGCGGGTCCGGCCGTCCGCCGGCTTCGTGGTGGGGCACGCGGAGCAGGGCTACACGGCCAACCTGCCGCTCGCGGTCCTGGACGATGACGACGTGATCCTCGCCGACACGTACGAGGGCGCGCCCCTGGAGCCGGATCACGGCTACCCGCTCCGCCTGATCGTGCCCAAGAGGTACTTCTGGAAAGGTCCGAAGTGGATCCGCGGTCTCGAGCTTCTCGCCCACGACATGCCGGGCTTCTGGGAGCGCTACGGCTACCACAACGACGCCGACCCGTGGAAAGAGGAGCGGTTCAGCTCCGACTAGGCCCCGCGGAGTTCGCCTGCGGGTGGGGCGTGGCGCGTGACACCACGACTTCGCCCATTCGGCTCCGTTGCTGGGACATTCGGGCGACATCGTGGCGCGACGCGCCGCGGATCGGCCGATGGATGCCAAGGAAAGGCCCTTCCGGGTGCCGAACAGGCGACTTCGTGGCGCCACGCGCCACGGATCGCCCGATCCCAGCCCTGGATGTCCAGTCCGAGTGCCGAACAGGCGACATCGTGGCCTTGGGCGCCACGCGCCGCGGGGCCGGCGCCGCGGGAAAGGCGCCACACGGACGGCGCCACACGCGACCAGCGGGGCCGCGCCACCTGCCACCAGTCATGGAACGGCGCCGTACGCGATGTGCGCGTGCGGCGCCGAACCTTGCCTGCCCTGCCGACCCTCTAGCGCGTTCGCTCGCGGTCGTAGAGCCTCCGCGCCCAGAGATACCCCACGGCGAGAGGGCGATACACCAGGCAACGGCGAGCACGCCGCTGTCGCCGATCGCGGTCCCGAACAGGAGGCCACGCAGGGTCTCCATGACCGGCGTGAACGGCTGGTTCGCGGCGAACCATGCGAGGCCGTCGGGCATGGAATCGGTGGGCACGAAGCCGCTGCCCAGGAACGGCAGGAGGATCAGGAACATCGGCAGGTTGCTCGCCGTCTCGACGCTGTCCGAGACCAGGCCCATGGCGACCGACAGCCACGTGATCGCCACTGCTGCGAGCACGAGGAGGCCGGCCGCGGCGACCCACTCGACCGGTCCCGTCGTGGGCCGGAACCCGATCAGGAGCGCGACGAGCACGACGATCAACAGCGCGAGCATCGTCTGAATCACGCTGCCGACGACATGGCCGACCAGGACCGACGAACGAGAGACGGCCATGGTCTTGAAGCGGGCGATGATCCCCTCGGTCATGTCCATGGCGACCGAGATCGCCGTTCCCTGGCCTGCGCCGGCGACGGTGATCAGGAGGATCCCGGGCAGCACGTAGGCCGTGTACGCGGCCCGACCTCCCGACACCTGCCCGAGGCCGGCGCCGAGAGCGCCACCGAAGACGTACACGAAGAGCAGCAGGAGCACGACCGGGATGCCGGCGATGAAGAACGTGAGCGAGGGGTAGCGGCGCATCCGGCGCAGGTTGCGCCGGAGCATCGTCGCAGAGTCCGCGAAGAACAGCGGAGAGCTGGTCATCGGAGTGGTGGTCATCGGACGGCCTCCATCGTGCGCTCTGTGTCGCCCGTCAGGGACAGGAAGACGTCATCGAGGTCGGGGGTCTGGACGGTCAGCTCGCCGACGTCGAGCGACGCGCCGTCGAGCCGGTCGAGGAGCTCGCGGAGCGAGCGGGTCCCTCCGTCGTTCGGGAGCTGGAGCGTCATCGCCTCCTCGTCGACCGACGCGGAGCCCAGGATCAGCGCGGCCCGGGCGAGCTCCCCGGCAGTGGCGAACGTGAGCCGGATGTGCCCACCCGGCACGAGGCGCTTGAGCTCGGCGGGCGACCCCTGCGCCACGACCTTGCCGTGATCCAGGACGGCGATCCGATGAGCCAGTCGATCGGCCTCGTCGAGGTACTGCGTCGTGAGGAAGATGGTGACGCCGCCCGCGACCAGCTCCCGGATGACGTCCCACATCACGCGACGGCTCCGGGGGTCGAGCCCGGCCGTCGGCTCGTCCAGGAAGATGATCCTGGGATCGCCGACGAGGGTCATGGCGAGGTCGAGACGCCGGCGCATGCCGCCGGAGTACGTCGCGACCGGCTTCTTCGACGCGTCGACCAGGTCGAAACGCTCGAGGAGCCCGGCCACGCGCTCGCGTCCCTCGCGCCCGTCGAGGTGGCGGAGGTCGGCCATGAGCCGGAGGTTCTCCTCGCCCGTGAACAACCCGTCGACGGCCGAGAACTGTCCGGTCAATCCGATGACCTGCCGGACGCGATCCGGCTCGTGGGCAACGTCATGGCCGGCGACCCACGCCTGACCGCCATCGGCGGCGATCAACGTCGACAGGATGTGGACCGCCGTCGTCTTGCCCGCACCGTTCGGACCCAGCAGCGCGAACACGGTGCCCTCGGCGACCTCGAGGTCGATGCCGTCGAGGACGACGAGGCTCCCATACGTCTTGCGCAGGCCGGCAACGCGGATCGCCGGTCGAATACCCGTGCCCGTCATGACGCCGCTCCGCGCCCGAGGGCGGGGCCGGGGTCAGACCTCGAGGTCCTCGACCTGAGCCCTGGAAGGCGAGCTGGCCACCATGTCGTAGAGCTGCGGCGGGATCTTCGTCCGGAGCTCGTCGAGGGATTCGATGACCTCGAGGGTCGACTCGGGAGGCGTGGACCCATAGCTGACGTTTCCGAGGCCGAGGTACCCGCGCCAGCCGGCCGGCTTGCCCTCGGCGTCGACCATCGTCCAATCCGCGCCGCGCTCGACGTGGAGAACGAACTTTCCGGTCCGGCCGCGATACACGCGATAGGTCTCGACCCGACCCTGCGACGAGTACCACTCGCCGAGGAGGAGCCCGACGAACCGGACCTTGCGGCCCTTGCCGGGCCCGACACGAACGGTGATCTCGTCGAAGCCCTGGCGTCGACCTTCCTCGACGTCGACGTAGCGGCGGAGGGCAGCGGCGATCGCGGCGGACAGATTGTTGCCGGCGAGCTCCTGCGCACGCTGGTAGATGGGGAGGTCTCCGTCGGAGACATAGATGGTCTTGTTCGGCACCTGTACATCGTAACTCCCACGCGGCTGACTAACCATACGTAGCAGTATACATATAGTTAGTCAGAACGCAAGGGGCCAACCGCAAATAGCGAACCCGTGCGCACGAGGCGTCAAGACGATCTGGCGCCGATCGACCGCCGTGGGCGATGGGGTCAGTGCAGGACCTCCAGCTCGAGTGGGCCGGCAGGGATCACGCCGCCCTCGAAGTCCTCGTATGCGGCCGTGACTTCGACCGTGAAGTCGAAGGCCTCGGGGAGCGGCGGGCTCGTCTGGTTCTGAAGGGCCGCCGTGACCCTGGCCTCGCTCGCGATGTTGCGATAGTCCGCAGTGACAGTGATCGGGACGTCGCACGGCGTGCGCGCCTGGCAGAGCCGGAGCCAGTCCACTTCGGCGGGCCAGCTCTCCCCCGCGAGGAAGTACGAGGTACCACCGACGGTTGCGAATCCGACGGACCCGCCGGCGGATGGCCGCCACAGGAGCGGGTGTGCCTCGCCCCGGCCCACCAGGCGGATCCCCAGCGTTCCCACATGCGGGAAGGCCAGCGGATCCCGGAGGAGCCGCCCATCCGCGTGGAGCACCAGGTTCACGGCGGCGACCGCGTTCGTGGCGGTGACGCGGAGAGGCGGGCTCGCGGCGGCGATCGACACGGTCGGCGGCCCGCCGGTCGAGGGGTCGTCCTCGGCGATCTCGATCATCGCGGTCGTGGGCGGTGACTTGAAGGACGAGTCGGTGAGGATGAGCGCAGCTCCGAGGCCGACCTCGGCCGTGTCGAGGCCGTCGCCACGGCGCACCACGATTGTCACACCGCCGCTGCACCCGAGGGCGCACGTCGTGGTGAGATCGAACTGGGACCCCGCCCGGCCGTCGTAGCCGATGCCCTGGCGTGCGGCCACGCGTGGATCGTCGGGCCGAACCGAGACGCTGATCGCCGGGTCGGCACCCAGGATGGTCGGGGCGCTTCGGGTTGCTGCCTCGACGCGGAGCTGGACGCCCATCGGGCCCGGCGGATCCACGACCGCGTATCGGACGTGACGGACGACGATCGGGGCATCCGAAGTCAGTGGGGCTGCGATCACGATGTCCTTCGCTGCGGCGGGCGGCTGCACATCGGGGGTGCAGGCGCCCAGCACGGCGATGGCCGTCGCCGCGAGCGCGAGCATCCGGTGCGCGGACGGCCGCGACCCCTTCTGAGTGCGCTCGATCACTGGCCCCCCGTGCACCTGGTCGCCTGGTCAGACAGGCCGATGGTCGGAGACCGGCTCGGGGCCGTCAAGGGCCGGGCGGGGTCGTGTCGGGCGGGGGTCGCCCGCGAGGCGACGGCGTCCACGAATGGCGCCTCGCCCGGTTCAACTGCTCCCGGCGTCGCGTACAGTCCGGGGAGAGTGTCTGCCTCGCCGCGCGCCTTCGTCTTCAGGCACACGCGCCTCCGGCCGGTCCCGGGCCTCGAGGAGGTCCGCCTCCACCTGGCCGACGAGGTGCTGCCGGTCTGGCATGCCCTCCAGATCGAGACCGGCGACCCCGACGCCCCCCTTCCCTACTGGGCCTGCGCCTGGGTGGGAGGGCTCGCGATCGGGCGATACCTGCGGGAGCACCCCGAGACGGTCGCCGGGCGGAGGGTCTTCGACTTCGCCTCCGGTTCTGGGCTGTGCGCGATCGCGGCGATGCACGCGGGGGCGGCGACGGCGGCGGGGGCCGACATCGACCCTTTCGCGACCGAGGCGATCAGGCTGAATGCCCGGGCCAATGGACGCCGCGTGTCGGCCGTCCGCCGCGACGTGCTGGACGAGGAGCCGCCGGACGCCGATGTCATCCTCGCCGGCGACTGCTCGTACGACGCCGTGCTCGCCGGGCGCGTCCTGCCGTGGCTTCTCCGGGCGCGTGCACGCGGCATCGAGGTACTCGTCGGCGATCCCGGGCGCCGCTACCTGCCGGCCCATGCGCTCTCGGAGGTCGCCTCGTACGAGGTCCGGACGACGACCGACCTGGAGGACCGCCAGAACACGGTCGGCCGGGTCTTCGCGCTGCGGGGCCCGTCCGGCCGTGGAGACGCCTGGCCGGGCGATCCTCGCCTTCCGGGATGATCCGGCGTAGGCTTCGCGGTCCGGCGGCCGCCACCGTCCACGGCGCCCCGCCCAGGGCACGCAAGAGGCTGACCCGATGCCGACGATCACACCGTTCCTCTGGTTCGACAACAACCTCGAGGAGGCGCTGACCTTCTACGCATCCGTCTTCGACGACATGATGGTGATGGACCTGTCCCGGACCGGCCCCGCGCCCACGGACCCGCTGTTCTCTGCGCGGTTCCGGATCCACGGGTTGGACGTGCTGGCGATCAACGGCGGGCCCGAGTTCCCGTTCACCGAGGCGTTCTCGCTGTTCGTGAGCGTCGACGGTCAGGACGAGGTCGATCGCCTGTGGGACGGCCTGACCGACGGGGGCGAGCCGAGCCAGTGCGGCTGGCTGAAGGATCGATTCGGCCTCTCGTGGCAGATCGTCCCGACCCGGCTGATGGAGCTGCTGGGAGACCCCGACCCCGGCCGGGCGACACGCGCACGGAACGCGATGCTCGCGATGTCGCGGATCGAGATCGCGGAGCTGGAGGCCGCTGCCGACGCGGAGGCGGAGGCTGAAGCGGAGGCCGACGCGGTCTGAGCGAACGGGCCCTCAGCGCAGGGTGTCGTCCAGGCGTTCCGCGGTCACGTACCAGCTGTGAGGCATGTCGGTCATCCCGGCGGGGACCACGGGCAGCATCCAGCGGCCGTGGTTCGCCCCGGGCGAGCCCGGCTGGGTCACGACCGCGGTCCAGCCTCGCTCCGCCAGCTCCGCGGCGGGATCGTCCATCGTGCCGATCCACGGGGCTCCCGCGGCGGCCTGCATCTCGACCCACGCCTTCGTCCACTGTGACGTCAGGACATGGCCGTTGACGATGTCGAAACCGAGCCTGCTGCCAGGCGTGGCGAGGCGTGTGACCTCGTCCAGGATCCGGTCGATGGTGTCGCGCGGCAGGTAGAACAGCACGCCCTCGATGAGCCAGGCCGCGGGACGGGCCGCGTCGAGCCCGGCGGCAACGAGCGCCGCGGCCCAGTCGCCGGCGAGATCGGCGCCCACCACCCGCCTGTCGCAGGAGGGCGTCGCCCCCGCGGCCTCGAGCGTGCTCGCCTTCTCGGCCAGCACGCCGGACCGGTCCAGCTCGAACACCGTCGTCGCCGTGGCCCAGGGCAGGCGGTAGGCGCGCGTGTCGAGCCCCGCCGCGAGCAGCACGACCTGGCGGATCCCGTCCTCGATGGCGACGCCGCGCAGCCAGTCGTCGAAGAAACGGGTGCGGATCACGATCGGGACGGTGCTGCCGGGTGGCCGGCCCGCCAGCCATGCCGCCCCGTCGGGACCGGCCAGCGCCGCAGCCCACGGGTCCTCGAACAGGCGGTCATCGCGGGACGTCTCGTCAGCCCTGACGGCAGCCGTCCAGTGTGCCGTGAATTCGGTGGAAGACGCCATCGGATCGTCCTCGTGCATGCGTTCAGCATGGCACGGGCCACGGTGCTCCGCGGCCCGCCCGAACCCGAAAACGCCAGCAGGGCCGGCTGTCGTTGCCGGCCCCGCTGGGCGGAGAGAGGAGGAGGTGAGCGAAGGATGCCGCGCTCCACCTTTCGGAACGGTTACGGGCGCCGGATGACCTCGGCGACGGCCGACGCGATCGCCAGCGCTGCCAGCGTCGCCGCCCAGCCGGCCGCGACCAGCAGCAGCGCCTGATCCTCACGCCGCTCCACATCGCGCAGCGAGCGACCCGCCATGACGGTCCCGCCGGACCACCGTGCCGTCACGGTAGCGACGCGGACCCCATCGCGTGGCTGCCAGGTGACGACGTTCGGGACGTCGACGGCCGCGTGCTCGAGGACACCGATCGGCGGGACCGGCTCTGCCCCGTCGAGCGTGCCGCTCGTGGCGAGGACGCGGCCGCCGGCATCGAACACGACCACGAACGGGGCGAGGCTCCGGGCGACGTCGATCCTCCCCGGGCCTGTCACCGCCGCCGGGTCGTCACCTGCATCGAGCGCGCCGGCCGCGTCCTCGGCCAGCTGGCGCTGCGGGTCGTTCGCGCCCGAGCGGAGCCCCTGCTGGGCCACCAAGTAGACGAGAACGGCGAGCAGCGTCGCGAGGACCGCGAGCGGGAGGAACGTGGCGAACGCGGCCCGGACCAGGTGGCGGGGAGAATCGATGCTCATGGGCCGCTGACGATCCACCACGGCGGTCGGTGACGCAAGCGGGCGGGCCTCTGCCCGCCGCGACCGGCCGGTCGTCGGCGGACCGGGTCATCCAGCACCGGGCACACGTGGCGTCTAGGCTTCCGACGGGCGCACCCGGCCGACGGTCGGGTGCCGCGACGCGCCGGAGGACGAGCACCGTGGCAGTCAAGAAGACGAGGCGTTCGGGGTCGCAGTCGATCGGTGACGTCTTCGCAGATGTCGGGCGTGCGCCGCGGCACCGGCTGCCCGACACCGAGATGGACCCCGAGGTCGCCTACCAGATCGTCCATGACGAGCTGATGCTGGACGGC
This sequence comes from uncultured Chloroflexia bacterium, assembly GCA_963776395.1. Classification (GTDB taxonomy): domain Bacteria; phylum Chloroflexota; class Limnocylindria; order Limnocylindrales; family CSP1-4; genus CAIXZV01. The sequence goes on along the minus strand of CAVZML010000008.1, from coordinate 291,658 downwards.
AACGCCCGCCTGAACCTGGCCACGTTCGTCGGCACCTGGGTCGAGCCCCAGGCCCTGCGCCTGATGACCGAGACGTTCGACAAGAACATGATCAACAAGGACGAGTACCCCCAGACGGCCGAGATGGAGATGCGCTGCGTCGACATGATCAGCCGCCTCTGGCACGCGCCCGACCCCGAGGAGGCGCCCGGCTGCTCGACCACCGGCAGCAGCGAGGCCGCGATGCTCGGCGGCCTCGCCCTGAAGCGCCGCTGGCAGGACGCGCGCCGGGCCGCGGGCAAGCCGATCGACAGGCCCAACATCGTCATGGGGATCAACGTCCAGGTCTGCTGGGAGAAGTTTGCCCGCTACTGGGACGTGGAGCCGCGCACGGTGCCCATGGAGGGCGACCGGTATCCACCTCTCGCCGTCGGACGCGGCGGCGCTGTGCGACGAGAACACGATCGGCGTGATCGCGGTGCTCGGGTCCACCTACGACGGCTCCTACGAGCCGGTCGAGAAGGTCTGCAGGGCGCTCGACAGGCTCCAGGAGGAGACGGGACTGGACGTCCCGGTGCACGTGGACGCGGCGTCGGGCGGCTTCGTGGCCCCCTTCCTCGACCCGGACCTCGACTGGGACTTCCGGCTCGACCGCGTGGTCTCCATCAACGTGTCGGGCCACAAGTACGGCCTGGTGGCGCCGGGCGTCGGCTGGATCATCTGGCGCGACGAGGAGCACCTCCCCGAGGACCTCATCTTCGAGGTCAACTACCTGGGCGACATCATGCCCACGTTCGCGCTGAACTTCTCCAGGCCGGGAGCCCAGGTCGTGGCGCAGTACTACAACTTCATCCGGCTCGGGTTCGAGGGTTACCGGAATGTCCAGCAGTACGCCCGGGACGTGGCCCGGGACCTGGCCCGCGAGATCGAGAAGCTGGGTCCGTTCGAGCTGATCACCCGCGGTGACGACCTGCCCGTGTTCGCGTTCAAGGTCCGCGACGACATCGCCAACTTCAACGTGTTCGACGTGTCGAACGCGGTCCGCGAGCGGGGCTGGCAGGTGCCCGCGTACACGTTCCCGGCCAACCGCGAGGACCTCGCGGTGCTGCGGGTCGTCGTGAAGCGCGGGTTCACGCACGACGTGGCCGGGCTGTTCGTCAATGATCTCAAGCGCCAGCTCCCGCGCCTGGCGCGCCAACCGGTCCCGGTGAATGACCGGGAGACGGGGAGCGGCTTCCGCCACTAGCGCGCCGGGTCGGCATGGTGGGGGCCCCGCGGGAGCGGTCCGCGGCACCGTGGCGCGGCGGGCCGGAGGGGCGGCCGAGCCCCACGTCGACTAGGATCGCCACGCGCCGACCGGCGCCTGCCAGCCACGAGGGACCCGCCGCCGATGCTTCGAGACCAGTCGCGGCCGCCGCTCGGCTCGTCGCCGGGTTGGGACCCGGTCGCGGAGCGGGCGGTGCCGCCGTCCCTCGGCGAGCGCCTGGCGCCCGTCTTCGTGTTCGCGGTCTCGATGGCGCTCTACCTGCGGACGCTCCTCCCGGGCATGGCGTTCGACGACTGGGGCGAGATGCAGACGGTGCCACACGTGCTCGGCATCGCCCACCCCACGGGCTACCCGACCTACATCCTCACGGCCTGGCTGTTCGAGCTGCTGCCGTTCGGGTCGATCGCGTTCCGCGCGAACCTGTTCTCGGCCGTCTGCGTCGCCGTGGCCCTGGCGGCACTGACATCCACGGCGATGCGGCTCGGCGTGCGCCCGACGATCGCGGCCGCGGTGGCGATCGCGACCGGTGCGATCGGGACGATCTGGGCGTCGGCGGTGGTCGCGGAGGTCAACGCCCTCCACCTCGCGTTCCTCGCGCTCATCGTGAACCGCTCGCTGGCGTGGGCCGACGAGCGGCGGACCCGGGATCTCGCGCTCGGCGGCCTCCTCGTCGGGCTGTCGCTCGGCAATCACCTCCTGACCGCCTTCGTGGCCCCGTTCTTCGTGCTGTTCGCGCTGTGGTCGGGTCGACAGACGCTCTGGGAGCGGAAGCGGCTCATCCTCGTTCCGGTCGTGGCAGGGCTGGCCGGCCTCGCCATATACCTCTACCTCCCGATCGCTGCCAGCTTCGGCCCCCCGCTCCCCTACAACCACCCGACGACCGTCGAGGCCTTCCGATTCCTGGTGACGGGAGAGCAGTTCCGCGGCCAGTACGACGGCCTGTTCACGTCGAACAGCCTCGCGACGATGCTGGACGGCCTGCCCGCGCTGTGGCCGACGGCGACCTCCCGGGCGACGGTGGTCGTGCCGGTCCTTGGGCTGGTGGGGATCGCGATCCTCGTCGTGAGACGACCGGCGTTCGGGCTCGCCTGCGCGGGCGCGCTGCTGGTCGGGATCGACGTCTGGGCGAACTACATGCGCCTCGAGCACTACCTGCTGGTGCCCTGGCTGCTGCTTGGCATCGGCATGGCCGTTGCGCTCGAAGGCGCCGCCCGCGCCGCGGGGACCTACCTGCCGCGCCCGATCGACGCGATCGCGGGGCCCGCCATGGCCGTCGTTGGCGCCGTGTTCGCGGTGACGCTGGTCGCCGTCAACCTGCCGGTCTCGGACAAGAGCGACGACCGGTCGGCGCGGACCTTCGTGGACACGGTGTTCGCGGCCCTGCCGGAGAATGCGGCGATCATCTCGTTCTGGGGACCGTCGCCGGCCCTGTGGCACGCGCAGCAGGTCCTCGGCGAGCGGCCGGACGTCCTCGTCGTGGACGACACGAACATCGTGTACGAGGGCTGGGGCACCCGCGAGGCCCGGATCGCCTCGCTGATCTGCACGCGGCCGGTGTTCATGCTGCCTGTCAACAAGTCCATCCTGGACCCGACGCTCAAGCTGTATGACGTGACCCCCGTCACGACCGTCCGCATCGGTGCGCTGGCGCCGACCGCGGCGTTCGACCTGCCGGTCTACCGGGTCGACCCGAGGCCCGGGACCTGCCCATAGGGCCAGCGGGCCGCGACGATCAGCGCTCGACGGGCCGCGACAGCGCCAGGAGCATGCGCCGGCAGCACGGCCCTGGCCATCGCGTCGGGATCGGCTCCGGGGCCGGCCAGCAGGGCTCGCCGGACGCTCCGTTCCACGACCGCGACCGAGGCGTCGACGACGTCCCGGGTCTCGACGGTGAGCTCGCATGCCGTTGCGCGCCAGCGCCGCCTCGAGAAAGACTGCGATCCTGGAACGGAACCGGTTGCTCGCCTCGAGGAACGGGCGGGCCAGGTCGGGACGTCGGACGGCGTGGATCTCGAGCTCCGTCTGTACGAGCGAGAGCTGGCGGTCGATCGGGATCGATCGGAGGATCCGGTCGACGATCGAGGCGACCGCCGTTCCGAGGTCGGTCGGCTTCCGCGAGCTCCTTGTCCACGAGGGCGAGGCTCGCATCGAGGTGCGCCAGGAGCCGGGCGTGCTCGCGTTCCACGAGGGCCTGCAGGACGTCGTCCTTGTCGGTGAAGTTGGAGTAGAACGCACCGCGGGTGAACCCGGCCCGGTCACAGATGTCCTCGACCGTGCCGCCGATCACGCCCCGTTCCGCGAAGACCTCGCGCGCCGCATCGATGATGCGCTGGCGGGTGCGCCTCCCGGCGCATCGACCCGGCGCCCACCACCGCCGCGGCCTGATCCTCGTCGGCAGCGACCGGCGGGCCGACATCGCCGTCGGTCTCGACGCCAATGACGGCCGTGGGGCGCGATTCGGGCGATGGCCCGGCGACGGCCGTGGCGTCGATGTCGCTGTCGGTCTCGACGTGCGCGTCGGGCGAGGACCCGGAGACCTCCGCAGAACCGGCGTCGGTCGGTGCCCGTGCCGGAGCAGGAACGAGCGCGTCCGCCGCCACCTGGGGCGGTGTCGCCACGCGACCCGTCATCCAGGCCGCCCAATCCTCTCCCGCGCGATCGCGTCCCATGGCCCGGCCACCCTCAAGTCGATACAGATCTCGTATCCGATACGTTGACGTATCCGATACACCTTCGTATCCTAACCATCGGCGCGTCCCGATGCAACCTCCGTGCACAACTTCGAAACCGGGCCGGTCTCGCACTCGCCCCGGGAGGCAGATGCGATGTTCGAGCGACTGGGTTCCCTCGACCTACCGGTTCCGATACCTGATCGTCGTCCTGTGGGTCGTTGGCGCCGTGGTGTCCGTGCGCCTCGCGCCGTCGCTCGCCGGCCAGGGCTCCACCGACCAGGCGTCGTTCCTGCCCGCCGGGCGCCGTCCGTCCAGGCGCGTGACGCCCTCGAGCGGGACTTCCCCGGCAGCACGGCCAACACCTCGGCCTCGATCACGTTCGACCGTTCGACCGGCCTGACCGACGCCGACCGCGCCTACCTGGCTGCGTTCGCGGCCTGGACCACGAGCGCCGACGCTCCGGCCGGGCTCCGCGACGCCGTGAACGGCACGGAGAGCGCCGATACCCGCCCTGAGCTCAGGGCCATGCTCCGGAGCGAGGACGGCCAGCTCGAGATGCTGGTCGTGAACCTGAACGTGGCGAACGCAGGGGACGAGGCGGGACTGGTCGTCAGGCAGCTCGCGCGAACACCTCGCCGCGACGACGCCCGCCGGGCTCGAGACGCACGTGACGGGCGCCGCCGCGATCAGCAGCGACTACCTCGATGCGATCAAGGCCGGCACCGAGAGCACCACGACCATGACCGTCCTGCTGGTCCTGATCGTGCTCCTGCTCATCTATCGCGCCCCGCTCGCCGCCCTCGTCCCCCTTGTCACGATCGGTGCGGCGTTCGTGGTGTCGCGCGGCGTCCTCGGGTTCCTCGCTTCGCTGGGCTGGCAGGTGTCGTCGCTCCTCGACACGTTCCTCGTGGTCATGGTGTTCGGCGTCGGCACCGACTACGCGATCTTCCTGATCTCCCGGTACCGGGAGGAGGTCAGCGGGGGCGGCGACTGGCACGACGCGGCCCGGTCGACGGTGAAGCGCATCGGGGCGGTCATCAGCGCGAGCGCCGCGACCGTCATCGTGGGCATGGCATCGATGGCCTTCGGCGAGTTCAAGATGATCTCGTCAACCGGACCCGCGATCGCCGTGGCGATCCTCGTGACGCTCATCGCCGGCCTGACGCTGGCGCCGGCGCTCCTCTCGGTCTTCGGCCACTACCTGTTCTGGCCGCTCCACGACCGCCCACGGCGCGAGGGTGAGCCCGGCGGGTTCTTCGCCCGCCTCGCGGCGGCGGTCTCGCGCCACCCGGGCGTGGTCACGGTCGGCCTCCTCGCCGTGCTCCTCCTCCCGGCCACCTATCTGCCCCAGGTCAAGACCAACTTCGACGTGCTCTCGGAGCTTCCGGCCGCCTCCGATGCCCGGGTGGGGTACGACGCGGTCGCCCAGCACCTGGGCGAGGACAAGCTCGTCCAGTCGACCGGCCTCGTGGACGCCCCGGGCGGCGATGTCCTCGCCCCCGCCTCCCTCGCGAAGCTCCGCGACCTGATGACATCGCTCCGGGAGGGCGCCGGCGTCGCCACCGCGACGAGCCTCGTGACCCCCGACGGGGACGGCGTCGTGCCCGATGGCTTCCGCCCGTCGAAGCAGCTCGCGACGATCGGGGACGGCATGAAGGGCGACGACAGCTCCGCCGAGACGGATTTCGGCATCGCTGCTGGATCCGAAGGTGGCCGACGGGCTCGACACCGCGCTGGCCTACGTCAACGGGCTCGCCCTGGCATACCCGGACGTGGCCGGCGGCGCCGAGCTGCGTGCCGTGACCGGCGGCACCGCGGATGCGCAGGACATCGTCGATCGCGTCCGCAGGCAGAGCGTCCTGTCGACCCAGCTGCGGACGCTCGCCTCATCGATCACCTCGCCCACGGCGGCGACCGGGCTCCGGGCGGGTCCGGCTCCCCCTCGACGCTGATGGGCGACTACCTCGACGAGCTCGTGGCGGCCTACCCGGAGGTCCGCTCGCTCCCCACCTACACCGCCGCGGTCAAGGCCGCGGCGAGCCTCCAGAAGAAGGCCACGGTCGGCGCCGCGGTGGACCTCGCGGCCGCCTTCGATGAGCTGGCGATCCACTTCGATGGCCGGCCCGGCGCCACGCTCTCGCCCCGAAGCCTGTCCGACACGGCCGCCGCCCGAGAGCTCAAGCGGGAGGCCGAAGGCCGTCTTCGGCGCCCTGCCCGACCGGTTCACGGCCCTGGCCGCGGTCTTCGCGGCCCGCCCGGACGACATCTACATCCCGACCACGCTCACCGGCGACGACGGCAGGAAGGTCCAGGACGCCGTCGATGCCTTCGTGTCGACGGACCGCTCGGCCACGCGCTTCTACGTGACGAACTCCAATGACCCGTACTCCGGTGGTGCGTTCGCCATCGTCCGCAACGCCCAGGGTCGCCCTCGACGAGGCTGCACGCGGGTTCGGCCCCGCCGCATCGGCCTATCTCGGCGGCCCGACGGCACAGTTCGCCGATGTCCAGGACACCCTGTCCGCGGACTTCCATCGGGTCGGCGTCATCACGGTCCTCGGGATCCTGGTCGTCCTGGTGATCCTGTTCGCGGGCCATCGTGGCGCCCCTGTACCTCGTGGCCACGGTGCTGATCTCCTACTTCTCCGCGGTTGGCCTCTCCGCGTGGCTCTTCCAGGAGGTCCTGGGGCAGCCCGGCGTGTCCTTCTACCTGCCGCTGATGGTGTTCGTGCTGCTGGTGGCCCTCGGGTCCGACTACAACATCTTCCTGATGAGCCGGGTCCGCGAGGAGAGCGAGCACCGGCCGATCAGGGACGGGATCCGGATAGCGTCGGGCCACACGGGCGCCGTCATCACCTCGGCCGGCCTGATCCTCGCCGGGACCTTCGGGTCGATGGCCACAGCGCCGCTCGTGGTGCTGTTCCAGGTGGGCGTCGCGGTGGCGATCGGCGTGCTCATCGACACCTTCCTGGTGCGGTCGATCCTCGTGCCCGCCATCACGACGCTGGTCGGCGACCGGGCCTGGTGGCCATCGGGGTCGACCTTCGCGGGCGTGCTGGGACGGGCCCGCAGGCGCCCGCGGGGGCCGGGGTTGCCGGCGCTGCCGGAGCCGGGGTTGCGGCGCCGGGGTTGCCAGCGCTGCCGGAGACGGTGGGGGATCTGGCCGCGGCTGGGCCGGAGCCACGGCGGCCATGACGACGGGGCCGGGCTCGTCGACGACCGGTGGCACGTCTGCGCGCGGGAAGCTGGCCGTCGCGCTTGCTCTGCGTGGTGCTCGTGCCCGTGACGGCGGCGACGCTGCTGACCTGGTCGCTCGGTAGCGCCACGGGCCGCGTCGGATCCCTGAGCGCGGCGGTGGTCGAACCTCGACGAGGGCGGGACCCTGCCCGTCGCCGACGGCACGACGGAGCGGCTCGCGCTGGGCGAGACCTGGTCGACCGCACTGACGACCTCCGGCACCGACGGGGCTCGGCACCGACGGGGGCTTCGGCTGGGTCGCGGCCGACGCGGCCGACGCGGCCGCAGGGCTCGCCGAGGGGCGCTATGCCGCCGTGCTCACGATCCCCGCCGACTTCTCCCGCACCGTCGCGGCGATCCGCGCCGATCCCACCGGGCGCGCTTCGCGCGCGACCCTCCGCCTCGTGACCGACGACGGCTCCGGCTATGCGCTGGGCACCGTCGCCCGCGAGGTCACGGCCGCGATCGGTGCCGCCACGGCCAGGGACGTGACCGCCTCCTACGTGGACGACGTGCTGCTGGCCGTCACCTCGGCCCACGACTCGCTCTCGGCGGCGGCGAGCGACGCCGGCTCCGTCGCCGGTCCACGACCAACTCGCGGACATGCCGCGGGCACGGGGGCGGTGGCCTCGGCAGCTGGTCGCCGGGCTCCAGGAGTTCGCCGACGGCGCCGACAGGCCGCCGGCGGCACTGGCAGGCTTGTGAGCGGGACGAGGCAGCTCGCCGAGCGGTTCGACGAAGCTGGCGGGCGGGGCAGCGAACGCTCTCGACCGGCACCAGTGATGCCGCCGACGGCGCCTCATCCCTGGCCGACGGCGCCGCGCGCTCTCGCGGATGGGCTGACGGCCCTGGAGGCGCAGACATCCGCCCTCCCCGACCAGGCCGACACACTCGCGACTGGGGCGGAGGGTGTCGCGAAAGGAGCGGCCGGGGTCGCGTCCGGGGCGTCGTCGCTGGCCGGCCGGCCTCGACAACGATAGCTGGCCAGACCAAGGGCCTCGGCGCCCAGACGGAGGCCCTCGACGCGGGCGCCGGCGACATCGCCTCCGGGGCGGCCTCGCTGTCCAACGGTGCGGACCGGGCGGCCGCCGCCGCCGCCGACCTCGCGACGGGCGCCGGGCGGCTCTCGAGCAGCGTGGCATGGCCTACACGGACAAGGTGGTGGCCCTGGCCGGCGGCTGCGCGACCATGGGCGGCTCGACCGCCGTCTGCGCGGCGCTGGACGATCTTGCCACGAACGGCGCGCCCCTGGCCTCGGCGGCGGCCGATGTCGCCTCTGGCGCGTCGCAGGTGTCGCGGCGCCAACGCCGGGCTCGCGAGCGGGGCGCAGCACCTCCAGTCCGGCGCCTCCTCGCTCCACCACGGCACCAGCCAGCTCGCGGCCGCGGCGCCGGCCCTGGAGGCCGGGATCGCCGGATCCGCGGCCGGCGCGGCGGACCTCCGACAGGCGCAACGGGCGTCAGCACGGGGGCCGCGCAGGTCGCGGGCGGTGCCCGGCAGCTTGCCGACGGCATGCCAGCGCTCGCCGACGGCATCGCACAGCTTGCCGACCGGTGGTGCGGGGCGTCTCGTCCGGTGCCTCGAGCCTCGCATCCGGCATGGATACGCTCGCAAATGGTGCCGGGCGCTCGCCTCGGGCGCCCGGAAATCGGCGACGGCGCGAGGCGCTGGCGGACGGCACGGCGGGGGCGGCGGACGGGATCGACCAGCTGACCGGCGCCGTGCGCACGGCCGCCGAGGAGCGGGCGCGCTCGTCGAGGCGGAGGCCCAGGACCTCGCCGACAGCGGCTCGTCCGTCAAGGACCAGGCCGACGCGCTGGCGGACCGCCTCAAGACCTCGGCCGCCGCCACCGGAGCGTACCCGGCCGAGAGCCGCACGCGAATGGGCTCCCTCGCGGCCGACCCGGTCGGCGTGGAGGCCAGCCGCGTCAATGCCGTCGCCGGCCCGGAGGGCGGGCTCGCGCCGTACCTGATGGCCATCGCGGCCTGGCTCGGCGCGCTCGGCGCCCTCCTCGTCCTGCCCGCGCTCTGGGGCCGCGACGACCGGCGCTGGTGGCGCGCTCGATGCTCCTCGCATTCGCGGCGGCGGCCGGGTCGCAACCGTGGGCGCGTTGCTGATGGCCGCTGGGATTCGGTTCCTCGTGGAAGTCGAGGCGGCGAGCCCGGCCGAGCTGATCGGGTTCGCGGTGCTCGCGACGCTCGCGTTCACGGCGATCGTGCAGGCGCTGGTGGCCACTGTTCGGCAGCCGCGGCTGGCTGGTGGCGCTGCTGTTCCTGGTCGTCCAGATCGCCGCTTCGGGGCTGCCGCTGGGCGTCGCCGCCACCCCGGGACCGCTCGCGTTGCTGCACCCTTCGTGCCGCTCAGCTACGCGATCGACGCCTTCCACGGTGCCATCGCCGGCTCGGGCTCCAACCCGGCGGTCGATGCCGTGATGCTCGCCGCGTGGCTGGTCGTGGCGCTGCTCGTCACGCTCGCCGCCGCGGCGGGCGCGGACATGCGCGAGGAGGCCCAGCCCTCGGCCGTCTGAGCGGTGCGGGAGGCTTCGGGCGACCGACGGCCCTGCGGGTAGGCGAGGATGCCGCACCGACACGGCGTTCGCCGGCTGGCGCAAGCGTTGGCCCGACCACGCGGCGGGTGCCGCGAATCGGGGCGGGTGCCGGCTATCGGGTGACGAACCGGCCGATGATCGACGCCCGCGAGAGCCGCCGCGCCGGCGATCGCCATCGTCTGGAGCGCGGTCCGCCAGACGGGCTCGTGACCGACCAGGCCGCGGGCCACTCCGAGGGCCGCCATGAGCACGCCCGTCACGATCAGCGAGACGATCCGGGCCGTCTCGATGTCGAACAGCGCGAAGGGTATGACCGGGATGCTCGCCGCGAAGAGGTCGGCCACGAACATCCAGACCGCGTGGGTCCGAGGCGACGCGCCCTCGACGCGGGGCACCCCGAGCTCGAACGCCGAAACGTAGTCGAGGAGAGCCTGCGGGTTCCGCGTGAAAGCCGTGGTCACACCCAACGCCTCCGCATCTGTGAAACCCGCGGCGCGGAGCTGCCCGGCGACGCGCTCGCGCGCACCGGCCGGATCCGCGGCGATGCCGCGGCGGGCGCTCGCCACGAGGGCGGTGGAGCGGCTCACCTCCGAGTGCACATCGAGATAGGTGCCGGCCATCATCGAGACCGCCCCGGCGATCGCGCCGGTCGCCCCGGCGAGGAGGACGATCTGGGCGTCGTTGGTGCTTGCCGCGACCCCGAACACGAGACCGGCGACCGAGACGGCGCCGTCCTCCATCCCGAACGCGACATCCCCGATCGAAGTGAGAAGCGACGCCCGGACACGCTGGACGAGGTCGAGGATGGGGCGCACGGGTCTGACGGCCTCCAGGAAAGCTTGTCCGCCCAGTCTACCGACGAGGCGTGTCCGCACCGACCCGGTCGGCCCGACCCGCCGCACGGCCCGACCCCGCCGCTCGGCCCGACCCCGTCATCAGGCCATGCCGCCGGAACCCCGCGGTCAGGCCGCGCCGCCGTCAGCTCCTGGCGCGCTCGATGGCCGCCTGGCTCGCGACGATCGTCGCCAGGAACGCGGACGTCTCCGCCAACCCGTCCGCCAGGATCTGCGGGCCGTTCGCGTACCCGATCCTCAGGTAACCCTCCATGTCCAGGGCGCTGCCGGGCGTGAACATGACGCCCCGTTCCTCGAGCAGCCGGATGCAGAACGCCTCGGACGGCAGGTCGAGCCCGTACCGGAGCAGCGCGATGGTGCCTCCACGTGGCCGCACATACGAGATCGAGGGCTCGTCCGCCACCCAGGCGTCGAGCGTCGCGAGGTTCGCCCGCACGATCGCCCGGTTCCGCGCCAGGAGCGGCTCACGATGCTCCAGGGCGATCGCGGCCAGGAGATCGTCCACCATGCCCACGCTGATCGTGTTGTAGTCCCGGTGGACGGTCACCGACCGGACCACCTCTGCAGGGGCGGCGATCCAGCCGAGGCGGAGCCCGGCCAGCGAGAACGCCTTCGACATGCTGCCGACGGCGATGCCGCGCGGGGACAGGTCCGCGATCGACGGCGTGGTCCCGCTGCCTTCCTGGTCGATCCCCCGGTACACCTCGTCGCACAGGATCCATGCGCCCGCCGCGTCCGCGATGGCTGCGATCTCGCGCAGCTCGGGCTCGCCGAGGAGGGCGCCGGTGGGGTTGTTGGGGTTGGCGAGAGCGATGAGGCTCGCGCCGCGGGCCGCGAGGCGGCGGAGCTCGTCGAGGTCCAGCGCCCAGCCTTCGGCCTCCCGGAGGGACAGCGTCACCACCTCGGCGCCCAGGCTCTCCGGGATCGACGTGTGCTGCTGGTAGGTGGGCACGACCGAGATCACGCGATCGCCGGGTTCGACCAGCGCCTCGTAGACCAGGTGGTTGGCACCGATCGCCCCGTGCGCGACCACCACGTCCCCGGAGTGGACGCCGTCGTACAGCGTCGTGATCGCATCCCTCAGGCGGCCCGACCCCTCGATCGCTCCGTAGGTGAGCTTGATTCCCCGGAGCTCGTCCAGGAACGCGGAGCCGTCGATACCCGCGAGCTCCAGGAGCTGCCCGGCGGTCAGCGACTCGACGCACGTCTCGGCCAGGTTGAACCGGCACCGGGTCTCCCACCGGTTCATCCACGTCTCGACGCCGAACTCACGGATCTTCATCGCGTCATTCTGCGGTGGATCCGGAACGGCGGGCGACATTCGCGGCGGTCGGGTGACGTTCGGCGGCGGGCATAGACTGCGGGCCTGATGCCGTCCCACCACGAGATCCTCGCACGCCGTGTCGCACGGCTGTTCATCGGAATCCCGCGGGTCGAGGCGGTGGCGCTGGGCGGCTCGCGTGGCGGCGGCGGGGTGGGCAACGACCCGCTATCCGACATCGACGTGTACGTCTACACACGCGGGACGATCGACTTGGACGTGCGGCGCGGGATCGTCGAGGCCGCCGGTGGGGCGTCGCGCGCCGACCTCGGGATGACCTTCTGGGGACCGGGTGACGAGTGGCTGGACGCCACCTCCGGCATCCACGTGGATGCGATCTACTTCGACGCGGACTGGATGGCCGAGCAGCTCGACCGCGTCCTCGTCCGCCACGAGGCCAGCCTGGGCTACTCCACCTGCTTCTGGCACACCGTCCGAGGCTCGCTGGTCCTCGAGGACCCGAATGGCTGGTTCGCGGGCCTGAAGGAGCGCAGCGGCTGCGCATATCCGGAGGACCTGAGGCGCAACGTGATCGAGCTCAACCACGCGGTACTGCGCGGGCTGCTGCCGTCGTACTCGACGCAGGTGGCGAAGGCTGCCCGGCGGCGCGACCTGGTCAGCGTCAACCACCGCCTGGCCGGCCTGCTCGCGAGCTACTTCGACGTCCTGTTCGCCTTCAACAGGGTCACCCATCCGGGCGAGAAGCGGCTGGTGGAAGCGGCGTCTCGCCTCGCGTACCTCCCGGAAGGGATGGCCACGGACCTGCGCGACCTCCTGGAGACGGCGACCACGGACCTCTCGGGGCTGCCTGTGCGGGTGGACCGGCTGCTGGACCGCCTCGATGCGCTCCTCGCCACGGACGGGTTCGCGTCGGACGGGTTCGCGTCGGACGGGTCTCGCGTCGGACGGGTTTGCGTCACGCCCGCGCTGACGGACGGGAACGGCGCGGCGCCTCGGTCCGGGCGGGCCGGGCCGCATGCGTGAACGGTCGGGCCGCATGCGTGATCGGGCGGGCCGCATGCGTGATTGGCCACGTGCGCGTCACGGCGCGATCGGAGCGCGGCGGGACGGTGCGCGATCATGGCGGCGGAGGTTGACCCTCGCGCGGTCGAACCTGCTGTCGTGATCGAAGCATGTGCACGTGGAGGGGAAGAGCGGGGCCAAGGCGTTGAGCTATCGGCGATCACATCGTGCGACGCATCGTTGCCGCGGCGGATGCACCGCTCATGTGCAGGAAGCCGTGCAAGGACCTCCACGCGGATGTCGAGACGGCTGCCGCGGAATCCTGGACGCCTCGCTGCCCTGAACGTGCACATGGCGTGATCACGGCGGGCGGAAGCTCGGAGAGACGAACCTGGGAACGACGGCCATGGGCGGGGAGCGACGCCGTGGTCCCCGGGACGCACACGGCGCCGATCAGTTCTCCGAGACGAGAGCCTCGCGACGATCCGGCACGTAGTACGCGAGGCGCCTGCGGAGCAGCGTGATCTCGCGGGTGAGCAGCTCGTCCAGATCGCGCATCCGCTGCTCGGCGGTGGCCGCCTCCAGCAACGCCTGCTTGCGGACCGGCTCGACCTGGAGGATGCCCGTCAGGAGGAACGAGAGGGACGAAGCGTCCTCAGGGATCTTCAACGCCTCGACCAGCTGTGCCGGCCCGCCGAACTCGAAGACGCCCGCGGCGTCGTCGTCGCGACCGCCCCTCCACCGTCGTCGTCCGGCTCGAGGTAGTCGCGTTCATCGTCATCGGATGCAGGGTCGACCACCCCGCCCAAGGCGTCGACCTTCCCGCTCACGGGGTCGACCTCCATGCCCATCGGGTGGCCGCCGACCTCCACGTCGTCGGGCTCCTCGACCTCCACCTCCACCTGGACGTCGATCGGCTCGACCTCCTCGCCGTCGCGCGGCTGCAGCAGGTGCAGGTATTCCACGAAGCGCCGCGTGACGCGGGCCACGAGCTCCGCCGCGACTTCGCGGTCGCCGGGATCGTCCGCCACCGGCTCCACCTCGGCCTCCCAGGCCGCGGCGGGACCCCGGGAGACGCGCCGGATCCTGAACCGGCCCGAACCAACGACGAGCAGGTTCCAGCGCCCATCGGGAAGGAGGTCGGCCTCCCGGATCTCGGCGAACGTCCCCACGCCCGCCAGCCTCATCGTTCCGTCCCCAGAACCGTGAGCGGCCGTCTCCCTCCCGTGGTGGATCAGCACGATCCCGAACGGCTCGGACTCGTCGAGGCAGCGCCGGACCATCCGCCGGTAGCGCTCCTCGAAGACGTGGAGGGGCATCGCGATCCCCGGCGCGAGGACCGTGTGGAGGGGGAAGAGCTGGATCCGCATCACGCCGCCAGCCTACGTGACGCCCGCGTCACGCGCCGGAAACAGCAGAGCCGCCGGTGGCCGGCGGCTCCATGGGCTGAGCGGGCGCGTGGCCCGTGCGGCGTCGGTCAGTGCGAGCAGCTCCGCGCCTGTCCGGAATCGTCCGCCGTCCGGAAGCTGGACCCGCAGCCGCAGCCCGACACGGCGTTCGGGTTGTTGACCGTGAAGCCTGCCCCCATCAGGGTGTCCACGTAGTCGATCTGGCTGCCGCTGATGAGCGGCACGCTGTTGGCGTCGATGTAGACGCGGACGCCATTGGTGGACAGGACGTTGTCGTCCGCCGTCGGCTGGTCCTCGAGCATCATCCCGTAGCGGTAGCCGGAGCAGCCGCCCGAGTAGACATAGACGCGCAGGCCGATCTCGGGGCTTGTCTCGTCTTTCGTCAGCTCGGCGAGCTTGAGCGCGGCGGCGTCGGTCAGCGAGACGATCGTCGGCTGGGCGTCGATCATGGAAATGGTCTCCTTCGGGGCGCGGATCACGGCCAACCCGGCGCGTGGCCTCCGACGATCCTACGCAAGTCAATGGATTTCGTCCAGCGCCCCCGCCGAAATCGTCTCCGGGCGTACGGCCGGCCTACGGCACCGTCGTCGCTACGGGTCGAAGCGCTCGACGACGGTCGCGATCCCCTGCCCCACTCCGATGCACATCGTGGCCAGGCCGTACCGGCCGCCGGTGCGTACGAGCTCGTGGACCAGCATGGTCATGAGGCGTGCCCCGGAGGCGCCGAGCGGGTGCCCCAGCGCGATCGCCCCGCCGTTCGGGTTGACCCGCGCCGGGTCGAGACCCAGCTCGTCCATGCAGGCGACCGACTGGCTCGCGAAGGCCTCGTTGATCTCGATCACGTCGAGGTCACCCGCATCGACCGCCGCCCGCGCCAGGGCCTTGCGGACGGCCGGCACGGGACCGATCCCCATGATGTCCGGGTGGACCCCCGCGACGGCCGTGGCGACGATCCGGGCCATCGGCCTCAGGCCGAGCGCCCGCGCCCGGTCCGCCTCGACCAGCAGCAGGGCCGCCGCCCCATCGTTGATGCCGGAGCTGTTGCCGGCGGTGACCGTTCCAGCCGCCCGGAAGGCCGGCCGGAGCCCTGCGAGAGCCGCCGCGGTGGTCTCGGGCCGGGGGTGCTCGTCGCGATCCACCAGGGTCACGGCGCCCTTCCGGCCGGGCACGCTCACCGCCACCAGCTGGCCGTCGAAGCGGCCCGCCGCGATCGCCGCCCCGGCCCGTCGCTGGCTCTCCGCAGCGAACTCGTCCTGCCGCTCCCGGGAGACGGTCCACCGGTCCGCCACGCGCTCCGCGGTCTCGCCCAGCGAGATCGGTGGATATGCAGCCTGCATCGCCGGATTGACGAACCGCCACCCGAGCGTCGTGTCCTCCATCGCGCGGGCCCCACGGTCGTAGGCCGCCTCGGGCTTGAGCATCGCGTACGGTGCCCGGGTCATGGACTCGACTCCGCCCGCGATGAAGGTGTCGCCGTCGCCGGCGCCGATCGCGTGGGCGGCCGAGTTGATCGCCTGGAGCCCGGAGCCGCAGAGGCGGTTGACCGTCTGGCCGGCGACCTCCACGGGCAGGCCCGCGAGCAGGGCCGCCATGCGGGCCACGTTGCGGTTGTCCTCACCGGCCTGGTTGGCGCAGCCCAGGATCACGTCCTCGACGGCGGCGGGGTCGAGTCGCGTCCGCTCGACGACGGCCCGGATCACGATCGCGGCAAGGTCGTCCGGTCGGACCGACGCGAGCGCGCCGCCGTAGCGCCCGATCGGCGTGCGGACCGCGTCGATGATCCACGCCTCGCGGATTGGTCGGAGTGTGTCTCGAGGCATGCCGGGGATTGTATGTCCCGGCACCCGTCGGCCGCGCGAGCCCGCGATCGCGCAGCGGCCCGCCAGACCCGCGGAGCCCGGGACCGCGTCAGCGGTTGCGCCAGACCCGCGGAGCCCGGGACCGCGTCAGCGGTTGCGCCAGACCGGCGGCCGCTTCTCGAGGAACGCGGCCATCCCCTCGTCCCGGTCGTCTGTGGCGAAGAGCCCCTCGAAGAGGTCGCGCTCGTAGCGGAGGCCGTCATCGAGCGGGAGCGACTGGGCCGCGTTGACGGCGGCCTTGGCGGCCTCCACCGCCAGCCGGGGCATCGTCGCCACGCTGCCGGCCAGCTCCAGCGCCTTCGCCAGCGTCTCCGTCGCCGGCACCACCATCGTCACGAGGCCAAGACGGTCCGCCTCCGCCGCGCCGATCCGCCGCCCGCTCAGGATCAGCTCCATTGCGCGCGCCCGCCCGATCGCCCGCGTCAGGCGCTGCGTGCCTCCAGCGCCCGGGATCACGCCGAGGAGGATCTCCGGCTGGCCGAACTGGGCGTCGTCGCCGGCCACGATCATGTCGCAGGCCATCGCCAGCTCGCAGCCGCCGCCAAGGGCGAAGCCCCGGACCGCGGCGATGACCGGCGTCCGGAGCCGCCCGACGCGGTCGATCGGGGCCGAGCCGGTCGCCCTCCCCGATGGACCCGGCCGTCTCCGATGCGAGCTCGCGGATGTCCGCCCCGGCGGCGAAGGCGCGGCTCCCCGTACCGGTGATCACGATGGCGCGACAGGCAGGGTCGTCGTCGAGAGTGGCCAGTGCGGCGTCCAGCTGTGCGAGCAGGCGGAACGAGAGGGCGTTGAAAGCCTCGCGCCGGTCGAGGGTGACGAGCGCCACGCCATCCACCGGCGGATCGCCCGCCGGGAAGTCCACGCGGACCAGCGTCCGCCCGTCGTCGGCCATGCCGTCCTCCGTCATCTGTCTCGATCCGCCTCCCAGCAGGCCCCGGTGTGCGGCGCCGTGTCCGTCCGCACCACTCAGCCGGCTGGGGATTCGGGCTTGCCGACCACCGTCGTCGTCGTCGCCCGCTCGATCCGGAGATAGCGGCGCCGGTGGTAGAGCAGCGGCGGCGCATCCGGCTCGTCCAGCGCGAGGGCCTCGACCCGGCCCACGTACAGGAAGTGGTCACCGACCGCGAACCGGTCGAGGACCTCGCATTCGATGGCGGCGATCGCCCCGGCCAGGATCGGCAGGCCGGTCGCGCCCGGGCGCCACGCCGCGCCGCAGAACGCCTCGCGGCCGGGCGTCACGTTGGCGCCGGCGAAGCAGTCCGAGAGCCACTGCTGGTCCTCGGCCAGTATGTTCACCGCGAATCGGCGCCCGGCATCGATGGCCGGGAGGATGAACCGCCTCCGGTCCAGCGCGACCATGAGGACCGCCGGATCGAGGCTGACCGATGCGAGCGCGTTGACCGTGATCCCCTGGGGCCGATCGCCGTCGAGTGCCGTCACCACGGTCACGCCCGTGGCGAACTGGCCGATGACGGTCCGGAAGGCGGTGGTCGTGACGTTCACAGCTCCAGCATACGGCCGGGGATCCGAGCGCCCGGTGACCGGACGGCGGTCTCCGTGCCGGCCTTCGCGACACCGGGCGCGCCCGACGCGCCGGGCCATCAGGCACGTTCCGCTGCGGCAGCCGCCGCACTACCATCCGCACCATGAGCACCGAGACCACATGCCACCACGGCCACGCGCGTCGAGCGCGACTCCATGGGCGAGATGGAGGTCCCCGCGGACGCCCTGTACGGCGCGTCGACCCAGCGCGCGGTCCTCAACTTCCCGATCTCAGGCCAGCGGATGCCGCGCCGCTTCCTGCGCGCGCTCGCCCTCGTGAAGCTGGCCGCCGCCGAGACCAACGCTGGCCTCGGTCTCCTGGACGCCTCGAAGGCCTCCGCAATCGCGTACGCGGCCCAGGCTGTCGCGGACGGCTCGTACGACGACCACTTCCCGATCGACGTCTACCAGACGGGTTCGGCCACCTCGACCAACACCAACATGAACGAGGTCATCAGCCACCTGGCGTCCGCGCGCCTGGGCGGGGCGAAGGTCCACCCCAACGATGACGTCAACAAGTGCCAGAGCTCCAACGACACGATCCCGACCGCCCTCCAGCTGTCCGGCGCGATCGCCATCGAGGAGGAGCTGATCCCCGCCCTCATCGACCTCCAGCAGGCGCTGGCCGCCAAGGCGACCGAGTTCTGGGACGTCGTCAAGACTGGGCGCACGCACCTCCAGGACGCCACGCCGATCCGGCTGGGCCAGGAGTTCGCGGGTTATGCGGGCCAGGTGGAGGAGGCGATCCGCCGCGCCCAGGCGGCCCGCGACGAGCTCCTGACCGTGCCGCTGGGCGGGACGGCGGTGGGCACCGGTATCAACGCCCATCCCGAGTACGCGGCACGCGCCTGCCAGCGCCTGTCCGAGATGACGGGCCTCCAGGTTCGCGAGACGCCGAACCACTTCCACGCCCAGGCGGCGCTGGACGCGGCGATCGCGGCGCACGGCGGGCTGCGGGCGATCGCGCTCGGCCTCTGGAAGATCGCATCGGACATCCGGTTCATGGGCATGGGCCCGCGAGCCGGCATCGCGGAGCTCGCACTCCCGGAGACGCAGCCGGGCTCGTCGATCATGCCGGGCAAGGTGAACCCGGTCATCGTGGAATCGCTGACGATGGTCGTCGCCCGCGTCATCGGCAACGACGCCACCGTCGCATTCGGCCAGACGGGCTCGTTCCTGGAGCTCAACGTGATGCTCCCGGTGACCTCGCAGGCGATGCTGGAGTCGATCGTCCTCCTCGCCGCATCCGCGCGGAACTTCAGGATCAGGCTGGTCGAGGGGCTCAAGGCCACGGAGCGTGGCCCGAAGCTGGTCGAGCAGGGCCTCATGCTGGCGACGGCGCTGGCTCCCGAGATCGGGTACGACGCGGCTGCCGCGATGGCCAAGGAGGGCTTCAAGACGGGGCGAACGATCCGGGAGCTCGCCCTCGAGAAGGGCATCGCGGCCGACAGGCTGGACGAGCTGCTGGACCCCGCGAAGATGACGGAGCCGGGACTGGGCGGAGGGCCTGGGGGAGGCTGACGTCCGCCGCGGCCGGGGACTGAGGTCCGTCCCGGGACGGGGTCCGTGCCTCGCCGAGGCTGAGGATCGTTCCCGGCGGGGCGGTGTCGCCTCCCTGGCGACGAACCCCGGATCGGTGCCGCGGACCCCTTCCGGCGGGCGTGTCGCCTCCCTGGCGACGAAGCCCCGATTGGTGCCGCGGACGGCCAAGGCGACACGCCACCTGCGACACGCCGCCTGCCCCCGACTCCGCGGCCCGACGCGAGCCAACGAGCCGACGAGCCGGCCGAGCCGACAAGCCGGGGGCCCGAGAGCGAGGAGCCGGACGAGCCGACGAGCCGGACGGTGACCTGTCGGCCGCAGCGGCGTCCCGCTACAATCGCGCGGATGTCTGACTCTCGCGTGTGGGACCGCGCGGCGGCCCTTCCAGTTCCCGTCGGTGATCGCCGGTCGCCGGAAGTCGCCGCGCTTCGCGGCGAGCTGCCGTCGGTCGAGGGGCTGTTCACCTTCATGCGCGATGCAGAGCTGCGGTTCGACACGCTCAGGATGCGCATCGAGGAGCGGGCGTGGACCGCGCGTGGCGAGGAGTTGACCGTGATCGAGGTGGCGTTACGCCACCCGGGCGAGGTGAAGACCCAGTCGTCCAACCCATCACTCGGCACGGCTGCCAACTACGAGGTCTGGATCTCGGACGGCAAGACCGTCCAGACATACGCCGCCGGTCGAAAGGTCGGTACGCGCCGGCCCGTGCGTCCGGTCGTGCAGGGCGTCGGCGGAGCGGGTGGCGACCTTCCCGGCAAGTCGAAGGTCTACACGCCCGTGACCTCGCTGCAGGCGGAGACGCTGCCGGAGCTGTTCATCCATCCGGCCGGCTTCTGCCAGAACGTGCTCGTCACGGGTGACACCCGGATAACCGGCACGACGGAGGTCGCGGGCCGCGAGGCCATCGTGGTCGAGTGCGACCACCCACGCACGGTGGAGCGCGTGGCGGATCGCCCGGACTACCGCGTGGTGGTCGCGGTCGATCGAGCCGACGGCGTGATCCTGCGCCTGCAGGAGTCGATGGGTGGTCAGGTCACCCGAGACGCGGCCGTGTCCAGCTACGAGCCGAACGCTGCCCTGCCGCGGTCGGCGTTCGAGTTCTCCTTCCCGGCGGACACGACCTTCATCTACTAAGGGGACCGCGGTAGGGGGACCAGGGGGAACCGGGCGAGCCGCTGCGGCCCGATGCGGCGCCATGCGGCACCGTCCGCCAAGCACGGCGCCCATGAGACGAGACGGGTGCGAGCCTACGGCCGCGCCGGGCTCGAAGTTGCCCCGTCGGGCGACCTTCCGGCGGCTCGGACGAGCACGGACGACCCGGCGATCGTGATCACCATCGCGCCCAGGAGCGCAGTGAACTCAGTCGCGCTGAGGGCGCCTGCGGAGAGCCCGATCCCACCGAGCACATAACCGAACTCGCCCATCTGGCCCAGACCGACGGCCAGCTGTACGGGGCGGGCACGCAACAGCGCCATTCGGGCCAGGGCCCACGCGACGCACGACTTGGCCACCACGACCAACACGACCAATAGCCCGACCAGCGGGGCGGACCCCGACAGCCGGCCCGGATCGATCAACGAGCCCGCGGCGACGAAGAACAGCACGGCGAACAAGTCCCGGAACGGGAGCAGCCGGCGGCGTGCCTCCGCCGTCTCGGGTCGATCGGTGATGGCCAGACCGGCGACGAACGCGGCCAGGGCCATCGGGACGTGGAAGACCACGGCTCCCGCCGCCGCCAGCACCAACGCCGCCGCCACGGACACGATCAGGAACAGGTCGTGGGCGTCCCGCAAGCGCGAGAGAACGGCCGGCAGGAGGCGCGCGGCAACCATGGCCACCGCTGCGAACACCGCCAGGCTCCCGAGCGCTTCGACTACCGGGCGATTCCCGACCTCGAAGATGGCCACGAGAATGGAGGCGAAAACCACGCCCGCAAGATCCTGGAGGACGCTCCAGCCGAGGAGCGCCTCTTCCGTCGGGCGGTCCGTGGTGCGGCGGCGGGAGCGGGTGATGTTCACGATGACGACCGATGACGACATCCCCACCGCGACGCCGCTCAGCCATGCTCCGAGCGGTGCAACCCCGACCGCCGCGAGCACGGCCGCGGAGATCAGAGTCGTGAGGACGAGCTGCACCGGCGCGACCCACAGCAGGCCTCGCTGCTCGCGGTGTAGCCGGCCGAGATCGACCTCGATGCCCACCTCGAACAGGAGCAGGACCACCCCGATGTCCGCGAGCAGCTGGATCTGCTCGCGATCCGCGACGTAGCCAGGCGTGAACGGGGAGACCGCGAGGCCGGCCGCCAGGTAGCCGACGACCGCGGGAAGTCCCAGGCGGCGTGCGACCCAGCCCGAACCCGCCGCGAGGAGCAGCACGAGGCCGATGTCGAGGACGAGGGGAGCCGTCTCCACATTCCGAGGATATCGGGTTGGTGAGGACCGGCGGTTCCGGGTTGGCGCCGCCGGCCCGATGTGGACCCCGGGCCACCGGCGGTGGCGCCCTGTGAAACCGCCCCAGGGACGGCTTCGGTCAGGCGGACGCCGGCTGTTCGGCGAGATGCCCGGCGTACGCCTCGTCCGGCGGAAAGGCGAGCCGCGCGAGGTCGATCCGCTCCGCGTTCAGGAGTGGGCCGGGACGGTGCAGGAGGAAGCCCTGGGCCGCGTCGAAGCCGATCTCGATGACCGCCAGGAGCTGGTCGGGTGTCTCGACGCCCTCGGCGACGATCGTCTGACCGCGGCGTCGGGCGAGCTCGCACAGGGCCTGCAGCACCGCCTCGGAAGAATCGTCGCGGGCACCGGCCTGCACCAGCGAGAGGTCGATCTTCATGATGTCGAACTCCAGCTCACGCAGCAGCCGGAGGCCCGCGTTGCCGGCCCCAACGTCGTCGGCCGCGATGCGCACGCCGTGCCGGCGGAGCACCCCGATGGCGCGGCGCAACCGGTCGAGGTCCTCCACCGCCTCCCGCTCGGTGAGCTCCAGCACGATCCGGGCCGGGTCGATCCCGCGCCGGCGGATGAGCGCGAGGAACTCCTGCGGCCGGAAGTCATCGGACTCCAGCGAGCGAGGCGAGAGATTGACCGACAGGTACAGGTTCGCGCCGAGCGATCCCGCGCCCGTGAGCACGGTGTCGAGGCTGGCCAGGTCGAGCTCGACGGTGTGCTCGGTCGACTCGGCGGCGATGAACAGGGCGCTCGCGTTGGCGAACCCAGAGTCCGGCTCGGCCGCACGAGCCCTTCGTACCCGAGGATGCGTCCCGTCCGCAGGCAGTGGATCGGCTGGTACACGGGCGTCAGGAGCCGGCTCGCCGAGACCCGTGCCACGGCGGCGGTGAGCTCGGGCAGCGCGCGGCCGTCGTCGGCGATGCCGTTTCGCGCCGGGTCGAACAGCTGGACGTCGGTGCGCCCGTGACGCTTCCCCCAGTAGAGCGCGGCGTCCGCCTGGTGGACCAGCTGCCTGCGGTCCCTGGCCGGCGAGGGTATGGCCGAGACGCCGATGGTCAGCGAGAACGGCGCGACACCGAGCGTCCCGGAGCCGCCGCTCAACGCGCTCGCGAGGACGCGCCGTGCGAGCCCGACCGCCTCGTCCGGCCCGCAGTCCACCAGCAGGATCGCGAACTCGTCGCCGCCGATCCGGAACCCGCGGTCGAGCCGGCGGATGCTCCCCGTGATGATCCGCGCAGTCGCCCTGAGGAGCTCGTCACCCGCCGCGTGCCCCTGGGCCTCGTTGGTCTGCTTGAGGTCGTCCAGATCCAGGTACAGCAGCGCGATCGAGCCCGGCTCGGCCCGGATCCGGGCGACCTGGCGGTCGAGCTCCTCCTGGAACGCCCGGTGATTGCCGAGGCCGGTCAGGCCGTCGTGCAGTGCATCGAGGCGCGCGCGATCGTAGGCGTCCCTGAGGCCGTCCTGCTCGTCGTCCAGATGCTCCATCTGCCGCAGGATCCGCCGCAGGCTCACCAGGGAGATGACGCTGAACGCGACGATGACGGGCAGCCAGAGCAGGGTGCCCCAGCGCAGGTCCCAGCTTGTCTGCCATGAGATCAACACGGTCGCGCCGATCCAGATCAGCGCGCACGCGGCAAACCAGCGCACGAGGCTGGTCCGGATCCTCCGCGTCATGCGGGTCGCGTCTGTCTGCATGTGGTGATGCCCGTCCATGAGCCGTTCGCGCACCTTGGCGTCCGCCCTGTTGTACGCCCGCACCGGCAACTTGACCCCGGTACGAAGGTCCAGTCGGCGGAGGCAACCCACCCCTCCGACCGGGTTCGCTAACGGAGGAACTGCGGGTCCACGCCTGACCTCTCGCCCGGTTCGTTGGGGTGGTCCAAGCCCCTCAGATAGGGGATAGAACACGCGACGGGCGCCGCTATAGGCTCGCCGCACGCGTCGATATCGATCGCGAGTGTCCCTTTCCCGGCGGCCTCGGGGCCTTCGGCGGTCTTGCACCGCCAAGGATCGGCCACCGGGCACCGCTCCAGGCGACGGCTTGGGGCTGCCCGGCGGGATCGCGAGACGTCGGCCGCGCCAGAGGAAATCGCCATGCGCCCCACCCGTACCTTGTATGCGTTCGCCCTGCTCGGCACCGTCGCCTCGTCACAACCGCCTGCAGCGCCGGATCCGTGGCACCCGCTCAGCCACCCGGGTCCGCCGCGGCACCGTCCACCGCGGTGGTCGCCCAACCGTCACCCGCACCCAAGATGGAGCTGGCCGTCGTCTCGGCCGTGCGGCCGAAGGTCGACGACCTCACGGCCGCCCTCAAGAAGGCCGACCGCCAGGCGTCGATCGACGCCCTCGAGGCCTACGACGCGGGCTGGAACGGCGTCGAGGTGTACGTCAACTTCCGGTCGAAGGAGCTTTACGACAAGCTCGAGGGTGACCTGCAGCACCAGCTCGAGGAGGGCCTCGCGGCCGCCAGCCCCGACTTCGCCTCGCTGGCCAAGGTCTCGGAGCAGTTGGGCACCGAATTCGACAAGGCCGTCGCCCTGGCCAAGGATGGCCCCGCCATCAGCCCGCTGTTCGATGACGTCACCCGCCTGCGCATGACCCGCTCCGACCTGCGGATCGCGAACGCCGCCCTCGCCGCTGGGGATGTCGCGAAGGCGCGGACGCATTTCGACAGGTTCGCGTCGGGGTTCGACGCTGCTGCCGCCCTGATCAAGGTCCGTTCCGCCGAGGGCTACGCCGCCGCGGAGGCTGCCTTCGACAAGGCGAAGACCGGGTTCGCCGACGCCGCGCGCCACGGCCGAGACGCTCACCCCGCTCGCGGCCGCCCTGACCTCCCGCTACAACTTCGGCGTCTCCCTGTGGAACGCCGCTGCCCGCAACCACGACACGTCCAAGACGACCTGGTCCGACGCCGACATCGCGGCAGTGGTCGCGCTCGAGGACACCCTCGAGGAGGTGACGACGAGCGCAACCGCCCGAACCGCCGGCGACTACGTCAAGGCGAAGACCGAGATCGAAGAGGCGCTCGCCGGCTTCCAGAAGGTGCAGCCGACGCTGGCGGCTCACAACGGCGCCGACGTCACGCTCAAGACCGCCCTGACCAACTACCTGGAGCTCGTCTCGGCCGAGGCGGACCAGGCGAAGGCCGCAACCGCCAGCCAGACCGCACACGACGCCGTGCTCGTCGCCCAGCAGGTGCTCGTGGGGCCGTTCTGGACCGACCCCGCGCTCCACGCCAAGATCGCGGCGATGGCTGGAACGGCGGGGTCCGGTTCCTCGGCGGCGGGCGCGACACCGCCGACGACCGGAGCGGGCAGCGCGGACAAGGTCTCCGCGAACGCCGCGACGGTCGAGGAGCTCGCCGCCGCCCTGGCGGCCGCGGGGATCCCGAACGCCGATCGATGGGCTGCCGAGATCGAGGAGTACCGCCCGTATCCCGAGGATCCGTCGTGGGCAAAGCTCCGCCAGGAGCTGGGCAAGTACAAGATCGACCCGGCCGTCCTCGAGAAGATCATCTCGATCCTCAAGCAGTGATGGACGGACGCGATGCGTCGGGCCGCCGGGAAAGGCTGGCGGCCCGACTCGAGGAACGCCTCCCATCCTCGACCGAGCAGCGGCTCCGGTGGGGCGCCGTCGCCCTGGCCGGCTTCGGGATCATGGGCCTGTTCGCCGAGCTGACCCTGCGGCGCCACTGGTCAAACGAGCTCCAGCTCGTCGCGTGGGTGGCGGTCGCGATCGTCGCGGTTGCCGTCGTGACCGTCATCAGAAGCCGGTCGAGGCGGCTGGTCATGACCGGGCGCGTCCTGGCCCTGGTCGGGGTCGTGCTCGGTGGCGTCGGAATGCTGGTCCACGTGCGGGAGAACTATCTCGCCGCCCCTCTCGATTACCGGTTCACGGAGTCATGGCCGGCCACCCCGGAGGTCGCGCGGTGGTTCCTGGCGGCGACCGACACGGTCGGGCCGGCGCCGGCGCTCGTCCCGGGCGCGATCTCGTTCATGGCAATCCTCCTCGTGCTCGGGACGGTTGGTCACCCTGCGCTGCGCCGGGTGACCGCGGACGAGGCGGTGGTGGATCATCCGCCCGTCGGGTCGCCCGTGCCCGTGCACGCCCACGTGGCCACGGTCGCGGTCGCCGATGGAGCGGCGGCGATCGGGCCGACACAGGCGATCGGTCCGACGCAGGCAATCGGTCCCACCCAGCCAATCGGTCCGTCCCAGGGCGTCTCGATGCAGGTCGAGTAGCCAGCCGCCGCGCACGCACCGGCCGCCGCGTGGCCGCTGCGGCATCGTCGGCCGTGGCAGTGTCAGCCGCCGCGTACGCACCAGCGGCATAGTCAGCCGCCGCCCGCCCGACCGGCGGGCGGCGGTACTATCGTGGGAGGGCCGCGACCCGCGGTCCGTACCCTCTTCGGGTCGCGAGGAGCCCTCCCGTGGACGACGACACGCAGCCCAAGCACGACCCGACGGCCGCGATCGCGGCCGAGGCGGAGGCGCTGGCCGAGATCGAGGTCGAGGACGACCAGGACAAGGCCTCCGCGGCGGCGGACCACACGCAGGTGGATCCCGGCACGCGTCGCGTCGGCATCGGCGTCGACGTCGGGGGCAGCGGGATCAAGGCGGCCGCCGTGGACCTCGCCTCGGGCGACCTGATCGGGCTCCGCCACCGCGTGCCGACACCGCAGCCGTCGACGCCCGCCGCCGTCGTTGCCTCGATCGCCAGGGTGGTGAAGAAGATCGTCAACGAGGTCAAGATCGCACCCGATGCACCCGTCGGCGTGGGCTTCCCCGCAGTGATCATCGACGGGGTCACCAAGAGCGCGGCGAACGTGGACCCCGGCTGGCTGGACTTCGACGCCGACCGCGCGATGGCGCGGGTGCTCAAGCGCCCGGTCCACCTCGTCAACGACGCCGACGCCGCGGGCGTGGCCGAGATGCGGTTCGGGGCCGGTGTCGGGGAGCGCGGCACGGTGTTCCTGATCACGCTTGGCACCGGCACCGGCTCGGCACTGTTCTACAACGGCATTCTCGTGCCCAACCTCGAGCTCGGACACATGGAGATCCGGGGCCGCGACGCGGAGCGGCGCTCGGCGGCCGCGGCCCGGCTCCGCCGTGGGATCTCGTGGAAGGCCTGGGCCTCGGACCTCGACGAGCACCTGCTCGCGATCGAGAAGCTGTTCTGGCCGCGCCTGTTCATCATCGGCGGCGGGGTGTCCAAGCGGGCCGACCTGTTCCTCCCCCGCCTCACCGTCCGGGCCCGGGTGGTCCCGGCGAAGCTGCGCAACGACGCGGGGATCGTGGGTACCGCGATGGCAGCCGCGGAACAGGAGAAAGCAGCGGTCTGACCCGCCGGCGCGACGGGGCGGTCTGACCCGCCGACGGGACCGGGCGGCGGTCGCGACCCGCGACGCCGCGGGCCGGGGCTCCCGGAGGTCCCTATGCCCGGGCGCGGAGCGCCGACAACGCCTCCGTGGAACCCGAGGCGATGACGCTCTCGCCCGCGCGCAGAGCCCTCGACTCCGGCGGGTTGGCCTCGTAGGCACCGTCCGGCTGGAGGATCGCCAGGGTCACCGCGCCTTCGGATCGGAGCATGCCGATCGTCACGCCGAGCAGCGGGCTCTCCGCGTCGACCTCGACCTCCTCGAGCGAGAACGACAGGTTGCCGTGGGACAGGGCGGCGTCGATGTAGTCGGCCACGCGCGGGCGGCTGGCCAGCTCCGCGATCCGGCGCCCGGCCATCGTGTACGGCGAGACCGTGCGGTTCGCCCCGGCCTGGGCCAGCTTGGCCTCGGACCCCTCCGTGTTGGCGCGCGCCACGATGAACAGCCGATCGTTGATCGCCCGCGCCGACAGCGTGACGTACACGTTGTTCGCGTCGGAGTCGATCGTCGTGACCAGGCCGCGGGCCAGGGCCACGCCCGCCGAGCGGAGCGTCGCGTCGTCCGTGGCATCGCCCTCCACCACGAGGTGGCCGTCGCGGGACGCGCGATCGAGCGAGGCCGGGTTGATGTCGATGACGACCAGGCGCTCCCCCGAATGGGCGAGCTCGCGCGCCACGGTCGACCCGACCCGGCCGTAGCCGCACACGATGTAGTGGTCCCGCAGCGCCGCCACCGCCTCCTGCATCCGCTTCGCCTCCCTCCGGCCGCTCGTGGCCTGGCTGATGATGCTCTCGGCCACGATGCCGATGGTTCCGAAGATGATCCCGACGCCGGCCACCGCCAGGATCATCGTCCACAGCCGTTCGGGGAACTCCACCAGCTCGTGGACCTCGCGGAACCCGACCGTGGTGAGGGTCATGACCGTCATGTAGGCGGCGTCCGACAGGGTCCACTGGAACAGCACGACGTAGCCGAGGGTCCCGACGACCGCGACGGTGGTGACCGCGACGATCCAGGCCCGGACATGCCGGCCCCTGATGGCGTCCGAGGCGGCATGCACGAAGCGATCCACGGGCGATTCACCCGTGGCGCCAGCGATCGGCTGCATGGGCAGGATGGTAGCGGCCGCCGCATCCGCGCGGACGACACCCAGCGAGCCGACGAACCCGTCGGAACAAATGGCCTGGTCGGCGTGCCGAAACACGTGCCTTCGCCGCTCAACCGGCGTCGAGAGCACGGACGGTCAGCCCGAGCCTCTGCCGTGGCGCCGGCGAAGACCCGCCAACCGCCCTGTGGGTCATCTGCGCGGTGCCGCCTCAGGCTGACAACCAGAAGGCTCACCTGCGCGCCGGGCTCACGGCACCATCGTCATCCGCGCCTTCTGGCTGCCCATTCAGGGCCGGCGCCGGACCGTTGAGCCACTCGACGGCGTCACGCCCGACGAATCCGTCGGAGGGACCCGTCAGAAGGTCTCGTGACCCCTGAAGCCGTCCGGGATCACCGCCCCGGGGTGCCGGAGCCGGACCCAATCGTGGATCGCCCACCACGATGTCTTGAAGGCGATGCCGTCCCAGGGCAGCTCCCCGGCGCCGAACGCCCGGACCTCCAGCGCCTCGGGTGTCGTGTGGGCAACGCCGCCGACGATGCGGGCCTCGAACACGAGCACGACGACCGCCGCCTCGAGCCGCGAGTAGATCCCGACCAGCTCGCCCGGGCTGACGACGAGCCCGGTCTCCTCGAGGGTCTCGCGAACGGCGGCCTCGGCCACCGTCTCGTCCACCTCGAGGAAGCCCCCCGGCTGTGCCCACGCGCCGTACCCGGGCTCGATCCCCCTCCGCAGCAGCACGACCTCGCCCGATCCCGTCACGGGGAGCGTGGTCACGACCACCCGCGGGTTGATGTAGGCGATGTGCCCGCACGCGGCACAGGCCAGCCGCTCGCGGTTCTCCTCCGGCAGCGTGGCCGACGCCAGCTCGGCACCGCACCGGGTGCAGTAGTGGAACGAGTGCGCGAGCCAGGCCGGCGCACCACCGCCCGACGCGATGTCCGTGGAGCGTCCGTCCGGCCCGCGCCCCATCGCCTCGACCGCGCGCCGCTCGTCGTCGTCCAGCCGACGCTCGCTCATGTCAGGCTCCCAGCACGATGACGGTCGCGCCGGCGATGAGCGCGAGGAACACGAGGCTGACCAGCAGCCAGGCGAGCCGGAAGAGGCCACGCCCCCGGTTGACCGGCATCCATGCCCAGGCTGACCGCCAGATCCGGACGGTGGCGTCGAGGGTCGTCACGAACAGCAGCGGGGCGGCGACCAGCACGCACAGCTTCACGAGCGCGCTGCCGAACCCGGCGCCCATCTCGAGCGCGGTGATCGCGATGGCACCGGCGACGAGGGCGGGCGCGGATAGCAGCACGAAATGCTTCTGGAGGGGTGTCGGGGCGACCTCCGGGACGCTCCGGGGCGGCAGACCGCGGAGGCTGGGCGGAAGGGAGTCGTCGGACGGACCGGTCGCGTGGCCGGTCGGGCCGCTCGGGCCGCTCGCGGGCCGCTCGGGTCGCTCCACCACCGCCTGCCGGTCGAGGACCACCATGCCGGGTTCCCAGCGCTCGTCGTCCATCGGATGAGCCTACCGCCGGACGCCGCGGGCGACCACCCCCGTCGCAGCGACGCCTACGCCAGCGGCTCCGCGTTCGACGGGTCGTCCATCACCGACGCCGTCAGGTCCGCCCGGTAGGCGTCCAGCCGCGCCGCCAGCTCCGGGTCCGAGAGGGCCAGGATCGACGCGGCGAGCAGCGCTGCATTGTCCGCGTTACCGATCGCCACGGTCGCCACCGGGATCCCTCGCGGCATCTGGACGATCGAGAGCAACGAGTCCATCCCGCCCAGGTGCTGCGTTGGGATCGGCACGCCGATGACCGGCAGGGACGTCTTGGCCGCGAGCATCCCGGGCAGGTGGGCGGCGCCGCCCGCCCCGGCGACGATCACGCGGATGCCGCGGTCGCGGGCCGTCTCCGCGTAGCGGAACAGGTGGTCCGGCGTCCGGTGGGCGGACACGACTCGCAGCTCGCACGGCACACCCAGCATGTCGAGCAGTGCCTGCGCCTTCTCCAGGACCGGGAAGTCGGAGCGGCTGCCGCCGACGATGCCGACCACCGGACCGGTCTCGCCCACCTCGTCAGTCCTCCCAGCTCAGCGCCGCGCGCGCCCGGCGGGCACGTTCCAGCGCCTCGTCCGCGTCGTGCCCGACGACCGTCACGTGGCCCATCTTGCGCCGCTCGAACACCCTCCGCTTGCCGTAGACGTGCACGTGCGCGTCCGGATCCGCGAGGGCGCCCGCGAGGCCGGCGAGCCGGGCCGGCCGGTCGCCGCCGGTCCCCAGGAGGTTCACCATGGCGGCTGCGCCGTGCGGCCGGACGGAGCCCAGCGGAAGGCCGGCGATCGCACGGACGTGCTGCTCGAACTGCGACGTCACCGAGCCCTCGATCGTCCAGTGGCCGCGAGTTGTGCACCCGCGGCGCGAGCTCGTTGATCATCAGGGCGGCCGCCCTTGAGCTGGAACAGCTCCACGGTCAGCACGCCCGACCAGGTCCAGCCCGCGGGCGATCCAGCCGGCGATCTCGGCCGCATCGTGGGCGATGACCGGGTGGATCGGGGCCGGTACGACGCTCTCGACCAGGATCCCGTCGTCGTGGACGTTGCGCGAGATCGGGTACGCGAGCGTCCGTCCCTCACGATCGCGCGCGCAGACGACCGAGAGCTCGGCCTCGAAGTCGATCTCCCGCTCCAGGAGCAGTGGCCCGCCCGCCTCCCCGCCGAGGGCCCGGACCCCCCTTGCGACGTCGGCGCGCGATGCGACCCGGACCTGGCTCCGGCCGTCGTAGCCGCCGAGCGGCAGCTTCAGCCGCGCCGGGTAGCCCAGCGCCTCCGCCGCCGCCTCGGCCTCCGCGATGCCGCGCACCTCGCGCCAGGGTGCCGTGTACTCGCCGAGCTCGCGGATGAACCGCCGCTCCGCCAGGCGGTCCTGCGTCGCGCGCAGGGCCGCGAGACCCGGGCGCAGCGGCGCGATCTCGCCGGCGGCCGCGGCCGCCTCGAGGCCCACGTGCTCCAGCTCGTAGGTGACCACGTCCGACATCGAGGCCAGGCGCCGCGCGGCGTCCGCGTCGTCGTAGCCGCCCACGACGATCTCGTCCGCGACGGCGGCCGTCGGACACGCCGGGTCGGGGTCGAGCGCCACCAGCCGGTACCCCATCGCCCGCGCCGCGATCCCCAGCATCCGCCCCAGCTGCCCCCCGCCCAGGACCCCGACGGTCGAGCCGGGTGGCAGTGGATCGGGCGCGTCTGCGGGGGCGCGTCGGATCCCGAGGCGATACAGCGCGTCACGGACGAAGTCGGCCTTGTGCACGGTGTAGAGCCGGTTCGCGTCCCCCTCCGGTGCGGCCGTCACGATCCGCAGCTTGGCCTCTGCGTACGCGTCTCGGAGGGCGGGGTCGGCGCGGAGGGCGTCCCGGAAGCCGAGCTGCTCCACGAGCTCGCGCCGGGCCGGGGGCATGACATGGCAGTGGATCCGGAACTCCGCGCCGTCGTGGCGGACCGAGCCGACGAGCAGCGGCCGGGTGGGCGGGAACGGCGCCAGGCCGGGCTGCGCCTGGAACCCGAGCGAGCGCAGCGCCTCGACCAGTGGCGGGATCTCGTCCGGGTCGACCTCGATGCCAAGGTCGATGACGTTCTTGCCCGGCAACCCCGGGACGGAGCTGCTCCCGACGTGCTCCGCGACGGCCCCCGGTCGCGCCGACGCGATCAGCCGCGCCAGCTCCCGGGCGACGTCCGGCGCCCTCGGGTCCCACGGGTGGAACGCCGCCGGCTGGCGCACGTACGGGCGGATCGGGAGGTCGGACATCGCGACGAAGTGTAGGTGAGTCGTCCTGCGCCGAACCCGTCGGGCCAGCCCTCCCGCCGCGCGCCGGCATGTCCCGCGGCGCACCTGCCGCGTGCGGACCCTGTGCATGCGGCGAACGGATTTCGCCCCCGAACGACGCGGGTGTGCATGCGGCGAACGATTGTGCAGGCGAATTGGCCGATATGGGCCGATGTGGCCCCGGCGGCGGCACATTCGTGAGCCCCGCGAACGGATTCGCCGATCGGCGGCCAGGTTCTTGCGTGCGACGCACGCTGCCAACGACGCACGAGCCGGCCGTGGGGCGAGCCGGCCGTGCGAGCCGCCGAGTCCGCCGAGCGCCACGAGTGCTCGCGCAGCCCGATCGCGCCCACCGCGCGCTGTATCCTCGGGCCATGCTGCACGGTGGACCCGGCCCCTACGGCGTGGCGGCGCCGCGGATCCTCATCGTGGACGACGACCCGAACCTGCTGGTGATCCTCGCCGAGCAGCTGAAGGGCGACGGCTACGAGGTCCAGACCGCGCGCGACGGCGAGGAGGCGCTGCGGCGGCTCGCGCAGTCCTGGCCGGACCTCCTGATCATCGACATGCTGATGCCGCGGATGGACGGCCTGACCCTCGCCCGCGAGGTCAAGGCGCGAGCCGACCTGCCGATCATCGTCCTCTCGGCGATCGACACCGCGGATTCCAAGGCCGATCTGCTCGAGGAGGTGGCCGAGGACTACATCACGAAGCCCTACCACTACCCGGAGCTGCGAGCGCGGATCACGCGCGTGCTTCGACGGCTGGGCGACCGCGTGCCGCGCCAGCGCCTGGACCTTGGCCCGAACCTCGCCCTCGAGCTGCACCGCCGGGAGGCGATCGTCAGCGGCAGCGTCGTGTCGCTCACGCCGACCGAGTCGCGGCTCCTGTACGCCCTCGCCGCCAACCTGGGCCAGACGGTCACCACGGAGACCCTCCTTGCCCGCGGCTGGGCCGACACCGAGGACGCGGATCCGAGCTACGTCTGGGTGACCATGCGGCGCCTCCGCCAGAAGGTCGAGCTGGACCCGAACAAGCCGGCTCACCTCCTGACGGTGCGGGGCATCGGCTACCGGTTGGTCGGCGCGGCGGGGCCGGCCGTCCTGTGACCCGCCGCCGATCCGAGACCCGCGGGTGGTGAGCTCGGGGCCGGCACCGACGCCCGGGCCGACGCCGACGCCCGGGACGAACTCGCCCGCTGCCCGGGAACGAGTTCGCCCCCGCCCATGACCGACCCCGCCCGGCTGCCCGTCTACCGCAGCTCCGGGCTCGCGTTCCGGACCCGGCTGACGCTCGGCCTGATCGCGGCCGCGGTCCTCCCCGTCGCCGGCTTCGGCATCGTCGTCCTGCTCCTGGCCGGGACGGCCGGCGACGCGAGCGCCAACCTCACCCGGGTGCTCCTGTTCGCGATCGCCGTCTCGGTGGTATTCGCGATCCTGCTGGCGGCGGCCCTCGCCTCGGACCTCGGCGCGCCGCTGCGGGCGATCGCACGGTCCGTGGAGCGCGTGTCGGCCGGAGACCTGGCCACCCGCCTGGAGCTGCCCGGCGACGACGAGTTCAGCCGCCTGGCCGAGAGTCACAACCGGCTCGCGGCGAACCTCGAACGACGGAACCGCGAGCTGAGGCGCATCCTCGACGCGCTCGGGGCGATCACCCTCCAGGAGCGCCCCGACGTGCTCGCTGCCCAGGCCGGCGTTCGGGCGCGCGAGGCGTTCGGGATGATCGACTGCGAGATCCTGCTGGTGGACCCGCGCGAGATCCCGAGCGAAGAGGTGGTGCCCGGCGACCCGGTGCCGGTCCGGGCCGTGCTGACGGCGGCCGGCGATGTGCTGGGCGTGGCGGTCGGCCACCTGCCGGCAACCCGTCGCTGGGAGCGCGCCGACCAGGACCTGTTCGAGCTGTTCGCGATCGAGGTCTCGGCGGCGCTGCGCAACGCCCAGCTGTACGCCCGCGTCGAGGACCAGAACAGCCGCCTCATGGCGCTGGACGAGACCAAGGACGACTTCCTCCGGGGCGTGTCGCACAACCTCCAGACGCCCCTGGCGAGCATCCGCGGCTATGCCCAGCAGCTGGCCGCCGAGGCGCCCGACCGCCGCCTCGGGATCATCACCGAGCAGGCCGACCGGCTGTCCCGCATGGTCCGCCAGCTGCTGACGGTGAGCCGGATCGAGTCCGGGGCCCTGCGCCCGCGCCTGGAGGTCTTCGCGCCCGCGGCCCGCGTCCGGCGGACGTGGGAGGCCCTGGGCGCCGCGGACGTGCCCTTCTCGCTGGACGACCGCTCGGCGGGGTGGCTGGCGCTCGCGGACCCGGACCAGCTGGACCAGGTCCTCTGGGCGATCCTCGACAACGCCGTCGGCTACGGCGGGCGAACGGCCATCGAAGCGTCTGTCGCGGTCGATCCCGCGTCGGAGCAGGTGTCGATCACCATCGCGGACCACGGTCCCGGCGTCGGCGACGACGACCGCGACCGCCTGTTCCTCCGCTACGAGCGAGGCGCCGCGCGGCCCACGGGCGAGGGCTCGGGCCTGGGCCTCTACGTCTCGCGCGAGCTGTGCCGGGCGATGAGCGGGGACCTGGTCCTCGAGCCGGTCACCCCCGGCCGGGGCGCGGCCTTCACGATCCTGCTGCCCGCGGAGGCCGCCGAGGAGTCCTGAGGGCCGCGAGGACGGACCGGCCCGTTCGTCATGGGTCAAGAGTCCGGGCCGGTCATGGCCCGCCGAGCGTGATGTGTGCACCCGCGCACCACGATCGGGGCCGAATGGCGCCTCCGTAAGGTGACGCGCAAGGTGCCCGCGGCATCGTCCGTCGAGCCACACAAAACACCATCGCCGGGGGGAAACGACGATGCTCACGCCTCGGCCCGCAGGGGCCGTCTTGTCGCTGCGCCCAGCGCGCAGCAGTCCCGTCACGCGTTCCAGGGATCGCTCGCGCGGCCAGTCGGTCGTCGAGTTTGCGATCATCCTGCCCGTCTTCCTGCTGTTCCTCGTGATCGCGGTCGACTTCGGCCGGATCTTCTTCACGAACGTCCAGCTGAGCAACGCGGTTCGAGAGGCAGCCAACTACGGCGCGACCAACCCCGTCGACCCGGTCGGCATGCTGGCGCGCGCCAACGCCGAACGGAACTCCCAGAGCCAGGGCGGTCAGCAGAACGTCCTCACCTACCCCGAGAACATCACGACCAGGTGCGCGACGCCTGCCGACGTGACCATCGCCTGCAACCTGTCGCCCGGTGGCGCAGGAGCAGGCAACACGCTGACCGTGACGCTGAACGCACCGTTCAGCTTCTTCACCCCGCTGATCAGCGGGTTCTTCGGGGGCGACCTGCGGATCGGCAGCTCCGCCACCGTCGCCGTGCTCAACTCCGCGGCGGGCCCCGGATCGACCAACCCGAGCGGCTGCGCCGCCCCGACGCTGGCGACGTTCACCGTCTTCGCGAGCGACCTGACCGTCACGCTCGACCCGGCCGGATCCGCTCCCGACTCCGGGCTGTGCGCGATCTCGGGCTACAACTACGCATTCGGCGACGGCGACACGGACGTGGGTGGCACGGTGCCGACGACCCACACGTACTCGGATCCGGGCACCTACACGATCACGCTCGAGGTCACCAACCAGGGCGGTTCCCGCTCCACGACCCGCACGGTCACCGTCCCGCCGGCGGGGCCGACGCCCACGCCCAGCCCGACGCCCAGCCCGACGCCAGCACCGTCGGCCACACCCGCCCCGACCCCGTCGCCCACGCCCGCACCGACGCCCACGCCCAGCCCGACGCCGTGCCCCAACCCGACGGCGCAGTTCAGCAGCGCGGTTGTCGGGAACAGCGGCAAGGTGAACTTCACGGACCAGTCGTCGTGGCCGGCCGCGTGTCCGGTGACGACGTGGCTGTGGGACTTCGGCGACGCGACCCCCAAGTCGAACGCGCAGAACCCGCAGCACGACTACGCCGTGCGTGGCAGGCAGTACACGGTGACTGCTGACCGTCACGAGCATCTCCGGGTCAGCTTCGGCACTGCACACGGTGAACCCATGAAGCGCATGATCCGCGCCGGGGTGCGCACCGGACCTCGCGGGCCCGCGGGCTCGCGGACAGTCGCTGGTCGAGTTCGCCCTGGTCCTTCCGGTCTTCCTGTTCATGCTGTTCGGCCTGATCGACGTCGGCCGCCTGGTCTACCTGAACACGACGCTGTCACAGGCGGCCCGGGAGGGCGCGCGACTGGGCAGCGTGGAGGCGAGCTACCGGGGCAGCTCCGACCCGGCGTGCGGGACGGCCGGCGGGCCTGTCTGCCCCACGAACGACCCCATGCTTCTCGCACATGTCCGGGCCGCCGCGAACCGGATGATGGCGCCGTTCGGCAGCGTGACGACGGCCAGCATGAGCTGCGTCCTGGCGCCTCCGAACGGGACGCCACCGTCGGGCAACTGGACCGGCTCCACCTGCTCCAACCACGCCCCCGGAAGCGTGATCTCCGTGCGCGTGACGGCACCGTTCCAGGCCATCACGCCATTCATCGACGGGCTGCTCGGATCCACCACGCTGGCCGGGTCCGCAACCATGACGATCAACTGAGGGGACCCACATGAAACGCCTGATCGGACGGCCCACCGATGACCGGGGCCAGATCCTGGCCCTGTTCGCCCTCAGCGCGACGGTGATCGTCCTGGCGACCGGCCTCGTGATCGACGGCGGCAATGCCCTGTCACAGCGCCGCAACTCCCAGAACACGTCGGACTTCGCCGCCCTCGCCGGGGCCCGCATCATCGCCCAGTGGATCGACAAGGACACGGTCAACGGCACCGACGCGAATGTCGCCGCCGCGATCACCACGACGGTCACCGCCAACGGGTCCGACCCCGTCACGTTCGGGGCACCCGACGGCCCGGTCTACGTCGATGCGGCCGGTAACACCACGGGCTATGTCGGCGACGGCGCCGCGGGAGCCGGACCGCCGTTGAACAAGGTCGGGGTCCGGGTGTCGACGAACCGGACGTTCCACACGTACTTCCTGGGCATCATCGGCATGACGACCATGGAGGCGGCGTCCACGGCCACGGCTCGGGGAGGCTATGCGGCCGGCGGTCCGGGCGGTGACGTGTTCCCGGCCGGCATCTCGCTGGCGTTCTTCCAGGCCTACCCGTTCTGCACGGGGAGGTCGGCTCGAGCACCGCCTGCGAGCCGCAGCACCTGACACCTGGCTACCTGAACGTCCCGGGCGGCTTCGGCTGGCTGAAGTTCGGGGCGGTCGGCAAATGCGATGGCTATGGCCTCGGCATGAGCACGACGTCGGGGTGCGAGGAGAGCAAGGTGTTCCTGGACAGCGAGATCGGCCCGCCCCCGAACAGCTACGGCTGCTGCACCGCGGTCGACGGAGGGCCATCGACGGATGCGAACCCGATCGACCGGATCGGCAGCCTGCCGGGCAACAAGGCCAGCGCCGACTGCACCTACTACATCGACAACAAGGTCACCGTCACCGTCACCCGTCTGGGACACCGCGGACAACCACGGTGCCGGGGGCTGGTACCACATCATCGGCTTCGCCGGCTTCCAGATCACGGCCTGCGAGGGCGGCAAGGACCTCGAGGGCGTCTGGCGCAAGCAGTTCTTCCTCGGCCCCACGACCGCGCACCCCGGGCCAGCCGTTCCAGCAGCTCGCGCTTCAGCTCATCCGCTGAGGCGCCGGGCGGGAGGGTCAGGCCGGTTCGCCGACCGCCGCGGAATGATCGGACACGGCCGGGCGCGCCCGGTTCGTGTTCCAGATGCGCCCGAAGGGATCGCCCGCGACCAGCACGGCCACGATCAACGCGAGCACGGGGCCGAGGAGCTCCGATACGCCGAAGGCGCTGGCGATGAAGCCCCACGCGTACCAGGTGACGTAGAACCAGAGCAGTCCGGCGAAAACGCGCTTCTTCATGGCGGCACGATCCACCCATCGCCGCGACCCGGCAATGGCATGTTCGTACCGGGACCATGTTGCGATGCGATCTCGCGCCACCTGCAAGGCGCGCGGCAAGGTACCAGGACGATAGTCCTGCCTGCCGTCGGGGGACGCGTGCACCGGGGAGTGCCGTTCTCACATGCCCAAACCTCATGCGCCTCCGCGCCGAGCCCCGCCCGCATCGCAAGAGCCGTGGCCAGTCGGTGGTCGAGTTCGCACTGGTCCTGCCCGTCCTGCTCCTGCTCCTGCTATTCGCAGTGGACTTCGGGCGGATCTTCCTCGGCTGTGTGAACCTCAATAACATGGCGCGGATTAGCACAAACTTGCCGCCCTCAACCCGGACGCGTGGAAGGGAGCGGGTGATGCAACCATTCAGGGCGGATCCAGGAGCTCATGGCCAACGATGCCCGTGCCAACGGTTGTGTGCTCCCGAGCCCCTACCAAGCGCCGGAGTTCCCGGCGCGTCGCCCACCACATACGAGCTGGGGTCGCCAGCGCGGGTCACGATCACGTGCCAGTTCGCGCTCCTAACGCCACTCGTCGGTAACGTGATCGGCAACCCGATCAGCGTCGGCGCATCAGGCGGTCTTCCCCATCCGGGCGGGAGCGGTTGCTGGCATCCCCGTGGCAGGAGCCGTTCCACGCCGAGGCTCGACGCGACCCCGAGCCCAACCCCGAGCCCAACCCCGAGCCCAACCCCGGATCCCAGCTCGTCGGCGAGTCCCCGCCGCCGATCGACTACACGGCGTCGTTCTACGGCACGCCCGGTGAGACCGGATACGACTCAACGAGCAGGATCGGGCCGCATTCTGCCGACGGCGGCCCGGGATCGATCAGGGTGTCGTGGCATGGAATGGCAACGTTCCCGTCATCTGGACGAACACCTCGACGGGCGGCTACACGTCGTGCTCGTGGAGCTTCGGAAGCGGGACGTCACCCTGGGCAAGAGGAACGTATGCTCGCCGACCACGTCTACATATGGCCAAGCCGGAACCTACACCGTGAGTCTCACCCTCAATCGGCCACCTGGTGGTGCCGCAACGCCGGCGACGTTCACCGTGATATCCACCTCCCAGGTCCCGGACTTCCACGGTGTCCACAAGAATGATGCCGCGGACCTCTGGACGGCCGCGGGCTTCACGGGAAGCATCACGCGCCAGAACGGGAACTCCCCGGGCCAGAACTACAGATCACCTACCAGTCGCTCTCAAGCGGCCAGTTGAACCCGCAGGGTGGGTGCGCGGCCTCGATCACGGTCGGGCCCACGGTCGGACAATGAGTGGAAGATCGAGATGGCCGACTCGCGACTGAACGCGGGCAGGGACTGGCCGAGTTCGCTCTCGTACTGCCGTTGATCATGGCGGTCATCCTCGGCACGGTCGACCTCGGACGCACAGATCTACGCCTACAGCACCGCGGGCGAGGCCGCGCGCCAAGCCTCGGCGACTCGCCTGGCTATCGTCGATCAGACGGTCCACTGATGTGCGTAGCGCGCGCCATCTCCTCGGCGCCTGCCCTCAGGCCTGAATCGCGAGCAACATCGATGTGTGCTTCAGAGAGCTTCGGGGGACGCTGGGCGCGACTGCAGTCCACCCGTCACTGACGATTGCTCCAGCGACCCTCGAGGGTCCGGCTGTCTCGCGGTGGTCGTTGTGCGCGCCCCCCTATCTTTCCGCTCACGCCAGTTCATATCAAACACTCGTCGGGGCCCTTGACGCTCTCCTCCAGCAGCCTACGTGCCCATCGAGTATGTCTGTCCGACTGCGACGCATGCGACCTGCCCATGAGATCACCTAACTCGCGACAACGAGGGTTCACGAACGAGCGACCCGGAGGGTCGACATTCCCTGAACAAGCGACCATTCCGATTGCGCGGGACGCGCGGCCAGCGCGGACAGGCCGTTGGTCCTGATGGTCCCTGGCCATTGGTCGCGATTTGCCTGAGCATGACCGCCCTCGTTCGTCGACGGGGGCAATGAACGCGGCTCAGCAACGAGTCCGACACAGACGGCACGGGACGCTGCGGCGCTGGCTGGCGCCACCGTCCTCGTTTTTAAAGCGGGAGGGTCCGCCAAGACCGACGCGGACGTCAGTGCGCCGCGGTCGCGGCCGACGGCGGCTCCGGCAACGGGGTAACGCTGACCAGACCAGCGGTACGTGGGCTGGAGCAGAGGCACGCGGGTCGGCACCGTGTTGCCCAAGGCGGCAGCAATCCCCGCCAATGCTGCTGGCGTCACGGCGGCCGGGAACCGGGAATTTCACGCACATATCTGGCACGGCATTGTCGAGGATCAAGACGCTGTCGACAGGCGCATCCGCGATGGCACTCGCCGGCGCGCTTCAGGGGATTTGTGCCGCCGAGGATGGCTGCGGGACCATTCCGCTGACATTCGATCAGAACATCGAGAACTGCGCCATCCACCAACGCGTTCATCCAAGTCGGCTCAAGTTCAATGGCCGCTCGTCGACCCTCGCGACCGCGCACGCCGATCAGAGGCATCGGTGCACCACGAGGCGATCCTGCCCCTCTGCAAGAACGGCCCTGGCGGGTACGGCTCGCTCGATCTCGAGGACAGCATCGGATGCAGCGGCACTCTGGCCGACCAGATCACCACACCATGCAACCAGGCCATAGACATCCCCACGTGGTTGCAGACGAGAAAAGCCGGTTGCCAGTCACAACGTCCGAAGCCCCCTCTGAGGACAACACCTGGGCCGAGCAAGATCATCCTCATCCCCGCTTTTCGATGGGACGTGTCCGAGATGTACCCTCCGCCGGCCTGCTCGCCAACTGCACAGATCCCCGGGAACGGGGACAACCTCTACTACCACATCCCCGTGTTCGGCGCGTTTCTCCTCGATCGACGCCTATCCAGGGAGGCAACCGCGATCAGTGCAATTCACCGCACCAGGCGGGCCCGCTTGTCGGCGGCAACGGCAGCACTGGCTGCTTGAAGGGCTGGTTCGTCCGGTTTCGTCACTCAAGGTCCCGTCGGCCGCTCTAGGTCCGACACAGGGCGATACCGTTCCGCGCTCGGGGTCCAGCTCGTCAAGTAGAGAAAAGCCACGAACGGCAAACGCCGAGGATGGGCCAACCCGAGAGCGCGCACCAACTCGCCGGCCGTTTCATGGCGAGCCAACGGGCGGCAGGTAGATCCAGACCGATCATTCGGGCTACAGCTAGTCACGCAGCCACACCAGCATCCGTGTCAGGAACGCGGCCTATCTCGCCGATACATTGCGAGGCCACGCGCCCGTAGC
This sequence comes from uncultured Chloroflexia bacterium, assembly GCA_963776395.1. GTDB lineage: Bacteria > Chloroflexota > Limnocylindria > Limnocylindrales > CSP1-4 > CAIXZV01. The sequence continues at coordinate 250,539 of CAVZML010000008.1, read as the reverse complement.
GGCTTGGATGCCGACAACGCTCTGCACGGAGCAGCCCTCCGAGAATGACCTCTGATTGGAGCGCGGACAGCCTCATTCGACCCGGCGGTACTTCTTCGCCGCCGGATCGGACCGATGGGCTATGCATTCGCGCACCGTTTCAAGCGACGCTGCAAGCAGTGACGCCGAGCATTGCGCTCCGTCCTAACCGCAGCGTATGGTCAGATGCTCACCTCCGTCCTCAGTCGATTGCGAAGGCACCACGCGACCCGCACACGAGGCCAATCCCTCGTCGAGTTCGCCCTGATCCTGCCCGTCCTCCTCGTGATCGTGCTCGGCGCGATCGACCTGGGTCGCGTCTACCTCTCGACGATCAACATGGAGAACGCCGCCAAGGAGGGGGCGTTCTTCGGGGCACGCAATCCCGAGTGCGACGTCGGCGGCCCCGGACTGCGACGATCCGCGGAACGTCGAGGCCAGAGTCGACCTCGAGCTCGACGGCATCACCGCGGACGACATCACCGCTCGCTGCTACGGGCCGACGACCACGGACTTCAGCGGCTCGGGCAAGTCCCTCGCGGATTGCGCGGACGGAGACCTCTACCGCGTGTCCGTCCGTGCCACCTTCCGCCTCGCGACCCCGGTGATCGGCGACATCGTCGGCGACACGATCCCCCTGGCGTCGTCGGCCACCGCGGTCGTCATCACCAGCTTCGCGGGATCGGGCGATCCGGTGGACGTCAACCCGAGCGCTTCGCCCCAGCCGTCGCTCGCGCCCGCGGAATGCCAGGTTCCGAACTTCGCCAACGGCACCAAGATCGGCGGGGCCCAGGACGTCTGGACGAACGTGGCCGGCTTCGACACCACGGTCACCAAGATCGGCCCCAGCGGCCAGAACATCGTCTGGCAGAGCGTGCCGGCAGGCTTCGTGGGGCCGTGCGACAGCACGACGATCACCGTCAGCAACGCGGTCCAGGCCACGCCGACGCCGAGCCCGACGCCGAGCCCGACGCCCGAGCCCGACACCGAGCCCACACCTGGCCCGACGGTCACGCCGACACCGCTGCCGACGCCGACGCCGAGCCCCTCGCCCACGCCGTCCCCGACGCCCGCCCATGTGCGTCGTCCCCGACATGGTTCGAAATGGATCCAACGCGCTGACCGTGACCCAGGCGCAGGCGATCTGGTCGGGTGCGGGCTTCCGGCCCGAGAACTTCTCGGCGACCCGGCCGCCCGACAACGACTACAAGGTGAATTCGCAGTCGATCACCAGGAACCAGATCCGCCCCTGCCTGACGACCACCATCACGGTAGGCAACAACTGATGCGCGCGCTGTTCGCCCGACGCGAATGACCGGCGCCGGGGCCAGGCCCTGGTCGAGTTCAGCCTGGTGTTCCCGCTGATGCTCCTGCTCGTGTTCGGCCTGATCGACCTCGGGCGCCTCGTCTACACGAACAACGCGCTCTCCGAGGCCGCGCGCGAAGGGTGCGCGCTAGGGTCGGTCAAGGCGCGCTCCGCGAACGAGATCGCGGGGATCGAGGCCTACACCGTCAGCCGCGTCACGGGCATCGGTGGGGTGACAGCCACCGCGACCTGCATCCGGCCGGGCACGGTCGTCCTCAAGTGCGCCCCGAACGACACCCTCGAGGTGCAGGCGCAGGTCAGCGTGGGGATGATCACGCCCGTCATCGGCCAGCTGATGTCGGCCGCAGGCCTCAATCCGTTCGACCTCCGATCGACGGCCAGCGTGCTCGTCAACAACTGATCGATGGCTTCACATGCAGCGAAGGAGTGGCCACATGGCCACAGGGCTCCGCACCAGGAAGCGGCACGGCGAACGGGGCCAGGTCCTCCCGCTCTTGGCCGGCGGGCTGCTGGTCCTCCTGGTCCTGGTCGGGCTCGTGATCGACACCGGCGTCGCCTTCAAGGAACGCCGGACGGCCCAGAACATCTCCGACCTCGCGGCCATGGCCGGCACCCGGCTGATCGCCGAGGAGTACCTCAACCCGTCTGTGCACCGTGACGGGCGCGGACGTCTACGCCGCCGTCAACAAGAGCATGACCGTCAACGGCTGCACGGCGCCATGCGCATGGACGGCCGCCTACGTCCAGCCGACCCCCGGATCGGGGGCATTCCGGGAACATTCATCGAGATGGAGCCGCTCGTCAACTCGGGCGACGTTCCCGGCCGGCGCGCAGGGCGTGACCGTGACCACCGAGCCGGCAGCCCGGGACGTACTTCATCCGGCTGATCGGCCAGGACGATGGGATGTCTCCGCCGTCGCCACCGCGATGTCGTCCCGGCTCCCGGATCCTCCGCCGGGCATCCTGCTCCCGATCGGCATCTTCGACGCCGACTACGAGACCAGCCGGGAGTACACGCTGACGCTGGGCGATGAGGGGCCCGGCAACTTCGGCTGGCTGAGCTGGACGGAGTCCCGTCAACGATCCGACATGGAGACCAGCGTGTGCACGCCCGAACAACCCGGGCTTCGTCTTCCCGGCCTGGTTCGACGGGGCCACGGGTGACCAAGAACAGCAGCGGCATCCGCGACTGCATGCAGGGCTACATCGACGACCAGACCGTCGTGTACATCCCGATCTGGAAGCAGACGAACGGCCGTCCGGCGGATCAACCTCCAGTACGAGATCACCGGCCTCGCGGCGTTCGTCCTGACGACTACCCCAACCATGCCGTCGACGTGACGGGCCATTTCGTGGAGTTCTACTCCTACCCCAGCGTGCCGGCCGGGTTCGGCGCTCCGCCCTGCAGTGCCACGACCGACCCGAACTGCGACGAGCGGTTCAACTTCATCGGGCTCGTCCAGTAGCGCGAGAGCCGGTAGCGCGAGGCCCGGTAGCCCGGGGGCCGGTAGCCAGACGGGCTCAGCGGATCCCGGTGTCGTAGGCCACGTCGAGCCAGGTCAGCTCGCCGTCCGCGACGGAGAACGGCATCGGCTGCGCCGTCCCCATCAGGCCCTCCACCGGCTTGGGCTCCAGCGTGTAGTCACCGGCCGCCAGGTCGAACCGGAACAGCCCGCTCGCGTCCGTCGTGACGGTCGCGACCTCCTTGCCGGAGCCGTCGACGACGGACAGCACGGCCCCGGCCACCATCCGCGGCGCGCAGGCCGGGTCGCCCGGGCGCTCGACCGGGCAGGTGGGACCCGCGGTGGCGCGGCCCCCCGCGCCCGGGCCCTTCGCGTTGCGGTGGAGCCCGGCGAGGACATCCTCGGTGAGCGGCGGAGCCCTCCTCCGAGACGAACGCCACGGCGCCGTCGCCGGTCACGCTCCAGGTCCAGCTGTGCGTGTCGATGCAGCCCGCCGGGCAGTCGCCCCAGCCGGCGGTGAACCTCACCGTCCAGCCCGCGGGCGGCGTGCTCCCGTCGAGCGGGAGCGCCTCCCACCAGTGGTCCTGGCCGATGACGTCCTTCTCCTTCGGCCCGAAGTCGTCGAACAGCGGCGTGCGCGCCTGCACGGCGGCGACGGCGATCTCGGGCGTGGTGGTCTGCGGGGCGGTCGCCGTGGGAGCAGCTCCGCCGCACGCGGCGAGGATCACCGCGAGGGCGGCGAGGAGGATGACGAACGGGAGCGCCAGAACGCGTTCGCATGGCCCGATGACGGGTGGAGGGGGCGGGCGGTTCATCCGGTGCAGCGTACGTCGGCGCGAAGCAGCCACGGGGCCGACGGACGCCGGACATGAAGACAGCGGGCCCGCGGCCCGGCCGTTGCTCCGGTCGGCCGGTGGATCCAGTTCATCCGGAGCCTCAAGGGTCTGCCGGATCGGTGGTCGGCCAGTGTGGAGCGGGCGATTGGTCTGCTCGTACCAGCGGGCCGCGTGCCTCGCGTAGGCCTACCATCGCACCGTAGCTCGACTGGCCACGGAGTGTCGAACGTCCCGAAACTTCGGTGACGACGACGCATGACAGCGTGGCGACGATCGACAAGCGAGTGAGGGATGAGGAGCCGGAGCCAGGGGCGGCGGGCGCCGAACGGCGTGTTCGCCGGCATCGCGCAGTTCCGCGGCTATCAGCCCGCGTGGCTACGGGCGGACGTGCTGGCCGGCATCACCGTCACGGCCTACCTCGTCCCGCAGTGCCTCGCCTACTCCGGCCTCGCAGGGGTCGCTCCCGTGACCGGGCTGTGGGTCGCGGTCATCGCGATGATCGTCTACGCCTTCCTCGGGACCTCCCGCCAGCTCTCGGTCGGCCCTGAGTCGGCGATCGCGATCATGGTGGCGGCGGCCGTCGCGCCACTCGCCGCCGGCGACCCGGCGCGGTACGCGGCGCTGGCGGCCGGGCTGGCGATCATGGTCGGGATCCTGTGCATCGTCGCCTGGGGCCTGCGCCTGGGGTTCCTCGCCGACCTCCTGTCCAGGCCGATCCTCCTCGGGTACCTGGCGGGGGTGGCGCTGATCATGATCGGGTCGCAGCTGGGCACGATCACCGGCATCCCGCTCACGGCGGACACGACCGCGACCAAGGTGGCCGAGCTGCTCGGACGCCTCCGACGAGGTCAAGCCGTTGACGCTTGCGCTGGGCGCACTCGTGGTCGCGCTTCCTCCTGGTCCTGCGCCAGGTCAAGCCGCTCGCGCCGGGCACGCTGCTCGCCGTCATCGGGGCGTCGGTCGCCGTGCTCCTCCTCGGGCTCGACCGACAGGGAATCGCCCTCGTGGGATCCGTCCCCGGCGAGCTCCCGGTGGTGGCGCTGCCGGGCCTGCAGCTCGGCGACCTCACGGCCCTGCTCGGCTCGGCGGCGGCGATCACGTTCGTCTCGTTCACGGAGGTCGCCCTCGCGGGCCGCGCATTCTCCGCCCGGACGGGCGAGGAGATCGACGCGAACCAGGAGTTCCTCGCCCTCGGCGTCGCCAACGTCGCGGCCGGGTTCACCGGCGGGTTTGCCCTGAGCGCCTCCGGCTCCCGGACCGCGATCATCGACGCGATGCGCGCCCGGACCCAGGCTGCCGGGCTGGTGGCGGCGGCCGCGGTGGTCATCGTCGTGCTGGTCACGCCGGGCCTGATCGCGCTCATCCCGAAAGCCGCCCTGGCGGGCGTCGTGATCTACGCCGCGCTGCGCCTGATCCACGTCCAGGAGCTCCGGCGGCTGGCCCGCTTCCGGTCGTCGGAGATCGGTCTCGCGATGACCGCGCTGATCGGCGTGCTGGTGTTCGACGTCCTCGCCGGGATCCTGGTGGCGATCGGGCTGTCCGTCGCGGACCTGTTCGTGCGCGTCGCCCGCGCCGCCCGCGTCCGTCCTCGGGCGGGTCCCGGGCCTCGCGGGCCTCCACGACATCTCCGACTACCCGTCCGCCGAGCAGATCCCCGGCCTGCTGGTCTTCCGCTATGACGCGCCGCTGTGCTTCGCGAACGCACACGACTTCCGCGCCAACGCGCTTGGCGGCCGTGGACTCGCAGAGGAAGCCCATCTCCTGGTTCCTGCTCAACGCCGAGGCGATCGTGGAGCTCGACACCACGGCGGTCGCGGCCCTGCGCCAGCTGGTCGAGGATCTCGGGAAGCGGAACATCCTGTTCGCGATGGCCAGGGTCAAGCGCGAGCTGCGCCAGCAGCTGGTCCGCGGCGAGCTGATGGACGTCATCGACCGGGACCGGATCTACCCGACGCTGCCGGTGGCGGTGGCGGCGTTCGAGCGCTGGCGCGAGCAGACCTCGACCGAGGGGACGACGTCGCCGACGTAGGCGGCGCTACGGCCGCTCGCCTGGGGCGCCGGTCTGCGGCGTCGACGCGACGCTGGACGCGACGATGACGGCCCGTTCGAGGTCGTCCAGCCTGGCGCGGATGATCGTCGCCTGCCCCTCCTGGTCCGCCAGGAGACCGCGCAGCGCGAAGAACTGGTCCTCGATCGTGCCTGCGTCCGGCGCCGTCTGGATGGCCACCTTCTTCGGTGCGAGGAAGACGTTCGCGATGAAGCCGGTCAGCACGGAGAACAGGGCGATCCCGGAGAACAGCAGGAACACGCCGACGACCCGGCCGGCGGGCGTGATCGGGTACTCGTCCCCGTAACCGACAGTGGTGATCGTCACCAGGCCCCACCAGACCGCGTCACCGGCGCTGACGATGTTCGCGCCCGCGGCGTCCCGCTCCGCGTAGTAGACGGCCATCCCGGCGAACTCCACGACCACGATCGTCATGAACATCGTGAGGAAGAACGTGGCGCTCGCGCGCCCGGCGATGATCACGCGGATGAGCCGCCGGCCGCCGTACTCCCGGACCAGCCTGAGCGCCTCCACGATCCTGAAGAGGCGGAACATCCGGAGCAGCGGGAAGATGGCCACCATGTCGGCCCAGCCCCAGTCCCCGAGGAAGTAGTCCCTCTTGGAGGGCGCGGGGACCAGGCGGTAGACGAAGTCGAACAGGAAGATCGGGGTCAGCGCCACGTCCATGAGCACGGCGACCTGCTGGACGACCTGCCATGGCGAGAGAAGCACGATGACGACGTTGAATACGGACAGGATGCTGACCGGCAGGATGAAGAGCTCGTAGACGGGGCCCTTGAACGACGGCGGGCGCGATACGGCCATCAACTTCTCCTGCGACTGATCGCCCGCATTGTGCCGGGTGCGAGATCGAGATGTCGGGCGCGTCGGGCGGGTCAGGATGCCGGCTTGAGGAGGGTGAGGACCATGACGAACGGGGTGCTCGCGCGGAGGGCGTGGCGCATCCCCGGTGGCATCGCGATCCAGGTGCCGGCGCGGGCGACCTGGGTCTCGCCGTCGAGGACGATCTCGGCCTCACCCTCGAGCACCTCGATCACCGCCGCCCGGGCCGACGCATGCTCGGTCAGCTCCTGCCCGGCATCGAACGCGAAGATCGTGAGCGTGAGGCGTTCATCGTCGTAGAGGGTGCGGCTGAGGATCCCGCCCTGCGGCACCCGACCTCGCCGCGCAGGTCGGCCACGTACCCGTAGCCTGTCATCGGTCCCTCCTGGGTCGGCCGCGCTTGCGGCGTCATGGCCATCATCGGCGAACGCGGTCGGCCGCGCGCGCCGCTCCCCCCGCCCGCGACCCCCCATCTTCGACTCCCGCCTGGCTACGAGCCTGCTTCGTGCTGCTCCGCGGGACCGACGGCGCGGGCCCCGCCTACGAGCCTGCCTCGTACGACCGGCGACATGGGACCTTGCACCACCAGCGACGAACCTGCTTCGTGATCGGCGGGCTGCGGCACCGGTGGGCGCACGGACGACGAGCCATGATCGTAGGCGGTGGCTGGACCGCTCTTGGCGCCACCGATGAGGGGACGCGCGAGCGTCGGCACTTGCCGGTCGAGGCAGCGGACGCGCCGGCGGCCTGTGAGCCGCCCGGTGTACGAGTGTCCTTCGTAGACGCAGGAAGCGGTGACCACCGGCGACCGGCGGGCCGACCGGCGACCGGCGGGCGCGCTGCCGGCGAGTGGTCGCGAGGCGTGTCGGGGCGACCCGCAACCGAGCCCGCGAACCAGCACACTTGACGCCGCGCGGCCAGCCTCGCGGCTTCGCGGATGAGCGCCCGGAGGAACGGATGCATTTCGACCAGCTCCTCGACTTCGCCGAGCATGCCTTCGAATTCGTGGGCGTCTGCATCCTGCTGGTCGGCGGCCTCGTCAGCCTCGTTGCGTATGTCCGCGACGTGGCGAGCGGCCACCGGGCGGCCGCCTACGTCGCCCTCCGCAACAACGTGGGCCGGACGATCCTGCTCGGCCTGGAGGTCCTGATCGTGGCCGACATCATCCTGACGGTCGCGATCGACCAGACTCTCGAGAACGCCGCCACCCTCGGCCTGATCGTCATGGTGAGGACGTTCCTGAGCTTCTCCCTCGACATCGAGCTCGATGGCGTCGTTCCCTGGCACCGGCGGGCGGAGGAGCGGGCGGCCGCACAGGCGTCGTAGCCGCGGACGGCCTAGCATTCGGTCGATGTACGACGTCGCCACCGCAGCCGTCGAGGCCGCCCTCGCCGCGGGCGCGATATACGCCGACGCCCGGGTCATGGAGACCCGGACCGAGGCGATGTCCGCCCGCAACGGCGCCGTCGAGACCCTCGACCGCGAGGAGGGGGCCGGCGTCGGCGTCCGCGCCCTGATCGGCTCGTCCTGGGGTTTCTTCGCGGTGCCGGACGTCGGGTCGGCCGCCGCGCGGCGCGCCGGTGAGCAGGCGGCGGCCATCGCGCGCGCATCGACGCGGGTCCCCGGTGCCGCGCTCGCGCTGGCGCCCGAAGCACCGGCGACGGGTTCCTGGGACAGTGACTGCCGCGAGGACCCCTGGTCGGTGTCGCTCGCCGAGAAGGGCGACCTGCTGGTGGGCGCCACCCTGACCATGCGCGAACAGGGCGCCGACGTGGCCGAGGCCGGGTCACCGGGTCTGGGACACGCGCAAGTGGTTCGTGAGCAGCGAGGGCCACCGGGTCGACCAGCACATCGTCGAGTGTGGCGCGTCGATCTCCGCGACGGCGGTCGGCGAGCGCGAGACGCAGCAGCGCAGCTACCCCGGGATCCGCGGCCAGTACGGAACCCGGGGCTGGGAGCTCATCCGCGGGCTGGACCTTCCGGGCAACGCCGCCCGGATCGCAGGAGAGGCGCGTGCCCTCCTGACCGCCGACCAGTGCCCCTCGCTCGAAGCGACGGACCTCATCCTCGGCTCGGAGCAGATGGCGCTCCAGATCCACGAGTCCGTGGGCCACGCCGTGGAGCTGGACCGGATCCTCGGCTGGGAGGCCGCGTTCGCGGGCACGTCCTGGCTCGAGCTGGCGAAGCTCGGGTCGCTGCGGTTCGGCTCGGAGCTGATGAACGTCACCGCGGACGCGACGCTGCCGGGGGCGCTCGGCAGCTTCGGCTTCGACGACGAGGGCACGCCGGCCCGCCCGGTCGACATCGTCCGCGACGGGATCTGGGTCGGTACGCTGAGCGGCCGCGACTCGGCGGCCATCGCCGGCATCGCGCGGTCAGGCGGCGCGGTTCGGGCGGATGGCTTCAACCGGATCCCGATGGTCCGGATGACGAACGTCGGGCTGCTGCCAGGGACGGACTCGCTGGAGACGATGATCGCCGCCACGGACGACGGCGTCCTGATGGACACCAACCGGTCCTGGTCGATCGATGACAAGAGGCTGAACTTCCAGTTCGGCTGCCAGATCGGCTGGGAGATCAAGGGCGGCAGGCGCGGCAGGCTGCTGAAGAATCCGACCTACACGGCGATCAGCCCTCGCTTCTGGGGCTCGCTGGACATGCTCGGCGGGCCCGACGAGTGGACGTTCTGGGGCACGCCGAACTGCGGCAAGGGCCAGCCCCAGCAGATTGGTCACACCGGCCATCCGGCCGTCCCGGCACGGTTCCGGGGAATCAGGGTCGGGGTCCGCGGATGACCTCGCCGTTCACCGCCGACGGCTCCGGGTCGACCACGGCTCACGTGATGGAGCTCGTCCGGGCCAGGGTCCCCTCGGCCGAGGCCGAGGTCACCGCCTCCTGGGGCCTCTCCGCGCTCACCCGGTTCGCGAACGGCTTCATCCACCAGAACGTCGCCGAGGAGACGAGCCACGTCCTCCTCCGGGTGGCTCTCGACGGTCACGTGGCCTCCGTCGCCCTCGACGGCCCGCGCGACCCGGAGCATCTCGGGCGGCTCGTCGACAGCGCGATCGAGGCTGCGCGGGCGCAGCCCGTCGATCCTGACTGGCCCGGCGTCACGCCACCCCTGCCGCCCGCTCCTGGCACGCCGCCCGCTCCTGGCACGCAGCCCGCTCCTGGCACGCACGGCGGCCCGGTCGACCACTGGGACGAGGCCACGGCGATGGCGACGCCCGACGAGCGGGCCACGCGCGTCGCGGAGTTCGTGGCCGCCGCCGACGGCCTGGAGACGGCCGGCTACTGCTCGACGGACGCGACGCTGGTCACGTTCCTCAACTCCGCGGGCCACGCCCTGACAGGCCGGACGACGACCGCGAACATCAGCGGCATCGCACGGACGCCCACGGCGGACGGCAGCGCACGGCGGGGATCGGTCGCGCTCCGCGACCTTTCCGGGCGGGAGGCCGGTGAGCGGGCGGCGGCCAAGGCCCGGGCGGCGAGCGAACCCACGGACCTCGAGCCCGGCCGCTACGAGGTCATCATCGAGCCCGAGTGCGTCGCGAACATCCTGGCGTTCCTGCTTCTCCACGGCTTCAACGGCCGCGCGGTCGAGGACGGGCGGTCCTTCGCCCGCCTCGGCGAGACACAGTTCGACCCGTCGGTCACGCTCCGCGACGACGTCGCCGACCCGGCGATGACCGGGGTCCCGTTCGACGTCGAGGGCACGCCCAAGGTCCGGTGCGACCTCGTCTCGGCCGGCGTCACCAGCGGCCTCCTCCACACGCGGAGGACGGCACGCAAGGCGGGCGCGGTATCGACCGGGCACGCGATCGAGGGCGGCGGCAGCTGGGGCGCGCTCGGGTCGAACCTCGTCTTCGCGGCGGGAACGTCCACGACCGACGCGCTCGTCGCCGGCGTGGAGCGGGGCGTCCTCGTCACCGACTTCTGGTACACGCGAATCCTGGATCCCAAGACCCAGGTGGTGACGGGCCTGACTCGCAACGGCGTCTGGCTGGTCGAGGACGGCCGGATCGTGCGGCCAGTCACGAACCTCCGGTTCACCCAGTCGTTCGTCGAGGCTCTCGGGCCGGGCGCGGTGCGCGGGATCGGCGCCGAGCAGGCGTTGATCTTCGGCAGCTGGGATGCCGCATTCCTGGTGCCGCCTCTCCACCTGGCGAGCTGGAACTTCACAGGCGGCGCGAAGGGCTGACGCGGCAGGCGGCGGTCGGTGGCGGCGGGCGGCGTTGGGGCGGCGGGCGTTACGAAACCGACACGAGCGCTCAGGCGGCGGGCGTCATGGCGACAAACTCGGACGGGTCGTCCACGACAGCGCCCGGATCGCGATGAGAGCGGCGCGACCTCAACCGGGACGTCGGCCGCCGGTCGAAGCGTGCAGCCGGTCGTGTCGTCGCTCCAGCCAGGGAAGCGCGAGCTCCAGGCTCAACGCCACCGCATCTTCGCATGCCAGCCCCCGGCCCAGGAGGGTGAAGAACGTCGGCGGGCCGATCACCGAGGCGAGGACCGCCATCGATCGCTCGTCCGATGACAGGTCGCCGAGTGCGGTTCGCATCAGTTGGTCGATGTCGGCGTAGTAATGGTCGACGCCGCCGCCCCAGACCGTGATCAGCTCGGGTTCCCGCTCGTACGCCCGCCACCATGGTGCGCCCCGCTCGTAGAACGCCGCCAACGCTTCGGCGAGCCGAGTCACGCGTGTTGCCAGGTCTCCCGCGCCGTCGAAGATCGCCGCTGTCGGGACCTGAAGCTCACCGAGCAGCGCTTCGAACACGGCTCGAGCGAGATCGCCCTCGTCCGGGAAGTGGTTCCGAATCGTCGCAGGAGCCACGTCGGCCGCTCGAGCGATCGCCAGGTTCGAGGCCCCCGCCAGGCCGCGTTCTCGAAGGATCGTCAGGCCCGCGCTGACGATCCGGGCCCTGGTGTCCGCTTTCGGCGCGGCCCGTCGGCCGAGATTGTAGGCGCGGGGCATTGGCCAGTCCCTTGAAATCTATTGACTACTAGTGCCAGATAAATAATACTTGCTGCCGAAGCGGTCTCGGTCGAAGTGGCGCGCGGATGACGCCCACGATACCGGGACAGGCAGCGAGGGACCGACCATGGCCAGTCCGGGCGACGAGCTCCGACATCCGGTGACGGGAGAGAGGATCGTGTGGCGCCAGGTCGCGCGCGAGACCGACGGCGCGCTCCTCCAGGCCGACCTGTTCGCCTTGCCGCAAGCCGCTCCTGCGGCGCCGCACGTCCATCCCCGCCAGGAGGAGCGGTTCGAGGTCCTGGCCGGGCGGCTCAAGGTGAGCATCGACGGCGTCGTGACGGTCCTCGGGCCGGGTGACGTGGCCATCGTTCCGCCCGGCACCCCACATACCTGGTCCAACGTCGACGATGCCGAAGCCCACATCGTGGTGGACATCCGGCCCGCGTTGCGGACCGAGATGTTCTTCGAGACCCTGTTCGGCCTCGCGGTGGACGGCGAGACCGATCGGAAAGGCCTGCCGCGACCGCTCCAACTCGCGACCCTGGTCACCGAGTTCAGCGACGAGGTCCGGCTGGCTCGGCCGCCGGCTGTCGTCCAGCGGGTCCTCTTCGAGCCGTTGGCGGCACTCGGTCGACTGCGGGGCTACCGCGGCTGGTATCCGCGGTACAGCTCGAACCCGGTCGACGAACGATCGAACCGCGTGCGCAGCTCGTCGCCTTCGTAGCCACGGCGGAGAGGATGTCCTCGTATCCGGTGACGCCGCGATCCAATGGAGCGGCCCCGTGCTTGTGCGCGGGTCCGGCGGCATTAGCGCATTGACCGCCGATCGCGGGCACGTGGCCCTCGCGGTCGGTCTTGTCGGACGGAACCCGTAGATGGGCAGTGCAGTCCCGCGACGGGCCGCAAGCTCGGGCTCGCGTGCGATCCGGACGGCCGCGATCATGCACGTCGCGCTGGGTCTCGGCTTCGGGATCGGGGCTGCGGTCCCGCTCGAGCATCGGCGTCGCGAAGGCGAGCTGCCGATGACGCCATGGGGCTTCAGGGCGCTGGCCGGTGGGCCCTTTGACGACGTCACCCCGGGGCAGTTCACGACGCTTGGCTCTGTGCTCGTTGGAGTGTGCGCCCTCGATGTCGTCGCCGGGCTGTGGCTCTGGCAGGGGAACCGTCGAGGCGCTGCGCTCGGGCTCGCGACCAGCCCAGCGGCGCTCGTCCTTGGCGCCGGGTTCGCGCTGCCGTTCCTGCTGGCCGGTGTGCCGATCAGCACGGCCTTGGTCGTGGCTGGACGCCGAAGCCTCCGATAGCCGTCCTCCCGGATCCGCACCGGCGGCGGCTGAGACCCATCCCGCTATATCGAGCCGCGTCCCGTGTGGCGGGAGCTGTGCCGGGCGAACTCCGACGCCGTCGGCGCTACCGCGGCCCGGCCTGGGCCTGCGCGCCCGCCGTCGTGCCTGCCGTGTTCGCAGCGAGGCGCTCCAGGCGAGCAAGGCCTTTCGCCGGACCCGGGGACTCGGCCACAAGGCGGCATGATCGAATCGGCGTTCCGACCCCCGCCGGCTCGGGAGACGAACGCTCCGCGCTCGAAACGTGCACTCGCCTATCCGCTATGGGCCCAGCAGTGCGAGAGGCACGACCGCGATCCCGTCGGGACGCCGATAGGCTTCCCTACCGGTCGTCAGGACCACGGCATCGAGCAGCGCGTCTCCGACCTGCTCGCGCAGCCAGCCCAGATGACGGACGTCGGCATCCGAAACCGACTGCCCGAGCTTGACCTCGATGGCAAGGACGGACAGGCCCTCGCCCTCAACGATGAGGTCGATCTCGCGTTCGCCGCCCCGTGTTCGAAGGTGGTAGACGGTCCCTTCGGCGGCCTGGGCGAAGACGCGAACCGACTGGGTTGCGAGCGACTCGAAGAGCGCACCCAGGAGGGTCCCGGTCGATGCGCCGCCCGGTCCCGCTCCGCGCCCGGCCAGCAGACCATCGACCCCGACGCCGAGCAGTCTCGCCGCCAGGGCAGGATCGGCGAGCTGGTGCCGCGGCGGGCTGGCCAGCCGCGCGATCCGGTTGGGCGTCGGCAGCCAGGCTGGAACGGGCTCCATGATCCAGAGCCGCTGGAGGGTGTCGACGTAGGGGGCGGTGGTCGTCCTGGCCGGCTTCTCGCCGTGGCCCCCGGTCGCCGCGTCGCGGATCGTCTCGTAGCTTGCGGTCGTCGACGTCGCCGCTGCGTAGGCCGTCAGCCAGCGCCGCAGTGCGGCCGGGTTGCGGACAGCGCGGCCCATCTCCGTGAAGTCGTGCTCGACGATCCGTGCGACGTACCCGTCGAGCTGGGCACGGCGGGCGCGCTCTGGTAGTCCCCGCAGTCCCGGGAAGCCCGAGGCGACGATCTCGCGGGCGTAATCCTCGAGACCGACGCCGGTCGCGCCGGCGATGCTGGGGCGCGTGCCCGACAGCAGCGAGCGCAGGCTGACGGTCGGTCGAGCGACGCCACGCTCGGGAAGCGTGAGGGGCCGCATCCGGAGGGTGACGATGCGCCCGGCGCCCGAATGGGTCGGCGCGTCGCCGGGTGTCGCCGATCCGGTCAGCAGGAAGCGACCCGGCGTGCGGTCCGCATCGACCGACCGACGGACGATGTCCCAGGCCACGGGCAGGCGCTGCCATTCATCGATGAGGTTCGGGGGTGCGCCGACTGCCAATCGAGCAGGCTCGGCTTCGGCGATGGCACGCTGTCCCGGATCGTCGAGCCGGTGAACCGTCGCGGCACGGCGCTCGGCGGTGGCGGTCTTGCCAACACCCTTGGCACCCTCGATCGCGATCGCGGGCAGGCCAGGCAGGAGCTCATCGAGCTCGTCATCCGCGACTCGGCGCAGGTAATCGACCACTTGCGCTCCCATTCGTCGGGAAGATACGCTCCCATTGTCGGAATGATACGCTCCCATTCATCGCAATCCTGAGCTACCGAATGGCAGCCGTCAACGACACCGCCGGGCGGTGAGATCTGCCGAATATCGTACGAAGGAGCGACCGGGGTATCGATCGGAACGGCGGACGGCGGAGGCCTGTGAGAGCACCGTCAAGGTGTCGGGCGCGGCGTCCACTCGGCCGACGCACCGCAGGTTCGGCTCCGCAGGTTCGGCTCGCGGGCCGCGAGAGGCAGCAGGTCAGTCGTCGAACACCAGGCTGGCGATCGCGTCCAGGATCCAGTCCGCCCAGGCGCCTTCCGTCCAGCCGTCGTCGAGGATGAGGGCGCGGAAGGCGTCCTCCCCGGCGAAGAAGACCAGCAGGTCGACGGCCCTGTCCCGGTCGAGACCGCCCCGGAGCGGATGCTTCGACACCAGGACGTCGATGATGCTGCCGTATGCAGCCCGCCGCATCCTGCGGTGCTTGGTCTGGATCCTGCGGACCTCCGGGTCCCCGGCGGCGGCCGCGGCCATCGTTGTCGCAAGCGGCGCGAAGCGGGCCTCCATCGGCGTGAGGCCATCGACGAAATGGCGGAGCGCGCGCCGGAGCTCGGTTTCGGCGGTCATCCGCTGATACCAGTCCTGGAGTTGCGGTGGGACCCCACCTTCGCCGCCGATCGCGTGATCCACGGCCGCGCTCAGCAGGTCGGCCTTCGTGTGGAATTTGAAGTAGACGGTCTGGACGGCGACGCCAGCGCCCGTCGCCACGGCTCGCATCGTCGTGCCCGCGAAGCCGCGCTCACAGAAGAGCCGGTAGGCGGCGGCAGCGATCCGGGCTCGGGTCGCGTCGGAGCGTGCGCGCCGGGCGGGCGATGGTTCCCCGTTGACGTCGGTCATGGCACCCGCCACACTACCAGACTCTAGGACTAGCGTGACGCTCTAGCCCGCGACTACACCGCTCGTACGGAGGTGGCGCCGTGAACGACAGACGCGTCCGATGCGGCTGGCGGCCGCGCCCGCCAGCCACAGGTTCCGGAGACCGCCGTCTGGATCACCACGCTCCGTGTCACGCCGCTGCGGGCGTGAGTGGCACGCGTCGCGGTGGACGGGCGCCTCCGGGCCTCCGCGGCGATCTACGGGATCCTCGGGCTCGCCTTCGGGCTCTCGACCCCGTTCGTCCTGGCCCACCTGGACCGGACGGGAGAGCTGCCCTACATGGCCGGGTTCCAGGCGCTCGCCGGGCCGTTCGAGTCGCTCGGCGGGCCGACGTTCGTCGCGCTCGGCTGGCTCCTCGTTGCCGTCTGCGGCGCAGACGTGGCGGTTGCCGTGCTCCTCTGGCGCGGACGTCGCCCCGGAGCCTGGCTCGCCGCGGCGACGGAGCCGATCGCGTTCGTGCTCGCGATCGGGTTCGCGCTGCCGTTGATCCTCGTCGGGCTGCCCGTGCGCGTCGCCCTCCTCGTATTGGGACGTCGAGGGCTCCAACCCTGAACTCGCATCGGAGGTGGCAATCGAGAACCGACAGGTGCGGGATTCGTTTTCAGTCGAGCGATTGTGCTCACCACTCCCAGGAGCGTCCCAGATGAAGATCCTCTTCGCCAGCGTGCCAGCCGATGGTCACTTCTATCCGCTCACCGGCGTCGCCATGCACCTCAAGGCTGCCGGCCACGACGTGCGCTGGTATGCAGGGCCGAGCTACTTCGCCAGGCTTGAGCGGCTGAGCATTCCCTACTTCCCGTTCATCCGGGCCACCGAGATCAACTGCGAGCAACGTCGGTGAACTGTTTCCCGAGCGTGCGAAGCTGCGCGGCCCGGCGCTTATCCGATTTGATGGCAATCATTTCTTCGTCGCCAACAGCGACAACTACCTTCGAGACGTGCAGGACATCAACGACTCATTTCCCTTTGACGTTCTCGTGTGCGATGCCGGCTTCTATGCCATGCACCTCGTCAAGGAGAAGCTGGGCAAACGAGTCTGGGCGGTCGGAGTGGCGCCGTCGCTGGAAACCTCGAACGACGTTCCGCCCAACTTCGCAGGGCTGAAGCCGGCCAAGAACCCGCTCGGCCGGCTTGCGCACCGTGGCATGCGAACGGTCATGGAGCGCATGGTCATGGACGACTTGAAGGCCAAATTCAACCGCATCCTGGCCACCCACGGAGTCGCGCCCATCGAAGGATCACTGTTCGATGTCTCCTATCGCAGTCCGGACGTGGTGTTCCAGAGCGGCGTGCCGGGCTTTGCCTACCCTCGGCGCGACCCCAACCCGAAGGTGAAGTTCGTCGGTGCATTGCTCCCATACAGGGCGGCAATCGCGACACCCTTTCCCCAGCCGGAGAGGCTCGACGGACAGCGGCCGGTGGTGCTCATCTCGCAAGGCACCGTCGAGAAGGACCCGAGCAAGCTCATCGTGCCTGCCCTGGAGGCTCTCAAGGATTCGGGCGCGCTGTTGATCGTCACCACCGGGCACGGCCAGACCGCAGAACTCCGCAAGTCCTACCCACAGGACAACATCATCATCGAAGACTTCGTTGACTTCGACTACGTCCTCGATCACACCGACCTGTTCATCTGCAATGGCGGCTACGGCAGCACGCTGCACAGCCTCCCAAGGGTGTGCCGCTGTTGGCTGCCGGCGTCCAGGAAGGCAAGAACGACGTCAACGCGCACGTGGACTACTTCGGAGTCGGTATCAACCTGCACACCGAACGGCCCAAGCCTGCCGCTATTCGGCGAGTAGCAGCGCGGATCCTGAGCGAGCCGCAGTGGAAGCGGAACGCGGAGCGGCTGCAGAGTGAGTTCAGCCGCTATCGTCCCCATGACCTGATCGACGCCTACTTGACGGCATCCGCACCTCCCACCAGTCTGGGCCACGGCCATCTTGCAGGTCAGCGGCACAGTCTCGGCGCGGAGTCTGCCGTGGGCTGAGGGACAATACCGGAGCCTGCGCAACATGAAGCACTCATCCAGTCAAGAGGAGACAATCCTCCACGACCTATTTGACGTCCCGGTCCGACTCCCGCTCGAGATCGCGCTAACGGGCGTTGAGCGGTGGATCTCGGGCGCGCCTGCCTGATCGGGTCAGGCCACCTTCCACACGAAGGCCGAGCTGCTCATCGCGGCGCTCGGGATCGCGGGCGGTGGGCGGGGTGCACCCGAAGACGTACTCGCCCGAGACTGGATCGCAGAGGTCCTCGACGCGCCGAGCGGGCCGCGTCGGCTCGCGCTGATCGTCGAGCACGGCAACGAGATCTATCGCCGCGTCGGCCCGCTGCTGCCCGCCGTCCAGGCAGCGGCAAGCGTCGATGAAGATGTCGCACTCGCCTGGCGTGGCCTCGTCGATCGGCGCCGGCACGGGATGCGTCGCGTCGTGGACGAAGTGTTCGAGCGACGCGGGGAGCTGCGGGCCGGGCTGGATCCGGAGATTGCGCTCGACCTGCTGTTTGGCGTCCATCGCGCCGAGGTCTTCATCGCCTTCACTGTCGAATGTGGCTGGACCGTCGAACGCTTCAAGGCGTGGCAGTTCGTGACGCTCGCTCGAGCGATCCTTCCCGAGGCCGACGCTGACGCTGCGTGCGCACCTGGGTCGGCCTCCGTGGCGGACCTGTCGTTCGCGCCGGAGGTCGCTCTCTTCCGATAGCCGGCGCGTCGGCCACGGCAGCTCGACGACCGTCTCTTCGTGGTCCGGCTCCGGGGCAACGTTGATCCCGTTCAGGGGCTCGGAGCGGGCGCCCACCAGTTCGTGCCGTAGCTCGACGGCCCGTGCGTCACCTGGCCGATCCAGGTCCCGTCCAAGCCCATGATCCAGAGGTCGGTCGGGCCGTTGATGGTGCCGTCGCTGTTGCGCTGGACCAGAAGGTAGTCCCCGTCCGGCGACCAGACGGCGGCGTTGGCCTCGTCCGTCTCGTCGATCCCCGAGAGCTCGTGATCGTCCGAGCCGTCGGGTCGGACGATGCCGACGACGGACGTGCGATCGTGAAACCGGGTGTAGGTGAGCCACTCTCCGGTAGATGACCAGGCAACCGCCCACACAAAGCCGGATCGAGGAGTGATCGTCTGGGCCTCACCGCTGTCGAGGTCGACGATGAAGACGGCGTCGTCCACGCCAAACGCAGCCTGACGGCCGTCGGGCGAAAGGCTGATCACCGGCATGCCCATGTAGGCGGGCTTGTGGGGGCCGGCCGGATTGAGCTGCCGAAGCCCGGTGCCATGGGCATTGATGACGTAGAGGTCGCCGCCATGGGTAGCTCCCTCGATTGGCCCGGTCTCGGCGAAGAACACGATCTTCGATCCATCCGGGGTCACCCCGAAGGGCTCGATCGTGAGCCAGCCCTCGAGAAGCGGCGTAACCTGCCGGGCGTCCTCGAGCGACGGCGACGCAATCCAGAGGCCGGTGCTCGTGGGATTGGGCTCGTCCATGCCGTTGAAGGCGAGGACCCGGCCTCCGCGCTGGACGCGCCGATGAAGAGGTTGAGAGTCTCGATCGGCGGATCGACCACCGTCTTGTCGCCGCCGTCGAGGTTCAGCGTCATCAATGACCATGTCCCGTGCCCGGTGGGGCCGATCGACAGGACCTGCCTTCCGTCGAACGAAAGGTGCGCGCACCCGCAGCCTTCCCCTTCGTAGATCGGCGTCTCGCCGGTGCCGTCGGTGTTGATCGTGAAGTAATGCTCCACCTCGCCCGGGCCGCGGCGATGGAACACGATCCGGCCAGGCGGAACCGGTGTAACCGCGGTCCTTGCGGATGGGGACGCGGTCGCCGTCGTCGATGCCCCTGGAGTCGGGACCGACGACGTGCTCGGTACCGAGGTTGTGGTACCGGCGCCGGAGCAGCCGCCCATCGTGGCAACGACGAACGTCACCAGGGCAATCGATCGCCACCGAGTCACCATGACAACCTCAGCCACCACGGGGCCACGTACGTACCCGGGGCATGCGTGACCCGGATCGCACCTCAGACGACGATGGCGCCGACGATGGCGATGACGGGGCCGAAGGGCCGAGCGCGTCCGTCGCGAGACCGGTGGGGTGACAGCGCGGCTGAGCCGCTGCACGTCCCGAGCGCAACGACGAGTGCAACGCCGGCGAAAGTCCGGCGATTCATGGGGCCGGCACCCAGAACGCGATCGGGGAGGGCAATCCCAGGTCGATGGTGGTCGTGCCGGGGTACGCGCAGGACACGCAGCCGAGCGCTGTGAGCGCCGGCGTGTCCGAAGGATCGAGTTGCTGCGCATTGCTGCCGTCACGGTCCATGACCCAGAGCTCGAACGCGGCGTCCTGCGGCGCTGGATAGCGGCTGAACGTGACGTGTCCGTCGCGGGTCCATGCGGGAAAGCCGGCGCCAAAGTCCCCAATCTCGTCTGGTCCAAGGGGTTCGACGCGTGTCGGTGGTCAGGCGCCGCAGGCTCGTCCCATCGGGCCGCACGACGTAATGTCCGTTGAGCCGTTGCGAGTTGCCGTTGATCAGCCTGTTGTGCGAAGGACGCGAACGCGATCGAGCGAGCCGTCGGGCGACCACTGCGGGGCCGCGAGGCCCACCGCGAATTCGCCCTCCTGCCCCTGAAGAGGTCGGCCGGCGCGAACTGCTGGAGGTTGCTGCCATCCGCGTCGACCACGACGTTCGCGAACGCGAGGCGGGATCCGTCTGGCGACCAGCTGGTCGCGCCGCACATCGACGGGTCGAGGCGAGCTCCTCGACCGCACCCGTGGCCATGTCCATGATCGCGATGACCGAGCGCTCGTCCACGAGCGTGCGCACCCAGGCCAGGCGCGTGCCGTCCGGTGAGAACGTGAAGCCGTACCAATCCTCGGCACAGGTGCGTGGCAATCCGTTTCGAGCCGACGGGCGGTGACCCGCTCACCTCGGTCAGGTAGGTGTGGTCGCCGTCCGCGTCACGACGGCGAACGAGCACCGTGGACCAACGGGACGCCGCGAGGAGGTACGAACAGGGCCCGGGAACGAGAACGTGCTCGTCCGAGCCATCGTCGTTCGAGATGAAGACGGTGGCGCGGTGGCAGATCCGCTGTCGTCCTGCAGTCCTCTTCGCCGTCCCCGAGCGTCTTCCAGCGCGTGTAGACGATCACGCCGGCGACCGGACGATCCGTCGGGGCCTCCGCGGAAGGAAGTCCAGATGGCGGCGCAACTGACGGCGGAGCAACGACGGCGGAGCAACCGACGGGAGCACGGAGGCGGGGTAGGACGTTGGAACCGGTGAGAAGTGCGCTGCCGACGATCGCCGTCGTCAGCAAGGCCGCGGCCGCGAGCAGGGTCAGCCCCCGACGCGGCGCCCGTCGCCGCAACGGGACGGGGATGGCCACTGGGAGGGCGGCCAGCTGCGCGCGAAGGTCGGCCGGGGCGGTCTCGTCGGACGGGATCTCGACCCGGTACCAGGCGCGAAGGCGCTGCTCGAGCTCGTGGTCAGTCATCGGGTGGTTCCCTTGCCGTCGGCAGTGTCGATCGACGCGTGGAGGCGCTTGAGCGCGTAGTGGAGGCGCGACTGGACGGTGCCCGCCGGGATGCCCAGCCGGCTCGCGATCTCGTCCACGGGCAGGTCGCGGTAGTAGCGGAGGGCGACGACGACCCGGTGATCCGGCGACAGCCCGGCGATCGCGTTGGCCAGGAGGTCGCGGTCGTTGGCCTGGCCGAACTGGTCGCCGGCGGTGATCGCGACCTCGACCGAGATGTCGGTCGCTTGCCGGCGGCCAGACCGCAGCCGGTCGCGACAGGTGTTGACGAGGATCCGGTCGAACCACGGCTCGAAGCGCGCGGGGTCGCGCAGCGTCGACCACTTCCGCCAGGCCTGCTCGAACGCGTCGTGGGTCGCGTCCTGGGCGTCGGTCGCGTCGTGCAGGATCGCTCGGGCCAGGCGGTAGGCGGCGTCGAGATGCTCGTCGGCCAGGCGCAGGAAGGCCTGGGCACGCTCGGTCGGCGGCCCGGCCTGGCGGGCCGGCTGTCTGCCATCTCGATGACCTCGGACGATCGCCTCACGATGACATGACGATCCAGCGAGGCGAAACCTTCACGCGCGAATTGGGCCGGGCTCGCGACCGGAGCCGTGGCGACTGCCGTGGAACTGCGAGTGATCAGCTATCCGGGCGCCATGCGCAGCATCGGTGCCTCAGCTCCCGTTCGCTGTCGAGCGTCGAAACAGCTGCTTCTTCGAACATCACCAGTACTCGGCGTTGCGCCGACAAGAGCTCAGCGGTGGAGCAGCTGTCTCCTCGGGGCGTTCGGCCCTGTCGTCTGGAAGGCCGCCGAGGAGTTGGACGACTGGGTTGTCCGCATCCTCGCCGAGATGGACCGGGGCGACGAGGTGGCCCCGGCGTCACCATGGCGCTCCTCGGTCGTAGCATCCGCGATCGCGCCGGTCCCATCGGCCGTCTGGGACACCCTCGGCCGACTTGCCGAGGAAGGCGACTTTGCCCGCGTCCGGCGCGGGGACGCATCGGCGCGGGCCGGCGGACCCGCTGTGGGCGGTCGCTCGTGCCCGCCATCGCCGCGGCCCACGAGGTGGTGGGGACAGGGGGCGATCGGGCGCCAGGCTGGATGGCGGCGAACACCGTTGGCTTTGGCACCCGGGTCGTCCCGACAAGGATCGTGTTGGTCACCCGTCGGTTGCCGACCAGCTTCGAGAACATCCGGCTCCTCAGCCGAGCGCAGCGGACCGGCCGGCGCGAGGCGCGACTCTCCGACGCTCCGAGGTGACCCTGCTCGAGGCGCTGGGCGAGCCTGAGGCATCGGGGTACGACGCGGTGGGCCGACCGGACCGCAGGAGAGGGGCCCGCAATGGCCAATGTGGACGCCCAAAGGGATGGCCACAGCCAGTGGCTCGGCCGAGGGCTACTGGGACCTGCAGGGATGCGATTGATGACGGGGCCGAACCGGATGGAACTGCCCCGAAGCGGGTTACGGCGAGTTATCTGCTGCTCGAGTATCAGGCGAGCGAACGACTGGTAGGAGGTCTTCGCCGGTTACAGGTCTTCGCACACGATCCGGTACCTGCGAGGCCCGTGCTATCTCCAGACAGCAGGTCTTCCTGAGCACGAGACGGGGAAGTGGAGCCGACACTCGGATTTGAACCGAGGACCTGCTGTTTACGAAACAGCTGCTCTACCGCTGAGCTATGTCGGCGCGGACGCCGAGAATAGCAGATGAGTTCAGACAGCTGGTGTCCATGCGACCTCCAGACACGGTCGGACGGCCTAACTGGGCGGGATCGCTAGGCTCTTACGCACGGACCGTCAGACAGCCAGGGGTCCGACTCCAGCGTGAGCGACACCCTGAAGACCTGCTATCTCGAACGCAGCAGGTCCTCGCCTGGAAGAGTGAGGCTATCGTATCGATAGGTTGACTCTTACTGAACGCCATCCTATCGTGTGGGCATGGACACGATCGGGCGGGCGCAACTGGAGACGGCCCTTGCTGCGCTTGGTGAGTTACTTGCGGCCCGGGGGCTGCACTACGAGGTCGTCCTCGTCGGTGGCGGCAACCTCATCTTGCGTGAGTTGATCAACCGTCCGACCACCAAGGACCTCGACATCCTGGGCGAACGGACGGCTGAGGGCGTCACCCCGATCCGCCCGCTGCCCCGGCCACTTCGCGATGCGGTCATCGATGTCGGACGCACGTATGGTCTTGCCGATGACTGGCTCAACACCGGCCCGGACTCGTTGCTCGATTTCGGCCTGCCCGACGGCTTTGCAGAGCTCTCGAGCGCCGCGACTACGGCGGTCTGGTTGCCTGGCTGGCTGGTCGCTTCGACATGGTCTGCTTCAAGCTCTACGCCGCCGTCGACCAAGGCCCGCGAAGCCGCCACTTCAGGATCTTCGCGACTTGAATCCGGACCGCGACGATCTCCTCTCCGCCGCCCACTGGGCCATCAGCCATGACCCCTCACCAGGCTTCCGGAGCCTGCTGGTCGAGACTCTTCGGACGGTGGGCGTAGAGGATGCCGATGCAGCGCTTGGCTAGCTCCCTCCAGGGAGCGCTCCTGAACCGTGCTTGGATTCAGTGGGCCGCGCTCGGTATCGACGCCACGGTCGAACGCGACGATGCCGTCGTTGACCCCGAAGCGCTCATCGTCCTCACGGCCGAGCTCGGCGATGCGGACGCGCGTCTGCGCGATCTCAGCACGGACTGGTGCGTCACGTACGGGCGGTACGTCAACGGCTCCCGCCTCAAGCAAGTGGCGCGCGAGCTCGGCACCCCGGACGACATCATCGGCGAGTACGTGGCCACTGTCGCGGCATCCGGCGGTCCAGCTTGGCCGATGGCGACGCGTCCCCGGCGCGACTACGTCCGGCGCGACAAGGCCCGACTCGACTCGGCCGAATCCCGACCGCGGCTGCGCATCCGGCTTCGGGCGGCGTTCGGGGTCAACGCCCGGGCGGACATCCTGGCAGGCGCTGTTGGCTGCGTCGCCAGGCGGCCTCAACGCCGCCGACCTGGCTCGCGTCACGCGGTTCACGAAGCCGAGCGTCGCCTCCGCTCTAGATGCGCTCCTGCTGGCTGGCCTTGTCACAGCCCGGTCCGTGGGGAACGAGCGACGCTTCACCCTGCTACCGAAGGTGCTGATATTGCCGGGACTCCGACCACCCGTGTCGCAGTCGGATTGGGTTGCCAGGTACGCCGTGGCTCTCGAGGTACTCCGATTCTCGGACCGTGACGACATGTCGACGACAGTCCGGGCCATCGAAGCCCGGCGACTCATCGATCTGCTTGCCGATCGGATCTCGACCGAGCGCATGCCGATCCCGTATCTGGACACAGGTGGGGACGAAACCCTGATGGCCTTTGATCGGTGGATCGTCCATCTCGTTGACTGGCTGCGCGCGCCCAGTCGCGAGTACACGTCATACCAGAGGGATCGTGACCAGTGAAGTCGGCAAGGCGGCGTCGGAAGCACGGGGAGCCAGACGCGTACTGGCCGTCGACCGCGCGGTCCACAGAACCCATCGATCCGCGCCGGCGATGACTTCGTTACGTGAACAACAACCCGATCGCTGCCCCGGCCGATCACCCGGTCTTGCGACGAGCGCTGGCTCGCGCGACTGACACACTCCTGGGCGACGATCTGGCGCTTGAGATCCAGTCGACGACCGGACCTGGAAACCTCACGGCGTCGCTGGCCGCGCACGCACACGACATGCTGGCAAGGGGCGTCCAGCCGGACTTCGAGTTGCTCCTCGACTGGGAGTCGGCGGCTGAGACGTGCTGGGACCTTGCCTATCGTGGCGACAGCCGCAATTGGCGCAACATGGACATCCGCTGACGGCACAGGCAGGACCGACCCAATCGGTCAGCCCGCCAGTCAATTCCGTACTCGTGGAAGTCCTCGGTGGTGTCGAAGCTGAGATCGATCCAGCAAGGGGAGCCACGGTAACCGAACGCCATGGCAGCGCCATCATCCCCGGATTGAAGAAGACATTGGTCAGCATTCGCCGCGCGGGCTTCTTCCTGCATCGCGGCTCACCAAGGCAGGAAATCGATATCGAGTTCGCACAGGGTTCGAATCCCTGAGGCGGCTCCAGCTCTGTGCTACGGAGTGCCGGGCCGCAGCCGCGGATGGGTCGCGACGACCCCAATGTCTTCGATGCTCGAGCCGTTCCCCTCGATGAATGCGGCATGGCGCGGGTTGTCCATGCCCGCCTGTTGACCAACAAGCGTGAAGATGATCCGCGATCCGTCCGGTGTCCATGTCGGCTGCGTCGCTCGCTGCTCGGCCTTGCCGAACGTCGTGAGGGTGTTCAGACCGGAGCCATCGGGATTGATGGTGTACAGGTTCGACGGCTCGTCCGTCGCCTGGAACTCCCTGAGGTCGTATGTCGAGAACACGATCTCATCGGATCCACGCCGCTGCCAATCGGGGTAGGTCGCGTACATCGACCAGTCGGTCAGGATGACAGGCTTGGCGCCCTCCCCGGTGACGTCGATGACGGCGATCGCGGATCCCGTGGCGGTTCCGCTGTTGATTTGCGTGTCCGGGTACTGTGTCATCTCGAACACGATGGACTGCCCATCCGAGGACCAGCGCGGATAGTTCAGGGCGGTCTTCGATGGTGCCCTGAACAGGACTCGCCGATCGCCGCTGGAGATGTCCTGGACTTCGATCACGGCCGCCTCCAGACCACCGCTCGCGCCGAGCAGAACCGGACGAACGCGATCTTCGACCCGTCTGGCGACCAGGCCGGTAACGCGACATCACCGCAGCTGATCGCGCATTCGGTCCTCCGTGGCACGATCACCGCGGCGTTGGTCCCGTCCGCGTTGACGACCCAGATCTCGTTGCCTCCACCGGTTTCGGCGTCGAAGGCGATCTGCTTGCCGTTAGGCGACCAGTCGGGATGGAAGGCGTTGTACTTGGCATCCGGGAGCAGCGCGTGCGGGTCCGTCCCATCGGGACGCACGAGATAGATGCCGTCGCCATCAGCTTGGACCCATTGGTAGGCGATCCAGGGCTCGCCGACCTGCACGATGGTGCCCTCAGGGTGCTGTAAGGGCCCGGTGGCCGCGGCGGTCGCGGAAGCGGACGGTGCCAGGCTCGCCTGGACGCCCGACTGTCCCGACGTGGTCGACCCGACACTGGGCAGAGCGGCTTCGCCCGGGGTAGCGGCGCAGCTCGACATGATCAGAGCGGCCGCTACGAGAGGTGCGAGGCGGCGAGCCGCGTTGTCCATCAAGTGGATCCGTATCGAACGTCGACGTCGCGAACTCACGGAACTGGCTGCCACGCCGGCCCACCGCCGTCATCGGTCACCTGCCGCAAGCCGGTTCCATCGGCGCTCATCACGGTAAGGCCGCCCGGAAACGTGTCACTTCCCAATCCGACGAACGCGAGGCTCGTCCCATCTGGCGACCAGGTGAGGCTCGGGGCGGCCCCGATGCAATAGCAGACCCCTGCTTCGTGCAGCTCGTGTGGCTCGGAGCCGTCCAGAGGCAGGGACATGACATGGAGCTGCCATTGGTCGCTGCAGGAGGTTGCCGAGGCATCTCTGCAGACTCGGATGTCGGTCGATCCGAAGTACGCGATCGTCGATCCGTCGGGAGCCCAGGCCGGGTCGAACGTTCCGATCCCTGGGACCGGGCCGAGGATCGGCGCGGGATCGGACCCGTCCCGGTTGATGGTGTAAAGGCCCGTCCCGCTGCCGATCCACCCGTTGAACGCGATCCGGGTTCCGTCGGGTGACCAGGTCGGCTGCGAAAGCCCTCCATAGTTGTCAGGGTGACTCTGAACGAACAGCGTGGTCCGATTGCTGCCGTCGGGATCGATCAGCTCAAGGGTGCCACCGTGGGCGACCGCGATGCGCGAGCCGTCGGGTGCCCATGAGATGGTGCAACCGTCGGGTCCTTCCCCGCAGCTCAGGATCAGCTGCGACGTCCCGTCCGACACATCCATCACCCAGACACCCCCGGTTGCCGCAAAGGCGAGCCTCCGCCCATCGGGAGCCCACGTGAGGTCGCCCGCCCCCGCGGAGCCGACCGGGAGCGTCTTGAGGGTCTTGCCGGTGACCGGGTCGATCAGGGCAATCGCGCCGTCCCTCGTCACGGCGATCGCTCCGTTGTGGGCCAGGCGGAGGGTCGGCACCGGGGATGGAGACTGGATCAACGACGGGCTGGCCGAAGTTGCCGCCTGAAACAGGGTCTCGGACGGCAGACCGGCCGACGGCGCCGGGCGGTCACGGAAGCGGCCGCCGCCAACTGTCGCCGTTCCGGCAAGCACGCCCACCAGCGCCGCGGCGGCCAGCAGGGTGAACCCGCGGCGCGACCCGAACCGGCGCGAAGGCGCCGACGAAGACCCAGGGATCGCCGCCAGGCGTGACCGAAGCGCGGCCGGGGCAGTCCCGTCCACCGGGATCTCGGCGCGGTACCAGTCCCGCAGACGCTGTTCGAGCTGTTCGTCGGTCATCGGATCGTTCCTTTGGCGTCGGCCGTGTCGATCGCCGCGTGGAGGTGCTTGAGGGCATAGTGCAGGCGCGAGTGGACCGTGCCTGCCGGAATGTCCAGGAGGCTGGCGATGGCCTCCACCGTCAGGTCGCGGTAGAAGCGAAGGGCGATGACGACGCGGTGCTCGGGCGGCAGCGCCGCGATGGCCTTGGCCAGGACGTCGCGGTCATGCGCCTGGGCGAATGGGTCACCGGCCGAGATCGCGACCTCGGCCGAGATATCGGTCGCCAAGCGGCGTGCGGACCGCAACCGATCGCGACAGGTGTTGACGAGGATCCGGTCGAACCACGGCTCAAAGCGCGCCGGGTCCCGTAGCGTCGACCACCTCCGCCAGGCCTGCTCGAACGCGTCGTGCGTGGCGTCCTGGGCGTCGGTCGGGTCCCGCATGATCGCGCGGGCCAGGCGATAGGCCGCATCGAGATGCTGATCGGTCAGGCGCAGGAAGGCCTGCGCGCGCTCGGTCGGCGGCTCGACCACGGTGGGCCGGCTGTCTCCCATCTCGATGACCTCGGATGATCGCCTCACAATGACATGACGATCCAGCAAGGCAAAACCTTCACGCGTCGTCAGCGGCTGACGATCCGCAGGCCACGGCTATCAGCTATTCGAGCGTTGTGCCACCGATGCTGGCTCTGGGCCTGTTCGGCATCGTGCGCGAAACAGCTGCTGCCGGGAGCATCACCTGTACTCGCCCTCCGGCCGACATAGCTCAGCGGTAGAGCAGCTGTCTTCTGCATAGCAGGTGTCCCAGCCACGAGGCCTACTCCAAGTATCTGAGAGTAGTCGCTACGCTCGTCCGACCGGCCGACAGAAGCCGCGCGGGTCGTTCGGCGAGGTTCGAACCGCTTCGATGAAGCCGCCGAGCTCGAGCCTCTGCCGGCTGGGCGAGCGATGGTCCGGCGATCAGACAGGCCGCCGAGAGCCTGTTCGGGTCTGGCGCGAGTGACCGTGTCCTGATCACCGGCGACGCCGTCGTGACGCTCATGGTCAATTCCGTGTCGGGACTGGTCCTCCAGCGCCAGGGCCTCTCCGGGCCGCCGTGGTACACGAGCTGGCATCGGCGGGTTGCCAGGGCATCCGCCGCAACACTCGCGGGTCTCGAGCCGGCTGTCCTGGGCGGCGGGCACGGCCTGCCGATGATCGCCGGAACCGCCGATGCCCTCCGCGCCTTCGCCGAGCGCACCTGACTGTTGGGGCCGCATCGTCCGGTGATCCGCGGCGGGACGTCGGCCCGGAGGGTGATCTCCTCCACCGCCCAGTGCGAGCCGACGTCACCTCCTGCGAGAGGACCTGCGCGGAGGTCTACAGTTCACCGGCCTCCATCATCCGCTTCAGGCGGTCGAGGTCTTTCTGGAGGCTTCGTCTGAAGTAGGCCGCGAAGGCGGGCCCGAACACGCGCATTGCGCGCGTGAATTCGAACGACCACGTCCAGTCGACACGGGTGCCGCCGGGCACGCCCGTGAACGACCATGCCGCCTCGAACGGGACCGGGGCCGAGATCGACCGCATCGCGACCCTGCGGTTCGGCTCGAACTCCGTGACCACGGCCTCGTTCGTGGTCGTTCGACCGCCGAAAGACCGGACCACGGCGCGCCGCGTCGACCCGACGCCGACCGGTCCGGGCGAGGTGAGCGCTTCCTCGACGGCGCTCGACGACCACTTCGGCGTGTCCTCCGGCGTCGTCAGCACGCGGAAGACATCGTCGATCGGGCGATCGATCGTGATGGTCATCCCGGCCGTGGCCATCGCTCGCCTCCTGGAACTCGTCGCGTCGGTGCGGGCATGTCGGGCGATGGCCCGATGGCCCGATAGCCCGCCATCATCGTCGGGTGAGCCAGACGGACGCTGTGGCGGGCTGGACGGTCCGGGTGGCCGTGGCCCTGATGTCGGCCTGGAGCTGACCGAGGTCGACCTCGTCACGCAGCCGGCTCGCAAAGGCTGCCATGGTCACCTCGGCGTCGTAGCGAGCGCGGTTGAAGCGCCGGTCGACACGCGCCTGGACCCGGCGTCGCAGCGGCTGGAACAGCGCGGCGACACACAGCGTCGAGACGGCGACGGCGAACGTGTTCGATTCGGTGATCGATGCCAGGAGCGCCTGCGTCATGAGGATCACCGACACGAACACGGTGGCGAGGACGGCGCTGATCACGAACCAGCCGACCGTGCGGCTGACAATCCGGTCGATCTCGTACAGCCGGTAGCGCAGGACGGCGATCGCGACCGACGGCGGGATCGTCGCGTAGCCGAGCAGCGCGAAGATCCAGATGCCGGTGCCGACCCTCGGCACCGACGACGACGACCGCCACGGTCGCCACGATGAGGACCCCGGTGAACGCGAGCGACGCGACGAGCCACTTGAACTGCTCGCGCTCGATCCCGCGCGCTCGTCGGAACCGGACGATCATCGAGGCGACGCCGACGACGAGGAGCCCGATGGTCGCGATCTCGAGCAGCCCATCCAGCCCGTCCGGGACCGGCAGCAGGGCGGCCGGGTTGACAAGGGTGCGGCCCAGGTATGCCGAGCTGAAGCTGCCCGCCAGGTGCGGACCGAAGCCACCGGCCGCGATCGGCGGCGACCGGCACGACGAACGAGATCGCGGTGGCCCGCCCGATGCGACCGGCGGGCAGACGACCCGACGGGAAGATGACGGTCAGGGCGTAGTAGAGCCCGAAGAGAGCGGCGTAGGCCCACGTGTCCACCCAGATGAGGAGGAGAGGCAGCCCGCCCGGCAGCGGGGCGCCCGATCTGACCGCGGTGCCGCCGAGCCCGTCGGCGGCGGTCGTGCTCGCGAACATGAGGAGTATCGCGAGGAAGATCCAGCCGATCGGGTTGTCTGCGGCGGCGGATCGCCAGCAGGACGCCGACCAGCCCGTAGAGCGCCGCCATCGCCAGGGTGATCGCCGATGCTGGATCGGCGACGAGGCTCGCCCCCGAGAGGGCGACGGCCACGGCGACGGCGACCCCGACCGCGATGAGCTCGGGACGAACGGCATGTCCTGTTGTGCCCCTGGATCGGGACCGGCGAACCGATGTCGACATGCCGCCATCATGAGGGTCAATCGTCCGCCGAACGTTACGGCGATCTCGTCCCCGTGCCTCACGCGATCGGAAGTGGGTCGTCCGCCGATGGCACACTGCGCTGATGGAACTGACCGTCGCCCCGCATCCTGGTCGTCGACGACGAGCCGCCGATCGTCGACCTCGTGACCGGGTACCTCGAGCGGGAGGGCTGGGCCGTCACCAGCGTCGGTGACGGGACCGCCGCCATCGAGGCGGTGCGTGCCACCGAACCGGACGTGATCATCCTCGACGTGATGCTGCCGGGCGTCGACGGCGTCGAGGTCTGCCGCCGGATCCGCACGTTCTCCAGTGCCTACGTCCTGATGCTCACGGCCCGCGGCGAGGAGATCGACCGGATCATGGGGCTCACGGTCGGGGCGGACGACTACCTCGTGAAGCCGTTCTCGCCACGGGAGCTCGTCGCGCGCATCAAGGCCCTCCTGCGGCGCCAGCGCGACCGCACCGGTCCATCGACCGCTCCACCCGCGGGCCTCGACCTCGACACTGGCAGGCGCACGGTCCGGGTCGACGACCACCCTGTCGACCTCACGGCGCTCGAGTTCAACCTGCTGGCCGTCCTTGCCCGTGATCCGGGGATCGTCGTGGCACGCCAGGCGCTGCTCGGGGAGCTCTGGGGGCCCGAGTTCTCGGGGGACGACCACCTGATCGACGTCCATGTCGCAAATGTCCGGCGCAAGCTGGGCGACGATCCGGCGAGCCCCAGGTTCATCGAGACGGTCCGCGGCGTCGGCTACCGGCTCCGCGAGGCCACGTGATGCTGCCCCGCTCGCTGCGGGCTCGCCTCTTCGCCGCGTTCCTCGTGGTGGTCGTGGCGGCACTCGGGACGGTCGGGGTCGCGGTCCTGCTCGTGGGACCCGGGTACTTCGCCGAGGCGATGGGCCACCTGCCCGGCGACCCCCTCGGCGAGGCGATGGGCGAGGCGACCGAGGCGGCGTTCACCGATGCGATGCGCGAGGCCCTGCTCGCGGCGACGGTCATCGCGATCGTCACCGCCACGATCGTCAGCCTCGCGGTCGCCGCGCGGATCGCCCGTCCGATGACGACGCTCGCACATGCGGCGCGGCGTGTCGCGGGAGGGCACTACGCCGAGAGGGTTCCGGTCGACGAGCCAGGGGAGCTGGGCGAGCTGGCGACGTCCTTCAACGAGATGGCGGGCTCGCTCGAGGCGACCGAGCGGCGCCGGCTCCAGCTCGTCGGCGACGTGGCCCACGAGCTCCGGACCCCTCTCACGACCCTCGACGGCTACCTCGAAGGCCTGGAGGACGGCGTGATCGGGCCCAGCGCCCAGACATGGCACCTCCTGCGAGCCGAGACTGCCCGCCTGACGAGGATGGTCACGGACCTCTCGGAGCTGTGGCGCGCCGAGGCTCACCAATTGCCCCTTCGCCTCGACGCGGTCGACGTCTCCGAGGTGGCCCGCGAGGTCGGCGGCAACTTCAGGGCGCAGGCGCAGGCACGCGGGATCGACCTGGAGCTCCCGGTAGGCAGCGTCGTCGCCCTGGCGGACGGCGACCGCGTCGCCCAGATCGTGTCCAACTACCTGTCCAATGCGCTCCGCCATGCGCCCGACGAGTCGAGGATCACGGTCTCCGCCCAGGCCGTCGCGGGCCATCGCGTCAGGTTGTCCGTCTCCGACCAGGGCCCGGGACTCGCGCCCGACCAGCTCGAGGCGGTGTTCGAGCGCTTCTACCGGGTCGATGCCGCGCGGAGTCGCGCGGCCGGCGGGTCCGGGATCGGGCTGGCGATCGTGCGGGCGCTCGCCGAGGCGATGGGCGGGCGCGCCTGGGCGGAGAGCGCGGGTCCGGGGCGCGGTTCGACCTTCCACGTCGAGATGCCCGCGGACTGAGCAAGGGTCAGGCGCCGTCGCGCAGCCCGGCGAGGCCTGCCGATCACCTGATCGAGCGTCGCCTGGGGCGCCGACGGGCTTGACCGAAACTTGAGGAAGGCTTGCGCCTCGCTCCATTGGCGTGCGGCGACCCATCCTCCACGCTTGTTCCATCAGCCCCGTGTCCCCAGGAGCAGGCGTCCCGATGAGCCGTCACCGCAATCGAACCCGAGCGCATGCACCCGAGCCAGGGGTCGCGCGCACGGTCCCCTCGAGCGCCGGGGACGGCCCGGTGGAGGCGGACGACCTGCACCGCCGCGCCGTCGAGCGGCGGGAGTACCGCATGGGGCGACGCCCGTCGCCGACCGGGACGCCTGAACTCCGGAGCGTCGCCACCACGACCGGGACGATCTCGACAACCGTGCCGGTGAAGGGCATGACCTGTCGATCCTGCGAGGTCCGCATCGAGCGCCACGTGGGTCGCCTGCCCGGCGTGGTGCAGGTCAACGCGTCGGCCGTCCGCGGACGGGTCGAGGTCGAGAGCACGACGCGGGTCCCGGCGGCCGCCATCGGTGCGGCACTCGCCGAGGCCGGCTACGAGGTTGGAGAGACGCCCTGGCTGGTGGGCGACCCCAGGATCTGGGCGACGGCCGGCGTCGGGGTGCTGGTCGTCGCGGCTCTCGCCGTGATGGCCCAGGTCACGGGGATCGGCAGCCTTGCGTCGGGCGCCGGCGACCTCTCCAAGGGCGGCCTCGTCGTCGCACTCCTGCTGGGGCTCGCGGCGGGCGTGTCGACATGCATGGCGCTCGTCGGCGGTCTCGTGCTCGGGCTCTCCGCGGCCTACGCGTCCCGGCGTCCAGACCTCGGCGGGCGCCGCGGCGCTGCGTCCTGCCGCCCTGTTCGTCGCCGGCCGCATCGCCGGCTACGCGGTCTTCGGCGCCGTGCTCGGGGCCGTCGGGGCGAGCCTCACGATGCCGCCCATGCTCACGGCCTTCCTGATGATCGCGGTCGCGGTCGTGATGCTCCTGCTCGGCACCCGCCTCACCGGCCTCTCCCCCCGCCTCGCCGGGTGGTCGCCGACGCTCCCCATGGGTCTCGGTGGCCGCCTCGGACTTGGCGACGGCGGCGGGGGCGCCTACTCCGACGGGCGGGCCGGCATGCTCGGCGCCCTCTCGTTCTTCCTGCCGTGCGGCTTCACCCAGGCCATCCAGATCTACGCGCTCTCGACGGGCAATCCGCTGTTCGCGGCCGCACTCCTGGGGACCTTCGCCATCGGCACTGCGCCCGGGCTCCTCGCTCTCGCCGGCCTGCCGATCGTCGTGCCCGGCCGCGCCAGGCCCACCCTCATGCGCCTCGTCGGCGTCGTGGTGATCGGGTTTGCGCTGCTCAACGGCAGCGCCGGCCTCCGGCTGTCCGGGTTCTCTCTCCCGTCGATCGTCGGCAGCGTCGCCGCGGCGCCGATGCCGGGCACGCTCGGTCCGGACGGCGTCCAGGCGATCACCACCTTCCAGGACGCCGACGGCTACAGCCCGGCCGAGATCGTGATCTACGCGGGATACCCGACGACCTGGACGATCCAGTCCTCGACGACCGAGACATGCGCGGCATCGCTGTTCGCACCGGACCTCCACATCCGGGCGCGGCTCGAGAAAGGCCCCAACACGTTCAGCCTCCCCGCCCTCCGTGCCGGGACCATCAACTACAGCTGCGCGATGGGCATGTACGGCGGCAGGATCACGGTCGTCGATGCACCCGCCGACCTGGCCGCGGTCGTCACCCCCGCGTCGACACCGGCCCCGTCACCGGCCACTGCGGTCGACCCCTCGTCCGCCAGCCCCGCCGCCGGCCGGCCGGGCGCGGCAGCGACGCCGACGGCGACGCCTCCCGGCCGTGCAGGAGCTGCGCACCTACCAGGACGAGGGCGGCTACGGGCCGGCTGACGCCGACGATCACCGCCGGCATCCCGACGAGGTGGCACGTCGACTCCCGCTCGTCGGCGACCGTGCTCCGCCTACATCGTCGTGCCGAGCCTCGACATCGAAGTCATCCTCGTGCCCGGCGACAACGTGATCGACCTGCCCGCCCTGCCGGCCGGCAATCTCGACTACACCTGCTCGATGGGCATGTACTACGGCTCGATCACGGTCCAGCCCGCCGGCGCTCCGGCTGAACGGCGGCCGACCCACCCGCACAAGCCCGCTCGACAACACCTGCACCATACTCCCCAGGAGTATCATCGGAGCCGAGCATGACCACCCCCGCCCTCCCCCACATCGAGATCGTGTCCTTCCCGGTGGAAGGAATGACCTGCGCGTCCTGCGTCAACAGGATCACGCGGTTCCTGTCCAGGGTCGAGGGCGTGGAGACGGCCAACGTCAACCTCGCCTCGGAATCCGCGACCGTCCGCTACGACCCGGCCCTGGTCACCGTCGCCGACCTGGTGGGTGCGGTCGATGCCGCGGGCTACGTCGCCCGCGTCGAGCAGGCCGCGAGCGCCGATCACGAGACTGATGTGGCGGAGGCAGCGGCCGCGAAGGCGGAGCGCGACGAGGCGGCGGCCCGACACGCGGCCGACCTGCGCCGACGGCTGACGATCTCGGCCATCCTGACGTTCCCGCTGATCCTCGGGCTCGCCCGGATGACCATCGCCCCATGGCTGCCTGCGTTCCTCGTGAACCCCTGGTTCCAGCTGGCTCTCGCGACGCCCGTGCAGTTCTGGGCCGGGTCGATCTTCTACGTCGGTGCCATCAAGGCGCTCCGCCACAGGGCCACCGACATGAACACGCTCATCGCGGTCGGCACGTCCGCGGCCTATGGCTACAGTGTCGCGACGATCCTGTTCCCGGCGTTCTTCATCGCCGCCGGACTGGGCATGGACGGCGAGGCGCTGCCCATGTACTTCGACACGTCGGCGGCGATCATCACGCTCATCCTGATGGGAAGGTTCCTCGAGGCCCGCGCCCGGAGCCACACGTCGGACGCCATCCGGCGCCTGATCAACCTCGCCCCGCGGACGGCGCGGGTCCTCCGCGACGGAGCGGAGGTCGATGTCGCGATCGCGGAGGTCCGGGTCGGTGACCTGGTGCGCGTCCGACCCGGCGAGACGATCGCCGTCGACGGCGTCGTCACCGACGGCGCATCGGGCGTCGACGAGAGCATGATCACGGGGGAGAGCCTGCCCGTCGCCAAGCGCGCCGACGACCTGGTCACCGGTGGCACGCTCAACACGACGGGCACCCTGACGTTCCGAGCGACCCGCGTCGGCGCCGACACGGTCCTCGCGAGGATCGTGCGGCTCGTGTCCGAGGCCCAGGGCTCGCGAGCCCCGATCCAGCGCCTCGCCGACGTCGTGACGAGCTACTTCGTGCCCGTCGTCCTCGGACTCGCCGCGTTCACCTTCGTCGTCTGGTTTGCCTTCGGCCCGCAGCCTGCGTTCAACCTCGCCCTGCTGAATACCGTGGCGGTCCTCATCATCGCGTGCCCGTGTGCGCTCGGCCTCGCGACGCCGACCTCGATCATGGTCGGGACGGGCAAGGGAGCCGAGAACGGCGTCCTGTTCCGCGACGCCGAGGCCCTCGAACGGCTCGGCTCGGTCAAGGCCGTCGTCCTCGACAAGACCGGCACCCTCACCGAGGGCAGGCCGCGGGTCACCGACATCGTCCGCGCCGACGGCGCGCTCGACGAAGACACGATCCTCGGCCTTGTCGCGGCGGCGGAGCGCGGCTCGGAGCACCCGCTCGGCGACGCGATCGTGCGCGAAGCGGCCGAGACCCGCCAGCTCGTCCTCGCGGACGCGGCCGATTTCCTGAGCGTCGCCGGCGGCGGGGTGTCGGCGACCGTCGGTGCCCACCGGATCCTCGTCGGTCGCCCCGGCTTCCTCGAGTCGCAGGGAGTCGACGCGTCGGCGCTCGTGACATCGGCCGACGCCCTGGCGGCCGACGGCAAGACCCCGGTCTTCGCGGCGATCGACGGCCGGGCGGCCGCCGTCATCGCGATCGCAGACACGCTCAAGGCAGGATCGGCCGAGGCCGTCGCCGAGCTGCGACGGCTCGGGATCACGGTCGCCATGCTCACCGGCGACAACCGACGGACCGCCGAGGCAATCGCGAGCTACCGCAGGCATCGATCGGGTCGTCGCGGACGTCCGCCCCGACGGCAAGGCTGCGGCCATCCTGGCGCTGCAGGCCGAGGGCAATGTCGTCGCCATGGTCGGCGATGGGGTCAACGACGCCCCCGCGCTCGCGTCGGCCGATGTCGGGGTCGCGATGGGCACCGGTACCGATGTCGCGATGGAGTCCGCCGGCGTGACCCTCATGTCGGGCGACCTGCGCGGCCTCGTCACGGCGATCTCACTGTCCCGGGCGACGATGCGGAACATCCGCCAGAACCTGTTCTGGGCCTTCGGCTACAACGTGCTGCTGATCCCGATCGCGATGGGCGTGCTCTACCCCGCAACCGGGATGCTGCTCGACCCGATCTTCGCCGCGGCCGCGATGGCGCTCTCTTCGGTCACCGTCGTGTCGAACGCCCTGCGCCTGCGGCGGTTCACGGTCCCGCGCACCGTCGACGAGCCCCGAACGCGTCCAGTCGCCGCGCCGTCCATCCCCTGATCACGGCAGACAGCCATGCGGACGGGCACCGGGCGGAAGCTCGCACCCTACGCGGACACGGCGGGCATCACCTCGCTCCCGAGCTCCGCCTCGGGCTCGCCTTCGATCGTGACCCTGGGCAGCCACCGCAGGAAGGAGGGCAGCCACCAGTTCCAGTCGCCCAGGAGGGTCATGGTCGCGGGCAGCAGGATGCTCCGCACGACGGTGGCATCGAGCAGGACCGCGACCGCGAGCCCCAGGCCGAGCTCCTGGATGAAGGCGAAGGGGATCGTGATGAACGCGGCGAAGACGAGGACCATGATCGTCGCCGCGCTGGTGATCGTCCCTGACGTGATCGAGATCCCCTTGGCGACCGCCGATCGCGAGTCGAGGCCCCGGTCACGCGCCTCCTTGACCCGGGTGAGGATGAACACGTGGTAGTCCATCGACAGCCCGAACAGGATGGCGAAGACGAAGATCGGCACCCAGCTCTCGATGACGCTCGAATGGGCGAGCCCGAGCGCGTTGCCCACCAGCCCGTCGGAGAACACGGCGACCATCACCCCGAAGGCCGCCGCCGTCGAGAGCAGGTTCAGGGCGATCGCCTTGATCGGGATGACGAGCGAGTGGAACACGACGAGCAATAGCAGGAACGAGAGCCCCAGGACGAAGCCGATGACGAGGGGGATGGCGTCGAGGTAGATCTGCGTGATGTCGAGCGCGCTCGCGGCGTTCCCCGTGACGTAGACGTCGACCCCGGAGAGGGCGCCGAACGCGGCAGGTGCCGCCGTCGAGCGCACGTCGCGGACGATCGCCTGGGTCGCCGGATCGTTCTGGGTCCCCCCGATCGTGAACGAGATCAGCGCGGCTTTCCCATCCTCGGACGGCGTGACCGTGGCCGGGCCGCTGAGCCCGGGCACCGTGAGTCCCGAGGTTTTGAACGCCTCGACTGCCGCCTTGGTATCGTCGCGGTCGTAGCCGGTGACCACCACCTGCAGGCTCTCGGTGCTGCCCCGGGGCCAGCCCGCGTCGAGCATCTTGACCGCCTGGACGCCGTCGATCTCGTCGGGGAACGAGGTGAAGTCGGTCACCCCGATCCGCAGGTGGAGCCAGGGGCTCGCCAGCAGAAGCAGGAAGCCCGCCGAGCCGAGCGCCCACGGGACGGGATGACGCATCACCGTCGTCACGAACGTGGCCCAGGCTCCGGTCCCCTCGACGCGCTCCCGGCCGAAGAACGGCACCCGGCCCGTGTTGACCCGGTCCCCGAGGATGGACAGCGTGGCCGGCAGGAAGGTCAGGCTGCCGACGATCGCGACGAAGATGACGCCGATCGTGCCGACCGCCATCGACCGGAAGATCGACACGTCGATCAGGAACAGGCCGGCGATCGAGATCATCACCGCAAGCCCGCTGAAGAACACGGCGCGACCCGAGGTGCTGCTGGCGATCTCGATCGCCAGGAGCTTCGGCCGGCCCTGGCGCCGCTCGGTCCGGAAGCGGGTGATCATGAACAGCGAGTAGTCGACCGAGACCGCCAGCCCGATCAGGACGACCAGCTGCGTCGCGTACGGGCTCGCGGGCGCGACGAGCTGGCTGAAGATGCCCAGGATCCCGAACGCACCGAGCAGCGCCGTGATCGCGAGCACGATGGGAATGACCGAGGCCACGAACGCCCCGAACGTGATCAGCAGGATGATGAACGTGAGGCCGATCGTGATGAACGTTCGATCGAGGCCGCTGTTGATCAGGTTGGTGATGTCCTCGTTGGTGAGCGTCTGGCTCACCGAGTGGACCACGAAGTCGCCGCTGGCCGCCTCGAGGTTTGCGATGGCCGGCCGGACCGGCACCAGGTGCCGGTCGACGACCGCCTGGTCCCCGGTGATCCTGCCGATGATCCGGACGGCCGACCCGCCCGGCGAGACGAGGCCCATCTGCGGCGGCGACGTCATCGGGTCCTGGACATCATCGAACGCGGGCACGGTGGTGCCACCGTCGGAGATCGTCAGCCCCTTGAGACCGGCGACCGTCTGGTCCACGAACGCCTGGTAGGCCGGGTCTGTCACGTGGAGGCTGGGGTGGCTGATGACGACCGTGACGTCCTCGGAGGGCGTGACGTTGCCCCCGACGCTGAACACGGCGTACGCCCTGGATGACTCGGTCTGGGCCTGGTTCGGGTTGCCGTTGGGATCGTCGGCGCGGATCCCGCCCATGGCCTGGCTGACCATGAACAGCCCGATCATCGCGATGAACCAGCCGGCGAAGACCGGCCAGCGGTGACGCGAGCTCCACATCGCGACCCGGACGGTCGTCGGCTCTCTGGTCGATGGGTTGGTCGACGAAGGGGTCATGCGGCTGTCCTCCGGGGCGCCCGGGCGGGACCGTTGGCCGACGCACGGATGCGCCGGTTGGCCAGGGGCCCCGCCCGCGGATGTCGGAAGAGCCTACGATCGAAATCGTGATCGGAGGATTAACCGCGGGCTGAGGCCACGACTCCGGCGACGATCACCCGGGCGCGTCCAGGAACGCGATCGAGACCTGGGCGAGGAGTGGCGACATCCCGATGTCGTAATGGGTGAGGCCCGGGAGGATCGCGAGGGCATGACCGCCGTCGGGTCGGCCCTCGCCCTGCCACCCACCATCGCGCCGGCCACCGCCGAGGAGCTCGAAGATCTCCACGTAGTGACTCGGCGGCGCCATGTCCGCGTCGGCCGCCACGAACATCGTCGGGACCCTCAGCGCCCTGACTTCCTCGGTGAAGTCGAATGGCGTCTTGAGCGAGGCCGCGATCTTGTCGAGCAGTCGCGGAAAGTCCTCCGGCCTCGGTGCCACTCGCGCGTACGTCTGGTACATCGGCGTGTCCTTGAGAGCCGGGGCGACGGCGGCGCCCATCTGGGCCTGCTGCGCCAGCATCTCCGGATAGATCGCCCCGTACCGGATGTGCGCCGACGTGACGACGAGCCGCCGGACGAGCTCCGGGTAGCGATGGGCGGTATGAAACGCGACTCCGCCACCGAGCGAATAGCCGACGAGGTCGACGCGCTCGAGTCCGAGATGTCGCACCAGCGCCGCGATGTCGTCGGCCATGAGGACCGGGCTGAGCGGTCGATCGACATCGGCCGTCCGCCCGTGGCCCTGGAGGTCGACGGCGATGACCATGTGACCGTCGGCCAGGGCCGGCAGAACCGGGCCGAACATCTCGATCGAACCGAGCCCCCCGTGGAGCAGGACCAGGGGCCGCCCTGAGCCATGCGTCTCGTAGTACAGGTGGACGCCGTTGACGTCGGCGTACGCCCCGACACCCGTCGACCCGGTGGCTGG
Source organism: uncultured Chloroflexia bacterium (assembly GCA_963776395.1). Classification (GTDB taxonomy): domain Bacteria; phylum Chloroflexota; class Limnocylindria; order Limnocylindrales; family CSP1-4; genus CAIXZV01. The sequence continues at coordinate 210,378 of CAVZML010000008.1, read as the reverse complement.
ATTGGCTGCAGTCGTCATCGTCAGCACCTCGAGGTACGGTCTCCAGCGCCAAACAGTAGACCGGTTCCCGATCCGCTACCAGGACACGAGCTTCCAGATCTCGGGCTCGAGCATCCCGTCAGGCCCGCCCAGATCGGCGAGATCGCCGGCGACCGGCTCCCGGCCCGGTACCGGCGGCGCCTCGAGCGGTTCCGGTACGGAGAAGGGGTGTTCAGGATCGACTAGGCCCTGGACGGGCCGATCCCATGGCGCGATGGGCGGACGGCGCGCGCGGGCGTCGTGCATGTGGGCGGCTCGCGGCGCCACATGGCCGCCGCGGAGGACGCCGTCGCCCGCGGCAGGATCCGGGAACGGCCGTACGTCGTCGGATGCCTCGCCGCTACAGCGCGACGGTGTCCGCGTAGACCAGCCGCGGCACCGGGACCGCCGCCGCGCCGGGCACCGCCGGATCGGCGTCGAGCAGCTCGTGCTCCTCCACGAGCACCCGCCACGTCGACTCCGGCCCGCCGGGCCGCCGCAGCCCCGGGTAGCCCGCCGCATCCCCGGCCGGCGTCCCGGCGTTCTCCGGCAGGACGACGGAACCGGTCCACGTGGCCCGGAAGCCCCCGGATTCCTCGACGCTCACCGCGAGCAGCAGGAAGGACGACACCGTCTCCCACTCCAGGTCCCCGGCCCCCTCCCGCCGGCTCTGGACGGTGGCCCGCACCGTGCGCGACTCCTGCAGCCGAGCCGCCCGCACGGCGGCGTCGCCCGTCGGGCTGTCGGCGCTCAGCTGCTCGCCGGCCAGCCCGGGAGCACCGTGCGGGTCCCACCGGAGCCAGCTGACCACGCCGGTCAGCGTCACCTGCACGTGGCGCGAGTCCGGCCTGCTCACGGTCAGCGTCCGCGTCGGCAGCGGCTGCACCCAGCTGGTCAGCGCGACGGGCGAGAGCTCGCACCCGGCGATCGAGTGCGGCTGGTACCGCGCGACCGCGAGCCGCACGAACGGCCAGAGCGCGGGAGTCTCCTGCAGCGCGACGTCGACGAACCAGCGCCCGGAGGCCTCGTCGAACTCCGGCCGATAGCCCAGGACCCGCACCGACGGATGGCCGCGCACGTCGCGCAGCGGGATCGAGCCGGCGACGGCGACGGGGTTGCCGGGACCGTCCGGCCACCCGCGGTCGCGCCCGCCCGCCACCTCGCCGCCCAGGGGCGGCCTGATGCCGACGCTCCCGGCCGCCGCGGTCTCGACGAGGTCGAGGACCAGCTGGTCGAAGGTGAGCAGCGGCGGCACGGTTGGCGTCGACGTCCCGCCGCCGTGCTGGACGATCGGGTCCGCGGCCCACAGGCTCGTCGCGCCGTCGGGCGCCTGCTGCGCCTTGGGCTGCCGCTTCCAGGGGGCGCCCGGGTCGGCATCCGGCACCCACTCGTCGGCGTCGAACACCAGCACGGCGAGCAGCTCGCCGTCGCCCGACGAGAACCACGGCCGCGCGACCCAGACCCGGACGCCCGAGCGGCGCACCTGGCGCCACGCGAACGGCTCGTCGGGCTCCGCCTCCTGCCCCCAGCGGAGCAGCGGCACGGCGTCGAGCACCACGGGCGCGGCCGGGCGGGCCGAGGACGGGATGTCGAGCACCACGGGCGTGCCCGCCACCGGGTCCGCGGGAATCTGCGACGGCTCGAAGAACTCCGCATAGCGCGTGGTCCCCGCAGGCACGTAGGTGACGCGTCGGTAGTGGGTGTCCTCGAACGTCTGCAGCATGCGGTGGAAACCCACGCCGCCCAGCGCCTGCGCGAGCGGCCCGCTCGGCTGGAAGTCGTAGAGGAACAGGACGCCGGTCGTCTCGCGCTCCCCGACCGGCGAGCGCACGACGACGTCGGACTTGGTCACCTCCTGTGGTCCCGACGCCGTGACATCGTCCACCTGCTCCGTCCACGACGCGCGCACGACGAGCAGGTCCGTGCTCGACCCGTGCACGTCGACGAGGCCGGTGAGCGCCGCCACGGCGCGACCGGGCGGCCGGAGGAAGAGGCCCAGCCCCGACAGCTCCGGCGGTCGCACCGGCGCGGGCACCGCGTGCACGAGGCGGACGTCGACCGAGGGCGTGAGCCACCACGTCCAGCCCGACGCCGCCGCGCGCATGAGCGCGGCCGCTGCGACGACCTCGTCGGTCGTGTAGCCGTCGGCGGGGTCGGCGACGCTCGCCAGGTGGGAGCGCCACAGCCCGAAGCTCTCGAGCGCGGCGACGTCGAGGGTGCTCGAGACCGCGACCCGCACCTGCTCACCGGGCGGCACGGCCACCTGGACCTCGTGCCCGACCACCCGGGCGTCGAGCACATCCCCGCGCTCGACGACGAGCCGCAGCGGCTGTAGCGCCGGCCACGTGCCCGGATACGGGACGGTGACCGCCTGGAGGGCGCGCGGCTCGGGCAGCAGGTGCGGCGCGCCCGCCTCGTAGAACACCAGCGAGACGCCGGCCGCGTAGGGGTCCGGCAGGTACGGCAGCCGCAACGCGTCGGTGTCGTGCACGACGTACTGACCCTCGCCGATGGGCCGGCCGCGGTCCGCCGTGATGTCGGCCAGGGTCGCGCGATGGGCCGAGCCGACGTCGGCACCGGGGCGGTCGACGAGCGCGATCCCCGGCTGCTCCACCGGCGTGCGCGGGTCGGTGAGGCTGGGCACGAACTGGTCCAGCAGCGTGCCGCGCTCGGCCAGCGCGACCGCGTACAGGCGCCGGATCTCGGCCGCGTCGCCGGTGCCGATCGCCGCGTCGAAGCACCCCGCGGTCTCGGCCTCGAGCTGGGTGGCCTTGGGGGGTGCGATGTGTCGCTCGGAGCTCGCACGGGCGTCGGGACCCGGCCCGTCGGGACCGGGCGCGTCGGGACCGGGCGCGTCGGGGATGCCGCTTCGGACGACCAGGTGGGCCGGCTGCTCGCCGGTGCCGAGCTCCTGCCGTGCGACGAGCGCGGGCGCCGGGACCGGCTCCCAGCGCAGGTACGGCCGAGGGGTCGTGACGATGGCCCGGGTCGGCCGGCGGAGCTCGTCGGGCAGCAGGAGGTCGTCGTTGCGGACGAGCCGGGCGAAATCGCCCGGCTCGATCGCCAGCTGCGGCCGCACGCGCAGGGTCTCGCGCGACTCGGCGAGGATGCGCGCCGCCGCGGCGACGTCGTCGAACAGCCGCTGCGCGGCGGGCTCGGCGCGCTCGCCGCCGACAGCCTGCGCGACCAGGGCCTCGAGCGTCGCATCGATGCCCGCGTCACCGGACAGGAGCTCGTCGGGCAGTCGGACGGCGGCGGGCCTGCCCGTACGCAGGTGCTCGATCACGGACTGCCGCCGTGACGCCGCGATGCCCGCGAGGTCCCGCTCCCTGTACCGCGCCCGGAGCCGATCGAGGTGCCTGCGGGCGGCGTCGACCGCGGTGCCGTCCGGCTCGACCCGGCGCCGCCGCGGCCGCGGGACCTGCGGGACCGAGTTCCCCGCCAGGTCGACGCCGAGCACCCGGAAGCTGTACGACGTGCCGTACCGCAGTCTCGGCAGCGACGCTGGTTCGACCCGTACGGTCGTGTGCGCGCCGTCGATCGGCTCGTCGGGAGGCGTCCCGACGACGGCCTCGGTCGCGCCGTCAGGCCCGGGCGGCTCGACGTGCACGATCGTCAGCCCCGGCCGCGGAGCGGACAGGCTCCAGCCGTCCCAGCCGGCCACGACCTCGTGCAGGTAGTACCCGTTCACCGCGTCACCGGGCGCACGGTTGAGCGCCGAGAGCTGCAGGAACCCGACGTCGGGGACGTCGTCCAGCACGGTCGGCCGCGGGTCGCCCTCGCCGGTGACGGTCACCCGGCGGCGGTGCAGGCTGTGCCACTCCCCGGAGACGTCGTCCCACACCTCGACCCGGATGCCGCGCACGAGGTCGTCCAGCAGCAGCTCGCGCGCGCCATCGTCGGCGGCGAGCTGCTCGGCCTCCTGGACCCGGCCGCGAAGCTGCGTGGCCCGGTCGCGCCGGGCGAGCGCGAAGCCCGTCGAGCGCAGCGTGCCGGGCGCCGACGTCGCGGGATCGCCGTTGGCCTCGCTCGCGTACTGGCGGACCAGGTTCCGCGCGTGCTGGTCCAGCTTGAGCCCGGACGCGTCGGGGTCGACGTCGAGCACCACCCACTCGTCCTCGCCGAGCGGCAGCGCCCCACCCACCCAGGCGCGGCTCGACCTCGCCGCGAAGACGACGCCGTCCACCAGGACCGACGTCCGCCGGGGCGGCAGCACATCGAGGTCGGCGGCCGGCGACGTGAGGGTCACGCTCACCCACGTCGCGCCCGCGAGGGCGGCCCTCGCTCCGGCGGCGTCGACGCCGTCGAGCACGACGTCGACCGCCAGCCCCAGGCGGCGGAGCAGGGCGGGCGTCGAGCCGAACGACGCGACCCGCGCGTGGAAGTCGTGCTCCGGCCGGTCCAGCCGTGGTGTCGGGGGCGCGTCCGGGTCGGGCTCCCGGCGCGGCGCCTGCTGCGGCTGCTCCGGGCGCTCGTAGTACCGCCGCATGGCGTGGGCGTCGACGATCAGCCGCAGCTGCGGGTCGGCAGCGAGGTCCTGCCCGACGAGCCCGTCGAGCTGGCGGGTCACTCGCAGGTCCGCCTCCGGGTCGTCCAGCAGCACCTGGACCGGCGACGGCTGGTCGACGACCTTCGACTGGTACGGCGGCAGCGGCGGGATCTCACCGCCGTGGCCGCGCTCGGGGTCGGTCTCGTCGGGTTCCGTGAGCGGCCCGATCGTCGTCAGCGCGTCCCGCAGCCGCTGCCCGGGCACCTGGAGCGCCCGGCGCGCGCGGCCGGGGGCGTCCTGGAGGAGCCGCCACAGCGGTCCGCCCTGGTCCAGGTTGGCGAGCGTCTGGAGCAGTCCGCCGGCGATGGGGTCGCCGGCGAGGCCGGGCCGCAGGGTCGGTGCCGCCGTGATCGCGGCGAGGTGCAGGTCGACCGCGTGGTCGCTCAGCCGGCTCGCGGGGTTGGTGCGCCAGGTCTCGGCGGACAGCGCGGGCGTCGGGAAGGCGGCGACCAGGGTGCCGGGCGGGAGCACGGCCGCCCAGGAGACGGCGTCTGCGGCCGAGACGACGCGCAGCGGCAGCGAGGCGTTCGGGTCGAGCGACGTCGTGAGGCCGAACGTGCACCCCGTCAGCGTCGTCACCCAGTCCGCGGCCGCGGGGAAGTCCGAGAGCACCGCGTTCTCGGGCCCGTCGACCAGCTTGTGGGTGAGGAAGACGGTGAGCTGGAACGGCGCGTCGTCGGCCAGCGAGTGGGGCAGGGCGGTCGCGAGGACGGTGGTGGGCATCGGTCCTCCTGCCTCAGGCCGGCACCGGCACGGGAGCGAACGCGGCGCAGTACTCGGCCCAGTCGGCGTTCATGCCGTCGTCGTCGGGCGGCATGACCTGGTACAGCGTGGGGTCGCCCTTGGAGCCCGCGAGCCTGCGCTCGACCGAGATCTCCACCGACGCGGAGAAGAACAGGATCTCGATCTCGACCACCAGGGAGGCGCGGCCGATGAGCTTGCCGGTCTCGAAGTGGTAGGTCAGCGACAGCTCGAGCGTGATCGACGCGCTGATCAGGCCGAGCACATCGACCTCGCCGCGGATTCGGAAGTACGCGGTGAAGCAGGCCCTTGTCCGCCTCGAGCCGCAGGTAGACGCCGACGGCGATCGACACCGAGCCCGACGCCACCCCGAGGTCCACCGACAGCGACGCGCATGCCTCGAGCCCCAGCTCCAGCAGCACCAGCCCCTTGGGCGACGCCCGCAGGACGAGCCAGCCGCCACCGCCGACGCACATCACCGTGAGCCGGAACGGCGCGTCCTTGGCGCAGAAGTGGAACCCGACGGTCATCGCGTCGCCGAGGAACGGGACGCGGGCGTCGGCCCCCAGCGAGATGTTCTCGAGGCTGAACACGCCGACCGACACGTTGGGCAGCGTGAGGTCGAAGCCGGCCGTCACGCCCTCCGGGGCGACGTCCACGTAGGGCGGGTCGGAGAACCCGTCGAACGGGATGAGCTCGCGCAACCGGTCGACGAAGGACAGCGGCCCGAGGAACCCGATGCCGCCGAACACGACGTCGACCTCGGGCTTGCCGGCCGACCCGGCGTGGAACCCGACCCGCCGGAACATCAGCTTCATCAGGCCGGCATCACCGTCGCCGATCAGGTTGAGGTCGAAGTCGACGATCTCCGCGACGATGTCGACCGCCGGCGGCGCGCTGGCCGACGCCCGCACCTCGACGTCGATGTGCAGGGCGTGGGTGTCCTTCGGGCTTGAAGATGTTCGGGGCGCCGGGCAGCCCCCACGCCGTGATCGCGGGCCGCCAGGCCAGCCGCGCGGTGACCTGGCCGCCTGCGGCTCCCTCGAGCATCTGCGCCAGGCCCGCCGCGTCCCTGGCGATGTCGGTGAGGGTCGTGAGCGTCTGCACCGGCTTCTCGAGGGCCGATCGCACGGCCGCGGGGACGCCGGGGACGCCGATCGCGTCGAGCAGCGGCTGCAGGTCGCCGGCGAGCGCGACGGCGGCGGCGCTCACGGAGTCGGGGTTCGCCTGGCAGCCCCTCGACGGCGCCGATGAGCGCGTCGAGGTGGGCGTCCAGGGTGGCGATGTGCGCGTCGAGCTGGTCCTTGGCGTGCTGGGCGACGGCCTGCGCGCCGCCGTGGGCCGCCTTGGCGACCTCGGCCGCCAGCCGCGCCTCCGCGTCGTCGAGCGCCGCCTTGAGACGCTGCGCCTCCGTGAGCAGCCTCGTGACGGCGTCGAGCGCGTCGGACACGAAGGCCGGGGCCTCGTCGAAGCCCGCGACCTCCAGCAGGTCGAGGAGGCTGAACAGGCCGAACAGCCTGGGCATCGCCCCGGACAGGAACGACGCCGGGTCGAACGTGCCGGCGTCGAACGGCGAGGGCGCGTTGCCGCTCTCCCCGATCGCGCCGAGCGCCCGGGAGATGCCCTGCACGGACAGGTTGGGCGCGACGAACCCGCCGGCCCGGTCCGACCCGCTGGTGAAGTCCACGGCGGCCGGGGCGCTCTTGAGGGCGAGGATCAGCTCGCCGGCGTTGGGCGTGCCGGGGACGGGCCTGGCGTCGAGCGCTCTCGCCGGCAGGCCGTTCGCCAGGTACGGCTTCGCAAACACGAGGTCGACGGCCGGCGCCTGCGGGGCGAGGTGCCGCATCGACGGCACGACGGCGCGCGCCTCGGTGAGGAAAGGCCGGCTGGTCACGTTCGCCGAGTCGATCTCGCCGTCGAAGACCAGGTGCGTGACCTCGATGGACGTGTCCCCCGTCTTGACCGGCTTCGCGACCGCGAGAGTCTGCCCGCGCCCCTGGATCTGGCGGACCGGGAAGTACCGCCCCGGCGACGCTCCTCGGCGTGGAACACGAACGTCTGCGGCCCGTCCTTGCCCGCCTGCACGAACACGAGCGGCGCCGGCCAGGTCCGGGTCTCGCCGCCCCGGTCGACCGTCGTCAGCGTGAACGGGAACGGGCACGCCGTCGCCGGCTCGGCACGAACGGCTGCCCGCCCGTCGGGCGGCTCGTCGATGTCGGGCGTCACCAGCGGGCTGATGCGTGACCTGCCCGAACGGGTTGTCCAGGTCGGTCGGCCGGGTACGTCCGGGTCGGCTGGCGCACGATGATGAACCAGCGCTGCCACAGGTACGCGACCGGAGTGTCGCGGTGCTTGATCTCGCGCTCGGTGATCTTCACCAGGAAGCACCGGTGCCCGAACGGGAACAGGAACCCCGGGTACGCCACGCGCACGTACCCGTCACGGCCCATGTACGCCTGGTGGCGGTAGTCGACGATGTTCGACGGGAACTCCCAGCTCTGCTTCCAGTCGAACCAGGCGCCGAGGCTCGACAGCGCCAGGTTGCTGACCAGCAGGGGCGTCGTCCGCGTTGCCGGGGTCGCCGCCGTGGGTCTGGGTCGACGATCGCGTCGCGGTCGAACGGGATCAGCGGCTGGTCGAAGCGCGCGGCGGCGGCGATGCTCGCTGTCGCGGTTCCAGAGGGCGCGGACGATGCGCTGGTCGGCGTCGCTCGTCGTCGAACGTCCCGTCGTCCGCGCGCACCGTCAGGTGCGTGCGCCACAGCTCCGGGCGGTCCGGCGGCCCGATCGGGGTGCTCCGGTGCCGGAACGCGCCGCGCGCGCTCGGGGACACGACCAGGTGGTACGGCGCCTCGATGGCGGTCTCGAGGTCGGCCGGCGGCTCGATGCCCGCCGTCGACGCCGCCTCGCCGGCGGGCGTCGCGTTCGGCGCGACCCGAGCTGCAGACCCGGGAGCGCCTCGAGCACCTCCTCGAGCGTGTAGCGCGATGCGGGTGCCCTCGGGCAGCTCGTAGACCAGCCGCGTCGGCCCGGCGGCGACGTGGCTCGACGGTCGCGGACGGCTTCGCCGGGGTGGTGGCGGGGCGCCAGCCTGCCAGTCCTCCTCACCCAGGTGCTGCGGCGGGAAGTGGACGACCAGGGAGGCGTCGGGCCCGGCGACGAGCTCGGCACCGCCGTCGGTGGGTTCGATCGTGCAGCCCGGGGCGTCGAGGCGGAGGTCGACGAGGTCACGCGTGCGCAGGAGGCGGGCGTCGACCCGTGGCTCCTCGGGTGGCCTGTCGTCGGCTTGGCGCATGCTGACCCTCGTCCCCGTGCGCGCGAGCCCCGTCGGCTCCACGCGATGATCGCCGGTGCGCTCCGGGCATCATAGGTGCGGGGTTCGGCGCCGGTCAACGATCCGTGTCAAGGGCCATCTGAACCCTCGTGACGGGCCCAAAAGGATCGGTCGCTGAAGGGCCCTGACATGCCGCTGGACGAAGGCGGGACCTCCCTCGCGCCGGATCTGTCGTCCGAGGCGTCAGCCTGGGTCCGGCACGACCGGCAGCCCGGCCGCGGACCACGCCTCGAACCCGCCGATCACGTCCGCGACCCGCCCGAACCCGAGGTCGCGCAATGTCGCCGCGGCGATACTGGACGAGTAGCCGTGGGCGCACAGGAGGATCACGGCACGCCCGAGGTCCGATAGCGCCGGATCGTCGTACCCGGAGTCCGGGTCGAGCCGCCAGAACAGGACCGAGAGGGGGACGTGGACGGAGCCCGGGATCGTGCCGGTCCCGCGACGGTCGTCGCCGCACCGCGTATCCACCAGCAGGGCCCCCTCGGCCATGGCGCGGTAGGCGGCCTGGGGCGTGAGGCGCGCGATCCGGTCGCGCGCGGCCGCCAGAAGGCCGTCGATCGTCCTTCGCTCGCTCATCCTTCCATTCCCTTCAGACTCTCGATCGCCGCATCGTGACGGCGAACAGCCGCCGCGGCAGCTTTCCTTCCTCGTGATCGGCGATGTCGAGAAGCTCCCAACCCTGGGCGAGGCGCTCGATGAGCACGCGGTCGAAGAAGTGAACAATGAAGCCGCCCGTCTCCCAGCGGTCGTCGCCATGATCGACGCCTGTCCGATAGTGAGCGTCTGCCGTCGTGCGAACGGTGTAGGCGATGATGCCGCCGGGTCGGAGGATTCGCCGGACCTCACCCATGAGGCGAACGATCTCATCGGTCGTGAGAGCCATGCAGAACAGCATGTGCGCGAAGCAGGCATCGAATGTCGCGCTCGCGAATGGGAGCGGATCGCGCACGTCGCCGACGATGGTTCGGACCGACCCCGCGACGCCGGTCCGTGCGGCCTTGTTGGCGATCTCAGCGATGCCGGCCTCCGCGAAGTCGAGCGCCATCACATCCATCCCCGCGGCAGCGAACTCGATCGTGTCCCGACCCTGACCTGGCCCGAGCTCGAGGAGGTCGCGCGCTCGCGCCGCCTGGAACATGGCAAGCGCGGCTTGGCCCACGCTGCTCGGATCCGAGCCGAGGAAGTCTGATCTCCTCGCATACGTCTGGGACCAGTGGTCGCGCTGCTGGTCGGCGGGCGTGGTCATCGCCCGATGATACGAGCCGAGGGCCTGGACCAGCCCCGCGCTCGGTCGGGGCTATGGCGAGGGCAGGCTACATCAGATTTGATGTGACTGTTATCATTTGGCGATGATCAGGACGCAGGTCTCCCTCACCGAGGACCAGATGCGGCGTCTCCGCCTGGAGGCACGCCGGCGGCACGTCTCCATTGCAGCGATCGTCCGCGAAGCAGTCGACCGGGTCGTGCCGGACGAGGATGCCCAGCGGCGCGAGCGCATCGACACGCTCCTGGCTGCGGCGGGCTCGGCCGCATCGGGAACGGGCCTGGTCGCCCGGGATCACGACGCCGAGCTGACCGGTGACGGCTGGTGACCCTGTTCGTGGACACGAGCGGGATACTCGCCCTCGTGGACCGCGACGATCCGGCCCACGCGGGAGTCGTCGAGGCGTTCGCGCTCGGCCGAGCCGAGGTCCTCGCGACGCACGCATACGTCATCGTCGAGACCCTTGCTGTCGCGCGTCGCCGCTATGGCCCGGCTGTCACGGCAGACCTCATCGACCGCGTCATTCCGGCCCTGGACGTGGCGCCGGTAGATGCCGACCTGCATGCCACCGCGCTCGCGGCCTTCCGCGATACGGTCGCATCATCGGTCTCGCTCGTCGACCGGACGAGCTTCGCCTTCATGCGCCGGGAAGGGATCGAGCGGGTGATCGCCCTCGACGCCGACTTCCGAACCGCGGGTTTCGAGATGCTCCCGTAGCGCGCGCAGGCGTACCGGGAGTCCGCCGTGTTTCCCGCTTCTACGTGGCGAGCATGCCGAGCGTCGCGAGCCGCTGGACCGCCTCGGCACGCGTCCGGCAGTCGAGCTTGGTCAGCGCGCTGCCCACGTGCATCTCGACGGTGCGGGGGCTGATGAACAGCGCTTCTCCGATCTCCCGGCTCGTGCGGCCGTGCGCGACCTGCCGGATGACCTCGAGCTCCCGCCGCGTCAGGCCGCGGTCGGCCAGCCGGAGAGCCTCCCGGCTGCCGAGCCGGCGCTCGACCGGCTCACCGAGGTCGGCGAGGTCTTCCGCCACCCTGACCCCGAGCGGCGTGGCGCCCAGGCGCCGGGCGGTGCGCGCCGCCGCGACGAGCGCCGCGACCCCCTCGGTCCGCCGGCCGGCGCGGGCCAGGGCGACTCCGGTCCGACGTCCGATCTCCGCGCGCTCGAAGGGCAGGTCCCGGGCGGAGATGGCCTCGAGTGCGTTCGCGAAATGCGCGGCCGCGGCGTCGGCTTCGCCGTCGAGCAGGGCGGCCTCGCCGAGCGTCGTCGCGAGCGCCGCGATGGCTTCGGGCTGCGCCGTCTGGGCGGCGACCCGCGCGAGCGCGTCCGCGCACGCCCTGACCCCGGCCGCGTCGCCATGCTCGGCGAACACAGTCGCGGTCCAACGGAGGGCCGGCACGACGTAGTGCCGTTCCTCGGTGCGCTCCCAGCGGGCAAGCAGTCGCCGGCACCGGTCGATCGCGCCGGGCAGGTCGCCCTCGATCCGGTCACAGACGGCGAGGCCCCAGGTCGAGAGGAGCTCCATGGCCGCCAGCTCGATCCGCCGGGCGGCCTGGAAGGAGGCCTCGAGGTGGGGTCGCGCACGCCCCGCGCTGCCACGGAGGGCGGCCACCAGCCCGAGCATGCCCTCGGCGACGGCGCGAGCATGCAGCGTGGCGTCCGTCGAGGCGATCACCTCGCGCGACGTCCGTTCGGACTCGGACCAGCGACCCGTCTGCCAGAGCACCACCGACATGCAGGCGAGGCAGAGCTGCGCCGTCGACTCGATCGATCGCGTCCGGCAGTAGTCGGCACCTTCGAGGTAGGCGGCCCGCGCCGGATCGTAGCTGCCCGCGTGCTCGAGGGAGTCGGCGAGGCGCTGGAACAGCTCGGCCGCCGCCGTCGTGTGGCCGCCGTCGAGCGCGATCGTCAGTCCCTCGCGGACGAGCCGGAGCCCCTCGTCGCCCCTGCCCATCCGGGCGAGGACGTTCCCCTCGAGCCCGATCGCCCGCGCCTCCAGGTCCGCGCGACCCGCCTCCCGCGCCTCCGTGCGTGCGGTGTCGAGGAGCCCGAGCGCCGCCGTGAAGCTCGCCGCCGACCGGAGATGGGCCGCGGCGGCCAGCCGTTCCGTCGCCGCCTCGGCGGGACGCGCCGCCTCCTCGAACGCCGCGACGGCCGCCATCCGTGCCTCGAGAGCCCTGGCCCAGCGTCCCTGGACCTCGAGCACACGCGCGCGCCGCCGCTGGTCCTCGCCGGCGAGATCGCCACGCCCGTCCGCGGCCCGCGCCGCGGCCGCGGACTCCCACGTGCGCGCCGCCTCGCCGAGATCGCCGGACAGCTCGAGACACTCGGCCAGGCGTTCGAGGACGTCGGTCGGCGAGGCGAGCGTCCCCCGGTCCTCGTCGAGCGCGCGCCGGTAGGCGCTCGCGGCATCGCGATAGGCGTGGACGTGGCGCGACCCCTCCGCCGCGGCGACGAGCCACGTGACGGCCTCGCCCGGGTCGCCACCGAGCAGCCAGTGCTCGGCCACGGCGAGCGGCTCCGCCCCGCCCGCGGCCAGGATCCCCGCGATCCTGCGGTGCTGGGTCCGCCGATCGGCCTTCGGGAGATCGTCGAGGAGGACCTCGCGCACGAGCCCATGCCGGAACGCGACCCTGCCCGCACCGCGGACGACGAGGATGCCGCTCTCGACCCCGGCGCGCCTCCACGCGTCGCTCCCCCCGGCCAGCTCGTCGACGAGCCCCGTGTCCACCTCGTCGCCGAGCAGGGCCGCCGTCGCGAGCGCCACCCGGTCCGCGGGCGCCAGGCCGTCGGCTCGGACGAGGATGCTGTCACGCAGGGTCCCCGGGATCGGCAGGTCGTCGCGCACGAGCGTCGCGACTCCGTCCGCGATCACGACCGCCTCGTCGACGAGGAGCGCCGCGGCCAGCTCCTCGATGAACAGGGGCGAACCCTGGCTGCGATCGTACAGCCGCCCGGCCAGGAGGTCGTCCGGTCGGGCGCCGAGGGTTCGGGCCGCCAGCGCAAAGCTCGACCCGGCGTCGAGCGGGCCGAGGACGATCTCGTGCAGCCGGCCGGCCCGCCGCATCTCGACGCGGAGGCGCCGGACGGGACTCGTGCGCGGGACCTCGTCGGTGCGGTACATGCCGACGAGCAGCAACGCCTCCTGCGCGGCAGACCGGGCGAGGCGGGGCAGTGCGTCGATCGTGGCATGGTCGGCGCGCTGCAGGTCGTCGAGGACGATCGCGACCGGCTCGATCCGTGCGAGCCCGTCGATCAGCCGGCAGATGGCCTCGTGGGTGACGTCCGGATCGCCGGCGTCGTCCCGCACCGCCTGCTCCGCCCCGGTGGCGCGCGGCCGGCGCGATGGGACGAGCTCCCCGAACAGGGAGCGGATGGCGTCCAGGGACCGGCCGGTCAACCCCGATGCCGGGAGAACATCGACGGCGATCGCCGGCCAGCGGGGATGTGATCGGATCGCCGAGACGAGCATGCCGAACGGCGCGGCCCCGGAGGCGTGCGCCGCGCCGCGCAGCACGACGGGGAGGCGACCCTCGATCGCGTGGTGCGACCAGGGCGGTCTTCCCGATCCCAGCGTCGCCCGCGACGAGGACCAGACCGCCGCGCCGCCGGCGCGCCGAGGCGGCGGCGGCGCGCAGCTCCCGGGTCTCGTGCTCCCGGCCGATGAGCCCGCTGGTCCGCACCATCAGGCTCAGAAGGTAAGCGATGCGGCGCCCGATGCAAGGAGCTCGACGACCTGGGCAGCCGTCACGATGGTCGCACCCTCGACCAGGTCATCCTGGGTGATGCCCCGTGGCTTGGTGCACGCACCGCACGCCCAGATCCGGCCGCCGTTGGCGACGAACTGCGACATCACGTCGGGCAGCGCCGGCAGGCCGGCGTGGGCGACTCCGTCCGCACGGCCCCTGACCCCGAGCCAGGCGCCCTCGATCGTCAGGAGCACGATCGCTTCCTGGTCGGCGGTCGCGGCGACGTTGCCGACGACGAAAGGCATGGTCGCCAGCTCCGGGTCGGCCGGCCCGTGAGTGGCGTTGACGAGCAGCGTGGCCATCAGTCAGTCCCTTTCCTGGTGCTGGTTGGCCGCGTCTCGCGGCGTTCGGCGGATGGCGAACCGGAGCGCGGAGCCGGGTCCGGTTCCGGCCGAGACGAGCTCGTTCCCGGTGAGCCTCGTCCAGGACCGCAGGCCCTCCTCGGCCTCGGGGTCGTCGGTGACGATCTCGAGGAGCGCCCCGAACTCGAGCCCACGCACGGTCGCCGCAATCGTCGGCGTCAGGGTCGCGCAGGACAGGCCCGTCGCGTCGAGGCTGGCCGCCGGCCGGAGAGCCGCGGCCCCGGCGCGGTCGAGATCGGCCGGCGCCTCCGATCCGGGCGCCCCGATTGCGCCGTCGGGATCGCTGGGGAGCGGCCGGAAGCCCGAGCAGACGAGTGCGAGGTCGCGGAACACGGCCCCGTCGACGGTGGCGACGACGTGCTGCTGGACGACGAGCCGCTCGCCATCCTCGGTCAGCTCGAGCCGGTACCCGATCGCGAGCCGGTCGCCGACGCGGTCGACCGTCGATCCGCCGCAGCACCCGTTCGCGGGTCTCGCCGAACCAGTCCTCGACGATCGCGCGGGCACCGGCGGCCGTCGAGGCCTCCCGGGAGGTCCTGGGTGTGAGGGCGCGGAATCGCAGATGGGGCGCGAACAGGGTCTCGAGCCTGTCGAAGTCACCGGCGACGATGGCGTCCACGAACGCCCGGGCGAGTCCCGTGGCGACGAGGTCGACGGCCGGCGGCGGCTGAGCGTGCCCGGTGGGGAGTGCGATGTCGAGCATTGTCCCTGCTCCTGCCGTGGGCTCCGATGGCCGGACCATAGGCCGTCATGGGCCGCGGGAACCACGACAGGACTACGGGGTTTTCGGACCCTCGACCGTGGCGAACCCCTGGATCGGCGCGGGCGGCCTCACGGCTGGGACACCCGCGGGAGCGTCCGGTAGAACAGGAGCGGGCCGTCCTCGGTGCTCGGCGCGCCTTCGCCCATCAGGAACAGCGTCACGAGGATGGCGCTGTTACCGCCGATCTCGACCTGCTCGACCGTCGGGTTGGCGAAGGCGACGCTGCCCTGGTGCGTCCGGAACCTGACCCGCTCGGCCGAGCGGGTCTCGTCGTCGTAGAGGAACGTGCGCCAGGAGCTGAAGTCGTCGAGGACCAGCTGGCCCTCGATCAGCATCAGGTCGTGACCCTCGAACAGGATCGCGTCGCGGTCGCCGATGTGGCCGTTCGACGCCCAGGTCGATCAGCGCCTGGTCGCGTTCGGGCCGCGCGACCGCATGCCAGGTCCGCCAGTCATCAGTGGTCCCGCTGGCCTGCCGGTCCCGTTCGCAATCGCCGTGGTAGTGGAACCCGAGGTCCACCCGCGTGTTGCTGGCGGCGTCGATCGACGGGGTCCCCTCTCCGCAGGCCGGCATCGTGACGGGCACCTCGAACCGTCGCGCGAAGATCCCCGCGCGGAGGTCCCCCCAGGTCGCGAATGACTCGATCACCACGTGGATCGGGTCGGGCTCCTGCTCCCAGGCGACCAGGTAGCCGCCGTCGGACATGGCCCGGATCGTCGGCTGGGATGCGAGCTCGCCGAGCTCCGCATCCGAGGTCCAGTCCAGCAGGTTGGTGGACGTGGCGAGCCACACGTGGAATGCCCGGTCCGCCTCCGACCAGGCGTGGTAGACGGCCGCGAAGCGGTCGGCCTCGGGGATCCAGATGACCTTGGCCGTGTCCATCGAGCGGCCACGGTCGTCGGACAGCTGGTAGCGATAGGCGGTGGCGGCCGTCACGTCGGTGATCAGCTCGAGAAGGTCGGCGCGGGCGGCCTCGATCGACACCGGGACCGCGGCCGGAGCGGGCGTGGCCGGAGCGGCGCGGCCGGAGCGGGGGCGCAGGCGACGAGCGCCGCCGCGGCCGCGAGCAGGCCGGCAAACGACCGGCGACGGGGAGAGCCACGGCCAGCGGGGCGAGGGCTGGCCGTGGCTGTCATGACACGGACGCGTGGGTCACGCGCGTGGACGTGCGTCAGGCCGCTCCCGTCGCCATGACCGGGCGGTCGATCCGGATCGCCTGGAGACCGACGACGATCCAGCCGACAGGGAAGGCGGCGAACGCCGCGATGAGGACCGGCTGGAGCCGGTCCCCCAGGCCCATCGAGCCGACGAATGACAGGAGGGTCAGGACCGATGCGACGACGAGGACGGCAGACCCGGAGCGCGGGAGGGCCCGGGTCCGGAGCGTCACCAGCCCGAACAGGAGCGACCCGGCCACCGTGGTGAGCAGTCCCAGGAAGAACAGGCTCCACCCCTCCAGGTCGCCGACGAGCGGCCGGTCGGGAAACAGGGCCATGGCGATCATCCCGAGTGTCATGACGGCGCCGCCGACGGCCGGGAGCAGGAACGCCGCCCAGACGAGGGCGGGATGGGTCCGGGCCTGGAATGCGCTCAGGCCGGTGAGGCCGACCAGCAGGGCGACCGTGCCGGTGAGGGCCAGCCAGAACCCCGGATCGGAATTCGGCCTGGTCCACCCCGGCCCAGACCCACCCGGCGAGGAATAGGGCGCCGCCGAGCGCGGCGGCGATCCCTCCGATACGAAGAGACATGGGAACCCCCTTCGGTGTTCGGACCAGGAACCCAGCCCCCGCAAGTGGAGGTGGGCATCGAGCGCCCCGAGGAGGACGTCGGCAGCGTCGAACGGGCCCAGGCGGCGCTCCGCGAGGAGCACAGCGAACTCGTCGCCGTAGCGCGCCCGCCACCGGGCGGGATAGAGGCGGAGGAGGAGGGCGATCATGGGACGCGCCGCCCTCAGCCCGGGAGGTGGCCGAGCCGGCGGAGGCCCATCTCGGCGAACGCCGAGAGCTCCCGGAGCTGCTCGGCCACGGTGGTGGCGCCCAGCGCCGTCAGGCGATACGGCCGACGCCGGTCCACGGGCGCCAGCGCCTCGATGAGCCCGCGCTCCTCGAGCCTGGCCAGCGCCGCGTAGAGGGTCCCGGGACCCAGCGGGCGGCCGGTCCCCTGCTCGACTCGGCCATGATGGCGTAGCCGTGCTTGGGACCGTCGCTCAGGCTGACGAGGATGAGGAGCGCGGGCTCGGCGAACCGGCCGAGCTCGGGGAGCGGGGCGACCATGCGGGACGACCTTTCTTTCGTGTCACGATATATCGTAGCGCGATATATAACGCCATCCCGCCCGGGTGTCAAGCCCTTCTCCCGGGGCCCTCTCACGGGCCAGCCGCTCCACCGCGAAGTCGGCCTGCTCGCCAAAGTGCAGACCTGTCGCGGTAACGATCTGGCGGCTGAGGCTCAACGCGAGACGACCGCCACCCCCGGGCATGGTGTTCGAGACGAATGGCTGGCCGTTGACCAGCGCCCGGACGCGGATCTGCTTCAGTCCGCCGAGCCGGGCGGTGACATCCGGCGGGAGGTCGACGACGGCCAGCGCGGATGCCTGGTCGGCCCGGAAGTACCGGACCGTCCCGCGGAAGGTGTCGCTGTCGGTCATGTGCGAGGACAGCCTATCCCGGCGCGGGCACTGGCTGGAAGGGTCATCCCATGCGGATCGGAACGAGTGGCCCGAACGGCTCTATGCCGCCGCGGCGACCGTTTCCGAGACTGCTTCGGACCACCCTCTTGGAGCCGACAGGGCAATGCGCATGACAAACGGCCGTGTCCTCACCTCGCTGGCGACGCTCACCGCCGCCCTGGCGGCGTTTGCCGCCTGCGTCGGGCTGTTCTCCGGTGGCGGCATCGCGCCCACGTCGGTGACATCCATCCGGGGCGATACGGTCCAGCTCCTGGGCCAAGGCATGTACCGCTACGACATGCTGCTCACGGGCGCGGGCTTCCGGCGGATCGATCTCGTCGTCCTCGCCATCGGCGTCCCGCTGCTCCTGGTCTCGACGGGCCTCCATGCCCGCGGGTCGCTCCGAGGGCACCTCCTGCTATCAGGCACGCTCGCGTTCTTCCTCTACGACTACGCCTCGATGGCCGTCGGTGCCGCCTACAACGAGCTGTTCATCGTCTACATCGGCCTGGTCTCGACGAGCCTGTTCGCCTTCATTCTCGCGTTCGCGACGGTCGATCTCGATCGACTGCGCCGCGCGGTCGCGCCGACCCTTCCCGTTCGGGGCATCGCAGGCTTCCTGTTCGTGACGTTCGGGGGACTGGCCGTGATCTGGCTCTCGCCGATCCTGGTGGGCCTCGCGGAAGGGAAGCCGCCCACGATCCTCGGCACATACACGACGATCGTGACCTTCGTCCTCGACCTCGCGGTGGTCGCGCCGTCCATCCTTCTCGCAGGCGTCCTCGTCCTGCGGCGCTCGGCTCTCGGCTACCTGCTGGCGACGACCGTTCTCGTGGTGACGCTGCATCCTTGCGCCGGCCCTCATCGCGATGACGGTCTTCCAGGTGGCCGCCGGAGTCACGTTCACGCCGGGAGAGGTGGTCGGACCGGTCGTGTCGTTCATCGTGATCGGCGTGGTCGGGATGGCGATTGCCGTTGTGCTTCTGCGCGCCGTCACCGAGCGGCCAGATGACGCCGAGCGGCGCGGTGACGCCGAGCGGCCCGGTGACGCCGGCCAGGGCGACGGGCGGGGCCCTTCCGTGAAGACCGGCTGGAACGAGTCGAGCTCAACGGCGCTCGACAGTGGGTCTCGCTGCGAGGCGATCCCGGGGCGCCGACGCTGCTGCTCCTCCATGGTGGACCGGGTGGTGCCGAGTACGGCCCACGGCGACACTATCTCGGCGGGCTCGAGCGCCAGTGGCGTGTCGTCGACTGGGACCAGCGGGGGGCCGGTCGCTCGTTCCACGGCGACGAGACGGCCGCGACCCTCTCGCTCGACATCCTCGTGGCGGACGGGCTCGCGCTCGTGGAGCGGCTCCGAGAGGAATCCGGCGGGCGGCCGCTGGTCCTCGCCGGACACTCGTTCGGGACCGTCCTCGGCGTGCTGATGGCGTGCCGGCGCGCCCTGCCGGCTCGCCGCCTACGTCGGCGCCGCTCAGGTTGTCGACTGGTGCCTCCAGGAAGAGCGGTCGTACGACTGGGTCCTGGCCGAGGCACGTCGCATCGGCAACGCCAAGGCCCTGTCGGCGCTGGAGGGGATCGGGCGTCCGGTCGGCGGCGGGTATGCGGGGGGCACCCCGTCCGTCGAGGTCCAGCGGCGCTGGCTCGGCAGCCTGGGCGGCGTCGCCGGCGACCCGGGGTTCATGCTGCGCTGGGTCGGGACGATCCTGCTGGCCGGGCGACTACCCCATCCGGACAAGCTCCGGTTCACGAAGGGGATGTGCGCGCTCGATGGACCTCATCTGGCCCGGGCTCGGCGAGCGGATCGATCTTCTCCAGGGACGTGCATGGAGCTCGACGTCCCGGTCCACCTGTTCGCGGGCGAGCTGGACCGGATCACGGACCTTGCCCAGGTCCAGCCCTGGTTCGAGTCCTCACGACGCCGTCGAAGCGGCTCGAGATCGTCGAGGGCGTCGGGCATCTCGGCCTTTTCGAGGCACCGGCACGCTTTGTCGGGTTCATGGACGGCGTGCGGACCCAGTCGGTTAGCAGGAGAAGGCTGACACATGGCGGACCGAACGGTTCCAGGGCTCGAGGGGCGGGTACGCGGGTACGAGGGCGGCCACAGGTACCCGCTCGCCCGCGTCCCGGTGTTCGCGATCGCCGGCATGGTCGTGATCGGGCTGCTCGTGCTGTCCCCGCTCTACGGATTTCACCGCGATGAGCTGTACTTCATCGTGGCGGGGCGCCACCCCGCCCTCGGCTACGACGACCAGGGGCCACTGACCCCGCTCCTCTCGGCGGGCGCGGTCGCCCTCCTGGGCCTGTCCGCCACGGCGATCAGGATCCTCCCCGCGCTCGCGATCGGCGCCTGCGTCCTGTTGGCTGGGTTGATCGCGCGCGACCTGGGCGGCAGGCGCCGGGCGCAGGTGATCGCCACGGCAACGCTCGCCGTCTCCGGGTACCTCGCGGCCGGACACCTCGACTCGACGACCACCTTCGACATCCTGGCGTGGACGGTCGTCCTGTGGCTGGCGCTGCGCCTCCTCGATGGTGCCGATCCCCGGCTGTGGCTTGCTGTCGGCCTGACCGTCGGCATCGGGCTCGAGAACAAGTTCATCCTCCTGTTCCTCGGCGCGAGCCTGATCGGCGGCCTCGTGCTGGCGAGGCGCTGGGACATCCTGCGGTCGCCCTGGGCCTGGGCCGGGCTCGCGATCGCGGTGGTGCTCTGGGCGCCCAACCTCGCCTGGCAGGCCGCGAACGGGTTCCCGCAGCTGCAGATGGCGGGGCACATCGGCGACGACTCCGACAACCGCGTCAAGGTGATCCCGGAGCTCCTGCTGCTCGCCGGCCCCCTCCTCTTCCCGATCATGATCGCCGGGGCGTGGTGGCTTCTCCGCAATCCGCTGTCACGTCCGTGGCGGGCGGTCGGCTACGCCGTCCCGATCCTGCTCGGGCTCCTCCTTCTGTCCGGCGGCAAGAGCTACTACGTCGTCGGCATCTACCCGCCGCTCATGGCCGCGGGCGCCATCGTCGTCGACGGCTGGCTCGATCGGGGCAGGTCGTCGCTGCGCCTGGCGGGGTTCCTCGTGGCGTGGGGCGCCTCGTTCGCGATCACCGCGGTCCTCGTCCTGCCGCTCCTCCCGCCGGCGACCCTGGCGGCCTCACCGGTCCCGGACATCTACGCCGAGTCGGCCGAGCAGCTCGGCTGGCCCGAGCTTGTAGCGACGGTCAGGCGGACGGTCGAGGCCCTCCCGGCGGAGCAGCGCGCGCGGAGCGTGATCCTCACCGACAACTACGGCGAGGCCGGGGCTCTCGAGCTGCTGGGTTCTGGGTTGCCGCCGGTCTACTCGGGCCACAATGCGTACGCCCGCTGGGGGCCTCCGCCGGACGACAGGACCGCCGCGATCGTCGTGACCCACGCGGGGAACGCGGACTTCGGTCGCTACTGGGGTCTCGGCGCATGCAGCCTGGTCGCGAACGTCGACAACGGCCTCGGCCTGGACAACCAGGAGCAGGGCGTGGGCGTCTGGGTGTGCCCGGACGTCAGCGACCCGTGGTCGCGGAGCTGGCCCACGATCGGGCACCTCGACTAGGACCCGGCGCCTCGACCACGCCCGGGCGCCTCGACCACGGCCGGGAGCCTCGACCTGGACCGCGCGCCTCGGGCGGCTCCGGCGACCTTCGCGATGCCGATCGCGAGCCCGACGAACGCCAGGGCGAGGAGGGCCACGGCGAGGTCCGGCAGCGTCCAGAGCAGGAAGCGCCATCCGGCGAGCACGTTGCCCGGCTGGGTCGAGCCGGTCGAACCGATCCAGAGCGGGACTCCCAGCAACACGACGAGCGGCAGCACGAGGTCCGCCAGGATCGTGCGCCCGACGATGAACCCCGGGCGGCGAGCGCCATCGAGACGGCGCTGCCAGGTCCGCATCCGAACCGCGTGGACCATGAGCAGCGCGATGAGAGCCAGGAGCACGAGGTCCACGGCGAGGTAGACGGTGCGGACGGTCGGCGCCGATTGTCCGACACGGGTGCTCGACGCGAGACGGAGGATGCCGAGCGCGATGTCGGCCGCCCCGGCCGGCATGCCGAGGAGCTGCGTGGGGTTCGCGTTGAGCAGGACGACCACACCGAGGCCGCGACTCGGCATCGTCAGGATGTCGGCATTCGACGTGAGCGTCGAACCGCTCTGGCTGATGATGGCCCCCGACTGGGCGGCGACCAGCGGCTGCCAGTCCGTTCCGTAGCCGCCACGGACGGTCGACGGGGCTGGCGGATCGACGATGTCGACGCCGTCGCGGATGCCGCCGTTCGCAAGGGCCGCGACGAAGGAGGCCATGTCACGTGCGGTGGACACCTGGTAGCCGGCCGCGACCATGCCGGTCGGGTACGGCTCGTCGAAGGGCACGGGGACGCCGAACAGGTACCGGTGACCCTGGGCCGGAGCGCTGGCCGCTGCGTCCGCGAGGCTCGTGAAGCTGCTCGTCATCCCGAGGGGCAGGAAGATGTGGTCCCGAACGTAGCCGCCATACGTCTCGCCGGTCACCTCCTCGATGACGCGGCCCAGCACGACGTAGTTCAGGTTGGAGTACGCGTAGGTACCGGCCGGGACAGCCGCGCCCACCTCCGCGAGCGCCCGGACCACGCCCTCCGGTGTTTGGCCGGGCTCGTACCAGCGCGGGTCCTGGCCGTCCGCCGTCGAGAGGCCGCTCGTGTGGCCGAGCAGGGACCGGACGGTGATCGTGGCGGCGGCTCCGTCCGGACCGGCGACCGAGAACCACGGCAGATACCGCGTCACCGGAGCATCGATGTCGATCCGGCCGGCCGCGATCAGCTGCCGGACGGCGAGCGCGGTGATCGACTTCCCGACCGACCCGATCACGACCGGCGTCCCAGGGGTCATGGGGCTGCCGTCGGGGCCCGCCCATCCGAACGCGGCAAGGTGGGTCACCTCGCCATCCTGGGTGACGGCGTAGGCGATCCCCGGGACCCATGAGGCCTCCATCGAGGCCTTGACGTAGGCGTCGACCGCGGCGCCGGTGCCCGCCTCGTCCGCCGTGGACGGGGGGGCGGGGGCAAGCGAGAGTCCCGCGGCGAGGAGGATCGCCGCGCCTGTGGCCCTCGCCGCGAGACTGGTGTTCATGGCCCTGCTCACGCGGGTGACGCCGTGCGGGGCGCGGGCGGCCGAGGCTGCCGTCGGACGCGCCGGTCCCAGCCTGCACGAATCGCCAGACCAACGCCATAGGGCCGAGGGCCACGTTGCCCGAGGCCGAACGGACGAGGTCTGCCTGTTCGGGCAACCGAGATGCACGGCTGGTTCGTCCACCGAAGACGTCACCGTGAACGAGCTGGACCTGAGAGAGGTGGCGGTGGCCGTCGGAGAGCCGCTCGCGGAGCAGGTGCTCGACGGGCGGGCACGGCTCGCCCCGGTTGCCGTTCGCGGCATCGACGCGACCGTCGTCTGGCGGTTCCGGGGCGAGTCCGGTCCGCATCCCTGGCAGGTCTATGTCGGCGCCTGGCCCGACGGCTCGGTGCGGGTGCTCACGGCAGACCAGGACGCCTGGGCGGACCTCGTGGCGGCGACTGGTGCCCGTCCTCGCCGATGAAGCCGGTGCCCGCTCGTACGTCGAGACCTACCTCGAGGTCACGCGCGGTGCGCCGGTCATCGTCCGGCCGGTCGTTTCACTCGACGACCTCCGCTGGCGGCCCGGTTCGGCCGAGGAGGACGACGCCAGGGCCGCGTTGCTCGCCGACCCGCCGGCCATCGCGCCCGTGCTCGCCACGACGGCTGACGGCTTCCACGTCGAGCTCACGCTCGTGGTCGACCAGCGTCTCCAGCGCAACGAGTTCGACCTGACGCGGGCCGGCGACATCACCCGGTCCTCGTTCCGGGTGCTCGCGAAGGACCTCCCCCTGCCGATCGCACGCTGACGGGTCGTTCGCGCGGGGCCCGGCGGCGCGCCATCCGCCCGGGCGGCGCTTTCAGGAACGCGAGACGCTCCGAAGACCCGGGACCGGTGCGGCCGGGCCCGTGGGTTCCCGGCCGATCGGCCGCGCGGCGGCGACGGCGTCCTCGGATCTGACTGTCGACGGGCTGACGAACTCGAGGCAGAGGCGGCAGGTCGGGAGAGCGACCAGGCTCGAGCGCCCGGTGGTGGCCCCACAGGCGGAACGACCCTCGGTGTCCCGAAGGTGGACCTCGCCGAGCTTGACCACGCAGCACACGTCTGTCGTCCCATCGCTATCGGCAGGGATGCCAGGCCCACGCCGGGTGACCGGCCCTTGCCGTGCCGCCATCGGGCCGGGGCCCTCCAGCGTCTTCGACACCTTACACCGTCGGCGACGACCGCCCGTGACTGGTCGCCGTGCCCTCCGGGGCTCCGGCCCGATGGACACGCGCGGCGGTTCGGGGTGCGCACGGCCTCGCGAGGAAGCACAATGATCCGATCGAACACCGCGCGCCGGTCGCCGCCCGGGGCCGCCGGCGGTGCTCGGCGTCGGCTCGATCGGCCCGCGTGTCCCGGGCGGAATCGTCGGAATCCGCGGTAGAGGCGGCCATGACTCACATCCTGGCGGACGCGCGAACCTTCGCGGCCGACGCGGCCGCCGGCTTCGTCGACGCCTACCCGGACATCGTCGCGTCGGTGCCGGGTGGCGTGATCCGGGCCACGGCGACCCCGGCGGGCAAGGTGGCGGTCGTGGTGGGCGGGGGATCGGGCCACTATCCGCTGTTCGCGGGCTACGTGGGCTCGGGGATGGCCGACGGGGCCGTGCTGGGCGACATCTTCGCCTCGCCGTCAGCACGCCAGGCGATCAGCGTCGTCCGCGCCGTGTCGCGAGGCGGCGGCACCCTGCTCGTGTTCGGGAACTACGCGGGCGACGTCCTCAACTTCGGGGCCGCCGCCGAGACGCTCCGGGCCGAAGGGATCGATACCCGCATCCTCCTCGTCACCGACGACATCGCGAGCGCACCCCCCGCCGAGTGGTCGCGACGGCGCGGCGTGGCGGGCGACGTGGTGGTGTTCAAGATCGCCGGCGCGGCCGCCGAGGGCGGGTACGACCTCGACGGCGTCGAGCGGGTGGCCACCGCGACGAACGCCCGGACCCGGTCGCTCGGCGTGGCCTTCGGCGGCTGCACGCTGCCGGGTGCCACGTCACCGCTGTTCGCCCTCGAGCCCGGCACCATGGGCATCGGCCTCGGTCTCCACGGTGAACCGGGCGTCTCCGAGGGCCCGATCGTGCCCGCGGGCGAGCTGGCCGATCTGCTGGTCTCGCGCCTGGTCGACGAGGCCCCCGCCGGATCGAGCGGACGCATCGCCGTCGTCCTGAACGGCCTCGGCTCGACCAAGCACGAGGAGCTGTTCGTGCTGTGGCGGTTCGCCGCGGCGCGCCTCCGCGCCGCTGGGCCTCGAGATCGTGGCACCGCTGGTCGGCGAGCTGGCGACCAGCCTGGACATGGCGGGCTGCTCGCTGACGCTGACCTGGCTCGACGACGAGCTCGAGCGCCTGTGGCTCGCGCCGTCGGACGCCCCGGCCTTCCATCGCGGTCACGCCGGGCGTGCCGCTCCCGCGGCCGTGCATGCCGCCGCGGGACTCTCCGGCACCGTCTGGCCGCCGTCGACGGAGGCGTCCCGGTCGGGTGCGGCGCTGGTGGTGCGCTGCCTCGCCGCGTGCCGGGCCGACATCCTGGAGGCCGAGGCGGAGCTCGGACGGATCGACGCGCAGGCCGGCGATGGCGACCACGGGCGTGGCATGGCGAGGGGCATCGAGGCCGCCCTCGGTGCGGCGACCGACGCCGCGGGCGCCGGGGCTGGGACGGCCAGCACCCTCGCCGCGGCCGCGGCCGCGTGGGCAGACCAGGCCGGCGGCACATCGGGGGCGCTGTGGGGCGCCGCACTGACCGCGTGGGCAGGCCGGTACACGGACGACGAGGCGCCGACGCCCGCCACCACCGTGAGCGGAGCGCGGGCCGCGCTCGAGGCGATCCTTCGTGCCGGCGGTGCCGTGTCCGGGGACAAGACGATGGTCGACGCGATGGTCCCGTTCGTGGAGTCGCTCGAGGCCGGGGTCGCGGACGGGGTGCCGCTCGCCGATGCCTGGGCGGGCGCCGCGGAGACGGCCCGGGCCGCCGCCACGGCGACCGCTGCGCTGGTGCCGCGGATCGGTCGCGCGCGTCCGCTCGCAGAGCGCAGCGTCGGACACCCGGACGCGGGAGCGGTCTCACTCGCGATCCTCGCGGAGGCGGTCGCGCGGGCGCTGGCGGAGCCCGACCTGCAAGGAGGTGCCTGATGCGGCTCATCATCGGCAGCGACCACCTCGGGCGGCCGCTCAAGGACGCCCTGGTCGACCACCTCCGGGCGCAGGGGCACGAGGTGGACGACGCCGGGGCCGACGACGACACGCCCGTTGACTACCCCGACGTGGCGCTGGCCGTCGCCGAGGACGTGGCGGATCACCGCCACGAACGCGGGATCCTGGTCTGCGGCACGGGCATCGGCATGGCGATCACCGCCAACAAGGTGCCGGGCATCCGCGCCGCCCAGATCGCGGACCCGTACTCGGCCGAGCGGGCCGCCAAGAGCAACGACGCCCAGATCGTGACGCTGGGCGCCCTCACGACCGGAACCGAGACGGCGAAGCTCCTGGTCGACGCGTACCTGCGCTCCGAGTTCGCCGGAGGCCGGTCGGCCCCCAAGGTCGCCAAGATCGACGCCGTCGACCGCCGTTACCGGGGGCGCCCGGCCCCGGGCTGAGCGACATCGCGCCGGCGGCACCGGCGGGCCGGCTGTCGTCCGACACCGGCGGGCCGGCCGATGGACATCCGGTGCGATCTGTCGCAAGATCGTGCACGGTCTGGCACATCATGCGCCTCGGAGCTCGGGCTTCACCAGCCCGGCAGACCAGCACGGAGGGCCGATGAGCCGCGGGCGCGACGTGGAGACCGGGCGCAGCGTCGACCGGGACACCGGACTGCTGGTCGATATCGCCACGCGCTTCTACCTCCAGGGCGCGACCCAGGTCGAGATCGCCACCGGCCTCGGGCTCAATCCGTCGACGGTGTCACGCCACCTCAAGCGGGCCCGCGACCTCGGCATCGTGCGCGTGGAGATCGCGCCACCGGCCCCGCCCGTCGCCGACCTGGGCCGCGAGCTCGCGGCGGCGTTCGGCCTGGCACGCGCCGTCGTCCTGCCGACGGGACCGGGCATCACCGACCAGTTCGCGGCGGCGGCGGCCGCCTTCGTCAGCGGCCAGCTCCGCACCGGCACCAGGCTCGGCCTCGGCTGGGGCGAGACGCTCGCCGCCGTGATCCGCTATCTCGTCCCCGGCGGCGTCGCGGACCTGTCGGTCGCCCAGCTCGCGGGCGGTCTGCGCGAGCAGGCGCCCGGCATCCAGGCGCACGAGCTCGTCGCACTCGTCGCGGCACTCTACCCGGGCAGCCGCGTCCGCTACCTCCACGCGCCGGCGATCGTCGACTCCGCGCACATCCAGGGCGCGCTCCTCCGTGACGGGTCGGTGGCCGGGGCGGTGGAGGCTGCCGCCGGCAGCGAGCTCGCCCTGGTCGGCATCGGCGAGATGGCCGACACGGCGACGATGTTCCGCTACAGCCACGTCTCCGCGGACGACCGCGCGCGACTCGTTGCCGCGGGCGCCGTGGGGAGCATGAACGCCCGGTTCTTCGATCGCGGGGGTCGCCCGGTCGACCTGCTCGAGGACCGGACGATCGCCATCGACTGGGCGCAGCTGGCCGCGATCCCGACGGTCGTCGCCATCGCGGCCGGTCCCCACAAGGCCGACGCGATCCATGGGGCGCTGCGCACCGGCGTCGTGGACGCGCTGGTCACGGACCAGGCGACCGCGGCCTCTCTCGTCGAGACGAGAGGGGAATTGCCGAACCGGCGGCCGCCGGCCGCGCATGACCTTGACAGGCGTGCATGACCTTGACACGCCGAGTCAAGATCATTCCATCACTGCAGGCAACCCACCCGTGGAGGCACCCCATGGAACCGCCGGTCAAGCCCTACCACATCTCCCAGATCGCGGTCGTCGTGCGCGACATCGATGCGGCGATGAAGACCTACCACGAGCTCTTCGGCTGGGGCCCGTGGAACGTCTACGAGCACGTCGAGCCCAAGCTCCACGATCAGCACCTCCACGGCGAGCCGGCGCACTACTCGATGATCGGCGCGGAATGCGAGGTCCAGCCCGGCCTCGTGTTCGAGCTGATCCAGCCGCTCGAGGGCGACTCGATCTACAAGGAGCACCTCGCCCAGCACGGCGAGGGCGTCCAGCACATCGCGATGATGCACCACACGCAGGCCGAGTCCGACGAGTTCAAGCGACGCTTCCAGGACGCCGGCTACGAGCTGGCGATGGGTGGCCGGATCGGCGACACCATCGAGTTCTACTACATGGACACGATGCCGGCGGTGCACTTCGTGGCCGAGTCCGGCAGCGGCCACGCGATCGAGCTGACGCCGGTCCGCCAGTACCCGCCTGCCGACGCCTGATCGCATCGTCCCGCGGCGGGCCGACGGCCCCGTCGCACCTTCCGGCCGGGCCCCTCGGCCTCCCCTGGGGTGGGTGATGAACATCCTCGTTGCCGGCGACTCGTACTGCCCCACACGCGTGTTCGCCGAGCCGTTCCGCCACCTGGCCAGCGAGCACTCGGTGACGGTCTTCGACCTCGTCGACGAGCCGGGCTGGACGCCGTCCACCGCCTCCGAGCTCGCGCTCCGGGAGTACCTCGGCAGCCCGGAGCAGCTGATCCGGCGCCTCGACGGCATGGACGTGCTGGTGGTCCAGGGCGCGCCGGTGAGCGACGCCGTCCTCGCCGCGGCGCCGCTCCGGCTCGTGTGCGTGGCCCGCGGGGGTCCCGTCAACGTCGACCTCGCCGCGGCGTCGGCGCTCGGCATCCCGGTCGCCACCTCGCCCGGCAAGAATGCGGTCGCGGTCGCCGAGCTGACGCTCGGGCTGGTGGTGCTGCTGGAGCGCCGCATCGCAGGGTCGATGCGCAGCAACGATGCCGGGGGCGACTACGCGGTCGACAACTACGAGGGCGCCCGCTGGTTCGGCCACAACCTCGAGGGCCGGACCCTGGGGCTGGTCGGCTATGGCCAGGTCGGCAGCCGGGTCGCCACGCGCGCGCTCGCATTCGGGATGCGCGTGCTCGTGTTCGACCCGTTCCTCGACCCACGCTCCATCGAATCGCCCGGTGTCACGCTCGTGGACCTGCCGACGCTGCTCGCGTCCTCCGACACCGTGTCCCTGCACGCCCGGCTCACGGCCGAGAACCGCGGCCTGTTCGACGCCGCGGCGTTCGCGGCGATGCGACCGGGCGCGATGTTCATCAACACGGCCCGGGCCGAGCTGATCGACGAGGACGCCCTGATCGCGGCGCTCGCGTCCGGCCATATCGGAGGCGCGGCGCTGGACCTTGCGCGACCCACGCCGGCCGGTGCCCCACGGCCGCTGCTCGACCACCCCAACGTCGTGATCCTGAACCACATCGGCGGCTCCACGTACGAGACGCTCCGGCGCGGCGGCGAGCTGGCGGCCGCGGAGATCGAGCGGCTGGTTCGCGGCGAGCCACTCCTGAACGTCGCCAACGCCGCGGCGCTGGCGCAGCTGGCGGCCGGGGCGGCGCGATGACCGCGGCGCTGGCGCAGCCGGCGGCCGGGGCGGCGCGGTGACCGCGACGCTGGCGATCGACCTCGGCACGGGCTCCTGCCGGGCCATCCTGTTCGACCTCGACGGCAACCAGCTTGCCGTCGCCCAGCGCGAGTGGACCCACGGGGAGCTGCCGGGCGTCCCGGGCTCGCAGGTCTTCGACACCCGCGCCAACTGGGCGCTGATCTGCGGGTGCATCCGGGACGCGCTGGCGAGCGCCGGCCTGGACCCCGGCGACATCGCAGCCGTGAGCAGCACCAGCATGCGCGAGGGCATCGTGCTGTACGACGCGGCGGGCGAGGAGATCTGGGCCTGCCCCAATGTGGACTCGCGGGCCGTGGAGGAGGCCGGGGCCCTGGTCAGGCACGGCCACGCCCGGAAGATCTACGACACGGCGGGGGACTGGGTCGCCATCACCTCGCCGGCACGGCTGCTGTGGATCGTCGCCCACGAGCCCGAGGTGCGCGAGCGGGTCGCCCACGTGACGATGCTCAGCGACTGGGTGCTCGCCCGCCTGTCGGGCGAGTTCGCAACGGATCCGTCGTGCGGATCGAGCTCCGGCATGTTCGACCTCGCGGCGCGCACGTGGTCGCGCGAGATCATCGAGCTGTGCGAGTTCCCGCCGGAGGTCTTCCCGCCCGTGCGCGAGCCCGGCACGGTGCTCGGCGGCGTCACCCTCCTCGCCGCGGCCGACACGGGCCTCGCGCCCGGGACCCCGGTGGTCGTCGGCGGCGCCGACACGCAGCTCGGCCTGCTCGGCATCGGCGTCGCCGAGCCCGGCCGGGTGACGATCGTCGGCGGCAGCTTCTGGCAGACCACCGTCGTCGTGGACCGGCCGCTGATCGATCCCGACGCGCGTCTGCGGACGCTGTGCCACGTCGTCCCCGGGCAGTGGATGGTCGAGGGGATCGGCTTCTACAGCGGGATCACGATGCGCTGGTACCGCGACGCCTTCTGCGAGCTCGAGAAGCAGGAGGCCGCCGCGCGGGGCGTCGACGCGTACGAGCTGATGGAGGCCGCCGCCGCGGCGGTGCCTGCCGGCAGCGATGGCGTCGTGGGCATCTTCTCGAACGTGATGGACGCCAAGCGCTGGGTGCACGCGTCGCCGTCGCTGGTCGGGTTCAACGTGGACGCCCCGGCGAGCTCCAACCGGCGGGCCGCGATCCGGGCGATCGAGGAGAGCGCGGCCTACGTCGCACTGTCGCACCTGCGCATCATCGAGTCGCTCGTCGGGCTCGGCGATCGGCCAGGTCGTGTTCACCGGCGGCAGCGCCAAGGGCACCCTCTGGCCCCGGATCCTCGCCGACGTGCTCGGCGTGCCGGTCGGCGTCCCGGTGGTCAAGGAGTCGAGCGCCCTGGGCGCGGCGATCTGCGCGGGCGTGGGGGCGGGGCTGGTCGCCGACGCCGCCACCGAGGCCCGGCGGGTCGTGCGCATGGAGCGGACCATCGAGCCCGACCCGGCGACCCACGACCGCTACCTCGAGCTGCACGAGCGGTGGGCGGCCGTCTACGCCCGCCAGCTCGAGATCTCCGAGGCCGGCCTGCTGCGCCCGCTGTGGCGTGCGGCCGGGACCTGACCCGCCCTCACATAGCGCACCACCGGGGCGACCGCTCCGGCCCAGCCCGAAGGACCCGACGATGCCCGAAGCCGACGGCCAGGAAGCCAAGCAGTTCCGACCCGAGATCCCCCAGCGCAGCACGCCCTTCTTCCTGAAGGGTTCCGGCGCCTACGACTGGGGCATGCAGAACCGGCTCGCCCGCGTGTTCCAGCCGGAGAGCGGCCGGGCCGTCATGCTCGCGATCGACCACGGCTACTTCCAGGGGCCGACCACCGGCCTCGAGCGGATCGACCTCGACATCCTGCCGCTCGTCCCCTACGTCGACTCGCTGTTCGTCACCCGTGGGATCGTCCGGTCGGTGGTGCCGGCCGCCACCCGGGCACCGATCTGGCTCCGGGCCAGCGGCGGCCCGTCGATCCTGCGCGAGCTGTCCGACGAGGAGATCGCGGTCGACATCGACGACGTCCTGCGCCTCAACGCCGTCGGTGTCGGGGTGCAGGTGTTCATCGGCGGACCGAACGAGACGCGCACGGTCCACAACATGACGCGCCTCGTGGACCAGGGCCTGCGCTACGGGGTGCCCGTGCTCGGCGTCACCGCCGTCGGACGGGAGCTCACCCGGGACGCGCGCTACCTCGGGCTGGCGTGCCGCATCATCGCGGAGCTCGGCGCCACGGTGGTGAAGACGTACTACTGCGACGAGGGCTTCGAGGACGTCACCGCGGGCTGCCCGGTGCCGATCGTGATGGCCGGCGGCAAGAAGCTGCCGGAGCTGGACGCCCTCCGCATGGCGTACCGCGCCGTCCAGGCCGGGGCGGCCGGCGTGGACATGGGGCGCAACATCTTCCAGAGCGACGATCCCATCGCGATGCTCATCGCCGTGCGGGCGGTCGTCCACGAGAGCCGGCCCCCCGAGCAGGCGCTGGAGCTGTACGAGACGCTGCGGCGCGAGCACGCCGCGTCGGCGTAGGAGGGCGGGCGACGTGGGTGCGGAGGCGCTCGTCGCGCGGCTGCGGTCGACCGGGCCGCACCTGAGCATCGGGATCATGACCGCGGATCTCTCGGCCATGGGCTCCGAGCTGGCGCTGCTCGAACGATCGGGTGCCCGGATCGTCCACACCGACGTGATGGACGGCGTGTTCTGCCCGCAGCTCACGATGGGCGCGCCGATCGTGAAGGCCCAGCGGACGGCGCTGCTCAAGGACGCCCACCTGATGGTCCAGGCCCCCGAGGACAAGGTCGAGGCGTTCGTCGCCGCGGGCGCGGACATCATCTCCTTCCATCCCGAGGGCAGCCGTCACCCGCACCGCGTCCTGCAGGTCCTCGGCAAGGCGGTCAACGCCAACGACCCGGAGCGCGGGATCATCCGGGGCGTGTCGATCAACCCGGGCACGCCCGTGGAGGTCATCGCGCCGCTGCTCGACGAGGTCGAGCTCGTCCAGCTCCTGGCGGTCAACCCGGGCTTCGCCGGGCAGTCGTTCATCGCGACGACGGAGCGCCGGCTCGCCCACGCGCGCTCGCTCATCGCGGCGTCGGGCCGGCAGATCCTGCTCGGCGTCGACGGCGGCGTCACGCGCGCCAACATCGAGCACGTCGCGTCGCTGGGCGTGGACCTGATCGTGACGGGCAGCGCCGTGTTCGACGGCAAGGCGCCGGCCGAGAACGCGGCGTTCATGCTCGAGGCGGCGGGGCGGGGCGCCGCTCGATGAGCGCAGGGAGGTAGTCCGATGCCGATCGTCCCGACCCAGGAGATCATCGAGCGGGCGTTCCGCGACCGGTACGGCGTCGCCGCGATCAACGTGGTCAACGACCTCTCGATCGAGGCGGTCCTGGCCGCCGCCGAGGAGCTGCGGGCGCCGGTGATCCTCCAGACCTCGGTCAAGCACGTCCAGATGACCGGCATCGATGCGCTGTACGCGATGTGGGTCGCGTACGCGAGCCGGGTCTCGGTGCCGGCGGCGCTCCACCTCGACCATTGCCCGGATCGCGCCGTGATCTCCGCGTGCCTGGCGAAGGGCTGGAACTCGGTGCTGTTCGACGCGTCGAAGCTGTCGGTCGAGGAGAACCGGCGCCAGTGCATCGAGGTCGTCGAGGAGGCGAGCCGGTACGGAGCGCTGGTCGAAGGCGAGATCGAGGGCTTCAAGCGCACCGAGGAGATGACCGGCGACGAGGCCGAGCACGTCCAGACGCTGGACACGGTGGTGGACTTCGTCCGCGCGACCGGCGTGGACATCTTCGCGCCGGCGATCGGCAACGCCCACGGCACCTACAAGAGCGCGCCCGAGGCTCGACGCCCAGCGGGTGACCGACATCGTCGAGGCCACCGGCAAGCCGGTCGCGCTCCACGGCGGCACCGGCATGTCCGCGGAGCAGTTCGCGGACCTCATCGGCCGGGGCTGCGCGAAGGTCAACATCAGCACCGCGCTCAAGATCGCGCTGCTCTCGTCGGGGTTCGACTACCTCACCGCCCATCCCGGCGAGTACGACCCGCCCAGGGTGTTCGCCGCCCAGCGGGCCGCGGTCAAGGACATGGCGGCGCACCACATCCGGCTGTTCGGCTCGGCGGGGAAGGCCTGGGCATGAGGGCGATCGTCTTCGACTGCGACGGCGTCCTGGCGGACACCGAGCGCTACGGGCACCTGCCCGCGTTCAACGCGGTGTTCCGCGAGTTCGGGCTGCCCCTCGAGTGGTCCGAGGACGAGTACGCGGAGCGGCTGAAGGTCGCCGGCGGCAAGGAGCGCATGGCCAGCGCGCTGACCCCGGAGGTCATCCGGGCGGCCGGCCTGCCCGACGACCCCGAGGCCCTGGCGGTCCACGTCGCGGCCTGGCACAGGCGCAAGACCGCGCTGTACACGGAGATGGTGGCCGAGGGCCGGCTGCCGCCCCGCCCGGGCGTGACGCGGCTCATCGCGGAGGCCCAGGATGCCGGCTGGAAGCTGGCCGTGGCCTCCACGTCCGCCGAGCAGTCGGTGCGGGCGATCCTCGACCAGGCGGCTGGCCCCGAACGGGCGGCGCGCTTCGACGCGGTCCTCGCCGGCGACTGCGTTGCCCACAAGAAGCCGGCGCCGGACATCTACCTGCTGGCGCTCGAGCGGCTGGCCATCGACCCCGCCGACGTGATCGTCGTCGAGGACTCGCGCAACGGGCTGGAGGCCGCCACCGCGGCCGGACTGCGCTGTCTCGTCACCGTGAACGGCTACACGGAGTCGGAGGACTTCTCCGAGGCCGCCCTCGTCGTGACGTCGCTGGGCGAGCCCGGCGGGCCGGCGACGCGGGTCCTGGCGAACAGGTCGGCGGCGCGGCCCGGCGCCTTCGTCACCCTCGCCGACCTCGACGCCTGCCTGGCGTCGGACTGACCCCCGGACCCAACGCGGAGGACGACCGATGGACTACCTGCCCCTGGGCGCAAGCGGGGTGATGGTCTCGCCCATCTGCCTCGGCACGATGCTGTTCGGCAGGATGACGCCCGAGGACGAGGCGGCCGCGATCGTCGACTCGGCGTTCGAGGCCGGCATCAACTTCATCGACACGGCGGCGGTCTACGGGGGCGGGCTGGGCGAGGAGATCGTCGGCCGCCTGGTGGCGCCGCACCGCGATCACTGGGTGGTCGCCACCAAGGTCGGCCCGCCGTTCGGCGACGGACCGAACGAGAGGGGCACGGGCCGGCGCCACGTCCGGCTCTCGATCGACCGGAGCCTGCGCAGGCTGGGCACCGACCGCGTCGACGTCTACTACCTCCATCTCGACGACCAGGTCACGCCGCTCGAGGAGTCCGTTCGCGCCATGGGCGACGTCGTCCACCAGGGGAAGGCGCTCTACTGGGGGATCTCGAACTTCAGGGGCTGGCGCCTCGCCGAGGCGGTCGGGATCGCGCGCGCCCTGGGCGTCCCCTCGCCGATCGTCGTCCAGCCGTACTACCACGCGCTCAACCGGCGGCCGGAGGTGGAGCTGCTGCCGGCGGCGACCCATCACGGGCTGGGCGTGGTCCCGTACAGCCCGATCGCCCGCGGGATGCTGACCGGCAAGTACCGGCCCGGCGAGCCGCCGCCGCCCGGGTCGCGCGCCGCCCGCGCGGACAAGGAGATCATGGGCCGCGAATGGCGCGAGGACTCGATGCGGATCGCCGCCACGATGGCCGGGCGCGCCCGCGAGCGCGGGATGTCGCCTGCCCAGTTCGCGGTGAACTGGCTCCTCTCGAACGCCCACATCACGTCGATCCTGGCCGGCCCCCGGACGCTCGAGCAGTGGCGGGAGTACCTCGGCGCCCTGGCTCACGGGTTCGACGCGGAGGACGCGGCGTTCGTCGACGGCCTGGTGCCGCCCGGCAGCGCGTCGACCCATGGCTGGCACGACCCCGAGTACCCGTTGACCGGGCGCGTCCACCGGGACCGCGCCCCGGGGCGCTGACGTCCACCGGGACCGCGCCCGGGCGACGCGGAACGGGATCAGTCGTCGTAGGTGTCGACCTCGAAGGATGAGAAGCCGTGGTCGACGTTCGTGTTGCCGACGAAGAAGTTGAACCCGACTCCCGGGCCGCCCGAGGGGAACATGTCGTCGGTGGCCGACAGGACCTCGACGCCGTTGATGTAGCTCCGGATGACGTTGCCGACGATCGTCGCCTCGACGATGTCGCCGTGCTGGACGCCGCAGTCGGATCCCATCCTGCGCGCGAGTGACGTGAAGTCCGCGATCCTCCCGTTCCAGCGCACGATCTCGGCGTACGCCGCCTCGGACTTCGAGCAGCGCCAGAAGACCTCGTAGCCGTCGCAGCTGTGGGGCGAGATCGAGCTGCGCAGGCGGATCTCGACCTCCTGGAAGTAGTCGTCGGTGGGGTTGCGGCAGAACACCGTGGCGCGCACGGCCTGGTTCCGGCCCCAGCTCCCGCCGAGGATGGCGGCCGGGTCGTCGTAGTCACCCTCCTGGACCCCCGCCTCCGCTGCCGCGCCGCCGAACGCCTGCTCGGCCCGGCGCTCGGCGGAGGCCATCCGGCTCACCTCGCCGTAGGCGACCCCGTTGCGGGTGAGCACGTCGCACCAGTCGATCGCGTCGCGGCGGCCGTTGAGCCAGAGCCCTCCCTCGGAGATCGGCTCCTCGTCCGTGGAGAACGTCGTCAGGTATGACCGGACGAGCCTGCCTTCGATGGGTCGCGTGTTCGTCATTGCGGCTCTCCTCCTGGTGACTCGGGCCTGAGCGGATCCTCGTAGCAGCGGATGGCCACCATCGCATCGTCGCGGATCGGTGATCGCGATGAGCCCCTCGATGACCGACCGGCCGCCCAGCTGGTCGGTGAGCACGGCGTGGACCTCGAACGCCGACGAGTCCGGGGATCCCTGGAACTCGCGCAGGATCGTGACCTCCAGGCCCGGGAAGTCGCGGATGGACGCCTCGTAGAACCCGCGGATCGCCGCGGGTCCGACGAGCAGGCCAGCCCCATCCTGGTAGGTGGCGTCCGGACGGTAGTGGGCCATGACCGCGTCGATGTCGCGTCGGCACTCGGCCGCCCAGTACGATTCCGCGACCTCGCGTGGGGTCCGCATCGGGCTCTCCTCCTGGTGACGTTGTCCTGCTGCGTTGCCGGGAGCTGCGCTCATGGGTCGAGGTCTCACTGCTGGACGGCGTGCGACAGCTCCGCCTCCGACACGTCGGAGCTGGATCTCTCGAGGACGGTGCGCACCGCGCCGGAGCGCAGGACCACGACCCTGTCCGCGAGCGCGCTGAGCTCCTGGAACTCCGACGAGACCAGCACGATGCCGTGGCCCCTGGCCGCGAGGGCCCGCACCTCCGTCAGGATGTCGCGCTTGGAGCCGACGTCGACGCCCACCGTGGGATCGTCGAGCAGCAGCACCAGGGGGTCGGTGGACAGGCTCTTGGCCACCACGACCTTCTGCTGGTTGCCGCCCGAGAGGCTCTTGACCTGCTGGTCGAGACCGGTCGTGCGGACGCTGAGATGGTCCACCAGCACGGCGGCGGCCCGCCGCGCCGCGCCGTCGTCGATGAGGCCCGCGCGGGCATACCGGTGCCAGGCGGCCATCAGGACGTTGGAGGCGACCGAGTGCTCGCGGACGAGTCCCGCCCGCGCCCGGTCCTCCGGGATGAGCGCGATGCGGGCGGCGATGGCATCGCCGGGCGATCGGACCCGGACCACCCGCCCGTCGACCTCGATCTCGCCTGCGTCGAGCCGATCGATCCCGAAGATCGCCCTCAGGAGCTCGCTCCGCCCGCTGCCCAGCAGCCCCGCCACGCCGAGGATCTCGCCTCGATGCAGCTCGAACGACACGTCGTGGAGGTGGCCGTTCCGCAGGCCCGAGACTCGCAGCAGTGGTTGCCCGGTCCTGTCGACCGCGTGCGGCTGGTAGGCGAGGACGCCCTCGAGCGACCTGCCGAGCATGCTCTCGATGATGGCGGTCAGGGTCAGCTCCGACGCGGGGGCCGAGAGGGTCACGGTTCCGTCCCGGAGCACGGTCACCCGGTCGCAGATGCCGGTGACCTCGTCGAGATGGTGGGAGATGTAGATGACCGAGATGCCATCGGCCGTGAGCCTGCGCACGGCCGCCATCAGGACCCCGATCTCGGCCGCGGCCAGCGATGCCGTCGGCTCGTCGAGGATGAGGACGCTCGCATCCTGTGCGATGGCCTTGGCGATCTCCACCAGCTGGCGCGACCCGACCGGCAGCTCCTCCACCAGGCGGTCCGGGTCGATGTCGCTCCCGACGCGGGTGAGCGCCGCCTTCGCCTGCCGCCGGAGCTCGCGATCGTCGATGAGCCCGGTCCGCCCCTTCGGCTCACGGGCCAGGAGGATGTTCTGGCCCACCGACATCGAAGGGATCAGGCTGAACTCCTGGAACACCATCGCGACCCCGTGCCTGCGCGCATCCCCGGGGACGCGGCTGTTGAGCCGAGACCCGTTGACCTCGATGTCTCCCGCGTCCCCCGAGTAGGCGCCGTCGATGATCTTGACGAGGGTGGACTTGCCGGCGCCGTTCTGGCCGACGAGACCGTGGACCTCGCCGCGACGCAGCGTGAAGTCCACGCCATGGAGGACCTCGACCCCGTTGAACGACTTGCGGACGCCGCGCGCCGTGAGGGCGAAGGGCTCGGCGGGGGCGAAGGGCTCGGCGGGGGCGCCCGGCATCGCGCCGGGTTCGGCGGTCATCTGCCTCAGCCTTCCGGTGCTTCGCGCAGGCTCAGGGCGACCGCGACGATGATGATCATTCCGCGGGCGATCTGCTGCTCGGTGACCGACAGACCCATCAGGATCAGCCCGTTGTTGAGGACCCCCATCACGAGCGAGCCCACGAGCGCGCCGATGATGGAGCCGCGCCCTCCGGCCATGCTCGTGCCGCCGATGACGCAGGCCGCGATCACCGTCAGCAGGTCCGTCTCGCCCAGGGTGTACCGGGCGCTGTGCAGGCGCCCGACATAGAGCAGGCCGGCCAGTGAGGCCGTGACGGAGCAGATGACGAGCGCGGCGATGCGGACGCGCGCGGTGTCGATCCCGGAATAGCGAGCCGCGACGCGGTTGCCACCGGTTGCGAGCAGCCGGCGGCCGAACGTCGTCTTGCGGTAGACGAGATGGGCCACGACG
Source organism: uncultured Chloroflexia bacterium (assembly GCA_963776395.1). GTDB lineage: Bacteria > Chloroflexota > Limnocylindria > Limnocylindrales > CSP1-4 > CAIXZV01. Next base: position 172,139 of record CAVZML010000008.1, on the reverse strand, counting down.
AGGACGGCCATGGTCCACACGAACAGCGACGGAAAGGGCCCGATGTCACCCGATCCAAAGGCGAAGGTGTAGGCGTTGTCGACCACCGGGACGGGCTGGAGGTTCGTGATCCAGCGCGACAGCCCGCCCACGATCCCTGCCATCCCGAGCGTGATCAGGAAGGAGGGGACCCTGAGCCGTGTGGTCAGGAGCCCGTTGGCGAGCCCGACGACGACCCCGACCATGAGGCCCGCGGGCACGGCGACGAGCGCGCTCGCGTCCCGCAGCAGGACCGCCGTGACCATCGCGGTCAGGGCCACGACCTGCCCGATCGAAAGGTCGATCTCGCCGGCCGAGAGCGCGAACACGGTGCCGAACGCCATCACCGAGACGAACGCCGTCTGCCGCAGCACGTTCAGCTGGTTCTCGATGGTCAGGAACCCGCGGTCGCGGAGCAGCACGGCGAACAGCACGTAGACGAGGACGAAGCCCACGTAGACGATCGAGCCGCGCGGGATCCGCAGGCGCCTGGCGCCCGGGGTGGCGGGGGTGGGGCTGGTGGTCATGGGTCGAGGCTCGGCCGGTGTGACGAAGCGCGCGGGCGCCTGGGCGCCCGCGCGCTTCGAGGCTGGGTCGTGGTCGTGCGATCGATGGCCTACTGGCCCAGTGCCTTCGTGACCTCGGCGGGAGGATCCTTGTGGAACCCCTCCTGCCAGGCCTGGGCAAGATTGTCCCGGTTGACCGGCAGGGCGGGCACCACGATGAACGGCGGGACCGTGACGCCACAGATCTTGAGCACTGCCGCCTTCACGGTGTTCGCGCCTTCGTCGAACGTGTGCTCGATGGCCGTCCCGTAGTAGTTGCTGTCCTTGGTCGCCATGATCACGTCGTTGGCGGCATCGAGGTCATGGGTCGAGACCTTGACGTGCGTGTTGCCCGCGGCCTGGAGCGAGGCGAGCACCGCGGTCGCCGGCCCGCCGCTGTAGGAGACGTAGATCCCGTCGAGGTCGGGGTGCTGGGTGAGCATCGCGTCGGTCGCGGCCCCGACGGTCGAGTCGCTGGTGAAGCCGGCCCAGGCCACGTTGTTCATGTCGGGGTACTTCTGCGCCATCTCCGCGATGAACCCCTTCTCGCGGTTGTTGCTGTTGTAGAAGGGCACGTCGAGCTCGATGAAGCCGTACTTACCCTTGCCGCCGAGCGCCGTGGCGAGGAGGTCCGCGGCGTCCTTGCCCATCCGGTAGTGGTCCCCGGTGACGATCGTGACGTACTCCTTGCCGGCGGTCCAGCCGTTGACCGGGTTGTCGTAGAACACGATCGTCGTGCCGGCGTCGACCGCGGGCTTGTAGTTCTGCGCCCCCGCGGTGGGATCGACCGGGATCGTGATCAGGATGTCGGGCTTGCTCGCCATGACCGTCTCGACGGCCGAGGCCTCCTTGGCGGGGTCGAAGTCGGTGCTCGCGGTCGCGACGACGTCGATCCCGTACTCGGTCGCCTTCGTGCGCACGCCGTCCTCGATCGCGGCCATCCAGGTGTTCCCGGAGAGCCCGTTGAGGAAGGCGAGCTTCGGCTTGTCGGCCTTGATCTTGGCGAGGCATTCGGGCGTGGGGTCGGCGACATCCGCCGCCGCGGTCGAGTGCTCCCCGTTGGGTCCCGGCGTGTAGCCGGTCAGGTCAACGGCGAGCGGATCGAACCCCTTGAAGATGTCGCTCTGCGTCCACGCCTGCACGGGTGCCGCGGTGGCGGCGGCGGACGTCGTGGGGGCCTCGGTCGGCGCCGCGGCGGTCGCCGGTGCGGCGGTTGCCGGTGCGGCGGTTGCGGGTGCCGCCGTCGGCGACGCACTCCCCGTCCCCGAGCAGCCGGCGATGAGCACCACGGCGGTGATCATCGTGGCGATGGTTCGTGTGGGTCGCATCGGTTCTCTCCTCCTTGTCGGACCTGGAACGCTGTTCGGGACGCGCCGGTCGCGTCGCGATCGGCCCATGGATCAGGTGCCCGCTCTGAGCTCGCCCAGCAGCCCTCCGTGGAGCGGCCCGCGCGGCATGATCGGCCAGATGTCGGTGACGACGCCGTCCTCGACCACGTGGTACGCGTCGAAGTAGTTGACCGCGAACGGCGTGTAGCCGAGGTGGAAGTCGACCACGTCGCCCACCCTGAGCGGGCAGGCGTCGTCGACCTCGTAGGTGGCGTGCTCCTCGTCGAACCGGTACGGCGGCAGCTCCTCGTAGCCCACGATCCTCGGGTAGGCCGGGATCCCACCGACATCGGCCGCGCCGAACGTCTTCTTGCCCAGGTTCAGCACGAGCCGGTCCTGCCGCCGGCTGATGACCGTGACCACGGCCGAGGTCGCCTTCCGGAAGCGCGGCTCCATCAGGTAGTGGTAGTCGTCCATCGCCGCGTACGAGCCGAGCTGGAGCTCGGTGATCCGCGGGTTCGCGCCCGTCCAGAACGCCGTGGCGGTGCCGGCCGCCGACAGGATCGGGCAGGCGATCGCCGTTCGCCTCGAGGTGTCGGCCACCTCCACGAGGTACGCCATCGCGGCCGCCTGCTTCGCGTGGCGCCTCTCGTGGTCCATCTCGAGCGAGCAGTGGCCCTCGTAGCCCGAGACCCCGTCCATCCGCAGGCCCGGCAGCTCGGCGACACGACGCGCGACCCGGACCAGCGCCTCCTCGGGCGAGTCCACGCCGGCGCGGTGCATCCCGGTGTCGACCTCGACCAGGACGCCGATCGTCTAGCCCGCCTCGCACGGCCGCGGCCGACAGCGCCTCGGCATCGCCGACGTCGTCGACGTTGACCAGGACGTTCGCCTCGCGCGCGAGCAGCGCCGCGGCCCGGCGCTTGTGCGGGGTCGACCAGCTGGTTGGCGATCGAGCACATCGTCGGCGCCGGCCCGGACCATGACGATCGGCCTCCCAGACCGTCGCCGCGCACAGCCCGAAGGCGCCGTACTCGAGCTGCAGGCGGGCGATGTGCGGGCTCTTGTGGTTCTTCACGTGGCCGCGCAGCCGGGCGTGGAGGCTCGGGCAGGCGCGACTGCATGTAGCCGAGGTTCGCGCGCACGACGTCGAGGTCCACGACGAGCGCCGGCGTGACGACCTCGTGGCGGTCGCGGCCGATCGCGTCGCCGTACAGCGAGCGGACGCGATCGTGGGCCTCGGTGATCAGCGGCGACGGATCGCGCACGGCGCCTACTCCCCGCGCTCGAGCCGGTCGAGCAGCCAGCGCGACTCGGGTCCGCGCGGCAGCACCGGCCAGACGTCCGTCACCCGGCCACCCTCGAGCACGTGGTATGCCTCGAAGTACGAGACCGCGAACGGCGTGTAGTTGCAGTGGATCTCGACGTGGTCGCCGACGCGCAGCGGGCACGCCTCGTCGGCGAGGAAGATCGAATGCTCCTCGTCGAACCGGTGCACCGGGAGGGCCGGCGCGACGAGGACGCCGTGAGAGGCGCCGACGGTCTTGCTGCCCGCGTCCAGGACGATCCGGTCCGATCGCCGGCTGATCACGGACGCGAGCACCGACGTCGCCCAGCCGAACCGCGGGTCGAGGCCCCGGTGGTGGCCGTCCATGGTGGCGTAGGAGCCGGGCTGGATCTCGGTCACGCCGGGGTAGCGTGAGGTCACCTCCCAGGTCCCGGTGCCGGCCGCGGACACGATCTCGCACGGCAGGCCGGCGTCGGCCAGCCGCGCGGCGATGCCGGTCAGGAAGGCCATCGCCTCGCGCGCCATGGCGTGGCGCTTCGTCTCGTCGAACTCGAGCGAGCAGTGCCCCTCGTAGCCGGTGAGCCCGACGAAGCGCAGGCCGGGCGCGTCGGCGATCCGGCGCGCCACCGCGAGGGCCTCCTCGGCGGACGCCACGCCGCACCGGTGCATCCCCTCGTCGACGTCCACGACGACCCCGATCGAGCTGCCCGCCGCGGTCGCCGCGGCCGAGAGCAGGTCCACGTGGACCGGGTCGTCCGCCGCCACCTTGACGTCGGCCTCGCGGGCGAGCAGGGCCAGCGCCCGCAGCCGCTCGGCGCCCACGACCTCGTTGATCACCATCACGTCGCGGATGCCGGCGCGCGCCATGACGATCGCCTCCCAGACGGTCGCGCAGCCCACGCCGATCGCGCCATGCTCGACCTGGAGTCGTGCCACGTGCGGGCTCTTGTGGACCTTGACGTGCGCCCGGAGGGTCGCGGGCGCGCCCTGCATGTGCTCGCCCATGAAGGCCAGGTTGGCACCCAGGACGTCGCGGTCCAGCAGGAGCGCCGGCGTCGCCAGCTCGTCCCGGGCGCGGCCGAGATCGGCGGCGTACATGGTAGCGGACGCGCTCGTGCGCCTCGGTGACGAGAGGGGCCGGGTCCTGCATGCGGATCTCCTGGGGGCCGCCACTCCGGCGGCTCGGGCTACTGCGAGCTGCCTCGGGCCGAGATCGGCCAGCGGTCGACGACGGCCCCCTGGCGGACGACCCACACGTGGTCGTGGAGGTTGAAGGTGGTTCGAACCTGTCCGGGGACGAGCGCGACCTGGCTGCCGAGCGGGGGCAGCGGCTCGTCCATGGCGATCGTCGCGTGCTCGTCGCCCATGACGATCGAGTGCGCCGTGAAGCCGACCGGGACGGGCGCGCCGTACTCCATACCGACGACGCGGCGGCCGACGTCGAGCACGATCCGTCCGGGATGGCGGCTGATGACGCAGCCGCGCAACGACGCGGCGCAGGCGAACGGGAGATCCATCACCAGCAGCTCCGGCTCCATCAGCGCGTAGACGCCGGCCTGGATCTCGGTGATGTCCGGGTCCGCGATGGCCTCCCGAAGCGTGGACGTGCCCGCCGACGACACGACGTCGACCCGGAAGCCGGCCGCACGCAGCGCCCGCGCGGTCTCCGCCTGGGCCGCGTAGGCACCCGCGATCTGGGCCTGGCGGTCGGGCTCCGACAGCCGGACGCGCCCCTCGTAGCCCATGATCCCGCGCAGCTCCAGCCCTGGCAGCCGGTCGACGGTCTCGGCCAGCCGCAGCGCCTCCTCGATCGACCCGACGCCGCAGCGGTGGAGGAGGATGTCGGTGTCGATGAGGATGCCGACCCCGACGCCGGCGCGGACCGCGCTCCGGGACACGGCCTCGGCCGGCCCGCCGTCGTCGACGGCGACGGCGACGGTCGCGCGGTGGGCGAGGGCCGTCAGGCGGTCGATCTTGGCCGGGTCCACGACCTCGTTCGCGACGAGCACGTCGTCCAGCCCGGCCTCGACCATGGCCTCGGCCTCACCGACCGTGGCGCAGGTGACACCGACGGCCGGGCCACCCAGCTGACGGCGCGCGAGCTCGGGCGTGCGGTGCGTCTTGACGTGCGGCCGGACCGTCTTGCCCGTGCCCTCGATCAGGGTGGCCATGGCGGCCACGTTGGCGTCGAAGACGTCGAGGTCGACGACGAGCGCCGGCGTCGACAGGGCCGGTCCGGCGGTGATCGTGGTGTCCGCGGCGAGCGAGCTCATCGTCCCCCACCCCCTCATCGATGGCCGCGGGCGATCCGGTCGCGGACCGTCGCGTAACGCGCCCCGCGCTCCGCGTCGGGTTCGAAGCGCCGCCCGACCCGGACGAGGGCGGCCGTCGCGGCCGACACCGATCCGTACACACCCGCCCCGACGCCCGCGAGGATCGCGGCGCCGAACGCCCCCGGCTCCTCCTGGGCCATCACCTCCACCGGCAGCCCCGAGATGTCGGCCGTCAGCTGCATCCACCAGGCGTTGCGCGCCCCGCCCCCGGTCGCCCGCACGAGCCCGGAGACCACGCCGCGTCCGCGCAGCGTGTCGATGCTGAGCGCGAACTCGCAGGCGATCGCCTCCAGCAGCGCGCGTGCGATGTCGACCGCGGTCGAGGCGAGCGTCACCCCGCTGAAGGTGCCGCCGAAGCCCTCGGCCGCCGCGACGTGGGGCTGCGGCGTGAAGGCCGCGTCGGCGAACACGTGGCCCGGCCCCGGACCCGCGGCCGCGAGGCCGGCGTCGAGCTCCTCGATCGACAGCCCCAGCAGCCGGCGGGCCCAGTCGATCACGCTCATCCCGTTGGGGTTCGTCACCAGGATGCCGAACCCCGTGGGGCCGGGATGCGGGAACACGTTCATGCCGTCGTGCACCAGCTCCACGGGCCAGCCGGGCATGACCGGCATGTTGAAGCTGTTCCAGGTGCCGCAGGCGAGCGAGACGTGCCCGGGCTCGACCGCCGCGGACCCGACGGAGGCGGCGTAGGTGTCGTAGGCGCCGGTGACGATCAGCACGTCCGCGGGGCAGGCCGAACTCGTCCGCGACGTGCGGCAGGATCGGGCCGATCGGCGTCCCGTTGGGCTGGACCTCGGGAAGCCAGGCCGGGTCGATGCCGGTCTCGGCGATCCGTTCCGCGGACCAGTTGCCGGTGGCGACGTCGTAGGTCGCCCAGGTCCCGGCGTCGCTCCAGTCCACGACCGGCCGGCCGCTCAGGGCGAGCGCGTAGAACTCGTGCCAGTTCATGAACCAGCGGGTGTTGGCGACGACGCCGGGGTCGTGGCGCCGCCACCACAGGGCGCGGTTCACGGGGTCCATCCGGCGCGGCACGTGGCCGGTGAGCCGGAACCAGTCCTCGGGGCTGTGTCGGGCAGCGGTCTCGGCGGCCACGTCGTCGCCCCGGACGTCGGGGGTCATGAGGCACGGGCCCAGGGGCGTGCCGTTGGCCGCGACCGGGAACACCTCGCGCCCCGACGAGCTGAACGAGATCGCCACCGGCGGGTCACGACGGACGGCGGGATCCGCGGCCACCGCCGTGAGGGTCTCGCGGAAGGCAGCCCGGGACTCGAAGACGTTGACCTCCCAGTGGCCGGGCTCGGGCCGGTAGGCGGGAACCGGCGAGCTGGCGTGCGCCAGCGGCTCGCCGCCGCTCGTGAACGCGACGACCTTGATCGAGCTGGTACCGAGGTCGATCCCGATCAGGCTCATCCGGCCCTCGCTGGCTACTCGATGCCCGAGATGTCCTCGCCGGGCGCGCCGATGACCGCGATGGTGGCGAAGATCGGCACCTCGGCGCCGTCCGGGGCGAGGATCCGCAGGAGGGTCCCCGCGGCCGGCGCCTCGACCTCGACCGAGATCTTCTCGGTCTCGACCTGGACGATCGCCTCGCCCTTGGCGACGGTGTCGCCCTCGGCCTTGAGCCACGCCGTGACCGTGCCGGTCTCGAGGTCCTGGCCGGCCTGCGGCATGATCACCCTCACCGCCATGGGCGTCGCCTCCTTCGCTCGCGGCTACAGCTCGGCGTTGACGATGAAGCCAGCGTCGCCGAGCAGGGTGGCGCTGGTCACGTAGCTCGCGTCGTCGCTCAGGAGGAAGGCGATCACCCCGGCCATCTCCTCGGGCTCGCCGGGCCGGTGCAGCGCGATGCGATCGATGTAGTACTTCCACACCTCGGGCGCCGCGTCGAACATCGGCGCGCTCATGTTCGTCTTGATCCAGCCGGGCTCGACCGCGTTGACCCGGATGCCATGCTCGCCGACCACGGCGCCGAGCGCCTTCACCCACATCGAGATGCCGCCCTTGGTCGCGCAGTAGGCGCTCTGGAACGGGGCCCCCACGTGCGCGGAGATCGAGCTGACACAGACGATCGCGCCGCTGTGGCCCTCCTTGCGCATCTGCTTGGCCGCCTCGGTCGTCACGACCCAGGTGCCGCGAAGGTTGGTCTCGCAGAGGTTGTTCCAGTCCTCGATGGTCGTCTCGTCCCACGCCAGGAACGGGTTGATGGCGGCGTTCGACACGAGGCAGTCGAAGCGACCGCCGCGCTCGGCGACCTCGTGGACCATCGCGACAACCTGCTCCGGGTTCCGCATGTCGGCGACCACGGGGAACCCTTCGCCACCGGCCTCCTTGATGAGCCGGAGCGTCACTGTCGGGTCGCCGGTCGGTCGCTGGTTCACACCGACCAGGGCCCCTTCTGCGGCGAGCCGTACGGCCGCCGCGCGCCCGATCCCGTTCGTCGCGCCCGTCACGAGGGCGACCTTGCCGACGAACCGCTTCTCCATGCTGTGCAGCTCCTTGTCCTCCGCACGGACCGGCCCGGCATGCGGGTCGTGGCGGAACCAGGTGGCACGGCGCCGGTCCGGACGGTCCGAGCGCCGCGCGCGGGAGGCGAGGCTGACGGCCGCGGGTCGCGGCCGTCAACGTGTCGCCGATGGTTGACGGGCTCAGGCCTCGGCGATGGCCTCGCCCGCGTTGAGGAGCCATTCCTCATGCCCGCGAGATCGCAGCACGAACAGGGCGACGACGCCGAGAATGAACCAGACGGTGTCGATCACCGGCGCCCACGAGTACGGCTCGCCAGGCGCGCTGCCGAAGGCCGGATCGGGCGGGAAGAACGTGACGTAGACGGCAAGCACGAGCACGATCGTCGAGACGAGCGGGAAGACAAAGTGCAGCAGCCAGTTGAACTGGTCCCGGTGCTCGTTCCGGTAGAAGCAGGAACACGCCCGCGTTGGCCATCACGTAGACGAACGTCACGCCGATCACCAGGATCAGGCCGTCGATCAGGAAGAACGACACGTCGGCGCCGAGCCAGAAGCCGACGCCCAGGCCCGCCACGAGCGACAGGATCATCTGGAGCAGGATCGCGTTGGTCGGGGTCTTGCGAACCGGCTCGACCTTGGCCAGGGCCTTGGGAAACGAGCCGCTGCGGGCCATCGCGTACCACATCCGGGTCCCGACGTTGGCCGTCGCGAGGCACACCGCGATCACGCTGTTGAGGAACGCGAACAGCAGGATCCACCAGAAGCAGCCCCACAGGTCCTGGGCCATCGCCAGGGCCGGTAGTTCCGGCGACTTCGACGAGCGTGTCGAGGGTGTTGATCCCGAAGTAGGTGATGACACCCCAGAACACGAACACGAGGAAGGCGCCGATGATGGTGATCGACGCGATCACCGAGATCGGCACGTTGCGCCGCGGGTCCCTCGTCTCCTCGGCCAGCGGGGCCGCGGCCTCCCAGCCGGTCAGCCCTTGGACCGAGAACACGATCGCGAGCGTGAAGCCGGAGAGCGCCGCGATGTTGGCCGGGTTGAACACCTGCAGCGAGACCCCGCCGTCGCCGGGGTGGAGGAAACCGGACAGGGCGAGCAGGAACACGATGCCGATCTCGAAGGAGCCCGCGATCAGCATGGCGCGGGCCGAGATCTTGATTCCCTGGTGCTGGAGGAACGCCACGAACGGCGCGCCGACCACGATGCACACCCACCACAGCCATGGGACGTCGATGTCGTAGTAGCTCTTGAGGGCGCCCGCCGTGATGAAGCCGAAGAACCCGTAGATCGGGCCGCCGCACAGCGGGGAGTAGAGGACGTACATCCACGACGTCAGGAAGCCCGCCCGGGGATGGATGGCGCGGCTGATGTAGGTGTAGTAGCCGCCGGCGGATGGCAGTTGCCTGGAGAACTGGATGAGGGTGTTGCCCAGCATCAGCACGAGCAGGAAGCCGACCAGGTAGGCGAGCGGCGCCGTGATCCCGGCCAGCGACACGACGAACTGCGTGTAGAAGAACGCGGCGATCGCCGGCGCGATGTGGGTGACGGCCTGCATCGTGGCCCCGAGGGCCCCGATCGCGTTGCGCTCCAGGTCGGAGTGAAGCGCAGCTGTGGGCTTGACAGCCTCGGTCATTCGTACCTCTCCTCACCTGCTCCGGCGGCGCCCCAGGCCGGGCTCTGCTCGGCGTGCTCGATGGGTGCTCCGGCTCCACGTCTTCCACGGTCGGCGCCGCGTCGAGCATTGACCCGCGGCGCCATCCGCCCGGCGGATCCTCCGACCCGCCCGGCGTGCTCGAAGGATCTGCTCCGTCCTCCACCCGCGCGCCATTCGCGCCCGCCAAGGATCCGTGTGTCGCTCGCGCCGGTCCCGCCCTCCATGTCGAACCGGCGGTTCCCCTATGTTCTCGGATGGCGAACGCAAGTAGTGTAGGAGCCCGTGTCAAGCAGGTTCAACTGGTCCGGAAACGGCCAAGACGGATCGCCGGCGGGACGATATGCTCTCAACGTGTTTGCCGAACCCGAACACAACCGCGCGGCGCGCGCGCTCGCCGACCTGGTCCCCACGTTGGCCCGGCGGTTCCTGGCCGCGCCCGCGCCGCCGACCCGGCTGCCCACGGTCCGCGCCCTCGCCCACGAGTACCACGCGAGCCTGTCCTCGGTGCACGTCGCGATCGGCCGGCTCGTGGAGGGGGGAGCCGTCGAGATCGAGAACCGGGGCAGGAGCGGTGCCTACCTGGTCGGACGATCGGTCGAGCGACTGTGGTCGCTCGCCGAGGGCGGCCGGCCCCTGGTCATCGCGCTGCCGCTCGCGTCCTCGCCGCGGTACGAGGCGCTGGCGACGGCGCTCAAGCAGATCCTGACCCGCACGACCGAGGACGTGTTCCTCATCTTCGTCCGCGGGTCGCGGCAGCGGCTCCAGGCGGTCCGTGAGGGCAGGTGCCACCTCGCGGTCATGTCGGGCTTCGCCGCCGCCCGGCTGTGCGGGCCCGACGACGCGGTCGTGGTCGAGCTCCCGGCGATGACGTACAACACCGGGCACCGCGTGTTCTACACGGCGTCCGAGCTCGCCGGTCCGCCTCGGGTGGTCATCGACCAGCACTCGGCCGACCAGCAGCTGCTCACGGCCCTCGAGTTCCCCGGCGACGACGTGCGCCTGGTCACGGCCATGGGCATGCAGACCGCCCGGCTCCTGGCCGAGGGCCGTGCCGACGCCGCGGTCTGGACGATCGACGAGATGCGCGTCCGGTGGCCCGAAGGCGTCCTCGACCGCCCGCTGGCGCCCGAGGTGCGCGAGCAGATCGGGGACACGGACACGCGTGCCGTGCTGGTCGGCCGTGCCGTGGACGCTCCCCTGCTGACCGTGATCACGGCGTCCGTCGACGGCGACGAGGTCGAGCGCATCCAGTCGGACGTGCTGGCCGGCCGGGTGGTCCCCGAGTACTGAGGAGGAGCTGGGCGCATGACCGAGATCACAGCCGACCGGCTGCTCGCGATGTACCGGATGGTGTTCACGATCCGGCGCTTCGAGCAGCGTGCGATCGAGCAGTACCGCCTCGGCAACATCCGCGGCTACCTGCACCCGTACCTCGGCGAGGAAGGGATCGCCGTCGGCAGCATCGCGGCGCTCCGGCCCGATGACTACATCGTCAGCACCCACCGCGGCCACGGCCATGCGATCGCAAAGGGCCACGATCCCGCCCGGATGATGGCCGAGCTGTTCGGTCGCGAGGATGGCTACTGCCGCGGGCGCGGCGGCTCGATGCACGTCGCGAGCCGGTCGATCCGGAACCTCGGCGCCAATGGGATCGTCGGCGGCGGCCTGGCCATCGCGGCAGGTGCCGCGATGGCGATCCGGCAGCGGGGCGGAGACGAGGTCGTCGTGGCGTTCTGCAGCGACGGCTCGTCGGCCAACGGCATCTGGCACGAGGCGCTGAACCTGTCGGCGATCTGGGACCTGCCGGTCATCTTCGTCCTCGAGAACAACCAGTACGCCGTGTCGACGCCGATTCGCGACAGCGCGCGGGTCGCCCAGCTGTCCGAGCGCGCTGCCGCCTACGGGATGCCCGGCGTGACCGTGGACGGCAACGATGCGGTCGTGGTCTGCGAGGCGATGACCGAGCCGTTGCGGCGCGCGCGGGCCGGCGAGGGCCCGTCGCTCATCGAGTGCATGACGTTCCGCCATGGCGGTCACCACGTGAACGACCCCGGCCAGTACCTGCCGAAGGACGAGCTCGCGCGCTGGAAGGCCCATGACCCGCTGCTCGTCCTGAAGGACCGGCTCGCCGCCGCCGGCGTCGGCGATGCGGCGATCACCGCGATCGACGACGAGGTCGAGGCCGAGCTCGAGGCGGCGGTCGAGTTCGCGACCGCGAGCCCGGAGCCCTCGGTCGAAGCCTTTCTCGCCGAGGTCGCCGGCTAGCCGGTCCCGTACCACCGACCGCACGAAGGACGACCAGGATGAAGTACCGCGAGGCCCTCCGCGCCGCCCTCTTCGAGGAGATGGAGCGCGACGCCGCCGTGTTCTGCATGGGGGAGGGCATCGGCGAGCGAGGCGGCTCGTACAAGGTGACGGAGGGCCTGATCGCACGGTTCGGGCCCGGCCGCGTCATCGACACGCCGCTGAGCGAGGCCGGCTTCGTCGGGGTCGGCGCGGGAGCCGCCATCGCGGGACGTCGCCCCGTGGTGGAGCTCCTGTTCATCGACTTCCTGCTCCAGGCGATGGACCAGGTCGTCAACCAGGCCGCCAAGTACCGGTTCATGTCGGGCGGCGAGGGCTCGGTCCCCATGGTCATCCGGACCCAGGGCGGCGCCGGGAACTCGCTGGCCGGCCAGCACTCGCAGAGCCTCGAGGCCCTGTACGTGCACATCCCGGGGCTCAAGGTCGTGATGCCCGCCACGCCGCGGGACGCGAAGGGCCTGCTCAAGAGCGCCATCCGCGACGACGACCCGGTCGTGTTCATCGAGCACAAGCTGCTCTACATGACCGACGGCGAGGTGCCCGACGAGGAGGAGCTGATCCCGCTGGGCGTTGCCGACATCAAGCGTGCCGGCTCGGACGTGACGCTCGTGTCGTGGTCGCATATGGTGCTCAAGAGCCTGCAGGCGGCCGAGCAGCTGGCGGCGGAGGGGATCTCGGTCGAGGTGGTGGACCTCCGGACCCTCTCGCCGATGGACACCGCGACGGTCATCGACTCGGTGCGGCGGACGGGCCGGCTCGTCATCGCCCACGAGGCCGTCAAGCGGGGCGGGGTCGGCGGCGAGGTGGCGGCGGTCGTCGCCGAGCAGGCCTTCGACGCCCTTCGGCGCCGATCGTGCGCGTCGCCGGGGCCAACACCACGATCCCGTTCAACCTGGGTCTCGAGCGGGCGGCGGTGCCCCAGGTCGCCGACATCGTCGCGGCCGTGCGGGGCGTCATGGAGACGGCGGGGACGGCGCCGGCAGGCTGAGCCGGACCGGGAGGTTCGCCCGGCGGGACGCGGGTCCGGCCGGGCACGAGGCAGGAGGAACGCGCGATGGGCGAGCGGCGGATGGAGGGCAAGGCGGCGATCGTCACCGGGTCGTCGCGCGGGATCGGGCTGGCGATCGCCCGGCGGTTTGCCGCCGAGGGGGCCGCCGTGGTCGTGAACTACGTGGCCCGCGCCGCGGAGGCCGAGGCGGCCGTCGCCGCGATCCGCGCCGACGGCGGCTCGGTGGAGGCGATCCGGGCGGACGTGTCCAGCGCCGCCGAGGTGGAGTCGCTGGTCGCCGGGACCCTGGACCGCTTCGGGCGTATCGACGTCCTCGTCAACAACGCGGGGATCATGGTTGCCGAGGACCTCGCCCACACGACCGAGGACGACTGGGACCGGACGATCGACATCAACCTCAAGGGCGCCTACCTGTGCTCGAAGGCGGTGATCGCGCCCATGAGGGCACAGGGGGCCGGCAGCATCATCAACATGTCGTCCAACTCGGGCCTCTACCACCCCTCGGCGATGCGCTTCACCGAGTACGTCGTGTCCAAGGCCGGCCTGAACGGACTGACGAAGGCGATGGCCCTGGCTCTCGGTCCCGAGATCCGCGTCAACGCCATCTGCCCGGGGTGGATCCGGACCGACATGCTCGACGAGGTCGACCCCGCGGTCCACGCGCGCATCCTCGAGGAGACGTCGCTCAAGCGCTGGGGAACGCCCGATGACATCGCAGCGTCGGCCGCGTTCCTGGCCTCCGACGACGCCTCGTTCATCACCGGTGAGCTGCTCATCGTGGCGGGTGGCCGTGGCATGCACTAGCCGGCCGCCCGCGCGCCGGCCGGCACGGTGAGCGGGGAGGCGGGCCAGCCGTGACCACGCGCGGTGGACGCCGGGATCTGGTGGCCACGTACCTGGCCGAGCTGCCGCCGGACGCCCCGGAGGCGGCCGCCGAGGCCTTCGCCACGGGGCAGACCATCGGGACCTGGGTCCCGGTGCCCGGCATCACGGTGCGGATGCGCCGCCTCCACGGGGCGATCGTGGACGAGGTCCGGGACGCGCCGTCGGAGGAGGAGGTGGGTGGGGAGCCCGCCGGCGGCCGGTGGCTGATGCGGGTCCGCTTCCCGGTGGCGAACTTCGGGGCGGAGCTGCCGATGCTCCTCACGACGCTGGTGGGGAACGACCCATCGACCTCGCTGACCGTCCGCCTGGTCGACGTCGAGCTGCCGGCGTCGTACGTTGCCGCCTTCCCCGGCCCCCGGCACGGCGTCGAGGGCTGGCGCCGCCTCACCGGCATCCGGGGGCGGCCGCTGCTCCTCAACATGATCAAACCCTGCACGGGGTTCTCGCCCGCTGTCGGTGCCGGGCTGGCCGAGCAGGTGGCACGGGGCGGGGTCGACCTGATCAAGGACGACGAGCTGCTCGCGGACCCGGGCTTCAACCGCGTCGCCGAGCGGGCCCGTGCATACCGCGACCGGCTGGAGCGCAGGTCGCTGCCGAGACCGGGCATCGGGCCCGGTACATCGCCAACGTGACCTGCGGGCCGACGCGCCTCGTCGACACCGCACGGTCGGCGCTCGACGCCGGGGCCGACGCCGTGATGGTCAACGGGCTCGCGACCGGGCTCGACGGGGTGGTGGCGCTGGCGGAGGCGGATCTCGGCGCGCCGATCCTGGTCCATACCGCGACCTCGGAGGTGCTCACCGGCGGGACAGGCTCCGGGATCGGGCAGGCGGTGCTGTTCGGGAAGCTGCTCCGGCTGGCGGGGGCCGACGCCGTGCTCACCAGCACGCCGCACGGGCGACGGCCGCTGTCCGCCGCCGTGTTCGGCCGCACGATCGACTGGCTGCTCGAGCCCCGGCCGCCGCTGAGACCGGTCATGCCGATGCTCGCCGGTGGGGTGCGGGCGGACGATTCGCCCCGCTGATCTCGCGTGGCGGGGTCGACGTGATCCTCGGCGTGGGCGGCGCCATCCAGGGCCACCCGCGGCGGTGCAGCGGCCGGGGCGCGGGCGATCCGCGCCGCCATCGACGAAGCCATGCGATCGACGACCGCGGCACCGGCCGGGCCGCGACCATGACGAGGACGCATGCAGCCGCGGCCGAGGGGCCCGCGGAGGAGGGAAAGGGAGCGACATGCCTGAGCTGTTCGGAACCCGGTATTCCCGCGCGGACCTCATGAAGCGCGTGGGCCGCCTGGAGCAGGTCGCCGGCGTCCGCCTCGTCACCCTCGGCGACGGCCTCGGGCGCGATGTCCGGCTCCTCGAGTTCAGGACCGGCAGCGGCTTCGCCTTCGACATCGTCGTCGACCGCTGTTTCGACATCGGCCGATGCGAGCTCGACGGGAGGCCACTGAACTGGCAGAGCAACGCCGGCATCGTCGCGCCCTGGTACTACGAGGCCGAGGGTTTCGGCTGGTTCCGGGCCGGGGCGGCGGGATGGTGGTGACCGTGGGCCTCGACCACCTCGGCCTCCACGGCGAGGACACGTCGGAGATGTTCCACCAGCCCCACCTCTCGACCACCGTCCCGTACGGACTCCACGGCCGCATCGGGGGGCTGCCGGCGAAGCTCGTCGGCTACGGCGAGCGCTGGGACGGCGACGAGTGTGTGCTGTGGGCCGAGGGCGAGGTCCTGCAGTCGGCCGTGTTCGGGGAGCACCTGCTGCTCCGCCGGCGGGTCGAGGCGCGGGTCGGCGAATCCCGGTTCACGATCCATGACGAGGTCGTGAACGTGGGCCACACCGACGTCCCGCACCTGATGCTCTACCACTGCAACGTCGGGTTCCCGATCATCGCCGCGGGCGCGCAGCTCCTCGTGCCAGCGAGCGAGACCACGACCGACTACGGCGTCCCGATCGAGGGGTATCGGACCCTCAGCGCGCCCATCCCCGACTTCACCGAGGCGTGCTTCGAGCACGCGCTGGTGGCGGAACCCGGTGGCACAGTGCCGGTCGCCGTGGTCAACCGCGCCATCGGGTTCGGGGCCTACCAGGTGTTCCGGATCGACCAGCTTCCGCACCACACGGTGTGGCGGATGATGGGCGAGGACACGTATGCCATGGGGCTCGAGCCGGCGACCAACCGCGACGCGGGTCGCTTCGATGCGCGCGAACGGGGCGAGCTCATCACGCTCGAGCGTGGGACGAGCCGTCCCTACGACCTCGAGATCGGGGCGCTCGACGGGGCCGCTGCCATCGACGCCTTCGAGGCGCGCGTACGGGCCATCCCCGGCATCGACCTCTGAACATCGGCACCGCGAGGAGGGTTCGACCACCATGGCGCACACGACGCCGCCGGCACGGGTCACGCTGGCCGAGTTCGACGCGATCTTCGAGTCGGTCAAGAACTGGGGCCGCTGGGGTCCCGACGACCAGCTCGGCACGCTCAACCTGATCACCCCCGAGCGGGTCGCCGCCGCGGCCGCGCTCGTGCGGTCCGGCCGCCGGGTCTCGATGGCGATCCCGATCAACACGGTGGCTGGCCCGGACAACCCGAACCAGGCGCAGCACTTCGTCACCCAGGCCCACGACATCGACATCGGGTCGAGCGGCCTGACGTTCGCGCTCGACTACCTGGGCATCGCGTTCCACGGCGACTGCCACACGCACATCGACGCGCTCAACCACATCGCCTACAGGGGGCAGGTCTACAACGGCCGGCCTGCGCACGAGGCGGTGACCTCGAAGGGCGGGACGTCGCTGGACATCGCGAACCTCGCAAACGGTGTCGTCGGCCGCGGCGTCCTGCTCGACGTGCCGCGGTTCCGGGGCGTCCCGTGGCTCGAGCCGGGCGAGGCCGTGACCCGGGAGGAGCTCGAGGCCGTCGAGCGGGCGCAGGGCGTCCACCTGGGCGAGGGCGACATCTTCGTGTTCCGGACCGGGCATCACGGGCGCCGGCTCGCGCTGGGCGCCTGGGACAACGGCTACCCGCCCGGCGAAGGCAAGCCCGGCCTCCACGTCGACACGATCCCCTGGATGCACGAGCGTGGCATCGCGGCGTTCCTGCCCGACGGGGACGGCGAGACGATCCCGAGCAACGTCGAGGGGATGCTCTACCCGATCCACCCGCTCCAGATCGTCGCGATGGGGATGTGCACGTCGGACAGCCTCCAGTTCGAGGACCTGGCACACGCCTGCGAGGAGGAGGGCCGCTTCGAGTTCCTGGTGGTCGGCCTGCCGCTGCGGCTGCCTGGCGGCACGGGCTCACCCTGGAACCCGCTCGCGATCTTCTGACCCCTCACGATCCGCCGGCGCCGGGCCGGCCTCACGCTCCGCCGGCTGGCCGGCCTCACGCTCCGCCGGCCAGCCGACCGTCCCGCTGGACCACCTCGCCGGGCCGGCCGCGGCGTTCGATGGGTACAATCGCGCCCACTCCCCGATCGGTGCAGCCTGGAGCATTCATTAGCGTGCGCGTCCACGTCCCGAAGAATCGCCTGATGCTCATCGCCGGCCTCGTCTGGTGCGCGGCGGGTGCGATGGTGAGCATGGTCGGGTTGCCGCTGGAGGTCGGGCTCGCGCCCACGCACGTGATCCTGCTCCCGCTCGCCGTGGTCATCTTCCTCGCGTTCTACTTCTTCGTCTTCTCCAGGCTCGTCCAGAAGCACACGGTCCGGATCCGCGAGCGGACGGAGGACCGGCTCCCCTTCTGGCACTTCTTCAATGCCTCGTCCTGGGCGGTGATGGCTGTGATGATGGGCGGCGGCATGGCCCTCCGTCTCTCGCACCTGGTGCCGGACTGGATGATCGCGTTCTTCTACAGCGGGCTCGGCATCGCCCTCTTCCTGTGTGGCATCCGCTTCCTCGGCGTCTTCGCGCGCAAGGACGTCCTGGCCCCCGCATCCGGGCGGCTCCGCTCCGACTCCTGACGGGACGCCCGCCGCCGGGGCGGGCGACGGCGCGAGGCGGGATCGTATACTCCACCGCCACGGTCGAACCAGGCGTGACCCGCTGGGTGTGTGGCATGGGCCGGATCTTCGTCAGCCACAGCGCGAAGGAGCCAGACGAGCAGCAGGCGCTGGACGCGCTGGTCGCCTCGCTCGAGGATGCCGAGTTCACCGTGCTCGTCGACCGCCTGCCCGGGCGTCTCCAACCGGGCATCGAATGGCGGCGCGAGATCCATACCTGGATGGCGTCCTGTCACGCCGCCGTCGTGCTGCTCTCGAAGAATGCGCTCCAGTCGGACTGGGTCCTGAAGGAGGCGACGGTCGTCGCCTGGCGCCGGTCCCTGGACAAGGACTTCGTGCTCATCCCGATCCTCCTGGACCCGGTCAGGCGGGCGGATCTCGAGGGCGGACCGTTCCGCCCGCTCGCGTTGAACGAGCTGCAGTTCGGCAAGCCGGGGGCCATGGAGGAGGTCGCGTCCCGGCTCGAGACCGTGCGGCAGGCCGACCTTCGTCTGCCAAGCGACGCCTGGATCAAGCGGCTCGCGCTGGACCTGTCCCAGATCGAGGTGCTCGGCGACCAGACCGGAGCCAAGGTGATCGACGATGCGGCGGTCGCCGCGCACGTCGACCTGGAATGGATCCCCACGGTCACCCGGAGCGAGCGCCTGGCTCGCCGCCTCATCTACCTCGACACGTCCGACGTGGAGCGGGCCGTCGAGAGCCTCGCCGATGTCGTCCCGCGCGGCGAGGTCCTGGACCGCCTGATCGACGGGCTGAAGCCGGTCTGGGTGGACCCGCTCGCCGCGGCACCGATCCCCGACGTGGCCGCCCAGCCCGGTGGCGTGCGGGCGGTGGCGATCAGGTCGCAGGATGCCTGGGTCGGTGAGATGTACCTCCTCCGGGCAGGCTGCGGCCTCAGCACGTGGCGAATCTGCCGTGCGAACAACACGGGCGAAGGCGAGGACTCGCAGGCGGACAACGTGATCGCGGAGCTGTTCGCCGACGGCGTGCGCGTCCTCGGGCTCGAGCCGGACCCGACGAAGACGACGCTCGATACGTTCATCGTGAGAGCCGTCGCGTACGCCGAGCGCGGCAACCGGCTGTTCGCCGTCATCCCCAACCGCTCCACCCTGTCCGACGCGCAGATCAAGGAGATCCACGACCGCCTCAAGGTGTTCACGCTCGTCCTGCTCGGGGACCGGAAGGCCGACGCGACAACGGTCGGACCGGCGGTCGAGACGGACGGGCTCAGGGACGTCCTCCTGGACCTGGCCGCGGACCGCGAGACCAGGGGACGCGGCTATCGCGACTACCTCAACAGCTTCCGCTCCACCTGGGCGCAATAGGGAAGGAAGGCGTCGTGACCTACCTGCGGCTGTTCGATCCAGGTCGGCTGGACGGGCCCGTCGACCTCGGCGCTCGGGACGAGGGAGAGCGGCGCCGGTTGGGCGACCGCGCGACGGAATCGGTCTACGTGTACACGGACGAGATCATTTTGGCGGTGAACGTGGCGCTCGCGACCGACCGGCCCCTGCTCGTCCGGGGCGTCTCCGGTTCGGGCAAGTCGTCCCTCGCGAGGGACGTGGCCGAGAAGCTGGGGTGGCGGTACCGCTCGGCGGTCGTCACGTCACGCACGCAGGCGCGCGACCTGCTGTGGACCTTCGATGCCGTCCGCCGGCTGAGCGAAGCATCCTCGGGGTTGCCGCTCCGCGAGCCACGGGCGTTCGTGCGGCCCGGGGTGCTGTGGTGGGCGTTCGACGCCGGGGGAGCCCGCCGGCAGGAGGCCGAGGCGACGGCACGGCCGGAGGCGATCGACGCGGAGGCGGCCCTGGGGGAGCCCGTTGCATCCGCCGGCCCCGATACGCGCGTCGACGCCGGCGCCGCCCGGGCCCGATAGTCGCGTCGACGGCTCGCCGCCCGGCCCCGGCAGCGGGGACGACGACCGGCCGGCCATCATCCTCATCGACGAGATCGACAAGGCGGATCCCGACGTCCCGAACGACCTCCTGGTCCCGTTCGGCTCGCTCACGTTCGTCGTCGACGAGACCGGGGAGACGGTGACCGCGCCCGCCGCGAGGCGGCCGCTGCTCGTGCTGACGACGAACGAGGAGCGCGACCTCCCCCCGGCCTTCCTGCGCCGATGCGTCACGATCCGGCTGCCGGATCCCACCCGTGATCGGCTCATCAGCATCGGGCGAGCCCACTTCCCGGATGCGGACGACGCCCGGCTGGGCTCGATCGCCGGGCAGTTCGTTCCCGAGCCCCCGGTGGACGGCGAGGCGGTGAGCATCGGGAGCACCGCGGAATACCTCGACGCCATCCAGGCGAGCCTCGACCTGAGGATCAGCCCCGACCCGACCGACGCGGCCTGGGCGCAGATCGTCCAGGCCATCGTCGGCAGCCATGACCCGTCCCCTGCCACCCCGCCTCGCTGACGGGCAGGCGGCCGGGCCGCCGTCCCTCGTCTCGCTCGGGGACCTGATGGCGGCGGTCGTGACCCTGCGCGCCGACGGGGAGTCGACGCGCGCGATCGCGGCGCTCCTCGGGCTCGGGCGCACGACGGCGCGCGGGCCCGGACCCGGGCTGCGACCGAGGCGCGCTCCGCGCGAGGACGACCGTCGGCCGGCCCGATCCGTGGACGGTGCCGCGGACGGGGACGGGAACCTGGAGAAGATCGAGCCGGCCGGCGTGGTCCCCGGGGCCGACCCACGCGTCGTCGCGAGCGCGCTGACCCCGGTGCTCGGGGAGCGCGTCGCCGGCGTCACGGCGAGGCCCCTGCCCCGTGGGCACGACGGGCCGGAGGCGCGGCCGCCGCACCGGCCCCTGCTCCAGGCAGGGTATGCCCGCGCGGTGCTCAGCACCTCGCTGTCGACACCTTCTGACGACGGGGCCATCGACGTGGAGGCGCTGATCCCGAGGCTCGCCGCGCGCCGGCCGATCGAGCGGATCCCGCGCCTGCCGCGCCGAACCATGCGCCGTGGCGTGCAGCTGCTGCTGGATCGCGGCCCGG
Source organism: uncultured Chloroflexia bacterium (assembly GCA_963776395.1). Classification (GTDB taxonomy): domain Bacteria; phylum Chloroflexota; class Limnocylindria; order Limnocylindrales; family CSP1-4; genus CAIXZV01. The sequence continues at coordinate 151,314 of CAVZML010000008.1, read as the reverse complement.
CCCTGGCCCCCTTCGCCCGGGACCAGGACTGGCTGTCCGACACAGTCCTGCGGATGGCCGGCCGCGATCGTGTGCAGGTGGTCAGCTTCTTCGGGTGCCCGTCGCGCGGGGGCCCCCTGGACGACGACGGCAGGCCGACGCCGATCCCGCCTCCCGTGCCGGGGACCATGGTCCTCGCCATGACCGACCTGGGGATCGTCCGGCCGCTCGACTGGGCCGACCGGGTGGCGCCCGACGAGTGGCTTGCCGTCGCGGACGGGCTCGCCAGGGCCGGGTGCCCGCTGCTGGTCTTGACGCCGTACCCCCCGGCGCGCTGGCCGGCCGCCCTCGCCGCGAGGCTGACGATCGTGGAGTTCGACCGGTCGACCACCGTGTCGACGGTCCGGCGCCTCGTGCGCACCGAGCGTCGTGCATGGTGATCGACGGGGCCCCGCCGCAGGCAACCCTCGCCTTCGGGTCGGCCGACGCCCGCGACCTCGCGCGGGTCGTGTCGCTCGCGGCACGGATCGAGCCCGAGCTGCTGCGTGCCGCGCGGCTCGACCTGCTGCCGCGCGTCGGCGTGGCCGCGGAGGCGGACCTCTGGTTCAGCGAGGCGGTGCAGTCGAGGACGCCGCTTGCGATCGTCCTGCGGGGCGACCTGCTCGACGACCTGCGCGCCGATCTCGCGGGCGATCCGGAGCTCCTCGACCGCTCCTGGGAGGTGCTCCGGCAGGTGCACGCCGCGGCCCCGGCGATCCTCCGTCTCGAGGAGGAGCTCACGTGGCTCGGGGTTCGGGCCGGCGTCGAGGACCCGGATCGCCTCGTCGACGGGCTCCAGTCGGCCCTGGTCTCGATGGTCGAGCAGGACAGGTCCGGGATCGCCCGGTGGACGGCGCGAGCCCTGGAGCGGCTGCCCGCCGCGGTGCGGGACCTCCACGCCGCGAAGATGCTCGACGTTGGGGCCAGGCTCCGGCTGGGGTCGCCCGTCGACGTCGACAGCCTCCCGGCCGACGCCGCCGACTGGCTGCCGTGGGTCATGCCCCGGGACATGGGCAGCGTCGAGATCGGCGTCAGGCTGCTCGAGGGGGCCGTCGAGATCAACAGCCCGGACACGTCGGGCGCCCACGTCGTGGCGGTGCCGGGCACCAACCCGCCGTTCATCGAGGTGTCCTGGACGTCCTCCGGGACTCCGTGGACCAGGCATGTCCCGATCGCCCAGCCGATCGAGAAGGTCGTGATCCCGACCGGGACCATGGCCGTCCGCCTGCGCACGGCGACCGGCCTGGCCTACGACCTCGTGCGGCGGGTCCGTCCCGCCACGGACCGGGTGTTCGGGCTGCGCGGGCGGGTCGTGACGATGGACGAATCGCGCTCGGTGATCCCGGACGGGATCGTGTACGTCGACGCCAACACGATCTTCGCCGTCCAGCCGGCCGGCGAGCCGGCGCCGCAGGGCTTCGAGGACGTCGAGACCGTCGACACCGGCGGGACGATCTTTCCCGGGCTCATCGAGCTCCACCGGCACCTCGGGTACGACTCGCTGCCCTTGTGGGAGGTGCCGCGCCGTTACTCCAACCGGGAGCAGTGGGCGCGGGATCCCTCCTACCGCGCGGCGGTGAGCAACCCCGGACGGACTCTCGAACGGCGGGCGGCCCTCGCCGTCATGCGCCGCGGCGAGGCGCGGTGCCTCGCGGCCGGGGTGACGACGTCGCAGGGCGTCCCAGGAGCGATGAGGTTCGCCAGCCGGGTGATGCGGATCGTGGAGTCCTCCCGGGACCCGGAGCTCCCGCCGGCGCGCGTCCGGACGACGTCGATCAAGCCCACCGACGTCCGCGACCTGCAGGCGCAGATCGCCGCCGCGAAGTCGTGCTTCCTGCTCCATCTCGCCGAGGGCACGGACGAGCGGGCCCGCGCCGAGTTCGACGCGCTGCGGACGCCTGACGGCGGGTGGGCGATCGGGCGATCGCTGGCCATCGTCCACGCGACGGCCCTCGGGTCGCGTGAGCTCGAGACCCTCAAGGAGCACGGCGGCGCCGTCGTGTGGTCGCCGCTCCACGACCTGCTGCTCTACGGCGCGACGCTGGACATCCGTCTCGTCCGCGGTCTCGGGCTGCGTCTCGCGATCGGTTCGAGCTGGCCCGTCACCGGCAGCCGGAACCTGCTGGCCGAGCTCAAGTGGGCGAGGGCGGCGAGCCGGGTCGGGAACGGCTCCATGTCGGACGCGGACATCGTGGCGGCCGTGACCGCGGACGCGGCCGACATCGCGGGCTGGGGCCGGCTCCTCGGCGCCATCGTCCCCGGCAAGCGCGCGGACCTGCTGGTGATCGACACGTCGGACGGTGACCCGTACACGAGCCTGGTCGATGCGACGGAGGACCGGGTGCGGCTCGTGATGGTGGACGGGGTCTCCCGGTATGGTCTCGCCGACCTCATGCAGCCGTTCGGCGGCGGTACGGAGGAGCGCGCGCTCCTCGACCAGGCCCGGCGGTTCGACTTCACGCCCCCCGTCCTCCAGGACGGGACGGGAGGGCGCGAGCTGCCGTCGCTTGCCGACGCGGAGCGGCAGCTGGAGCAGGTGCTCTCGGCGTTGCCCGACTCGTCGGGCGAGCCGGAGGACGTCGCGGAATCGGACTTCCCCGGTGTGGAGGAAGGCGAGATTGCGCAGGACGTGAATGCCCCGCCCTTCCCCGAGACGTCGAATGCGCCGTCCTTCGCCGGTGAGCCGGTCCGCGGACGGCCCCTCGAGGCCCTCACGGTCGTCGAGGACCCGGACTACCTCCCGCGCCTGCTCGACCAGGCCAACATCCCGCCCGCATTCGGAGAGCTGCTCGGCGCGCGATCGTACCGCCAGCAGTCGTGACGGCCCGCCGCCCGCGGGACACCGGGACGCGCGACCTCCCGATCGGGTCAGGCGCGAGGCGCCACCTTGTCCCAGGGCCGAAGCCACAGCAGCACGGATGCGGGCTGGACGGTTCGGGCCACCGTGGCGGCCGTCTCGGCCGAGAGCTGGTCGAGGTTCACCTCCTCGCGCAGCCGGTCGGAGAACGCGGCCACGGTCCGTTCAGCATCGTAGTGGGCCCGGTTGAAGCGTTTGTCGACGCGACCCTGCACGCGCCGGCGCAGCGGCTGGAACAGGGCGGCGACGGCCAGCGTCGAGACGGCGACCGCGAGCGTGTTGGACGAGGTGAGGGACGACAGGGCCGTCTGCGTCACGAGGACAACGGCGACGAAGACCGCGACGAGCACGGCGCTGGTCGCCGCCCAGCCGATCGTCCGGCTGACGATCCGGTCGATCTCATACAGGCGGTAGCGCAGGACGGCGATCCCGACCGAGACGGGCACGATGGCGAACGCGGCGATCGAGGGGATCCAGACGATCCCGTCGTCCAGCGCCTCCGGGCACGATCGACCCGGCGACGAGCCCGCCGATGATCGCGACGCCGACGAAGGCGATCGCCGCGACGACCCACGTGAGCTGCTGGCGCTCGACCCCGCGTGCGTGGCCATGGCGGATCACGAGGGACACCGCACCGCCGAGCAGGAGGGCGATGACGAGGGAGAAGACCAGCTGCGGGTCCAGCACTCGCCAGATCTCCGCGTCGGGCGCGAGGGCGAGCGGGTTGCGGACGTTGGCGCCGTTCGGCGCGCCGATCAGGTTCACGTTGATCGTGGGGCCGACGCCCGTGAGCACGACGAGAACGGCGACGGTCGTCAGGAGCATCCGGCCGACGCGTCCCCACCGGCCGTCGGGAAGGTGTCCGGACGGGAAGACCATGGCCAGGTAGGCGAAGAGGATCATCGCGCCGACCCCGAGCGGCCCGCCGGCCAGGTACGACAGGACCAGCTGCGGCCAGGGCACGGTGCCGGTCGCGAACTGCTCTGGGGTCGCGTCGACCGGCATCACCTGCGCGACGAGCAGCCATCCGATCGCGAACAGGAGCCAGCCGATCGGCATCCCGGGGCGACGGACGATGAGGAGGATCCCCACCGACGCGTAGGGGACGAACCACAGGAGACCGAAGCCGCTCCGCGCCGCGATGAGGGCCCGACGACGGTGAGCACGACGAGGACGAGACGGGTGACGACGTCGCGCCGGCGCGCCCGGAAGCGGGTCGGGGTGGATCCCGTGCCGGAGGTGGCCGGGGCGTCCGCCGGCCGGCCGCGGGTCGTGCCAGCGCAGTGGCTCCGTCCCGGTCACGACTCGCGATCCGCGTTCGACATGCGCGCATCGTGGGCCCCCGTCGTCCGGGAAACGTTACGGCCCGGCTCCCCGACGAAGGGCGGGTGTCCCCTGCGGCCGAGAGTCCAGGCCGACGGCCCGGACATGCAAGGGGTCCGGCCATAGGGTGCACCGCGCGGGCCAGGGTTCAGGCCCCGAGCTGGCCCGCGGCTGCAGCCAGGGCCACGACGACGATCGGTGGCACCCGTCCGGTCAGCAGCAGCGCGAGCCCCATTGCCACCACGGCAACGTCGACGATGCCCGTCACGGCGCTGGTCCAGATCGGCGTGTAGAGCGCCGCGGCGAGGATGCCGACCACCGCCGCGTTGGTCCCGAGCAGCGCACGGCGGAACCCGGCCGAGGTCCGCAGGCCGTCCCAGAACGGGAGAGTCCCGAGGACCAGCAGGAATGACGGCAGGAAGATCGCGACGAGTGCCAGCAGGCCGCCGGTGACGCCGTTCGGTGCGAGCGAGGACACCGTGCCGAGGTAGCCAGCGAACGTGAACAGGGGTCCTGGAACGGCCTGCGCTGCGCCGTAGCCGGCCACGAACGCGCCGTCGGAGACCCAGCCGGGATCGACCACGTTCGCGTGGAGGAGCGGGAGCACGACGTGCCCGCCGCCGAACACCAGGGCCCCCGATCGGTAGAAGCTGTCGACGATCGCGACTGGCTGTCCGGCGATCCCGCGGAGGGCCGGGAGGCCTACGAGCAGCGCGACGAACGCCACCAGGGCGACGGCGCCGGCCGTCCGGCCGATCGTCGGCGGCTCGTGGACGTGGGGCGGGGCGGCGGCCGCGGGGAGCCAGAAGCGCCCGACGAGCGCCCCGGCCGCGATGATCGCGACCTGGGTGAACGGAGTGCTCACCGCGAGGGAGACGACCGCCGCGACGACCGCGATGAGGCGGCGCCTCCCGTCGGGCGCCAGGGATCTCGCCATGAGGAGCACCGCCTGGGCGACGACCGCGACAGCGGCCAGCTTCAGCCCGTGGACCCAGCCGGCACCCGACAGGTCCTCCGTGGAGGCGACGAGCCCGAGCGCGATCATGATGATGGCGGCCGGGGCGGTGAAGCCGGCCCAGGCGGCGAGACCGCCCGCGATCCCGGCGCGCCGCGTCCCGATCGCGAAACCGAGCTGGCTGCTGGCCGGTCCCGGCAGGAACTGGCACAGCGCCACGAGGTCCGCGAAGGCCCGCTCGTCGAGCCAGCCCCGGCGCACGACGTACTCGCGCCGGAAGTAGCCGATGTGGGCGATGGGCCCGCCGAAGGAGGTCAGGCCGAGCCGGAGCGCGACGAGCAGGACCTCGGAGGCCGACCCGGGATGCGTGCGCGACGCCACGTCGGCAGCCTACACGGCGAGTCGCCCTCGAATCTGGCCGAGCCCACCGAGGTTGGCCGCGCTCCCCGAGCTTGCCTGGCTCGCCGAGCTTCCCGAGCTTGCCGAGCTCGCCGCGGCTACCAGATCTCGCCGCGGCTTCCGGATGCGGCTACCAGATGCGGAGCTGGCCGGTGTGCCGCAACCAGAAGAGCGCCACGAAACCGAGCGCGGTCCCCACGGCGAGGAAGACCCAGGTGAGGAACATCGTTTCCGGCAGGACGAGGATCTCGACGAGGATCCAGACGATCAGGCCCACGCCGAGGGTCCCCGTGAGCCAGGGGGCGAACCAGTGGCGCACGACCGACAGCGCCGCGAGGGCGATCATCCCGGCACCGTTCACCAGCAGCAGGTACAGGCCGGGGATCACGTATGACCCGAACACCGTGGCCTCGATCCACCCCTGAGGAACCTGGACGAGCTTGCCCGTCGGGTCGGAGAGGAACATCAGCCCGACGGGGATGGCCCCGATCGCGGTGAAGATCTCCAGGACGACCGCGATCCACACGTAACGCGGTCGGTCGACGACCCTCGTACCGGGCATGAGCTGGGCGTGCACCGACCTCTCCTTCGCGTGGCTGATTCACGTTGACGACAGGGATCAGGAAACCCCGTGCCGGGCTTTGGCGTCGTGGTCCACTCGGCGCGAATCCGCCGGTCGGGGCGTCACGATCCTCGCGGGACCCGGCGCGCGGGCTGACCGTCAGGCGTCGACGTCGGGTGCGAGCCAGCCCTTCGCGGCGGCGATGCGGGCGGCCTCGGCGCGGTTGCGGGCCCCCACCTTCTGGATCGCCGCCGAGAGGTGGTTGCGCACCGTGCCCTCGGAGAGGCCGAGGCTCGCGGCGATCTCGGCGATCGTGCCGCTCGAGGACGAAACGGCCAACGCCTCACGCTCTCGCTCCGAGAGCGGGTTCGCGCCATCGCTGAGGGCCGCCAGGGCCAGCGCCGGGTCCACGACCCGTTGGCCCCGGGCCACCCGCCGGATCGCCTCGGCGAGCTCCGAGGCGGGACTGTCCTTGAGCAGGAAGCCCGACGCGCCCGCCTCCATCGCGCGCCGCAGGTAGCCGGGCCGCCCGAACGTCGTGAGGATGACGACCCGGCACGCCGGCACGGCCGTCCGCAGCTGGGCGGCCGCCGACAGGCCGTCGAGGCCCGGCATCTCGATGTCCAGCAGGGCCACGTCCGGTCGCGAGGCGAGCGCCTGCGGCACCGCCTCGTCGCCCCGGCCGACCTGTGCGACGACCTCGAGATCGGGCTCCATCGCGAGGAGCGCCGCGAGCGCGCCGCGGACCATCGCCTGGTCCTCCGCGATCAGGATCCGGGTCACGCGACTGCCTCGGTCGAGACGGTGACGCGGAGCCGGAACCCCCGTCCGGGGAGGGGGCCTGCCTCGACGCCTCCCCCGAGCCCCAGGGCCCGCTCCTGCAGGCCCGCCAGGCCGTTACCGCCGCGGCCCGGGCGCGCAGGGCGCTCGCCGGCCGGCCCCGTGCCGCGGCCGTCGTCCTCGATCTCGACCGTGCGCAACGGTCCGTCGGCCAGCACCCTGATCCGGGCGACCGTCGCCTCGCTGTGCCGGAGCACGTTCGTCACGCCTTCGCGGACCGCCCAGCCCAGCACCGCGTCGACCTCGCGAGGCAGGTCGTCGGGGCCCGGCTCCACCTGGCCATCGATCCCGGCCGCCGCGAGGGTGGCGCGGGCGCCGGCGAGCTCGATCGCGAGTGACGGCTGCCGGTAGCCGAACAGCGTGTCCCGCACCGAGGCGAGGGCCTCCCGGGCGACTCGCTGCACGTCGACGATCTCGGCCCTTGCCCGCGCCGGGTCGTCGGCCAGGACCCGCTCGGCAAGCTCGCTCTTGAGGGCGATGATCGAGAGGCTGTGCCCGAGCGTGTCGTGCAGGTCGCGCGCGATGCGGCTGCGTTCCTCGGCCACCGCGAGCTCCGCGAGCTCGGTCCGTGCCTCCCGCAGGTCACGGCTCGACCGCCCGAGCGCGGACAGCACGAACAGGAGCAGGCTGATGGTCGCGACCGTGACGCCGACACTGACGCCCGCGCCCCAGTCCGAGGCGACATACCCGGTCGACAGGGCGGCTGCCAGCCCGACGAGCACGATCCCCGTGAGTGCCCATCGCTCGCGGCCGAGCCGCGCGACCGCGACCCCCGCGTAGAAGAAGAGGGCCGTGCCCTCGTCCGTCCCGTACACGATCGCGACGAACACGGCGATCGCGGTGATGGCCGCCGCCGCGATCGCGATCCAGGGGCCGGCCCCCGGCCGCTGGAACGGCGAGCCGCGGAGCAGGACTGCGAGCACGCCGGCGAAGATCGCCCACCCGACCAGCAGCAGGGCCGTCGCGGCCGGCTGCGGGCGGCTGCATGAGGAGCGAGACCAGGGGTGACAGCGTGAAGAACAGGGTCACGGCGAGGAACGTCACCCGCAGGAACGGGCGCCGCGCTCCGGGCCCTCCGATCGCCTCGCCGATGAGCGGCGGGCGTGCCGCCGCGCGATCGTCCACAGCCATCACCTCAGCCGCGACCCGCCCGCTCGTCGGCGGCGTAGCGCCATGCGGCGAGGGCGCCGATCGCGGCGGTCCAGGCGGACGATCACGAGGATGTCGATCCCGTCCGGCAACCGGCCGCCGGCGGCGGCTCGGCCGAGGCTCGCGAAATGGGACGACGGGAGCACGTTGCCAATCGTAGCGAGCGCGGGCGGAAACGCTTCGAGGGGGGCGAACAGGCCGCCGAGGATGGCGAGGGAGAAGAACACGAGCACCATCCCGCCCTGTGCGCTCTCGACGTCGAGCAGGAAGCCCAGCAGCAGCCCGAGCGCCGCGAATGGCACCGCGGCGAGCGCGAGCACGACGATCAGCAACGCCCACGACGAGAGTGGCAGGTCGACGTGGTTGACGAAGCGCCCGGCGGCCGAGACGAGCACCAGCGCGGGGACCGTGAGCAGCACCGCGGACACCACCTTCGACGCGACATAGGCGGGTCCGGACAGGGGCGTCACGCGGAGCTGCCGGGCCCAGCCCTGGCGGCGCTCGGTGGCGATCGGGGCCGCCTGGCCCATCGCGGCGCCGATGGCGCCGTAGCAGGCCATCGAGACCAGGAAGTACACGGGCCAGGTGAGGCCACCGATGGTGACGCCGCCACCAACCTGACGGCAGCACGGCCGTGTAGAGGACGTAGAACAGGACCGGGAACGCGATCGTGAACACCAGGTAGCGGCGGTTCCTCAGCGTGCGCCGGACCTCGAGGCGCAGGTATGCGAGGAACGGCGAACCGAGGGGCAGGGCGTGGGATGCGAGCATCGGTGATCTCCTGGGGCGCCGCGGAGGCGGACGGCTGAGCGGCTTCGGTGGGATCGGTCAGGAGGGTGTCGGGCTGGTCAGCGCGAGGAACGCGGCGTCGAGGTCCGCCCCCGTCACCTCGAGGTGCCGGAACGCGAAGCCTCCGGCGACGAGCGCCCGGACGGTGGCGTCCGCGTCGCGTGACGCAAGGGACACGGTCTCGCCACGCCGGTCCGCGCCGACGACGCCCGGCAGGGCGCGCAACGCCTCGTCCGCGATGCCGGACACCGGCGCAGCGAAGCGCACGGTCCGGTCGGTGACGACGGCCTTGAGCTCGGCCGGCGACCCGTCCGCGACGACCCGCCCGTGGTCGAGCACGACGATCCGATCCGCGACCTGGTCCGCCTCGTCCAGGTAGTGGGTCGCGAACAGGACGGTCCGGCCCTCCTCCGCGAACCGCCGCATGTCGCCCCAGAAGCCGCGACGGCTCTCGACGTCCATCGCCACGGTCGGCTCGTCGAGGAACACGAGGTCGGGGTCGCCCGCGATCGCGAACGCGAAGCGCACGCGCTGCGCCTCTCCCCCCGACAGCGTCTCAGCGCGCCGGCCCACGAGGGACGTGAGGCCGGCACGGTCCAGGATGGCGTCGCGGGGCGCGGGCCTCGGGTAGAGGCCATGCGCGAGATCCACGAGCTCGCCGACGGTCGCTCCGGACGGGAGGCTTGCAGCCTGCAGCATGGCGCCGACCCGGCCGCCTCGGACCGCGTCGCGTGGTGAGAGCCCGAGCGTCCGCGCGGATCCGCTGCCCGGGTCGAGCAGTCCGAGCATGATCGCCAACGCGGTGGACTTCCCCGCCCCGTTGGGCCCGAGCAGCGCCACGGTCTCGCCGATCCCGATCGCGAGGCGGACGTCGTCGAGCGCGAGGGTGTCGCCGAAGCTGCGCGAGACGCGGTCGAACGAGACGGCGTCGGACGCGCGGGAATCGGATCGCAGGGCGGCGGCGCCCGCCGGCGACGTGAGCCGCGATTCGTGATGGGTCGCGATCATGGGAAGAGGCCTCGTGGGACGCGGTTGTCGGTCTGTCCACCTTCGCCCGTCCGGACCCGCGTGCGCAGTCACGGCCGTCCGGATCGAGGCGTGACGCCCGTCACCCGTCAGCCGACTTGCGAGCCGGACGCTCGGGACGCGGGACCCGGGGGTGGGAGACTGGCCCGTCGACGCGGGCTCGGTTACGCTGCGACCCTGCCGCACGTCGGCGTCGCGGGCGGTCCGTGGCGCCCGCGACCCGGAGGGACATGCACGTGACGAGCGCCCTGACCGCGGACGACATCGCTCGGGTCCTCGCCAAGGCCGCGCCGGCCGACCCGATCGCCGCCTGGGAGGCGACGGCCGTCCCCTACCCGGTGCTCACGCCCTCGACGGAGTCGCTCGATCGCGTCGTCGGCGTGACCGCAGACGGTCGCCGGGTGCACGTGTTCGCCAAGACGATCCGCTCCATGCGCCACTGGCCCCTGATCGGGATGCTGCCCGAGGCCCAGAGGGAGGCCGCGATCGCTCGTTTCCCGTGGCGGGTCGAGGCCGAGGTCTACGCGTCGCCCTTGGTGCGCGACCTCCCCGACGGCCTGCGCGCACCGCGGATCTACGCGATCGACGACCTCGGTGACGACCGCATCCGGCTGTGGATGGAGGACGTGCCGGACACGGGAGCGGTGTGGGATGCGGGCCGTTACTCGAGCGCGGCTCGCCGCCTGGGGCGGCTCGCCGGACGGACCCTGCGCGACGGCCTGCCCTCCGGCGCTCCGGACCTGTTCGCGGGCCTTCGGATGCTCTGGGCGATGCGCATCGCCACGACGCTCATCCCCGCGCTGCGGGACGCCGCGACCTGGCGGCACCCGCTCATGGCAGCGGTCGCCCGATCCGATCCCGCCCTCCGCGACGACCTGCTCGCCCTGGCCGACGTGGCGCCGTCGATCCTGGACAGGCTCGACGCATTGCCGCGCGGGCTCGCCCACGGCGATGCCTGTCCTCAGAACCTGTTGCCCGACCCACTGCGCGGCGACGGCCTCGTCGCCATCGACTGGGGCTTCACCTCACTGGCCCCGCTCGGGTCGGACCTCGTGCAGCTCCTCGCCGGCCGGGTAGAGGGCGGGGAGGTCGGTCCCGAGGCCCTGCCCGCCATCGACGAGATCGTCTTCCCGGCCTACCTCGACGGCCTCCGCGAGGAACGGGTGGATCCGGATCCGGCGGATGTCCGGCTGGGCTTCCTGGGCGGGATGCTCGTCGGGAAGACCTTCTCCGCCCTCCCGCTGGAGCGGCTCGGGGGACCCGCCGACGCCGACGCGACCGTATCCTTCCTCCGCCGTTCCCAGTATGCCCGCTACCTGCTCGACCTCCGTCCTGCGCTCGGGTCCCTCGCCTGACGGCAGGGCGCCCGGGCCCGGTCACAGGCGCACGGCAACCAGCTCGCCGCGCCCGATCGGAACGACCAGGCCGACGAGGCGAGGATCGGCGAGGGCCGTCTCCCGGAAGTCGGCGAGGTCCGGCTCGTGCGAGATCAGGTTGTCGGCGATCAGCAGGCCGCCCGGACGCATCGCCCCGATGGCCGGCTCGAGCAGGCGCAGGTAGTCGTCCTTCTCGGCATCGAGGAACACGAGGTCCGCGGTCGTGGCCAGGGCGGCGAGCCCGACCGCGCCATCGATGGTCCGCAGCTCGACCCGGTCCTCGACCTCGGCGCCGGCAAAGGTGGCCCTGGCCAGCTCGACCTTGGCCGCGTCGATCTCGAACGTGATCACCCGGCCGTCGGTCAGCCGTGCCGCGAGGGCCAGCCAGAGGGTCGAGTAGCCGGCGCTCGTGCCGACCTCGACGATCATTCGCGACCCGTTGCCCAGCGCGAGGGTCAGCAGGAATTGGCCGACCTCCGGCGCGATGGCGCGCAATCGCCGCGAGTGAGGCGTGCCGTCGGTGCGATCGGCGGCGTCGCGCGCCTCGAGCGATGCCATCGCGAGGCGGACGGGCTGTGGGACGCTGTACATCCGTACCTCCACTTCCGGGCCTGGTCGGGCGGCTTCAGTCGTCGGCCTGGCTGATCTGGAAGGCGGCCAGCCGCCGGACGGCGATCAAGACCGCGACCGCGATGACGACCATCGCGAGCACGAGCGCGGTCGACGCGTCCAGGCGATCCGGGTCGCTCACCCCCGGCTGGGCGATGGCCCCCGAGATCGCCAGCGTGTACTGGCGGATGCTCAGGACCCGTGTGCCCTCGAGCAGCCCGGCGAGGATGCCCTCCCAGACGAGGATGTAGATGAGCCCGATCGCGAGCGCCCGGCCGGTGACGAGGCTGAGGGCGAAGAAGACGGTCGCGTAGATGGTCGCACCGACCGCCGTCCCAAGGGTGGCCCCGACCGCTCCAGCCAGCCCCGTCCCACCCGGCGCCAGGATCGCACCCGCGATGAACGAGGCCGGTGCCACGAGGGCGATCGACAGGCCGACGGCCACGAGCAGCTTCGCCACCACGATCCGCCAGCGGTCGATGGGCTTGACCAGGAGGAAGAGAGCGGTCCCATCCTCGAGCTCGGCGCCGATCGCCGCCGTGCCGAAGACGAGTCCGACGATCGGCAGCAGCGTGGTGACGATGAGCCGGTCCATGATCGCGGTCGTCACCTCCTCGCCGCCGGCCCCCTCGCGCCCCGACAGCCGGACGAGGATCGCCACGCCGACGGGAAGGAGGGCGAGGAGCACGAGGAGCAGGCTGCGACGGCGTCCCAGCAGGTTTCGCGCGGTCACCGCGGCGATCGTGGGGATGACCGAATGGCCGCCTGCCACGGCCGATGCGCCGGCCCTCGTGAAGCCGGGGCTCGGCGTAGATGGGCCGGGGCCTGGCGGCGGCGCGGCGGGCGCGGGCGCGGGCGGCGCGGCCTGCGCGGGCGGCGCGGCGGGCGCGGGCGGCGGCACCATGGGGCCCGGCGGCGGCGCGGTGGGGCCTGTCATCGCTGAACCAGGTAGCCGAAGACGCTCTCCAGGTCCTCGTCGGTCGGCCGGAGCTCGAGGATCGAGACGCCGCCGGCCCGGGCGAGCACGGGGAGCGCCCGGGCAAAGCCGGCATAGTCAGAGGTTCGCACCGCCAGCCTGCCCCCGTCGAGCTGGACGCCGAACACCGATACATGACCCACGAGCGCCGCCGCCAGCCGTCGGTCGTCGGATGATCGGACGGTGAAGGTATGCGGCCGGTCGGTCATCAGCCGCCGGATCTCGCGGAAGTCGCCCGACGCGGCGAGGCGGCCGCTGACGATCACCAGCACGTTCTGGGCGAGCCGCTCCACCTCCTCGAGGATGTGCGAGCTGAACAGGATCACGCGGCCCTCGTCGGCCATCCGGGCCAGCATCTCCATCATGTGGAGGCGCTGGCGGGGATCCATCCCGTTGAAGGGCTCGTCGAGGAGCAGGATCGACGGGTCGTGGACGAGGGCCCCGGCGATCTTCGCCCGCTGGCGCATCCCCTTCGAGTACGTCCCGACCGCCCGGTCCGCGGCGTCCGTGAGGCCGACCGTCGCGATCGCCCGTCGGGCCGCCGCATCCGGGTCGGGCTACGCCCTGGAGCCGGGCGTTGAGCTGGGCGAACTCGAACCCGGTCAGGAACGAGTGGACGGACTCCCGCTCGGGGACCAGGCCGAGGTCGCGATAGACGGCCGGGTTCCGCCAGCTGGAGACACCCCTGATCGCGACGACGCCGTCGGAGGGCCTCAGCAGGCCCGCGAGCATGTGCAGGATCGTGGACTTGCCGGCCCCGTTGGGTCCGAGCAGGCCGGTCACCCCCTGTCCGAGGACGAACGAGATGTCGTTGACGGCCACGACGTTGCCATACCACCGCGAGACCCCGAGCAGCTCGACCGCCGCCCCGGGGGTGAGCACCCGCGGGCCGGGCCCGCGACCCGCGGCGGCGTCCGCGGCAGGTCCCCACAGCGGCCCGCCCACGCGCTGGCTCATGCCGTGATCGTCCGGTAGCGCTGCACGAGGATCGCGCTCGCCCCGAGGGCGATCACGATCGACGCGCCCGCGCCGAGCGAGACGGGCACGGTCTCGAGGGGCCATTGCCCGGACGACGGGGCGACGCCGAAGAACCACGCGTTCGCCGCGTCGAGGACCGTCCCGAGATCGAGCAGGACGACGTAGCGCGAGGCGGTCCCGAGCTCCAGCGCCAGGATCACGGCGACGATGATCCCGGGCACGATGAACAGCGCGAAGATCGCCACCGTCGCATACGCCCGGCGGGCGATGAACGCCGCGATCACGAGCGCGACGCCGGCCGTGGCCGCCGCGGTGACGACGGCGGAGCCGAGCGACGCCGGCCACCGTCCCGCCTCGCGACCGAGCGCGCCGACCACGTCGGACGTGAGCAGCACGGCCCCGAGCGTCAGGATGAGGTGAGGCACGAGGAAGACGACCAGGACGGCGGTCGTCAGGGCCGCGAGCTTGGCGAGGGCGTAGTCGACGCGGAGGAGCGCCCTCGAGAAGTACAGCGTGAGGACGCGGTAGCGGACGTCGCGGCCGAGCAGCTCCGGGGCCTGGACCGCGACGAGGATCGTCGCGAACGGGCCGACCGCCCCGGCCATGTCGGGGTGGCCGGGGAGCACCGCAAGGTCGCTGATGCCAAAACGTGACGCGAACGCGGTCAGCGCCACGACGATCAGGGCGGTGAGGGCCGGGAACGCCAGGCAGAACGCGGGCAGGATCTTGGAACGACCGGACCGGCCGATCCCGAACGTGGCCCGGAGGGCCTGCACGTAGAGCGTGACGATCGCATGTCGCCGGCCCAGCCGGGGTCCGTCGTAGCCGCGATAGCCGATGTCGTAGATGCTGCCGGTCGGCCCCGGCCCGGAGGTCACCCGGTCCCCGCCCGCGGTCACAAGGGGGCCCCCGCGGCGGGGCCGGCGGGGGCCGCAACGGAGGCCCCGTCGGCGGGCAGGTCGTCGCGGAAGAGGTCCTCCAGGGAGTGCCTGCCCCGCTCCACCCGGACGAGCGGCAGGCCCAGGTCGGCCACCGTGTCGCGGACGACGTCGAACGGCGCCCCGCCGTCCAGCGCGATCCGGACGGTCCGGTCCGCCCGGCCGGACCCTTCGAGGACCCGGAGGCCCCGGGCGGCCAGAGCGGCCGCGAGCGCGTCGCGTCCGTCCTCGACCTCCACGGTCAGGATCCCAGTCTCTTCCGTGAATTCCGCCATCGGGGCCGCCCGGAGGAGACGGCCGCCGTCGATCGCCACAAGATGGTCGCAGACCGCCTCGATCTCGCCGAGCAGGTGGCTGGCCAGCACGATCGCGATGCCGAACTCCGTGCCCGTCCTCCGGACCAGGCCGAGCATCTCGTCGCGGCCGGCCGGGTCGAGGCCGTTCGTCGGCTCGTCGAGGAGGAGCAGACGCGGGTCGTGGACGATGGCCTGGGCCAGCTGCACGCGCTGGCGCATCCCGGTGGAGTAGCCACCGATCGGCCGATAGCGTTCCTCCGCGAGCCCCACGTGACGCAGGACGTCCGCCGTCCGTTCCCGGGCGGCCTTCGCGGGCAGGCCGGACAGCTGCCCGGCCTGGGACACGAAATCGGTCGCGCTCACGTCCGGTGGGAGCGCGGGATGCTCCGGCATGTAGCCGACGTATCGCCGGAGCTGCGTGCCCTGCGTCCATGGGACGAAGCCCATGACCTCCGCGCGGCCGCTCGTCGGGGCGAGCAGGCCGAGGAGGATCTTGAGGAGCGTGCTCTTGCCGGCCCCGTTGGCGCCCACCAGGCCGACGATGCCGGGCGCGACGTCGAGGGTGAGCGCGTCGAGGGCCACGACGCCGGGGAACCGCTTGGTCAGCGCCTCGACGCGGATCAGCGGAGCCGAGGGCGCTGCGATGGGCTGAAGCATTGACCCTGATGGTATCCGGGCGAGCCGTGCCCGGGCGAAGCGTGCGCGGGGCAGCCGCAGCCGCGCGAGGCGTTCCAGGGCGCGGGTGTCTGCCCATCGGGAGCCCGGGAGGCGGATCCCGGGCTCCCGATCGCGCCGGCCGGGCCCGATGGCAGGGCCGGCCCTCGAGCCTGGTCAGTCGGTCGCGGCCTCGGCCTTCTTCGCTTCGGCAGTGGCGTCCTCCGCCGCCTCGAGCGCGACCTCCTCGGCCTCGGCGGACAGTGAGGCGACGTCCTCGGCCTGTTCGATCGCGACCTCCTCCACCTCGGCGGCCAGCTCCACGACGTCCTCCGCCTCCTCGATGGCCACCTCCTCGGCCTCGGCGGACAGCGCGACAACGCCCTCGGCGTGCTCGATCGCGGCATCCTCGACCTCGGCGGCGACGACGACGACGTCGACGGCCTCCTCGATGGCAGCGTCCTCGACCTCGAGGGCCAGCGACACGACCTCGGCGGCCTCCTCGATGGCGGCCTCCTTGATGAGCTCGGCCGCGAACAGCGTGTCGACCACGTCCTGTGCCGCCGCGTCCTCGATCGCGAGCGCCATGGCGACGACATCGGCGGCCTCCTCGATGGCGGCCTCCTCGATGAGCTCGGCCTGGACGAGGGTGCGGGCGACGTCCATCGCGGCCATCAGCTTGATCTGCTCGGCGGCCTCGATGGCGTCCTCGGCCTCCATCTTCGCGCGCAGCTCGTCACCGACGAGTGCGAGGGCATCCGGCGAGATCATCGCCTGCATGAGGGCTCGCCCGCCGGCCTCCCCGATCGCGTCACGCAGGCCGGCCGCCCAGTGATGCTCGATCACGAGGATGGCGGCGGCGCCGCCGGCGGGGATGCTCTCCGCGAGCTCCTTCATGCGGTCAACGCCCAGGCCGGCGTCCCGCTCGGCCACGGCGAGCGCGCCCAGGACCTCGCCCTCGACCATGCCCTCGATCCCGCCCGCGTGCAGGCCCATGAGCCCGCCGGCGATCGCGCCCAGGCGCATCCGCTCGTTCTCGGACAGGTCGGTCATGTGCATCGAGTTCTCGATGCTGCCTTGCTGGTCCTTCTGGACGAACAGGATGTCGACGATCCGGATGACGCCGCGCTTGCGGACCCGGCGCAGCTCGGCCAGGATCTTGCCGGTCGCCTCGAACTTGTCGAACCCGATCACGAACACCTGGATCGGGCCCGTCACGTGCTTGTCGCTCATGTTCCTGCTCCCATCATGTGGAGGCGCCGGTCCGGATGCCGCGTCGTGCGCCCCGCGCCGCGGCCTGGGTGATGTCGAGCCCGGGACGGCGACCGACCCGGGCTCGAAGCAATGCCTGGTGGACGGATGGCCGGAAGGGCTAGAACCGCCGGCGACCGGGGGTAACGGCGGCGGCGACGACGGCGGTCTTGGCGACCGGCGACGGGCCGGGCTTGGCGACGGCAGAGCCGACGACGGCGGCCTTGGCGACCGGCGACGGGCCGGGCCTGACGGCTGCGGTGACGACCGCGGCCTTGGCGACGCGGGAGGTGCGGAGCGGCATGTCAGACTCCTTCGGCCAGAAGGGCCTCGTCGGCCTCGACGGCGGCGATGATGGCCTGGATCGGGATCCGTCCGTTGGCGATCAGCTGGCCGCCGGCACGGCGGACGGCGGACCCGAACGGTGCGGCCCACAGGTTCTCGAAGACGAGCACGGCACCCAGGCTCCCGGGCTCCATGACCTCGCCGAACTTGAGCACGTCCTCCTCGGCCAGGGTCTCGGCCAGCTCGGTCTCGAGCCGGGCCAGCTCGCCCATGTCATCGAGGTCGCCGAGCTCCTGGGCGATCACGGTCCCGTCAGAGCCCTTGCCGATCAGGACCAGGTCCATGACGCGGATGATCCCGGCGTCGTGGAGCCTGAGGAGCTCGGTGATGGCCTCGCCATTGAAGTTCTGGTGCCCGGCCGGAAACTCGACGACCAGGTAGTCGACGGGCCCCAGCTCGTCGATCGTTCGTTCAGTCATGGATCCTCCAATTCACTGGCTCGGTCCGAGCCGATCGGTGTGACCGGCGTCGGGGTGGCCCGGTCGGTCCAGCCGTCCGGCGCCGGACCTCGGTTGCGAGGGTGCTCCAGTCCGGGTGCTGGAGCATCGTCCCGATCGGATGACTCGGAGGCGAGGCCAGGACCACCTGGTTGTCGGCCATACCGTGTCTCCTTCATTGGCCCGACGGTGCGCGGAGGACCTCTCCAGGCACCACTCGAGCGGCGTGGACACCAATCCGAGCGACGGTGCCGCTCCCGATCCGGGGGAAGCTCAAGAGTACGCCCAGCCGGGGCGCAGCGAACGGCCGATGCACCTCATCCTGCGCGGAGATTCGCGGGGGGACCGCCAGCGTCTCGACTGGTTCCTCGTCGGGTTGCCGTCACACGGGCCGCGGCGCGGGGCACGAGCCACGCGCCATCAGGCGCTGTGGCACCGAAGATGGTCCGGCGCCCGTGTGTCGGCGTCGCGCGATTCGCGGCATTCGGCGCACCAGGGCGGGGCTTGGGGCGAGCGAACGGGCCTGCGATGGCGCCTCCGCGCGTGCCATACTCCGCGCATGGACCTCACGTTCGTCGGCTGGATCATCGTCGGCCTCATCGCCGGGCTCTTCTCCGGGGTCGTCGCCGGCGGGCGGGACCTCCGTGGCTGGATGCCGAGCCTCGTGATCGGCGTCATCGCCGCCCTCATCACCGGCTGGCTGCTCAAGGCGTTCGTCGGGGTGGACTCGATCACGAGCATCCTGGTCTCCGCCGTCCTCGCCACACTCGCCGCCATCGTCATCCGGCTGCTGATCAAGACCGTCTCGTTCAGCGGAGACTGAACACCGCCCGGCGGCAGACCCGGTGGCCAAGGAGTCGCGCCAGGTAGGTCTGCCCACGCTCCTGGCGACGCTGGTCGCCCGCTACGTCCCGATCACCCGGTGGCTGCCCGCCTATCCGAGGGCATGGCTCCGGTCCGACCTGCTCGCCGCGATCACCTCGTGGGGGGTGATGGTGCCGGTCGCCCTGGCCTATGCCGGCCTCGCGGGGGTATCGCCGGAGCTGGGCCTGGTGACGGCGTTCGCGGCCCTCGCTGCATACGCCGTGTTCGGGACGAGCCGCCACCTCAAGGTGACGGTCAGCTCGACGATGGCGATCATGTCCGCCTCGGTCGTCGCCGGACTCGCCGGCGGCGACGCCGCAACGTACGTCGCGCTGACGTCCGCACTCGCCCTCATCGTCGGGGGCATCCTGGTTGCCGGCGGCATCGCGCGCCTCGGCTTCATCTCCGACTTCCTGACCAAGTCCGTGGTGACGGGCTTCATCTTCGGACTGGCGATCACGATCATCGTGGGCCAGCTGCCGAAGCTCCTCGGCGTTCCGGGAGTCACGGGCTCGCTGCCGGACCAGGTGAGCCAGATCGTGGCATCACTGCCCGACACGAACCCGTACACGCTCGCCGTCGGGCTCAGCGCCCTCGTCCTGATCCTCGTCCTGCGCCGGGTCTCTCGCAGGATCCCCGGGCCGCTCATCGCGCTGGTCCTCGGGATCGCAGCCGTCTCGGTCTTCGGGCTGGAGTCCCACGGCGTCAGCGTCGTCGGCGAGGTGGCCACCGGCGTGCCGTCCCCGTCGATCCCCCGCATCCCGCTGACGGCGATCCCGGTCCTCCTGATCGGGGCGGCGGGGATCGTGTTCCTGGCCGTCGGGGAATCGGTCGGCGCCGGACGTGCCTACGCGTCGCGCCACCACGATGAGATCGACCCCGACCAGGAGCTCCTCGGGCTCGGGGCCGCCAACCTCGCCGCGGGCCTGTTCGGCGGGTTCACGACCGACGCGAGCCTGTCCCAGACGGCGACATCGGAATCGGCGGGCGCGAAGTCGCAGCTCGCGTCGCTGGTCACGTCGGCCTTGATCCTGGCCACGGCGGTTGTGCTGGCGCCGCTGTTCCAGAACCTGCCCAATGCCGTCCTGGGCGCCATCGTGATCGCGGCGGTGCTGAGCCTGATGGACGTCGGCGAGATGCGCCGCTTCTGGGCCTGGCGCCGGACCGACTTCATGATCGCCGTCACGGCGATGGTGGGGGTGCTCCTGACGACCGTTCTCACGGGCATGGTGCTGGCCGTGCTGCTGTCGGTGGTGTTCGTCCTGTACAAGGCGAGCCGGCCCTACATCGCCACGCTGGGCCGGATGCCCGGCCATCTCGGGACATTCGGTGACCTCACGAGGCATCCCGATGCCCTCTCCGTCCCCGCGCTGGTGATCATTCGCATCGACGCGCCGCTCTACTTCTTCAACGCGAACGTGGCCAAGGCGCAGATCCTGGACCTCATCGCGACCCGGCTGCCGGAGCCGCATGGCGTGCTGATCGACCTTGCGGCCACGTCCGACCTCGACGTGACGACGGCCGACATGCTGTCCGACCTGGTGGTCGACCTCCATGCCCGATCGATCGAGGTCCTCCTCGCCCAGGTCAAGGGCCGGGTCCGGGACCGCCTGCACAGGACGGGCGTGATGACCGAGCTCGGCGAAGACCGTGTCTACCTGTCGATCGGCTCCGCGGTGACGGACTTCCAGCGACGATGGCCGCCGGCGGCGGTGACGGCGGAGCGCAAGCCGGCTGTCGGGGAGCCCGCGGCAGAGGCGACGGTCGGCGGGGAGGCGGGGGCCGGGGCCGAGCCCGGGACGGCGCCGGTGGTCGAGCCAGGGACAGATGCTGAGGCCGAGCCGGGGGCCGGGGGCGAAGCGGTGACCGACGCCGAGCCGGAGCCGAGTGCGGACGCGACGGGGGACGGGGCGCCAGGGCCGAGTGAGCCAGGAGCGGCCGAGTCGAGGCCGGGGCCGGGGCCGGAGGCCGACCGACCCGCGGGTTGACCGGGTCCAGAGGGGGCCTTCGGGCGCTCGAGTCGATCGGCCGATCGGTGCGCAGGGCTGACGATTCCGGCGATGCCCCACCACCCTGGCATCGCTATTCTCATCCGATGACGATCCCGGGCCTGGAGGCCGCACGGACATACAAGCCCGCCTGGCTGTCGAAGGACATCGTCGCCGGCCTGGTGCTGGCCAGCCTCCTGGTTCCCCAGGGGATGGCCTATGCGGAGCTGGCCGGCCTGCCGCCGATCACCGGCCTGTACACGTCCGTCATGTGCCTTGCCGCCTACGCCGTGTTCGGACCGTCGCGGATCCTGGTCCTCGGCCCGGACTCGGCGCTCGGCTCGATGATCGCCGCGACCGTCCTGCCGCTGGCGGCGGCGAACGGCGACCCGAACTCCGCAGTCGCCTACGCGTCCGTGCTCGCGCTGATCGTGGGCGCGTTCATGCTCATCGGGGCGCGAGCCGGCCTCGGGTTCATCGCGGACCTGTTGTCCAAGCCGACCCAGATCGGCTACATGAACGGCCTCGCCCTGACGATCTTCGTCGGCCAGCTGCCGAAGCTGTTCGGCTTCTCCACCGACGCCGACGGGCTGATCGACGAGACGAAGGCCTTCGTCCAGGGCGTCGCCAGCGGTGAGGTTGTGCCAGCGGCGGTCGGCATCGGGTTGTTCAGCATCGTGGTGATGCTGGTCCTGGGCCGCTTCCTCCCGAAGGTGCCGGCCGTGCTGGTCGCAGTCATCGCCGCGATGGTGCTGGCCGTGACCCTCGACCTCGCGGCACGCGGCGTCAGCCTGGTCGGCGTGCTGCCCAGCGGCCTGCCGCCGTTCACGATCCCACGCGTGGCGATCGAGGACCTACCGCTGCTCGTCGCCGGTGCGATCGGCATCGCGGTGGTCTCGCTGGCCGACACGATCTCCACGTCGTCCGCCTTTGCCGGCCGCACGGGCCAGGAGACGCATGCGAACCAGGAGATGGTCGGGATCGGGACCGCCAACGTCGCCGCCGGGCTGTTCATGGGCTTCCCGGTCAGCACGAGCGGGTCGCGGACCGCGGTCGCGGAGCGGGCAGGGGCGAAGACGCAGCTCACCGGCCTCGTGGGCGCGGCCGTGATCCTGCTGATGCTCGTGTTCGTGCCCGGCCTCATGCAGTACCTCCCGAACCCGACCCTGGCGGCGGTCGTCATCGTCGCGTCCATGTCGCTCGCGGACATCCCGGCGACCCAGAGGCTGTGGCGCCAGCGCAAGAGCGAGTTCGCGCTGTCGATGACCGCCTTCCTCGGCGTCGCATTGCTCGGGGTGCTTCCGGGCATCGGCATCGCGGTCGGCCTCTCGATCCTGTGGGTCTTCCGCCAGGCCTGGAGTCCGTATCGGACGGTCCTCGGCGACGTCCCGGACGTGCCCGGGTATCACGACATGCGGATGTACCCGAACTCGGAGCAGATACCCGGCCTCGTCATCTACCGCTTCGACGCGCCGCTCATCTTCGCCAACGCCGGCCTGTTCAAGGCGGAGATCCGCCACATCGCACGCTCAGATCCACCGCCCAGCTGGATCATCGTCGCCGCCGAGCCGATCACCTCGCTCGACACGACCGCCGCCGACATGCTGGAGGAGCTCGATCGGGAGCTCGAGGCGACGGGCATCAACCTCGTGTTCGCGGAGATGAAGGACGCGGTGCGCCAGGAGATCCGCAACTACGGGATGGACTGGCTGGCCGACCGCGATGCCTTCTACCCGACGATCGGCACGGCGGTCAAGGCCTACCGGCTGGCGGCGGGGATCCCGAAGCCGCCCCGCCACCCCGCGGCCTGACGGACCGCCACTCCGGGAGCGGACAGATCAGAGCCCGGCCCGCTGCCGGCCCGCACGGCCCGCTGCCGGCCCGCTCGCACCGGTCGTCCGGTGGGATCTCAGGCGCCCGACCCGCCGGCGGCGGTGCGTGCGCCCTGTCGCCTCGCCACGACGGCGAGGATGTACGGCAGGCCGATCATCGCCGCGGCCACCGCCAGCACGATGAGCGCCGTGAGCTCCGGCGTTGCCTGGAGCATGACCCCCGTCAGCAGGATGACCATCAGCGGCGCCTTGAACAGCACGAACAGGAACCCCGCCATGACCCCGCCGATGATGATGTCGATGCGGACGCCGGGAAACACCAGGCCGATGGCCAGGGCGGCGCAGGTTGAGGCGAAGATCGCCGGGAAGGTCGGGCCGCCCAGGAACCCGCTCTTGAACGCGACCGCCAGCAGGGCGAGCTTCACGATGGCCATCGCGACGAGGGTCGCCGGCCCGTAGGCCGACGGGTTCGCCACGACGGTCTGGATCTGGGTCTCACCCGAGAAGAGCAGGATCGGCGCGAAGATCCCGACCACGCTGAATATCACCCCGGCCAGGAGCGCCCGCTCCACCTCGCGACCGCCGAACCGCCCGAACAACGCGCTCGCCGCCCGGAACAGGGCCCCGGAGATCAGGGCCATCACCAGCCCGAGCAGCCCGAAGACCACGACCAGCAGGACGTCGGCAGGCTCGTACGGCTGGTCCGGGGAGAGGTGGAGGTAGTTCTGGAGCCCGCTGCTTCCCGCCCCGAGGAACACGAGGTACCCGATCGCCCCGCCGATGAGGCTGGCCGGCATGGTCCGGGCCTTCGACTTCGGATCGGCGATGAGCTCCACGCCGAGGACCCCGGTGAACAGGGGGCTCGCGACGAGCCCGTTGTACGCCGACGAAAGTGTGGAGAAGACGAGCTGGGACCTGTGCTCCACCGGGATCCCGACCTTCTCGCCGTAGAGCGCGGCGATCTTCGACGCGATCCCGCCGATCCCGCCCTCCGGTCCCAGCACGGCCCCCGAGAACAGCGACGCCCAGGCCATCACCACGTTGAGGGGGAGCGTCCGCCACTTGATGGCGGTCACGTCGCCGGAGAGGCTGTCCAGCATCGACTCCCCGAGCATCGTCGGTGCATTGCGGTACTTGACGAGCAGGCCGACCAGCAGCGAGAACGGCAGGCAGATCACCGGGAACATCCAGGGGTTGGCGAGGACGAAGGCGTTCTCCCACAGGAGCCGGTTCACCGCCTCGAACACCATGAGCCACGCGAGCACGGCGACGGCGCCCAGCAGCGCCACGATCACCACGTGGACGTACGGGTGAACCGGCCTGGCGGCGGTCACCTGCTCACCCAGGTCGCGCTCGGCGCCGCTCCCGGTCACGGACGCCGGGGTTGCGGAGGTGCCGCCGGCCGGATCGCTCATGTCGCCCTCACCCCATCAGCCCCCAGGCTGGACGACCAGGGAGTCGGGGCATTCTGGCACCGACCGGGGCGGCGGCGCGCGGCGCATGGGATCGGCGCGCGTCGGGGCGTCGGCGCCGTGAATCGACGACGCCCGGCCGCACCGATGTACGGCCGGGCGTCGGGCGGGTTCGGGTCAGGCAGGCCCGTCGAGGAGGCCGAACTGGGCCTTCACGTCGCGGCTGTTCATGTACAGGATGATGATGCCGGGCAGGATCATCATGCCCAGCCCGAGGCCGCTGCCCGGGTACTGGATCATGTACAGGAACGCCTCGAACACGGCCAGGCCGGCCACGATCATCGTGAGCAGCCAGGCCCACGGGCGCATCGCCCAGAGGCCGACGGCGGCCGCCAGCCAGAGGACGCCGCCGAGGATCGCGAGCCAGCCCCAGAGCCCCACGCCCTCGAACGCGGGGACGTCGCCCAGCACGCCGAACCAGTCGAAGCCGAGGAGGCGGAGACCCAGGAACAGCCAGCCGAAGCCGGCGATAGCGGCAAAGAAGCCGATGACAGAGACAAGGACGGGCGGGTTCTTCATTCGAATTTCTCCCTCACGTTCGTGGACTGGGTGCAGATGTCATGGTCGGGTGGCGTCGTGGGCGGGCGCCGCCGACGCCGCGATTGGGCGGGTCTGTCCTCCTCTTCGGCGATGTCCTGTCCTCTCCTTCGGATGTCGTGTCTGCGGGTGGTCCGGTCAGGCCGAGGCGGCGGCAGCGTCGGCCTCGATCGCGGCGCTCACCTCCGCGAGGACCTCGGGCGGGATCACGACCCGGTTGACGAGGTAGCCGCCGGCCGCGGTGAGCGCGTCCTTGAGGTCCTCGGCCCAGCGGTGCTCGAAGAGCAGGACCAGGCCGGAGGCGTTCAACGGCAGCGAGTCTGCCATCTCCACGAGGTCCTCTGGGGTGAACAGGCCCATCGTGTCGGGCAGCAGCGCCGCGATCGTCGCAAAGTGCGGGTCGTCCTTGTCGAGGAGCTCATCGATGGTGACCGCGCCGTCCGTGTCCCTCGAGAAGAACACGACATCGACGAGCCGGATGATCTCCTTGTTGACGACCTTCTCGATCTCCCGGGCGATGCTGCCGTCGAAGTTGTCCCCGTCGAACGCGATGACGATGTACTCGAGCGGTCCGAGGGTCATCCATGGCCTCCTGTGCTGCCGATGCCTCTAGAATGCACTTTCGCGTGGCGCCTCGCGACCCCTAGCCGCCGGCGTCGGCCCGCGGGCTCCCCTCGTGGAGCACCTGCACCGGGAAGCTGGTCGGCTCCCAAGCGGGCTGATCATCTCCGGAATGCTCGCTCCCACCTCGTTCCGAACTCAAGCCGCCGACCTGACGGCCGCGCAGAACCGTCCCGCTCACGGGTCTCGTCCGGCGACAACTACAGCCCAATCCATCGCCCCGGGCATCGCCCATGCGGGATGATGCGCTTGGCGGCCGGATACGTTGGGATATGCGGGCGAGGGATCTCGATCCGAGAACCCCGACCGATCCTGAACATCCGAGCCGATATGTCGTCTGCCGAAGATGGGTTCCGTCGCCTGACGATCGGCGACCCCGGCCTCGTCGCGTCGGTGTCGCGCCACGAGGGCGGGGCGCTCGACGTCCCCGACCTCGATGCCCGGACGGAGGCGCTGCTGCAGATCGGTGCCCTGATCGCGCTCGATGCCCCGTCGTCGTCCTATCGTCCGGTCGTGGAGGCGGCGCAACGGGCGGGCGCGCGACTCGAGGAGCTCCTCGCCGTGCTCGTCGCCGTCGCGGGGGCAGTCGGTTCCGCGCGGGTCGTCTCGGCGGCGCCGAAGATCGCGCTGGCGGCGGGCTATGACGTGGAGGCGGCCCTCGAGGGACTAGATCCGCTCGATCGGACCGGAGGCCTGTCGCCGGCGTCGGGCATCTGACGGTCGGTCACCCCGCACGGGGACGCGCTCAGGGTTAACGTCGGCCGGTATCCCCCATGCTAGATTTTGGTCTCGCGGACCATGGTGGTCCGAGCGCGAGTTGCCATGCTATGCACCCAGGGCCACCAGGGGCATTCGGAGCCGGGTGGCCATCCGCGTTGACGGAGACGATCGTCCGCTTCCGTCCCTCGATCCCCCTGGTCGAGGCCAAGCTCCGCCCGCCGGCGCCGCATCCCGGGACAATCGCCCGGGCGCGGCTCATCCGCATGCTCACCGACACGGGCGGGCCCAGGGTCGTGGCGGTCATCGCGCCACCGGGCTACGGGAAGACGACCCTCCTCGCCCATTGGGCCGGACAGGAGCGACACCCCGTCGCCTGGCTGACGCTCGACCACCTCGACAACGACCCGACCGTGCTGCTCTCGTATCTCGCCACGGCCTTCGACCGGCTCGAGCCGATCGACGACTCGATCCGGACCGGGATCGCAGCCACGCGCCAGCGGATCCTCGCGACCGCGGTGCCCCGCCTCACGTCCGTGCTGCACGGGTGGGGACACCCGGCAGTGCTCGTGATCGACGATATCCACCGTCTGGTGGACCGGACCGGCCTCGACGCCCTGACGGCCCTGCTCGACCACCTGCCGCCTGGTTTCCGGGTCGTGATCGCGGGACGGAGCCAGCCGGACCTGCCATTCGCGCGGTTCCGGGCGCAGCGTGATCTGCTCGAGATCGGGGCCGGCCTCCTTGCCCTCGACGAGTGGGAGGCCCGAGCGCTCGCGTCCGCGGCCGGCTGCGACCTGAGCGCCGAGGAGGCCCGGACACTGACGGCGAGGACCGAGGGATGGGCTGCGGGGATCTACCTGGCCTCGCTGGCCCGAGAACGAGGTGGCATGCCGGCGACGGGGCCTGTCGGGGTGTCCGGCCGGGATCACTACATCGCCGCCTACCTCCGATCGGAGTTCGAGCGCGGCCTCGACGACGTGGACATGACATTCCTCACGCGGACGGCGATCCTCGAGACGATCACGCCGCCGCTCGCCGAGGCGGTCAGCGAGGTGCCGCGCGCCGGAGACCGGCTCCGCACTCTGGCGAATCGGAACCTGCTGATCCAGGCGGTCGGCGACGGCGAGGCGTCCTACCGGTACCACAACCTGCTGCGCGACTTCCTCCTGGCGGAGCTGGAGCGGCGCGAGCCGGGAACGGGACCGCGTCTCAACGCACGGGCCGCGTCGTGGTATGCGGCGGTCGGGAACGTCGACCTGGCAGTTCGGCACGCCTTGGCGGGCGGCGACGTCGATACCGCAGCCCGGCTCGCGACGGCGGCCGCCCTGCCGACCTTCTACGGCGGACAGGGTGCGACCCTCGATCGATGGCTTCGTGGCTTCGAAGTCCAGGTGTTCGAGCGCAACCCCCCGCTCGCGGTCATCGCGGCGTGGATCCATCTGCTCAACGGGCGAGCGGACGCCGCCGACCGCATGGCTGACATCGCGGAGCGGTCCACCTTCTCCGGGCCGCCCGGGGATGGGGCGAGGTCGTTCGAGTCGCAACGAGCGATGCTGCGCGCCGTCATGGCGCGACACGGTGCTGCGGACGTGCTCGCGAATGCCGAGCTGGCGGTGTCGCAGGAGGTCCCGCAGAGCCCATGGAGGGCGAATGCACTGTGGCTCCTGGGGTCGGCCCACCTCCTCTCGGGGGACCTCGGGGCAGCCGACTCCGCATTCGCGGACTCGGTCGCGGCAGGGGCGTCGGCCGCGGCGGGTGCGTCGGTCGCGGCGGGTGCGTCGGCCGCCGGCACCGCGATGGTCTCCCTCGCCAAGCGGGCGAGCCTCGCGATAGCCCGGGGCGACTGGCTCGCGGCCGAAGCGCATGCTCAGGCGAGCCGAACCGAGCTGACCAAGGCGCACTACGGCGAGATCGTCGCGTCGCTGATCGTGTATGCCGTCGGGGCCAGGGTCGCGATCCACCGCGGAGACCTGGCCCAGGCCCGGGACGACCTCGTCCGGGCCCAGCTCATCCGGCCTCTGGCCAGCCATGTGCTGCCATGGTTCTCAGTGGATGCGCTGCTCGAGCTCGCGCGCGCCTACCTGGCCATCTCGGACACGGCCGGCGCCCAGATCGTCATCCGCGAGGCCGAGCAGATCGTGCGCCGCCGCCCGGATCTCGGGACGCTGACGACGGCCCTCGTGGAGGTCCGGACGCGCCTCGCCAGGGCCACCTCGACGCTGGCCGGCTCGTCAACATTGACCGCCGCCGAGCTCCGCCTGCTGCCCCTGCTGCCGACCTACCTGTCGTTCCAGGAGATCGGGGAGCGCCTGTACATCTCGCGCCACACGGTCAAGACCCAGGCCATGTCGATCTACGGGAAGCTGCAGGCATCGTCACGCGGCGAAGCTGTGGAGCGGGCGATCGAGCTCGGCCTCCTGGAGCCGTTCCACGGTCTCGGGCTTGCCCGGCGAGGTTGAGCCCGCGGACGCGGTCGTGCCCGGGCTCGCCGGTGGGTGGACTACGATCACGGTATCGGCAACCACGCTCATCATGAATGTCGCCGACCGCGGGGTAGAAACGGGCGAACGGGTCGGAGCGGGCAGCCCAACCCAGCCAGCCCAGCCCAGCCCAGCCCAGCCGAGCCCAGCCCGGAACAGGAGAACCGTCTTCCGTGTCGATCCCCGACAGCCTCATCGCCAACGAGACCATCGATTTCAGCACCGAGAAGCACTGGATGGCACCGCTCCGCGATTCCTGGATCCCGCTGCTCATGCTCCTCGGGGCATTCTTCGTGAACTGGCTCTCCCCCGACGCCGACACCGGGATCGCCGGGACGGTCGGCAACCTGATGGACCTCGTCCGTCTCGGCCTGTTCGTCGGTGCGGTGGGCTGGATCGCCTACAACATCATCGTCTGGCGCACGGCCGAGTTCGCCGTCACGAACCTGCGGGTCATCCGCGAGGAAGGTTTCGTGTCGCGGCGCGCCTCCGCCACCCTCATCTCGGGGATCAGCGACGTGCAGTCGAAGGTCGGCCTGCTGGGCAAGTCGCTCGGCTACGGCGACCTGCAGATCTTCACCCAGTCGGGGAACGCCGGAGCAGACCGGTTCTCCACGATCAGGAACGCGGAGGCGTTCCGCAGCGCGATCATGACCCGCAAGATGGCCGACTCGAGTCGTGGACCGGCTGTGGCGACCGTGGCGGCGGCGCCCGGCTCGACGACGGGGCCAGCCCCGGCGGCGGCGCCCGCCGCGCCCGCCGATCCCGCGGCGGCGCTGAACAGCCTGGCCGACCTTCGCGACCGCGGCGCGATCACGGCGGAGGAGTACGAGGCCAAGAAGGCCGAGCTTCTCGCGCGGATGTAGATCGCGCCTCGTCGACGCGACCAGATCGGGTCAAGCGCAGGCGCCGTCGCCACGCGGGGCGGGGCGGGCCTGCCGGAACGGGCACCGGAGCGCGGTCGCCGTCGCGGGCGCCCTGTTTGTGTCAGGTGGCACCCACGTGGGAACTCGTCACCGGGTGAGGTCATCCGTCGGGCGGACCACCTCTGGCGTGCGGCCGCATTCCTGACACCTGCTCCTCTCCGGGCCGCGGGTCATGAAACTCGTGAATAGCTCCCGTGTGAGTGGCATCTGCCGGAAATCGGCCGTCGCCGCTGAGGCATCGGCCCTGGAGCCGTCCGTGCGCGGCGCGCATCTTGCCCGGCGTCCGCCGCGGTCCGTGCTCGCGCCAGTCGGGACCGCGACGAGTGGCAGCCTTGCCAAACCCCCCCGATGGCCGGGCGATGCATCCGACGCGCGTCCGCAGCGTCACGCCGTTCGTTTCTTGAGCGCGAAGCACGATGCCCGCGAGACCCGTCCGCCGGACAGCGCTTGAGGCGAACGCACGCTTGGCGAGCAGGCACGCAGAGTTGCCAGGCCCGCGTAGCATTGCGGTGGTTCCAGGTGTGGTTCAGCCGGAGGACGACATGATGACCGACGAGATCTGGACGTGGGCGAAGCTCGACGACCGGGGCCTGGGCCTCGTCGAGGAGGCCGAGCGGACGCTCGGTGCCGACTTCGTCGTGGCCTATGCGGCAGGCGACCCCCGGAAGGACCTTCCGGCGCAGCTGCCGCTCAAGGCGGCAACCCTGGACGAGAGCCAGCTCGAATGCCTGCGCGGCCTCGAGACGCAGCTCGGCATCGTGGCGGTTGCCTACCGGCAGCAGCCGGCCTGACCCGTCACGCCTTCGCCGCCGGCGCCTCGACCGTCCGTCTGGGCAGATCGCGATCCATCGCCCCGCTCCACACGATGAGCGTGGCCCCCAGCGCCACGAACGAGACGCCCGCCAGCCAGCCCGCGATCACGTCCGTGGGGTAGTGGACGCCGAGCGCGATCCTCGAGAGGCCGACGAGGATCGGGATCGTGATGCCGGCCACGGCTGCGGCCCGGCGGGCCGCCATTCGGAGCCGGCTCCGCCACGCGACGAGGGCCAGGAGCCCGTAGGTCGCTGTGCTGTTCAGCGTATGGCCCGACGGGAAGCTGAAGCCCGGTGCCGACACGAGGGGATCCACGGTCGGTCTCGGCCTGGCCACGTTGTCCTTCACCAGGTCGGTGAACAATGCCGCCGCGATGAGCACGACGGCGACGATCAGCGCGAGGCGGATGCGCCGGGAGAACGCGGCGCCCAGGACGAACGCGACCCCGATCGGTACCAGGATGGCGCCGCCCAAGAAGGTGCAGGCTTCCCAGAAGGCGACCGGGACGGGGAGCGCCTGCAGGGTCGCGGCGAGCGGCTCGTCAAACGCGAGGCCCCCACGCCGGACCACCACCATCGCGAGGACGATGAAGGCGAACGCGCACGCGAGGCCGACCCAGGCCCACGGATCGCCACGGACCGCGTGCGGGCGCATGGCCTCGCAGCATAGATGACTCCGGCGGGGATCGCCGCACCCGGTGTCCCCGCACCCGGCGGGATCCGCACGGTCTCACCTGGCAAGGATCTCGTTGACGATCGTGGCGCCGGCGCCTACGCTCTCGCACCTTGTATCCATTGGGGGGAGTCGGCCATGCGCCGCGCAGCATTCGTTCCCGCGGTCGCCATCGCGGCTCTGCTTGCCACGGCCCAGGGGGTGGCGGCGATCGGCCCCGGCGGCTGGGACCACCTCGGCCACGGGGCGACGTCCACGACCGCGTCCCTCAACGGGGCGGTGTATGCGCTGAACGCGGATGCGCCGGGGCTCCTCCTTGTCGGGGGCAACTTCACCTCGGCGGGCGGCAACGCGAACGCCTCCAGGATCGCCACGTGGAACGGCACCACCTGGGGCGCCCTGAACGGGACTCCGATCGACAACGGAGCCGTGTTCGCAATCGCCTATCACGCCGGCAAGGTCTATGCGGGCGGCACGTTCATCAACGCGGGCGGCAACGCGAACGCCGACTTCCTGGCCGTCTGGGACGGGATCGGGTGGGCACCCTTCTGCAACCCCACGGTGTCTGGGCCCGCGTTCGGCGGTAGCGTCCTCGCGCTCCAGGTGATCGGGAACACGCTGTACGTCGGCGGCGCCTTCCAGAACGGGGCGGGCATCAATGCCGCGGACTACCTGCTCGCGTGTGACCTGACGACGGGCGCATCGTCCGCCACGGTGCCCAACGACGGCGACATGAGTGGCGGGGTCTACGCCCTGGCGGCGGACAGCAACGGGACCCTGTACGCGGGCGGGCAGTTCATCAACGTGGAGGGCATTCCGGCCGCCGACCACGTCGCGGCGTACGACGGCTCGTGGCACGCGATGGGGAGCGGCGCGGGAGCGGGCGGTGGCGCGGTGGACAGCTACGTCCGCGGCCTCGCTGCGCATGGCACCGACGTCTACATCGGAACCGACTCGGTCGATGTCGCCGGCATCCCCCAGGCCGATCACGTGGCGAGGTGGAGCGGCTCCGCATGGAGCGCCGTTGGCACGGACACGAGCGGGGCGAACGGGTGGTTCACGACCACGACGTTCATCAATGCCCTCGCCACGTCCGGCTCGCTCCTGTTCGCCGCAGGCTCCTTCCAGGACGCCAACGGGGTCGCGACCGCCGACCACATCGCCTACTTCGACGGGGCCACCTGGCGCCCGATCGGCTCGAACGGCGCCGGCAACGGCCCGATGATCGCCAACATATCGCGCTCGCGCTCTTCCGGAGCAAGGTCTACGCGTCGGGGAACTTCACCAGCGCGGGCGGCGATATCTGGGCGGTCTCGCTCGCGGCGTACGCCCTGCAGCTGCCGGACGCACGCATCGCAACGGCCTCCGCCGGACCGTTCACCGGGAATTCGATCTACAGCTCGACCGCCGTCGGTGAATCCCGGACCAGGTACGTGACCAAGAGCCATTCCGGGACGTTCTACGTGAACATCCAGAACGATGGCCTCGTTGCCTCAGCGTTCACGATCAAGGGCTCCGGATCGGCGAGGGGCTACTCGGTCAAGTACTACAGGGGGGCGACGAACGTGACCACGGCGGTGAAGGCCGGGACGTACTCGACCGGGGCCGTGGCCGCACGGGGTTCCGTCACCCTCAAGGTCGTGGTGACCCGCGGGACGTCTACCGCATCGTCAGTCTCGTACCTGGTCAGGGCGACGTCCGTCGCGGGCACGCCGGCGGACGCGGTCAAGGTCATCGTCAAGGCGAAGTAACCCGGGCTCGCACCGGGGGCGCGGCTCGCGGCGCAATGCCGCGACACGCGGCTCGTCGCGCGCGGCTCAGTGCCGCGACACGCGGCGCGCGCTCAGTGCCGCGACACGCGGCTCGTCGCTCGCGGCTCAGAGCGGGGTGTCCCTGCCCGGATCCTTCGAGCGCTCGCGCACGGCATCGACGATGTCGCCCGGGTGGTGCTGGGCATCGGCGGGGGCCGCCTTGGCCTTGCCCTTCGACTTCGGCTTGCGGTCGCTCGTCAGCGCGCGGAGTCGCTCCTCGTTCGTGAGCGGCGCCTCAGGGGCGCGTTCGGTCTCCTCATCGGTCATGGCGGCGTGCTCCAGTTGTGGTTCGACGGGCCGGCTCGGCAGACGCACCGTACAGGACGATGCCCGACCGGGCGTTTCGGGCCGACCGCTCACGACCCCCTGGGCCTCCGGCCGGCGTCGCCGGCGCGATCGTCGAGGGACAGGCCCGATCGTCGACAGGCGCGATCGTCGAGAGCCGACCGGATGCTACCCTCCGGCGACGGCCCGACCGGTGGCGAGCCAGGTGCTCCGGGCCCGGCCGTCGCGTGAGGCCTGACGATCATGAGCGACGAGTTCTCCGGCTTCCGCCCAGAGGCGCTCGACTTCCTCGTCGAGCTCGCCCTCAACAACGACCGGTCCTGGTTCGGCCCGCGCAAGGCGCAGTACGAGGCCCTTCTGAAGGTGCCGCTCGAGCGGCTGTGCGCTGCGGTCGACGGGGAGTTCCGGGCGCGGGACCTCCCGCTCGCCGCGGACCCGGCCAGGTCGCCGTTCCGGATCTACCGCGACGTCCGTTTCTCGAAGGACAAGTCGCCGTACAAGACCAACGTCGGCGCCAGCTTTCCCTGGTCCGGGGACGGCGGGGGCGTGGGCGGCTACTTCCACCTCGAGCCGGGCGGCATCTTCGTCGGCGGCGGGATGTGGCATCCGGCACCGGCAAGGCTGGCTGCCTGGCGCACCGCGGTCGTGGAGGATGGTGGGCGCGTGCATGCCGCCGTGGAGGATCCGGCCTTCCTGAACACGTTCGGGGCCGTGAATGGCGACCGGCTGAAGCGCGGCCCGGCCGGGTTCCCCGCGGACCACCCCGACATCGAGCTGCTCAAGCTCAAGGACGTCACGTTCGGGCGCCCGCTGTCGGACGCGGACGTCCAGGCGCCGGACCTGCCGGCGACGATCGCCGACTCTCTTGCAAGCGCCCTGCCGATCCTGCGTCTCCTCGCCGGGCTCCCCGGCGGCGAGACCGACGCCGGGTGGCTCCGCGAGTAGCCCCACACGACGTGGGACCGAACGCCCAGCCCGCGTCCGCTGCGTGTCTCGCGATCGGTGCGGGGTACAGTGTGCGCGCCATCAGCGTGTCGCGGCGGCTCAGCGATCCGGCCGGCGCTGAGGCCAGGAGAGGAACCACCGCGACCATGGCAGAGCATCGCCCGCCCATTGACCCCGGCCGCGCCCGCCGGTCCGGCGGAGGACGCCCGTGACGGCCCAGGTGGGCCGCGCCTCGCCGCTCATGCCGCCCTGGCTCGTCAACCTCGCGGCCCTCGGCTGGCGGGTGATCGTGATCGCGGCGCTCGTCGTCGTGCTGTGGCTGCTCGTCGGGCTGCTCTGGGTGGTGACCGCGTCGATCGCGGTCGCCATCGTCATCGCGGCGGCATTCGCCCCGTTCGCGTTGCGGCTCCGGGCGCGAGGCCGATCGAGGACGGCTGCGGCGGCCATCGTCTGGCTCGTCGCGCTCGGGATCCTCGGCGGTGCGCTCATCCTCCTGTCGCTGGTGCTCCTGCCGTACCTGGCGGAGGTGGTGGGGCGGTTGACGGACGGGATCGCCGCCCTGCAGGCGAGCTTCGCCGAGCTCAGCCTGCCGCCGTTCGTGGTCAACGACATCCAGCAGGCACTCGATACCGTCCGCGCGATCACGGGTGCCATGGTCGGCGACCTCGTCGCGTCCGCGGCCGGGATCGTGACGGTCGCGATCCTGTCCGCGTTCCTCGTGTTCTTCTTCCTCCAGGACGGCGACAAGGCGTGGGTCTGGATCTTCCAGGCGGTCAGCGACCAGAAGCGCGAGCGGATCACCGAGGCCGGCGACGATGCCCTGG
The DNA here is from genome assembly GCA_963776395.1 of uncultured Chloroflexia bacterium. Classification (GTDB taxonomy): domain Bacteria; phylum Chloroflexota; class Limnocylindria; order Limnocylindrales; family CSP1-4; genus CAIXZV01. The sequence continues at coordinate 116,746 of CAVZML010000008.1, read as the reverse complement.
TCCGGGTCGGGGGCTACCTTCGCGGCACCACGGTCCTGTCGGCGATCATCGCGCTCACGGACCTCGTGTTCATGCTCCTGCTCGGCGTTCCCCTCGCCGTGCCGCTCGCCGTCCTCGTCTTCTTCAGCGGCTACATCCCGTACTTCGGCGGGATCATCACCACGTTCATCATCTTCCTGGTCACGTACGCGGCGCTCGGGGTAGGCCCGGTGCTGGTCATGATCCTCATGATCGTCGTGCGCAACGCGATCCTGAGCTACGGCGTCCGCCCCGCGCTCTACGGTCGTGCAGTGAGCATCCACCCGGCGATCGTGCTGCTGGCACTGCCGGCGGGGTTCCAGCTCGCCGGGGTCATCGGCCTGTTCGCCGCGGTCCCGGTGACGGCGGTGCTCCTTGCGGTCGCCTCCGCGACCGTGGCGATCGTGGACCCGGGTCCGCGGCCAGACCTCCCCGCCCTCGTCCCGGCCTGGCTCGATCGGGTCGCCCAGTGGAGCTGGCGCCTGCTGGTGGCCCTCGGCATGGGGGCGCTCATCGTGGGCGTGGTCCTCGCCGTGCCGCTGGTCGTCGTGCCCATGGTGCTCGCGACGATCCTCGCTGCGACGCTCGACCCCCTGGTCCGTCGCCTCGTCCGGCGCGGCAGGAGCCAGGGGCAGGCGGCCGCGATCGCTGTCGGCGGTGGTTTCCTCGCGGTCATCGTGATCCTGCTCCTGATGTTCCTGGTGCTGATGGAGCAAGCCGGCGCCCTCGGGCTCTCGGCGTCGAGCGGCGCCACGTCGGCGAGCGACGCGGCGGGCGGGACCCTCGAGATGCTCAGGGCGGCCGTCGCCAGCGGTGGAGCCGAGCTGGTAACGACGGTCGCCGGGATCGCGTCCGCCGTCGGAGAGGCCGTCGTGATCGTCGTCCTGAGCGTGCTTCTGTCGTTCTACTTCCTGAAGGACGGTGGGCACCTGTGGCACCGGACGCTCGCCCGGGTCCGGCCCGAGGCCGCGGGCTCGGTCGACGCGGCCGGGACCCGGGCGTTCGAGGTGCTGAGCGGGTACATGATCGGGACCGGCGCCATTTCCCTCGTGGGTGCGACGAGCCAGCTGGTCATCATGCTCATCCTGGGCCTTCCGCTCGCGCTGCCGATCTTCGTCCTGTCGTTCTTCCTGTGCTTCATCCCCTACATCGGGGGGTTCATCTCGACCGGGATCGCGTTCCTGGTCACCGTCGCCGTCGGCTCGACGGAGGACATCGTGATCATGGCCGTGTGGACGATCGTGTTCAACCTCGTCACGGGCAACATCGTCTCGCCGCTGGTCTACGGGAAGACGGTCCATCTCCATCCGGCGGTGGTCCTGGTCGCGATCCCGGCCGGGTCGGCGATCGGCGGGATCATGGGGATGTTCCTCGTGGTGCCGTTCCTGGGCATCATCGCCGCGGTCTGGCGCACGGTCCTGGTGGTGATCGGCATGCCGAGGCAGCCCAGCCTCCCCGGGACGCAGCCCGACACGCGCGACGCGGCCGCGGATCTCGACGCGGTCGCGCAGGTCGACGCGGTCGCGCACGTCGACGCGGCCGAGGCGACAGATCCGGCCCTGCCGGGCGACACGGCGGCACCGCTGGCTGACCCGTCAGGGTCCGCCTGACCCGGGCGCACCCCAACCGTTGCGCTCGCGGCAGGCATCGGACGGCGACGTCGGCCGCTTCATGACGGGCCGCCACTGCTCCAGGCCGCCGTCATCGACCCCCAGGAGGACGTTGAGTCCACCCGATCCATACTGATCCAGCCCTCGCGCACGCGCCGATCGCGATCGGTGGCCGGCCATCGGGCGTGCGCTTTCGGGGCGCTGCGAACCCGGCGCGCGGAAGCCTCATCCACGGTGGATGATGCAGGACGACGGGACGCGGCGCAGACTCGGGCCTGGCCGAACGGGATCGCGTCCACCGGCGGCCTCGTCGGGCCGAAGCCCCGCCGCTTCGGCTGACCGCATGCCGGGCAAGACCTCGGAAGACACCTGGAGACAGCCGTGCGCCGGTTCCTGTTCGAAGCGCTGATCGATGCGCTCATCCTCCTCGCGCTCGCCTTGCTCCTGTCGCTTATCCACGTCCCGCAGCCGTTCCCGTTCGGGAGCGAGCGCGTCCCGATCGTCACCCGGACCGACTCCGGCTTCGTAGCGTTCCTCGTGTTCGCCATGGTCCTGGGCCTCGTCAACCGCGGGGTGCGCCCGGTGATCGTCGCGTTCACCGGGCGGCTGGTGCTCGCGACCGCCGGGCTGTTCATGGTCGTGATCACCTGGCTCGTGTTCCAGGTCACGTCGTTCTTCGCCCCGAACCTGGCCGTCATTGCGAGCCCGTTCTGGCTCTGGACGCTGCTGATCGCCTTCCTGTACGGGCTCGTGTCCATCGCGCTGGACGCGTTGCTGGGCCTCAGCCGGCCATCGCTCGACGTCGAGGGCCGGGGGAAGTTCATCTGGCGCTTCCTGGACGGCCTCCCGACGCCACGCCGAAGCGCGATCATCGAGAACCTGCGCTTCCAGCAGGTGTACGACACCCTCTACCGGTACGGGCTCGACATCTTCCTCAGCGGCACGAGCGTGGGTCGGGTCCGCGCCTGGATCCAGCGAGTGATCCTCCGCGAGGAAGATCCGCTGGCCGGCATGTCCACCCCCGCCCGGATCCGGCTGATGCTCCAGGCCCTCGGCCCGACCTACGTCAAGATCGGCCAGATGGTGGCGAGTCGCGGCGAGGCGCTGCCCCCGGAGTGGCTCGCCGAGCTGCAGAAGCTGCAGAGCGATGCCGCGCCATTCCCCTACGAGCAGGCGCGCGAGATCATCATCAAGGAGCTGGGCAAGCCTCCCGAGGAGCTGTTCGCGACGTTCGACACCGAGCCGTTCGCGGCGGCTTCCACGGCCCAGGTCCACCGCGCGACGCTCCACGACGGGACGCTGGTCGCGGTCAAGGTCCAAAGGCCGAACATCGTCGCCAAGACCAAGGCCGACCTGGGCGTGATGCAGGAGCTCGCCCGGCAGCTCGCCAGGCGCGTCGAGATCGCACGCCGCCTCGACGTCGAGGGGATCCTCCACGAGTTCGCCTCCGGCGTGCTCCTGGAGATGGACTACCGCAACGAGGCGTACAACGCCCGCCGGATCTCCGACGCGATGGTCAAGTTCGCGCAGATGCACGTGCCGGTCGTATACCCCGACCTGTCGGGGGAACGGGTCATGACGGCCGAGTTCGTGAAGGGCGTCAAGATCAGCAACGTCGGCGCCCTCGACGCCGCCGGGATCGATCGCAAGGAGATCGGGGTCGTCTTCGTGAGGGCGCTGATCAAGCAGGTCCTGGTCGACGGCTTCTTCCATGGCGACCCCCACCCCGGCAACATCTTCGTGGAGCCGGACACCGGACGGATCACCTTCCTCGACTTCGGGCTGGTCGGCCGGCTCACCCAGAACCAGCGCATGGACCTCCTGGACCTGATCAACGGGCTCCAGCTTCGGGACTCGTCGGCGGTGGCGCGGGCGCTCCAGAGCCTGGGCACGACCGGACCCGACTTCAGCGAGCGCGGGTTCACGGAGGCGGTGGACCGGATCGTCCGCCAGTACCTCGTCTACGGTGAGGGCGGCGACATCGGGGAGGCCATATCCAAGGTCATGGGCGCCGTGTACAGCCACGGACTGCGGCTGGACAACGATCTCACGCTGGCCATGAAGGCCGTCATCCAGGCCCAGGAGACGGCGTCGATCCTCGACCCGTCGATCGACATCGGCAAGGCGGCGATGCAGGAGGCGCGCGACGCGCTGGTCTCGGGCCTGACGCTCGACAACATCGAGAAGAACGTGACGGCGACGGGCCTCCGGGTCGGCAAGGAGCTGGTCCGCCGGATGCCGACGCTGGAACAGGCGGCCTTCATGTGGATCGACCAGTTCGGCAAGGGCAAGATCACGGTTGCGATCGACACCAGCGAGCTGGACAGCCAGTTCCGTCAGCTGGACGCGACGGGCCGTCGGCTCACGGTGGGGCTTCTCACCGTCGGGCAGTTGATCGGCACGGCGATCCTCGCGGTGGTCCTGCTCCAGCCAACGGTCGCCGACACTGTCGGCCCGCTGGCCAACCTCGCGGTCCTCGCGTTCTTCGGAGTGCTGGCCTACAGCCTGTTCGTCGTCTACCGGGTCGGGCGCCGGCCCGACGACAACCCACGCCGCTGAGGCCGCGGGAGGGCTGAGGCCACAGGGCTGGAGAGCCGGCGACTCAGGCAGCGGCTTCAAGCGGCGACCGAGGCCGCGAGCTCGAGCGGCTGCTTCCCACCGAGGGCACCCGGACGTACCCACCCGCCCGCTCAAGAGCCGATGTCACTCGGCCGTGCGAGCGTCCGCCACTCACGAGCTGACGTCGTACAGGCGGCCCGCCACGCGGCCGTCGTGCCGTGTCCGGCGGCCTGTGCGCCGGGCCACGCTCGCGTCGTCCGCACCCGTCCAGCCCTACGAGCCTGCTTCGTATACGGCGGACGGCCGCTCGCCGGTCACCACCGACCACGATCCCTGTTCGTACCAGGCGGGGATCGGGACGCCCGCGACATCGAGCACGATCCACCGTCGTAGATGGTGGCCACGGGGGATCGACCAGGTCGGTCCACGATCCACCGTCGTAGACGGGGCCGCGGCGGACGAGGGGCGGAGCACGCCGGGCAGGCCCACGCGCTCCACGCCGCTGGGCCACCGGACGGCCGGTGCGGACGTTCGGCGGCGTTAGGCTTGTTCAGCCGCGCGGGACCCAGTGGGCCGGCCGCGCGAGCGCCGGCGAGAGGAGCGTGGCCGGGCCGCCGTTCGCCGACTCGACCTGGGACTGGGCGAGGAACAACGCCCCGCGCAGGTCGGCGCCGCCGAGATCCGCTCCCCGCAGGTCCGCGCCGCCGAGGTCCGCGCGCCGCAGGTCGGCGCGCCGGAGGTCGGCGCGGATGAGGACCGCCCCGCGCAGGCTCACCCCGCGGAGGTCCCGACCACGCAGATCCGCGCCGGCAAGGTCGGCACCGGCCAGGTCGGCACCGGCCGGGTCGATGCCGGCCAGGTCAGCACCGTGCCGGTCCCGGGCGTCACCGGTCTCCCCCGGGCCGATCCCCGCTCGCGCGAGCTCGCTCGCCCGGCCCAGCAGGGCTCCGATCGCCTGCCGGCGGCTCGCCACGTCGGCAGCGAGCAGCGCGTCGGCGGGCTCCCGTGTGAGCGCCTCGATCTCCTCCAACGCCGTCGTCAGCTCCGGGTGCACCGCTCGGGCCGCCGTCAGCGCCAGCGCCTCTGCCAGGTACCAGGCCAGCTCGTGGAGCTGCCGCATGACCGTGAAAGCCTCGAACATGCGCGCGGCCGTCTCGGCCGAGCTCCGCCAGTCCGCGCCGGCGAACGTGGCCTGCGTCAGGTGCTGCCCGGCCCCGAAGCAGTCGTAGGAGGCGCAGCCCGACATCCCTTCCCCTCGCAGCCGGGCATGGATCCCGCACCGCGAGTCCGGCCCGAGGTTCGGGCAGGGGACACCGGCGGGCTTGTCGAAGGCGAAGTCCGGCGACGCCGCGAAGGCCTGGCGCGACGCAGCACAGCCCGGCGCATCGGCTGCAGTCCGCCCTGAGCTCCAGGCCGGCTCGCTCGACCGAGGGTGCGCCTCCGGGCTCCAGGCCGGCTTGCCCGACCGAGGGTGCGCCGCCGGGCTCCATGCCGATCCGGTGACCCGCCCCGTCCGAGCTACTCGTGCTCGTCGATCAACAGGCGCACGCGCCTGCGGTTGTGGCCCATCGAGTCACCGGCGACGGACTTGCCGACCTCCGTCGCGTAGGCCGCCTCGAAGTCCGCCTGGGTGTCGAACCAGAGCTCGGACACGCCGTCGATGCCGCTCTCGTCCCGGCCGCCCTCGACGATGTTGACGACCATGCGCCGCAGCCCGGGCAGCTGGAGGGCGAGCGGCCGGTGCTCCTCGAGCCACCAGCGCCGGAAGTCCTCCGGCGACATGTCCTCGCGGCGGGTGAGCAGGATCATGGCCTTGAACACGTCGATCTCCTAGGCCGGCTTGCGGACCCGGGCGTTCGGCCGGCCGCCGGCGCTCAGGGCGAGTGCGATGACGATCTCGTCGGGTCGCGGGGCGTCCGGGATGCCGACGTCGACGGCGTCCATGTCGTCGAAGACCCAGCGATCGTCCTTGTTGCCGATGGGCATCGTGATCGTGGCGCCGGGCCCCGCGACCTTCTTGGTGCCCGGGATGATGTCCGCGCCGCCGCCGATGGCCGCCCGGACCGGGGCACCGAAGCGCGGGTGCAGCACGGCGGCCGTGTGCTCGCGGTCCCCGTCGATGCCGACGATGGCGCCCTTGCCGTAGCCGCGCACGTCCGCCGGCGACAGCCCGACCGATGCCAGCACGGCCAGCGCCCGCTCGACGAGGAGCCCGGCCGCCTCCCGGCCCATTGCCTCCAGCTCGCCGAGATCCTCCACCCGACCCATGCCGGCAAGCGGGTTCCGGACCGCGACCGCCGCGATGGCCACTGTCGAGCGGGGATCGACGGTCGCCCCGGCCTCCATCAGCGTCTGCTGCACGGATGCGACGATGACCCGCACTCCGTCCATCGAGGTGCTCCTCCCGTTCGATTGGGGACCGCCGGAGGCCCGTCCCGACATGCCTACTGTAGGCGCGGGCTGGCTTGCGCGAGGGCCGGACGGGCGTCTGCGAGCGTCGGACGGCGGCTCGATCAGGCCCCGTACGTCCGCGACGCGAGCAGGATCGAGACACCGAGCCCGCACACGCCGATCAGCCCCCGGAAAAGGGCAGGAGGCAGGCGGCGCGCGAACCATGGTCCGGCGAGCCCGCCGAGGAACAGCCCCGTCGCCAGGGGCACGACGAACGCCCATGCCACCGGTCCGAACAACGCGAAGCCGATCGCGGCCGCACCGTTCGCGATGCCGGACAGGACGGCCTTCGCGGCGTTCACGTGGGTCAACGGCAGGTCGATGATGCTGGCGAGCGCGACGATGGCAAGGATTCCGCCTGCCGCCCCGAAGTAGCCGATGTAGATCGCGGTCGCGAAGTAGGCCGCGGCCGTGGCCGGGGTGATGCCCTTGGGCTTGAACCGCGGGCGCCGGAGGAGCCACGGCTGCACGAGGATCATCAGCGAGGCACCGGCGATGAGGACCGGCGCGACCAGCTCGAACCAGCGCTCGGGCAGCACGAGCAGCAGCGCCGCGCCGGTCGCGCCGCCGGCGGCGGCCACGATGGCCAGCCGCCGCAGCGTCGGGCTCTGGCCGCCGAGCTCGCTCCGGGCACCGATGGAGGCGCCCATGCTGGTGAAGGTCTGGGCCACCGTGTTGGTCACGTTGGCCGCCACCGGGGGGAGGCCGACGGCGAGCAGCGCCGGGTACGTCACGAGTGATGCCAGGCTGACGAGCACGCTCACGATCCCGCCGACCACGCCGGCCGCGAACAGGGCCAGGACCTGGGTCGGGGTGATCTCCATCGGACCCAGTCTAGGGTTGGCCGCGCGCGGAGACGGCAGATCATCCGGCCTCGTCCCGCGACGGCGTCACCGGGCCCCGTGCGGGGCCGCCCCGCCGGTTGCGGTCAGGTCCTCGGTATCAGCCGGCGGGCATCCACCCACCCGGTCCAGCCGTTGACAGCGGTGACCCTCGCCCAGTCCCCTGCCCGATCGGCGATGACCAGCATCAGGCTGGCGGGACGCCTCCCTCGAGCTCGGCCAGCGCCTCGGCCTCGTCGGCGGCCGTCACCGCCCCCGCCACCGCCATGTCGAGTCGCGCGAACTCGGGCATCGCCAGAGCCACGGCTCCCACGCCGATGAGCGAGAGGATCCCTCCCGAGACGACGGAGAACTGCGTGCCCATCGCCGCCGCGACGGCGCTCGCCTCCGCGTCCCCGATCCGCGGCCCTCCCGTCACGACCAGGATGTGGATCGAGCTCACCCGCCCCCGGAGCGCGTCGGGCGTAAGGAGTTGCACGATCGCGCTGCGCAGGACGGCGCTGTAGACGTCGGCCCCGCGATGCGATCGCAAGGAACAGCAGCGCGATCGGGAAGCTGAAGGTCGCGAGCCCGAAGCCCACGATCCCGAGGCTCCACACCGCGACCGAGATCAGCACCGCCCGTCCGGGCCGGCGGACGTTCGAGGTCCAGCCGCTGAACACAGCGGCCAGGAACGCGCCCATGCCCACGGCGGACGACATGAACCCGACGCCGGCCGGTCCCACCCGGAACACGTCGAGGGCGAGCGGCGTGAACAGCGACCGCGGAGAACCGAACACCATCGCGTTGATGTCCACCAGGAACGTCGCGAGGACCTCCCGCCGGCTGCGGGCGTACCGCAGGCCCTCGGCCACGGTGCGCAAACTGGGTCTGGCGGCTCCGGGCGCGGGCGGGATGGGCGCGATCATGAGGACGGCGATGATCGCGGCCCCGTACGTGACCAGGTCGATGAGGTAGGCGGCCCCGATGCCGGCCGTCGCGAGCACGATGCCGCCGATGGCGGGCCCGATCACCGCCGCGCCGTTGAACACCAGCTGGTTCATCGAGATCGCCGCCGGGAGCCGCTCCGGCGGGACGAGCCGGGGGATGGCCGACGCCCGCGTCGGCTGGTCGACGGCACCGAAGCCGGCGGCGACGAATGCGACCGCGTACAGCGCGATGATCGGCGGCGCCGGCTGCATGGCCAGGATGACCAGGGCGAGGCTCGTCCCCGCCAGCCCGATCTGGGTGACGAGCAGCATGCGGCGCCGGTCCACCGCATCGGCGACGGCGCCGCCACCGAGTGCGAACAGCATGATCGGGACCAGCTGGACCAGCGACAGCACGCCCAGGGCGAGCAGGTCGGACGTCAGCACGTAGACCTGGTAGGGCAGGACAACGGTCGTGATCATTCGTCCGGCGACGCTGATCGCCTGACCGGTCCACAAGAGCCGGAAATCTCGGTCGAGGCGGAGCGGCGCAGGATCCGCGAGCAGGCTCCCGATGCGGCGGGGCCGCCGTCCGGTCGTCACTGCGGGGCCGTGCAGCCCCCTGCGAGGGCGCTGAGCATCAGGTCGAACACCACTTCATGGGAGCCGCGGGCGAATCTCCTGGCGCCCCGTGACTCGCCACTCCAGACACCGAATCAGGCACGCCCGCGCGGCACGACTGCCCAGTGGTCAGAGAGCCGGAGCCCCAACGGGGGGCGCCACCGCAACCAGTAGGGCCAGTCGCTCATGGTCGAGGATGTTGATGCCGCCGGTGCGCTGGCGATCCACGAGACCGTCGGCTTCAAGCTCCCGCAGTGCCCGATACATCATCCCGCGACTCGTACCGATCATGGCGGCCAGATCGGCTCGCTGCGCGACTGGATGGGGCGTGTCGAAGATCACTTCCCCGTAGCGAGTGAGGATGGCAGCCAGCCGCTGGCGCGCATTCTCGAAGGACCGTTCATCGAGCCGCATGTCGAGAACCACCGCGAAATCCGATGCCTGGTCAAGGAGGCCGACGGCAAATCCGCCGTCCCGGAGCGCGAGTTGTCGCACCACTCGCGGATCCCAGGTCGCCCATGTCCCGTCGGTCAGGGCGACCAACTCGTAGAGCGCCTCACCCGCGGGGTCGGTGATCGAGCGAAGTCCGCCGAGATAGCCGGGCCCTGCGATCAGCGCGGCGCGCACCTGTCCCGTCTCCGCAACGCGGCGAGCGATGACGTGCCCCTCGACCATGATGAAGGGGGGCAGTTGGATCGCTCGTGCATGCAACAGGTCGTGGCGTCGGAAGGTCTGTTGTTGGGCCACACGTTCCAAGCGGCGCAGCGTGCTCGCGTCAGCATTCGGCAGTAGCCGTGCGAGATGGGAACCAGCCGTTTGGATCGCGCCCATAGGAGTCCTCTTCGCGTCCCGCCGATCGTACCGGTCTACGCCGAGACGCATGTGAACTTTGACATTGCTGGCGCAGGAAACGGAGGTAGGTTCGTGTTGCTCGAGCATTCCGCCCGAGCCCGCATCGGCGGCGACAGCGCCGGTCCCCGCGTTCCGGCCTCCGTAGGCCGCGGGAACCTGGTCCACGTAGCGAGAACGGATCGTGACAGTCGGTCGCGGGGCGAATGCGCAGGAGCCCGATGCGCGGCGTGCCCTCGTGCTCCACGACCGCCAGCTGGTCGTGGACCTGATCGAGCTCACGCTCAACCACGGCCTGTTCGTGGTCCGGGCGGCCCGGACCCTCGACGAGGCCGACAGCCTCCTCTCCGACTGGCACCCGGACCTCGCCGTGGTCGACATGGACCACGACGACAGCACGGCGCTGCTGGGGCGGCTCGGTGCCGCGAACCGGCTGACCAAGCGGGTGACGCCGGCGCTGGGCCTGACGCGACGGGGCGACCTCAAGACCAAGCTCAGCGCCTTCGATCTCGGTGTCGACGACATCCTCACCATGCCGTTCTCCCCGGAGGAGCTGCTGGCCCGCTCGATCGTGATCACCCGGCGCGCGACGGGCACCGGCCAGCCGCTGATCCCGACGATCACGATCGGCGAGATCGAGATCGACATCCTGAGTCGCGAGGTGCGGACCGGGAACTCGGTCATCCACCTGTCCGGCATCGAGCAGAGCCTGCTGTACCTGCTGGCCAGCCGCTCCGGGCGCGTCGTGACGCGCGACGAGATCCTCGACGCGATCTGGGGCACCGACTTCGTCGCCGAGAGCAACATCGTCGATCGCCACATCCGGAGCCTGCGCATCAAGCTCCAGAACGACTACCGGCACCCGCGCTTCATCGCCACGGTCCCGGGCCGGGGCTACCGGTTCATCCCCACCTTCTCGAACACCGGCTGGGCGGGGGGCATGGACCCGGGCGAGCGTCCGCGCAGCTGAGCCTCGCGGGATCGGCCGCAGCCGAGTCTCGGCAGAGGCTGGACGCGACTTCGGCACTGCAATTGCCATCGCGCCGGAGTGTGGCTCCGGCTGGGTCCGGCGACATGAGCACGCCCGGTCGGGATGAGCCCGACCGGGCGCTTGTGCCCCGGACGCGGTCGCGAGGTCAGTCGCGCGGGCGGGATCGGGCGGTTGCGAGGCGGAGCGAGCCGAGGAGCACCAACGCGGAGATGGCGACCAGGGCGAGGAGCGCGAGAGAGACCCGGTCGGTGATCGCGGCAGGCATCGACGAGATCGTGTCGGTCGCCGGGAGCGTCGCGGCGGCATGCGTTGCGGCCGCACGGGTGCCCGACTTCGGGGTGGCCTTCGGGGTAGAGCTGGGCGCCGCGCAGGAGGAGCTGTTGATGGTGTTGTGGTCCATCGTGACGGCACCGTTCCGGGCCAGCGCCCGGCCCTGCAGCGTCGCGCCGTTGTTGAGAGCGATCGAAGTGAGGGCCATGATCGTGCCCTTGAAGCTGGTGGCCGTGTCCAGGGTCGCCGAGCTGCCGACCTGCCAGTAGACCTTGCAGGCGGAAGCGCCGTTGACCAGCGCCACCTTGCTGCTCGGCGCGGTGATCAGCGTGGAGCCTGCCTGGAAGATGTAGACGCCGTCACCGTCGAGGGTGAGCGTGCCGGTCAGCCCGAGGGTGTCCGAGGCATAGACGCCGGGCTTGAGGGTGGTCCCGCCGAGCTCGGTCGGCACGTTCGTGACGGGCGTGGCCCCGGCAGCGTCGTTGTAGGCGGCGACCAGGGCGTTCTTGGCCTTGAGCGCGACGGCATCGCCCAGGTGGATTGCCCCGTGGAGCGTCACGGTTCTGAAGCCCGGCGCGGCCTTGCCGGGATGCAGCCCGACGTCCCCGGTGATCGTGGTGGCGCCTGTGTTCGTGATCCTGGTGCCGGCCAGGACGGCGAAGCTCTTGGCCACGCCGAGGTTGACCGATGACGCGGCCAGGGCGGTGCCGGCCAGGGTGACGGCCAGCACGGCCGCCAGGCCGAGGATCCCGATGCGTTTCATGTCACGTCTCTTCCGACTCACTGTCTGATTCGAGCTCACGGACGGCCGTGCGGACGTCGTCGCCCAGGTTCTGTTGAGCCGATTGTTCTCGTTGAGGTCCGGCGGGTTATGACGACCCTTCATAACTTCCCGCGGCCCGCGATGCCTACTGCTGACAACAGCATTGGCCGGCGAACAGCCCGGCGGTGGTCGTCAGGCCCCGCTTCCCCGGATGCCGACGGCACGGGAGAGGCACATGGCCATCGATCAGGTCGACCGGACGGTCGTCACGCAGGAGCCCACGGGGCCGGGGAACGGTGCAAACGGATTCTCGTCGCATCACCAGGGCCGGGCCCGGTGGCGCCGAGATCGGCCGCCGCATCGTGGTCCTCGTCTTCGGGCTCATCCAGATCGTCATCGGGGCGCGCATCGTCCTGCTCCTGCTCGATGCGAGAGAAGCCAACGCACTCGTCGCCGCGGTCCTCAACATCAGCCAGGTGTTCGTGGCGCCGTTCGAGGGGATGCTGCGGACGGACTCGCTCCACGCCGCGGGCTCGGTCCTCGATGTCACCGCCGTCGTGGCCTTCGTCGGCTGGACGATCCTCGAGCTCATCGTCCTCTGGGTCATCGGGATCTTCGGGCGCCGGTCGGCCACCGAGACCGTCTGACCACGTCGCGGTCCCCGCTGCGGACGGGTGATCCTCCGCTCCCTAAGCGGCCCGCCACGGGCGGGCACGACACGAAAGGAACAGCTCCAATGGGAATCATCGCCTGGATCGTGCTCGGCGCGCTCGCCGGCTTCATCGCCAACCTCATCATGGGCGGAGGCGAGGGCCTCGTCATGATGGTGGTCCTCGGGATCGTTGGCGCCGTGGTCGGTGGCTTCATCGCGGGGACCGTGCTCGGCATCGCCGACATCACGGGCTTCAACCTGACCAGCCTCCTCGTCGCCGTGTTCGGCGCCATCGTCGTCATCTTCGTCGCGCGGATGTTCACGTCGCGCGGCGCGAGCAGGGCCGTCTGATGACCGACCAGCACGTCAAGGGTGCCGTCAGCACCGTCAAGGGCACCGTCAACGAAGGCGTCGGCAAGCTGACCGGCGACAAGACGCTCGAGACAAAGGGCAAGGTGCAGAAGGTCGAGGGGAAGGTGCAGGACGGCCTGGGCGACGTCCAGGACGCCGTCCACAAGGGGGGCCACGACTGACCCTGGCCCATCACCGCGGTCGCCACCGAGGCCCACGGCCAAGGCCGCAGGAGCCGGGTTCCGCCCCAACAGGCTGGAGCCCGGCTTCTGCTTCGGCGCCGCAAGGGCCACCCCTCCGGGGTCCGTCCCGGACCAGCGTCCGCCGAAACCGCGCGCGGACGGGCGTCGCTACAGCCGGGATCGGCGGTAGCGACGGTTCCGCCGACGGACCCCGCCCGAGGCCACATCGTCGGCCGGGACGATGCTGATCGACCCGTCCTCCTCGAGGGTGGCGAGCTTCATCTGCTCGACGCGCTCGAGGCCGTGCTGTCGGAGCGCTGCGTCGGCATCACCGAGATCGATCCCCTGGCGGGCGAACTCGGCCTTGAGCCACTTCCCGTCTCGACCGATGGTCGTCGGCTTGAACTCGAGGACCCTCCGCACGAAGGGAATCCGCACGCGGGCCACCGAGACGAGGCGATTGAGGGTGAAGATCGTGGCCAGGATGATCGCCCCACCGAAGACCGACTGGTCGGCCCCCGTCATTGCCGGCTGGAGCGCGTTCGCGACCAGGAGCACGAGCGCGAGATCGAACAGGGTGAACTGGCCGATCTCGCGCTTCCCGGACAGGCGCAGGGCGCCGAAGAAGAGCACATAGATGATCGTGGTCCGAGCGACCAGCTCCAGGGGATTGACGCCAAGCTCCCACATCGCGATCGCTCTCCCAGTCGTTCCTGGCGCGGGGGCCCGTGTCGTGCCTCGTGGCTCAGCGACGCTGTGAGGTCATGGCCCCTGGACAGCCTCCAGCGAGCGGAGGTGCGGCCCCGGGTGGGTCGCGATCATTCTGTGCCTCCATCGCGGATCATGGATGCGGCCCCGGGGTGAAGGGGTCGAGGCTGCGCCCGCACAGCCGCCCTAGGCGCGGCGACCGCGCCCGAAGTAGCCCAGCACGAAGAGCACGATCAGCACGATGATGACGACGAAGACGATGGTTTCGATGCCCATGGCGGTTCCTGCCTCCTGGTCGAAGGCTCGAAGACCGCGACCCGTACTTGACGGGTGCGGCGCGCCGTCCTGGACGGCAACTCGAGTGGACTCCACCGTGCGCCTTGAGCGTGAGGGGGTCATGACGGGCTGTCATGCGAGCCGGGGCCGTGAGGAGGCCGACCGGAGGCATCGGCCGATCAGGCGGGACGGACGAGCTGGCGGCGGAGGACGACCCAGCCGACCACGAAGAGTCCGCCGGCCATCGTCGCGAGCAGGGTCATCCGCCACGCGTCGGTCGCGGCGCCGCGCAGGAGCAGGTCCTGGAGCAGCGTGCCGGCCTGGGTGACCGGGAGCAGCCCGCCGATCACCCGCACGGGGGCCGAGAACTGGTTCAGGTCGAGCGCGAGCCCGCTGAAGAAGACCGACGCCAGCAGGATGAGCAGCGAGACCTGGATCGCCTGGCGGTCGGTGTCGGAGAGGAGCGCCACGATCGTGCCGATTCCGATCGAGGCGACGACGAGCAGCGCGAGGCAGCCCAGGACGACACCCGGCCCACCCAGGAAGGGCACGCCGAAGGCGAACACGAGGATGGCCAGGACGGCGAGGGCCACCACCGTGCCCAGGAGCGTGAAGGCGGCGTACTTGCCGGCCAGGATCTCGCCGCTCCCGATCGGTGAGATCCGGAACAGGTCGAGCATGCCGCGGCGTCGATCGTGGAGCATGGACAGGGAGCTCACCGTGATCACCGTGTGCTGGACGATCAGGGCCAGGACCATGATCCCGTAGAAGGCAACGACGTCGGGCTCGCTGGGTGCGAGATTCGCGACATCTGCCCGCGTCGGGGCGGCGACGACCTCGGGCGTGACGGCGACCGGCTGGCCGGCGGCCGCGGCCCGGTCGGAGGCCTCCTTCGCCGCCTCCTGGATGATCTGCCGGTTCACGCCGGCGACGATCGCGGCCGCCGCGGCCCTGGCCACGAAGGCCCGGTACGGGCTCACCGTGTCGTACTCGACGTCGAGGACGGTCTGCTCGCTCCTGGACAGCCGGTCCTTCGCGTCCGGCGGCACGATGACCAGCAGGTCGGCCGCGCCGCTGCGCAATGCATCGCGGCCTTGGGCCGGGTCCTGCGTGATCCCGGCGATCGAGATCAGGTCGCCGGCGATGGACGCGAAGCTCCCGGGATCGGTCGGGAGCCCGATCCCGGGCGGGATCACGAGCTCTGCCCGGAGGGGCGGCTGGCCGACGTAGCCGAGACCGAACAGGCCCAGGATGAGGACCGGTCCCGCCACGATGCTGGCGAGGGCCCGCGGCCGCCGGAGAACTTCGACGACCTCCTTGCCCATGACCGCGAGGATCCGGAGCGGCACCTTGAAGACCTGCATCAGGCGACGTCCTCCACGGTTCCGGGGTCCGCGTCGGCGGGCGTCGGGCCTGGCTCGGCCGCGCGCTCGGTCCCGGTGGGACGCGTCGCCTCGCCGGCCTCGCCATCGCCCGGGAGCGCGCGCCCTGCCCGCTCGACGAGCTTGACGAAGACCTCGTCGAACGACGGCCGCACCGTCTGGATCGAGGTGACCGAGACCCCGGTCGCCTCCACGGCGGAGACGACGGCGGGGGTGGCGCTGGCGGCGTCGCGGGCGATGATCACGAGCCGGCGCGGCGTGACCTGGCGGACCTCCTCGATCCCGCTGAGCCGCCCCAGCCGCTCGGCGTCGACCATGCCGGAGGTCTCGACCTCGAGCAGCTCGCCGCCGAACGCCTCGCGCCGCAGCGCCTCCGGGCGTGGCGCAGGCGACGAGCCGGCCCTGGGTGATGAGCGCGACAGTGTCGCACTCCTCGGCTTCGGTCACGATCTGGGTGGTCACGATGAGCGTCCGCCCGGCATCGCGCAGCCGGCGGAGCTCGGTCCAGATCGCGCGGCGGACGATCGGATCGATCCCGCCGGTCGGCTCGTCGAGGAAGACGAGCTCCGGGTCGTGGATCAGCGCACAGCCGAGCTGCAGGCGGCGGCGCATCCCGCCGGACAGGTGCACCGCCCGCCGCGAGCGCGCATCCTCGAGCTCGAGCCACTGCAGGATCGCCTTGATCCGCCGCCTTCGCCGGGGAAGGAACATGCCGAACAGGCTGCCCATGAAGTCGAGGTTCTCGGTCACGGTGAGGTCGTCGTAGAGCGACACGTTCTGGGGCATGAAGCCGATCCGCTCGCGGGTCGCAGCCCGGAGGCGCGTCGGGTCCTCGCCCAGGACGCTGACCGTGCCGCTGGTGGGGCGGAGGCCACCGGTCAGGAGCCGGATGGTGGTCGTCTTGCCGGCTCCACTCGGTCCGATGATCCCGACGAGGGAGCCCGGGCCGACTGCGAGGCTGATGTCGTCGAGTGCGATGACCTCACCGAACCGTCGGCCGGCGGAGCTCAGCTCCGCGACCGGATCGACGTCATGAGCGCTGGCGGCCGTCGGATCCTGGCTTGTGGCGCGCATCCTCTGGCCGTCCTTCATCGGTGGCCGGTCGTGGTTGCGCTCACCTGCGCCGCCGGCGAACCCGAGTGTGCTTCCGAAGCGCCGCGGCGGCATGATGGGTCGTCATCCCGGGGCCGGGGCGTCCACGCGCGGACGCAGTCCCCGCTCCCCGCCGCGAGCACGGGACGGGCGCCGATCAGGACAGCGGCTTGTCGCTTCCGTCCATGCCGCCCGCCCAGCCGGTGTTCGAGAAGGTGGGGATGAACCGGTAGCCCCGGCCCGGGACCGTTGCGATGAAGCGCGGGTGCCGGTAGTCGTTCTGGAGCTTGATGCGCAGGCTCCGGATGTGGCGATCGACGATGTTGCTCTCGGCCACGAAGTCGGTGCCCCAGATCGCGTCGAGGATCTCGTCGCGCGTCACGACGCGCCCGGAGCGGCTGGCCAGCAGGTACAGCAGGCTCTGCTCGATGCCGGACAGGTGGATGACCGAGTTCCCGGTCCGCACCTCGCGACTCAGGATGTCGATCTCGATCTCGCCGATCGTGATCGTCGGGATCAGCGGCTGGCCGGTGCCCGTCGCGCGCCGGGTGATCACGATCGAGCGGGCCAGCAGCTCCTCCGGGGAGAACGGCATGGTGAGGATGTCGTCGACACCGAGATCGAAGGCCCTGAGCTTGGTCTTGAGGTCGCCCCGTCGCGTCAGGCCCAGCGCCGGCGTCACCCGCTTGGTCAGCCGGTTCGCGGCACCGAGCCGCCCCAGCAGCGCCGTGCTGTCGTCGTGGTCCATGTCGACCACGGCGAGGTCCGGGTGCCAGTCGGAGAGGAGGCTGTCGGCCTCGTCGAGGGTCCGGGCCGCCCGGACCACGAACAGGCCGTGGTTGAGCGTGAGCTCGATCAGGTCCACGACCAGCTGCCGGTCGTGGAGCACGAGGGCACGCCGCGCCTCCACCCCCGGTGAGCCCGCCTGGGCCACGGTCACGTACGGTTCTCCCTGCGCACGACGCCCTGAGAATCTCTCTCACGGTTGGAGCTGCGCCCGGGGGCGGAGTGGTGGTCGACTCGCACTCGCGCGGTGCAGGCCGCGCCCACGTCGGCAGCCGGGAACGTCAGGGCAGGCGGGTCGTCGGTCGCAGCGATTCGTATCGGACGGCCCCGTCCTCCAGGACGAACGCGTCGAGGGCGAGCCCGTTCGGGTCCATCTCCGAGAACTCCTCGTTGATCCATCCGGCGAATGCGCGGTCCACGTCGGCCGGCATCGAGATCAGGACGTCGCGCATCGGCGCGATGAAGCACTGCGGCGCCTCGCCGAAGATCCGGCGCAGCTCGTCCGGCACCAGCAGCAGCGCCGATGCGCAGCCGACGCCCGACTGGAGCACCCGAACGGGCACGCCGTCCAGCAGCTGGCCGATGAGGTCGCGGGGCCGCACGCCCTGGAGCCGTTCGCGCAGGTTCTCCAGCGCCGTCGCCACGAGGTCCGCCGGACCGATCGGCCACGTCGCGAGAAGCGATTCCCCGACCACGAGGAACGCCGGCCCGATGTCGATCCCGAAGCCGGTCGGGATCCCCGGCGGGAGCGTCACCCGGAACGGCTCCCCTGCCATCGGCGGCATCGGTCGCCGCCTCGGCAGGATCGGGATCACGTTCGGGGCCATCACCTGCCAGTCCAGGTCGTGGGGCAGCTCGCCCATCGCGCGCAGGACCGCGTCCGGGGATGCCTGCTCCATGCCGCCCCCGATGTCAACGGTGCGGTAGGTCTTGCCGGCCTTCCGCCGGCGCTTGGCACGTCGCTTCTCGGTGTCGTTCATGCGTCGCAGGATGACGATGACCGCTTATGCGGCGCCTATCCGCGGCTTCGCGCCCGCTTATCGCCGCGCCGCGCCCGCGGCCGGGCACGCCGATGGGTATCGAACGATGCATGCATTCCGGGGGAGGGTGCCGTGTGCAGTGCCTGGAGACGGATCCAGTTGCACATTGAGCCCGGCCGAACCGGTCGATACGGTGAACGCACCGGGCGAGGGCCCCGGGACCATGAGGTGTCCCCGTCGTGCAGCCGAACGTCGTCCTGCCGTTCCTGAGCTCCACGCTCAGCTTCGTCTTCGCGCTCTTCCTGCTCGACCAGTGGCTGGAGCGCCGTCGCTCCTACCAGCTGATCTGGACGATCGGCATGCTCTGGTACGGGATCTCCGCCGGCACCGAGTTCTGGGGCGGGGCGTTCGGCTGGAGCGAGCCGCTGTACAAGGCCTGGTACCTGATCGGGGCGGTCTACGTCGCGGCCTGGCTGGGCCTGGGCACGATGTTCCTCCTCGGCAAGACGCGATTCGGCTACGGCGCGGCGTTCAGCGTCCTCCTGGCCGGGCTGTTCACCGTGCTGTCGCAGGCGAAGGCGCAGTACACGGACACCGGCATCCTCCCGTACGCGGCCTTTGCGATCGCGATCGTCGGCGCCATCCTGATCACCATCGAGACGTACCGCGGAACGGGCCGCTGGGCCACGATCGCCGGGGTCCTGATCATCGGCGGCTCGATCGTGGCCGTCCCGATCGTCCTCACCGCCGTGATCCCCGCCCCCGGCTATGCGCTCGACGCCAACGGGATCCCGGTCGGGACCGCGATGCCGGGATCGGTCCGGCTGCTGACCCCGTTGTTCAACGTCACGGGCGGGTTCGCGCTGGCCCTTGGAGCCCTCTACAGCGCCTACGTGTTCATGCCCGAAGAAGCGGCTCGTCCGCTACGACCTGAGCCGCACGCACGGCATCGGCCGGTTCCTGGTCAACCTGGCGATCGCGCCGATCGCGATCACGGTCAACCTGGTCGCCTCGATCCCCGGCGCCGCGACGGCGCTGTTCCACGGCAAGCTCAACAGCCGCGTGCCGGCCACTCTCCTGCTGGCGATCGGCGGCTTCATCCCGTCGCTCACCAGCGGACTCTCCCGGTTCGGCCTCACCGAGACCTTCTACGTGGGAGAGCTGCTGGGCGTGATCTTCCTGTTCGCGGGGACGCTCGTCTCGGTCGAGGTCTTCCGCGAGTTCCGAGTCCCGTTCACCCACCGCGTGCTGCGCGTCCGCAGCGAGGCGGCATAGGCCGGTGGGTCTCCCAACCGGCCCCTCCGAGGCTTCGTCGGAGGCATGGCCCACCCGGCAGGCTGGGAACCTCCCACGGACCCGGCTGGTCAGCCGCCGACGACCTCCACCTCGCGCACCGGCGGGAGCGCGTCGGAACGCCGGTTGGCAAGCACGGGGATCTGGCGGCGCGCCGCAGCCACGAGGGTGAGGTCCAGCTCAGCGCGGACGATCGCCTCGTCCATCCCGGCCTGCACGACCACGCGTCCCCACGGGTCCACGACCATCGAGTGGCCCCAGGCCGCGATCGCCCCCGCGCCGCCGGCGCCGCAGCCCGCCGCGGCGATCACGTATGCGCCGTTCTCGATCGCCCGCGCGCGCAGGAGGACCTCCCAGTGGTCGCGCCCGGTCCGCTCCGTGAAGACCGCCGGCACCGCCAGAACCTCCGCGCCGGCCAGGGACAGCGCACGGTACAGCTCCGGGAACCGCAGGTCGTAGCAGATCGACAGCCCGAGGCCGCTCCCGTCGACGCCGACCACGACGGCCCGGTCGCCCGCCGTCGCCCGTGCCGACTCGAGGTCCGACGGCCCGTCGTCCACCGACACGTCGAACAGATGGAGCTTGCGATAGCGGGCGGCGAGGCCGCCCGTGCGGTCGAACAGGACCGCGGTGTTCCAGGGCCGGGCAGGGTCCCCGGACTCCTCGGCATGACTTCCTGCGAGGATCCAGCAGCCACGTTCACGCGCGATCTCCGCGAACGGCTCCGTCGTCGGGCCGGGCACCGCGCGCGCCGACGCCCGGTATCCATCGGCCGAGCCGCGGAACTGGACGTATTCGGGCAACACGACGAGGTCGGCGTCGACGGCCGCCTCGCGCGCGAGCGCAGTCGCCCGTGCGATGTTGTCCTCGACATCGTCACGCGCCTCGAGCTGGACCAGGGCCACGCGCATCGTGTGCATGCGCCAGATGGTACGGCCGCCGCCTCACGGGCGGCGGGCAAGGCACGAAGACCGGGCAGGACGCCGGGCGTTTGACCCGCCCCGCCGCGAGGGCTACAGTCGCATTGCCCCCGCTCCGCGTCCCGGTTCGGGGTGTCCAGTGCCGTACGAGGATCTCTCCTCTCGTGGAGACCGGACCTAGACCCGCCGGCATGATTGCCGGCATCCCCCAGGTCCCGACCGTACCCTGACGGCCCGGTCCGGCGTCAACACGCCGGGCGGCCACCTCGGGCGGGCGGGCCTGCCCAGCCTGGTGGCCACCATGCAGTTTCTCAGCCGTTGCATCGGTCTGCCGGTGCGCGATCCGTCCGGCGAGCCCCTCGGCTCGATCGCGGACCTGATCGTCGCGATCGGTGGCAAGTACCCGCCCGTGACCGGTCTCGTCGTTGCCACGGATAACCGCCGCATCTTCATCCCATGGCGTGACGTGGAGGCGTTCGACACCACCGGCGCGCGGCTGCGCGTGCGCACGATCGACGTGGGCAAGTTCCGCCAGCGCGACAACGAGATCCTCCTGAAGGCGAACCTGCTCGACAAGCAGATCGTCGACATCGAGGGGCGCAAGGTCATCCGCGTCAACGACCTCAGCCTCGACAACGTGGAGGGCCGTCTCCGGCTCGTCGCGGTGGACGTGGGCGCGGCCGGGCTCCTCCGCCGCCTGGGCATCGAGGGCCCCTTCCGAACGATCGCCCGCAACATCCACGCGTCGGTCCCCGAGCGCTACATCGACTGGGAGGACGTGGATCCGCTCGACACGACCATCGCCAGCGTCCGGCTCCGCGTCCCCCACGCGCGTCTCGCGGAGCTCCATCCGGCGGACCTCGCGTCGATCATCGAGGACCTGGCCCCGCGCGACCGCGCCGGCGTCCTCGCCTCTCTCGACGACGAGGCGCTGGCCGACGTGGTCGAGGAGATGGAGCCCGAGACCCAGGTGGACGTCCTCGAGGACCTGACACCGGAGCGCGCCGCCGACATCCTCGAGGAGATGAGCCCGGACGACGCGGCCGACCTGGTCGCCGACCTGGACCAGGAGACCCGCGACGAGATCCTCGCCCTCATGGAGAAGGACGAGGCGGACGAGGTCCAGGAGCTCCTGGGCTACCCCGAGGACTCGGCCGGCGGCCTCATGACCACCGAGTTCATCGCCCTCGAGGAGCAGATGACCGCGGGCGAGGCGATCGACCGGCTCCGCGAGCTGGAGCCGGACGCCGAGACCGTGTACTACCTCTACGTCACCGCCGACGAGGGCCAGCTCGTGGGCGTGCTGTCGCTGCGTGACCTCATCGTCGCCCGACCCGACACCCTGATCCGGGACGTGATGATCGACGAGCCCGTCGCGGTGGCGGTCACCGCGAGCCAGGACGAGGTCGCTGAGGTCGTCGCCCACTACAACCTGCTTGCCGTGCCCGTCGTGGACGAGCAGAACGTGCTGATGGGCATCGTCACCGTGGACGATGCGATCGACACGGTCATCCCGACGGCGTGGAAGAAGCGCCTCCCTCGCGTCTTCACGCGGTAGCCGGGCGATGGCCGGGATCCGGGGCGGCCGCGGCCGCCCGCGAAGACCGCGCAGCCGGCCACGGGCCCGGCGGCAACGGCGGCGCCAGCCGGGGCGGCGTCACCCGCCGCACCGCCCGACCGTCTCGCGCGCCGTCGCCGCCCCCGGGCGCTGCGCCCGATCCCGCACCTTCCGCAGTGGCGGGTCCGGCTCATCGCGACGCTCGCCGTCCTCGGCCCGGGCCTCGTCAGCGGGTTCGCCGACAACGACGCCGGCGGCATCACCACCTACTCGCTCGCCGGAGCCAACTTCGGGTACGAGCTGCTGTGGGTGCTCCTCGCCAGCCAGATCGTGCTGTTCTTCACCCAGGAGGCGGGCGCGCGCCTTGGGCTCGCGACCGGAAAGGGGCTGATCAGCCTCATCAGGGAGCGCTGGGGCGTCCGGTGGACGGTGTTCGCGGCACTGCTGATGCTGACCGCGAACCTGGGCTCGATCGTGGCCGAGTTCGCGGGCATCGGGTCCGCGCTCGGGATCTTCGGCGTCCCGACCCAGATCAGCGCCACCGTCGCGGCCGTCGTCGTCGTGGCGTTCATCGCGCTCGGGTCGTACAGCAGGGTGCAATACCTGTTCGTGGCGGTCGGGATCATGGTCTCCCTCGCGTATGTGTTCTCGGCGATCGAGGCCGGCCCGGACTGGGCGCTGGCCTTCCAGAGCCTCATCCACTCCGACCCTGTCGAACTCGCCGGTCTACTGGCTCGCGGTCGTGGGCACGGTGGGTACCACGATCACCCCGTGGGGCCAGGCATTCATCCAGTCGTACGTCGCCGACAAGGGCCTGCGGCCGGACGACCTCCGGGCCAGCCGCGTCGACGTCTTCGCGGGCAGCCTCCTGACCAACGTGATCGCCGCATTCATCCTCATCGCCTGCGCCGCGACGCTCTACGCCCACGGTCTGAAGATCACCTCGGCAGCCGATGCCGCCCTGGCGCTCGTGCCCATCGCCGGGGCGGCCGCCGCCACCGTGTTCGCGATCGGCCTCCTTGGCGCGTCGTTCCTGGGCCTGGGCGTGGTCCCGCTGTCGAGCGCCTACACGACGTGCGAGGCCTTCGGCTGGGAGACGGGGGTCGACTGGAACTGGCGGGAGGCGCCCGCGTTCTACGGCCTGTTGGCGTTCTTCATCGGGTTCTCGGCGCTGTTCGTCATGATCCCCGGGCTGCCGCTGATCAGCGTCATGTTCGCGGCCCAGGTGCTCAACGCCCTGCTCCTGCCGTTCATCCTCGTGTTCGTGATGCTCCTCGCCTCCGACAAGGAGCTCATGGGGCCGCTGGTCAGCGGGCGGTTCCTCCGGCCGGTGGGGTGGCTGGCGACCGCTGTGCTGATCGTGCTGTCGCTGATCCTGTTGGCCACCGCGTTCCTGGGCGCCTGAGCGGTCTCCCATGCGGGCCCGCGCCCGTCGCGAGGGCCAGGTCGCGAGGGCCTGGGTACCTGGCTCCGATGCCTGACGGCCGGTTGACGGCCGACGGCCACGCGGCAACGTGGCGCAGCCAGCCATGAGCACAGGAGGCACACGAATGACCGGCGTCCCCTTCGGCCTGTCGGCCCTCGGCCAGGTCCTGGTCCCCGTCGCCGACGCGGAGCGCGCGACGGCGTACTACCGCGATGTCCTCGGTCTGCCGTTCCTGTTCGCGTTCCCGCACATGGCCTTCTTCGACGCCGCCGGCGTGCGCCTCTTCCTCTCCGAGCCGGAGGTCCCCGGCCTGGCGGGACCGGCGACGCTCTACTTCCGTGTCGCAGACATCCACGAGGCCGTGGCCGCGCTCGAGGCGAGGGGCGCGGACTTCGGGGACCGCCCGCACGTCGTCCACAGGGACGGTGCGGCCGAGCTGTGGATGTGCGTCACGACAGACCCGGACGGCAACCACGTCGCGCTGATGAGCGAGCGGCCGGTCAGCCCGCCAGCGAGCGACTCCTGACCTCGCGCCGGCGCCGCTCGAGGAACGCGCGTTCCGGGCCGTTCGGGGCCAGCGCCAGCGCGCGGTCGTAGGCGTCGGCCGCCTCCGGCCATCGGTCCAGGCGGCGCAGCAGGTCGCCGCGCGCCGCGTGGAAGAAGCGGTAGTCGGTCATCGCCGGGTCGGACGCAAGCGCATCGGCCGCCGCGAGGCCCGCGGCCGGACCCGCGACCTGCGCGATGGCCACGGCCCGGTTCAGGGCCACGACGGGCGACGGCGAGACCCGGAGCAGGACCTCGTAGAGACCCAGGATCTGCCGCCAGTCGGTTGCCTCGGCCGTCCGCGCCTCGTCGTGGACCGCCGCGATGGCCGCCTGCAGCTGGTATGGCCCCACGCGGCCCATCCGCAGCGCGCGCTCGACGAGCACGCCGCCCTCGGCGATCCGCGCCGCGTCCCACCGGCGGCGGTCCTGGTCCTCGAGCCGCACGAGGTCGCCGCCGGGACCCTCCCGGGCGGGCCGGCGCGCGTCGGTCAGGAGCATCAACGCGAGGAGGCCGACCGCCTCGGGCTCGGCCGGAAGCAGGTCCGCAACGATCCGCGTCATGCGGATCGCCTCCGCGCACAGCTCGCGCCGGATCAGGGCCTCGCCGGCGGTGGCGTCGTAGCCCTCGTTGAAGATGAGATAGAGGACCCGCAGCACGGCGTCGAGCCTGTCCGCCAGGCGGTCACCGGAGGGAACCTCGTACGCGATGCCGGCCTCGCGGATCTTCTTCTTGGCCCGGACGAGCCGCTGGGCGAGAGTCGGGCTCCGGGACGAGGAACGCCCGTGCGATCTCGGGCGTGGTGAGGCCGCCGAGCGTCCGCAGCGTGAGCGCGACCGCGGCCTCCGGGGCGAGCGCCGGGTGGCAGCAGGTGAAGATGAGCCGGAGCTGATCGTCGGGGATGGGGGCCATCTCGTCCTCCGCGGCCGCCTGGAGCGCTCCCGCCCGCCCCGCCTCGTCGAATGCGGCATCCCGGGCCAGGAGCGGGCCCTTCGCCGTGAGCGTCCGGGCGCGTCGGATCCGGTCGATGGCGCGGTTGCGCGCCGTGGTGGTGATCCAGGCGCCGGGACTGGCGGGGATCCCGTCCCGGGGCCAGCGCTCGAGTGCCGTGACGTAGGCGTCCGCCACCGCCTCCTCGGCCAGGTCGAAGTCGCCGAGGACACGGATGAGCGTCGCGATCGCCCGTCCATGCTCCTCGCGGAAGACCCGGGCGACGGCCTCGGCGGCCCGCATGTCCGCCGCGATCGGGATCATCTGCTGGTCCCGGACGAGATCGAGACGGACGGCGCCGCCGTCAGCCCATCTCCTGGATCGGGCGGACCTCGACCTTGCCGAACCTCGCTCCGGGGACCCGGGCCGCCGCCTCGATCGCGGTGTCGAGGTCCGCGGCGTCGATGAGGTAGTACCCGCCGAGATGCTCCTTCGTCTCCGCGAAGGGGCCGTCGGTCACGATCCGGCGGCCGTCACGGACCGAGACCGTCGTCGCATTGGCAACCTCCTGCAGGGCCTCCCCGCCGAGGTACCCGCCGGTCTGCCGGAGCCAGCCCGAGTAGGCGCCGTACTCGTTGAGCATGGCCTCCCAGCCCTCAGGGGTGGCCGGCGCCGCGGCGGGGTCCGTGTAGATCAGCAGCAGGTAGCGCATCGGTCTGGCTCTTCCTCCGTGGGTGTGGCGGCTCCTGGCCGTCATCGTAGCGACGATCGGCGCCCGTGGGAATCGACACGCCCTGGCTCCGGCGGTGCGTGCCCGGCCTTCTCTCGCGGGTACCCGTGGCGCGAGTCGTAACGGCCGACATGCGCAGGTCACCCAGCCCTTGGGGTCGGACCGGGGCACGACCGGGGACCCCGAGGGCACCGCACCTGATTGGCCACTCGCGAGGCAGGTACTTGCGCATCTTGAGAGTGCCGCACTTGCGCGTGCACCCGCCCCGCGAGTAAGTGAGCGGTCCAGGCGGACGTGCAGCCTGTTTGCACTCTCCCGGTGCGTATCTGCGCACCAGAGCTCGCGACAGATCCGTTCGTACTCGCCTGGCGAGTGAATGAGGACGGGAGCGGGGAGACGGATCGGCGGCGGCATGCCATCGCCACTCGACTGGCAGTCCGCACCCTCGCCCCGTCTGCCCGGGTCGGCCCCAGCGCGGCCCCTCTCCTCCCTCGACCTCCCTCGCCCGCCCACGCAGGCTCGCACCTGGACATCTTGCGGCCCGTGCGAGCATTCGCCCATGCCCGCTCGCAAGGAGATCCTCGACATCGGCGGCCGTGAGGTCGCGATCAGCAATCCGGACAAGGTCTACTTCCCGCGTCCCCGGTTTCACGAAGCTGGACGTCGTCCGCTACTTCGTCGCCGTCGCCGACGGGGCACTCGCCGGCGTGCGGGGCCGCCCGATGGCGCTCAAGCGCTTCGTGGACGGGATCGACAAGGAGCCGTTCTTCCAGAAGCGTGCGCCCGAGAACCGGCCGGACTGGATGCGGGTCGCCACGCTCACCTTCCCTTCGGGGAGGACGGCCGACGAGATCGTCGTCGACGAGGCCGCCGGGCTCGCCTGGGTCGCCAACCTCGGCTGCATCGACCTCAACCCGCACCCGGTGCGCGCGGACGACCTCGACCACCCCGACGAGCTGCGCGTGGACCTGGACCCGGTCCCGGGCGTGCCGTGGTCCCAGGTGCGCGAGGTCGCGCTCGTGGTGCGCGAGTCCCTCGACTCTGTGGGCCTCACCGGCTGGCCGAAGACGTCTGGGTCGCGCGGGATCCACGTCAACGTGCGGATCGAGCGGCGGTGGACGTACCCGCAGGTCCGGCGCGCAGCGCTGGCGCTCGCGCGGGACGTGGAGGGGCGGGCGCCATCCATCGCCACCAGCAGGTGGTGGAAGGAGGAGCGCCACGGCGTGTTCCTCGACTACAACCAGAACGCCAAGGACCGGACCGTCGCCTCCGCGTACTCCATCCGGCCGCTCCCGGACGCGCGTGTCTCGTTTCCATTGCGATGGGACGAGGTCGCGGACGTGAAGGCCGAGGACTTCACGCTGGCCAGCGTGCCGGATCTGCTGGCGGCCAGGGGCGACGCCGGGGCCGGGATCGACGACGCCGTGGGCTCGCTCGACGCCCTGCTGGAGCTGTCCGCGCGCCACGAGGCGGAGGGCCTGGGCGACGCCCCGTGGCCTCCCAACTACGCGAAACAGGAGGGCGAGCCGCCGCGTGTCCAGCCATCCCGCAAACGGCGCCCCGACACGGAGTATGCCGGCCGCGGCGTGGACGGCGGACCGCCGCCCGAGGTCGCCGAGGCGCGGGCGGCGGCAGTTGCCGCGGGCGACGCGAACGCCGGCCTGCCGACCGAGTGGGAAGGGAGCCGCCCGTCCCCGACGGGGCGCCGCCGGTCAACCATCCCGGTCATCGAGCTGGGGCGGGCGCCATCGAAGGCGGAGCTGTACGAGGGGCTCGAGCGCTGGAAGGCCCGCCACCCGGAGGCTGCCGCGCACCTCGAGCCCGCAGACCTCATCGAGACCGCGATGCGCGGCCGCGCCTACGCCTGGTACCGGCTGCGGATCAACCTGGTCCACGTCCCGGAGGCGCTTCGACCGCCGCAGGAGCCGCTGGACCCGGACGCCCAGCCCGACGACTGGGCGAACATCTCGGACGACGAGCGGGCGGCATGGCTGGCCGGTCGACGGCCGGACCGTGGCGGGAAGGCCCCAGCGTGACCGACATCGCGGCGATCGGACACGGCGGCGCAGGACGCAAGGAGGGATGCCGTGGCTGAGCGATCGACGGTCGAGCAGTTCCTCGACGGCTACCGCACGGCGTTCCAACGGTTCGACGTGGCGGCGGTGGCCGGGCAGTTCGCCTTCCCCTGCCAGGTGACGAGCGACGCGGCCGAGGTGACGGTCACGAGCGTGCCCGCGCTCGAGGCCTGGGTGCCCCAGATCGAGCGCATCGTCGGCGCATACCGGGCGCTCGGGGTCACCTCCGCGGACGCGCTCGACATCCGGGTCATCGAGCTCACGCCGCGCATGGCCCAGGTCGCCGTCCGATGGCGCCTGCGGGACGTGAGCGGCGGCCTCGTCTACGAGTTCGACGCCTCATACGCCCTGGCCGACCTTGGCGACGGGCTCCGGATCACCGCCATCGCCCACAACGAGACGCCGCGACTCCGGGCGGCCATGGAGGCTCGGCGACCCGCCTGATGGCCGGCGGGAACGAGCCGGCGCGCGAGCGATCCCGGCCGAGGCGGCCGCGGCGCCCGGCCGCCGTCAGGCCCCGAAGATCCGTTCGAGCTCGTAGGGGACGCTGGTCTCCAGCTGGTCGTAGCGACACTCGGCGACAGGCTTGTCCGGCCGCCAGCGCCGGAACGTGGTGGCGTGGCGGAAGCGGTCGCCCTGGAGGTGGTCGTAGGCGACCTCGGCGACGCGTTCCGTGCGCAGCGGCTCCCAGGAGAGGTCCTTGCCGCGGTTCCAACGGGATCCGGCGCCCGGCAGCCGCTGCCCCGACGCGTCCGAGGCCGCGTCGACTGCCGCCCATTCGGCCCATTCGGCCCACGGGTGCCCGTCGATCGCGCCCTCGCGCAGCGGCTCCAGCTCCGCGACGAGCGCCGCGCGCCGGTCCCAGGTGAAGGACGAGGTGACCCCGACGTGGTGGAGCCGCCCGACGTCGTCGAACAGGCCGAGCAGCAGCGACCCGACATGGGTGCCCGGCCCGTTCTTGTGCCACCGGAACCCCGCTACCACGCAGTCCGCGGTGCGCTCGTGCTTGATCTTGAGCATCGCCCGCTTCCCGGGCTGGTAGGTGCCTTCGAGGCGCTTGGCGACGACCCCGTCCAGGCCGGCGCCCTCGAACCGGTCGAACCAGTCCGCGGCGAGGGAGCGATCGAGCGTCGCCGGGGTGAGATGGACCGGGGGCTCCACGCCGCCGAGCACGGCCTCGAGCCGCGCGCGGCGCTCGCCCTGGGGCGCGAGGCGGAGGTCCTCGTCGCCCAGGGCCAGCAGGTCCCACGCGACGAAGGAGGCCGGCGACTCCGCCGCCAGCATCTGCACGCGCGAGGCGGCGGGGTGGATCCGCAGCAGCAGTGCCTCGAAGTCCAGCGTCCCATCACGCGCGATCACCACCTCGCCATCCAGGACGCAGCGCTCCGGGAGCTGGGCCCGGAGCGGCGCCGCGAGCTCGGGAAAGTAGCGGTCGAGCGGCTTGAGGTCCCGGCTCTGGGTGTAGACCTCCTCGCCGTCCCGGAACACGAGCGCGCGGAAGCCGTCCCACTTGGGCTCGAACAGCCAGCCGTCGCCCTCGGGCAGGGTCGACGAGGACTTGGCCAGCATCGGCTCGACCGGGGGCGCGAACGGGAGCTTCATCCGGCGCACGATACCGCGCCCGGCAGACCCGGATGTGCGGCTGCGGGACATCCCTGAACGACGGGGCAGTCCCGCGAGCGTACGGTGGGCCAGGACGGAACCCGTCGAGCGCGGCGGGCGTCCCCCCTGCGGCGCCCCACACATACCCCACCACAACGCCATCACGACGACCCGGCACCAACTGGGTGCCACCCGGAGGTGTATTCACATGGGGATCCCCGAGCGGCTGGGCGACCGGCTCAGCCCGATCCTCGTTCTCGGCATCGCGTTCACCATCGCGCTGGCGGCCTGCAGCGGCAGCGCCTCATCGTCGCCGCAGGCGGACCGTGGCGCCCCGGTCCCGGGGAGCGTGACGGGTGGCGAGCAGGCCGCGGCCAGCGCGGCCGCCAGCGCCGCCCCCGCGCCGCCCCAGGCGGTTCAGGGTCAGACCCGGGCGTCCCAGCCGTCGCGCTGCGCGACGACCTCAAGATCGTCTACACCGGCTCGCTCCAGCTGGTGGTCACGGACCTCCAGCAGGCCCTGGCCAAGGGGCGCGCGGCGGTCGCAGCGGCCGGAGGCTACATCGGCGCCTCCGAGGAGTCCAACACGGTGATCGCTCCGTCGCGACGATCACGTACCGCGTCCCCGCCTCCCGCTGGGAGGACGTCCTCTCCGGCCTGCGTGGCCTCGCAAGCGAGGTGGTCCTCGAGCAGACCCAGGCAACGGAGGTCGGCGGCCAGATCGTGGATCTCGAGGCCCGGCTGCGCAACCTCCGGGCGAGCGAGTCGGCCCTGGTCGAGATCGCGAAGGGCACCGGCAAGGTCAGCGACCTGCTCGAGGTGGAAGCACAGATCACCGACGTCCGGGGGCAGATCGAGCAGCTGGACGCCCAGCGCGCACAGCTCGCGGACCAGGTGGCCTACGGCACGCTCGTCACCACGTTCGGCACCGAGATCGTGGCCGTCCAGGAGACCGCCCGGGGATGGGACCCGGCGAAGGACGTCGACAGCGCCACGGCCACCCTCATCGGCCTGGGCCAGGCGATCGCCAGCGCCGCGATCTGGTTCACGATCGTGTGGCTGCCGCTGCTGCTCGTGCTCCTCGTCCTGCTGCTGGCCATCCGCCTCGCCTACCGGCGGCTCGCCCCGAAGCCCGCGCCGAGCGGCCCGATCGCGGGCTGGGGCGGCGGAGGGGATGCCGCCGCCTGACCATCGCATCACCCTGGAGGAGTGGGAGTCCGGCGGGCCGGCTCGGCGCACGAGCGCCCCGGTCCGCCGGACCTCCGTCGTGCCGGACCGAAGGTCGTCCCCCGGGCCACCCGCGACGCCGAAGACCGGCGCGCTTCCCCTTGGCCTCCGCTACACCGCCTCGTACGGCACGTAGTCGGGCTGCCACATCGCAGCCGAGACCGCGCCCGGGATGGCCTCGGGCGCGAACCGGCGCCCGACGCCCAGGTCCCCGAGGTGCCCGACAACCGCGATCGCGATCTCGCGCGCGACTGTCCGCAGGTCTGCGATCGGCGGGAACAGGGCACCCTCCTCCAGCATCTCGGGCGTGGTCATGGACGCGAGGCGCCGCGCCGCGACCAGGAACGCCGAGTCCGGCAGGATGCGCGCCTCGGACACGATCGCTCCCAGGCCGATGCCGGGGAAGACGTAGGCGTTGTTCGCCTGCGGGATCCGGCGGCTCGTGCCGCCCACCTCGACCGGCGGGAACGGGCTGCCGGTCGCGACGATCGCGCGGCCGTCGGTCCACTCGAGGACGTCCGATGGGCGCGCCTCGGTGACCGCGGTGGGGTTCGACATCGGGAGGATGATCGGCCGCGCGTGCAGCGCCGCCATCAACCGGATCGTTGCCTCGCTGAAGGCTCCGGCGGTCGCCGTGGTGCCGAGCAGGACGCTCGGCCGGAACGACGCGACCACCTCGTGGAGACCGTGCTGACCGTCGGGATCGAGCCCGAATGACGCGACCACGTCGCGCGGCAGCGCCGAATCGAGCTTGTCCGCGTCCAGCTCGGGCCGACCCTCGACCAGGAGGCCGCGCGAGTCGAGCATCGCGATCGAGTCTCGCGCGTCCGTGGCGGACATCCCCGCCTCGACCATCGCGAGCCGCAGGAGCCGGGCGATCCCGGTCCCGGCCGCGCCCGCCCCGGCGAGCACGATCCTGGTGCCTGCGAGCGATCCGCCGGACTGGTTCAGGGCGGCGAGGATCACGGCAACCGCGATCGCCGACGTGCCCTGGATGTCATCGTTGAAGCTGCAGACCCACTGGCGATAGCGCTCGAGCAGGCGGATCGCGTTGTGCTGCTTGAAGTCCTCCCACTGGAGGACGGCGCGCGGGTGGACCTCGCGAACGCCGGCGACGAAGGCCTCGACCACCTCGTCGTATCGCCGCCCCGCGGAGCCGGGGATGACGCCAGCCGACGTACAGCGGGTCGGTCAGCAGCGATTCGCGGTCCGTCCCGACGTCCAGCGACACCGGCAGCGTCAGCCCAGGATGGATGCCGGCGGCGGCCGAGTACAGCGCCAGCTTGCCGACGGGGATGCCCATTCCGCCCGCGCCCTGGTCGCCGAGGCCGAGGATCCGCTCGTTGTCGGTGACCACGATCAGGCGGATCTCGTCACGGGCCGCGTGCCTCAGGAGATCCGGGACGCGGTCGACGTCGTCCGGGGTGATCCACACGCCACGCGGGCGGCGGAGATGATGGCTGAACTCCTGGCAGGCCCGGCCGACGGTGGGCGTGTAGACGATCGGCAGGAGCTCCTCCAGGTTGTCGCACAGCACCCGGACGAACAGCGTCTCGTTCCGGTCGTGGAGCGCGGCCAGCCCGATGTAGCGCTCGAGGTCGTCGCCCTTGCGCCGGACGTGCTCCAGCTCGAGGGCGACCTGGTCGTCGATGTCGATGACACGCGGCGGCAGCAGGCCGCGGAGCTCGAGCGCGTCCCGCTCCTCGTCGCTGAACGCGGCGTCCTTGTTGAGGACCGCATCCGACAGCAGCGCGATGCCGCGCAGGGCGATGGGCGCGGGTCCCCTCCCGCTCCGGAGGGCGTCGAGCAGGACCGGCGACAGGCTGTGGGTGTGGGCACGCGGCGTCGCGGGCGTCATCGAGAGGGTCATGAGAGGTTGCTCCTGGAGGGCGCACGGGGTCGCCCCGAAGGGGCGGCCGGGCCGTGCCGTTGGCTTGAGGGGCGGCGTGCTCGCATCAGCGCGCGACGACGACCGTGACGTGGGCGTTGCTGGCAACGTGCGCCGACACGCTGCCATGGAGCGTGCGCGCGAGGGAACCCAGGTCACGGGTCCCGACCACGATCGTGTCGTACCCGCGCTCGTCGGCCATGTGCTCGATGGTCTTCGCCGGGTCACCGCCCGGCTCGAGGAGCTCGGCCTCGATACCGGCCTCGCGCAGCACCTTGCGGGCCTCGAGCAGCTCCTCGGCGTGGACGGTCCGGTCGTCCCACGGGTCGATCGGCGTCCGGCCGTTCCGGACCGGGACCACGCTGATGACGCCGACGGTGGCCTGGAAGCGCGTGGCCAGCTCGACGGTCTGGTCGAGGGCGCGCTTGGCAGGGTCACCCCCGTCATAGGCGAGCAGGATCTTCCTCATGCCCTCGGCTCCTTTCGGACGGCGTCGCCGACACGGGCGACAGCGATCGCATCGCGGCTGGTCTCCAACCACAGAGCATCGGGGCGACCACCGGCGACGGCCAGCGGCCCGCGGACCGCGCGGGGCGTGCCGAAGGGCACGATTGGTCCCGGCACGCGATGGGGCCCGGTCGTGGCAGCATGTTGCGCCATGACCGACCAGCAGGTGCGCTACGACCGGATCGCCGAGGGCTACGCCACCTGGTGGTCGCCCGTGCACCGCGAGGCCACGCTGCGCCTCCTCGACGAGGCGCACGCCGCGGTGGCCGCGGGTTCACTGAGGGTCCTCGACGTGGGCTGCGGCACCGGGGCGATGGCCGTCGCCGCGGCGCGGCGCTGGCCGTCGGTCGTCGTGGACGCGGTCGACGCCTCGGACGGCATGCTGGCCATCGCGCGCCGCGAGCTGGAGGGACAAGACGGGCCGGTCCGCGACCGGGTCCGGTACATCCAGGGCCATGCGGACCGCCTGCCGTTCGACGACGGGACCTTCGACGTCGTGCTGTCGGCCTTCGTGCTGCAGCTGGTGCCGTCCGCGCCGCGCGCCCTGCGCGAGATGCGGCGGGTGCTGCGGCCCGGCGGGCTGCTCGCCTACGTCCGCTGGCTGCCGGGGGATGCGACGATGGGCGCGGACGCCGCCTACGAGGAGGCGCTCGTGGCCGCGGGCCTCGAGCCGCGCGACCCTGCCGACGACCGCCCCGACCTGGCGTCCGTCGATGCGGCCGTCGCCCAGCTCCGGCGCGCGGGATTCCGCGGTGTGGCGGCGCGCACGGACCATCTCGAGCACGCGTTCACGCCCGAGGGGTTCGTCGGGTTCATCACCCGGTTCGACGACGAGGACCTGTTCCGCACCCTGGAACCTGCCGCGCGAGCCGAGCTCGAGGCAGACCTGCTCCGGCGGCTGCGTGCGCTGCCCGCGGACGGGCTCCGGCTCGCGCTCCCGATCGTGTACGCGAGCGCGCACCGCGGATAGCGGGCGCCGCGGATCGCAGGCGTCGCGGATCGCGGGCGCCCGGGATCCCCGGAGCCCGCGTCCCGACCGCGGGATCAGCTCTCGGCCGCGGGCTCCTCGACCGGAGGCGCGACCGCTTCCTCGGGCGCGACGGCCACGACCTCTGCCTCGGCCTCGCGAGGCTCGAGCACCCGGGCGATGATGTCCGCCGGATCGGTCTGGATCGTCACACCCTCGGGCACGACGAGGTCGCCGACCGTGATCGTGTCGTCGTAGGTCTCGAGCGAGCCGAGGTCATAGTGGATGGACTCCGGCAGGTTGCCGGGGAGTGCGCGCGCCCGGACCATCGAGACCGGGTGCACGAGCGAGCCGCCCTGGAGGGTGGCCGGCGCGAGGCCGTCCGGGACCAGCTGGACGTCGACGGTGAGCTCCTCGGTCATGCGCACGGCGAACAGGTCCACGTGAAGCGGCCGACGCGTGAGGCGATGGACCTGGATCCCGTGCAGCAGCACCGGGCGCGCCTTGCCGCCATCGACGGACAGGTCGATCAGCGTGGAGGAGCCGGTGTGGCGGCGCAGCTGGTCGAAATTGTGGGCGTCGATCGTGACGGGCTCGCTCGCCGTGCCGTGGCCGAAGACGACTGCCGGCAGGCGGCCCTCGCGGCGCAGCCCTGCGACCTTCTTGCCGGTGATGGTGCGGCTCTCTGCCGCGAGACGGGGTCGGTCGGCCATGGGTTTGTTCGAGCCTCCCAGCTCTGGCGGCATCCAGCGAGGCCGGGCGTCCGGTGTCCGGCGTCCGGCGTCGATGCCCGGCGCGTCTCGGGCTAGCGGCCCGTCGCGTTCGAACGCCGAGCCTATCACGGGCGTCGACGGAGACCCCCGGGCGGCCCGATGTTGCAGCCGGGGGTCGCGGCCCGGTGGCGCCGCCCGGTGTAGGATCGGCGCGCCGTGGCAGCCACCATCCTGATCGTTGAGGACGAGTTCGCCGTCGCGCGAGGCATCCAGTACGCACTCCAGCAGGAAGGCTACGAGGTGACCGTCGCGCGCTCGGGCGAGGAGGGGCTGGAGTTCGCCACGAGCCAGGCGCCCGACCTGATCCTGCTCGACGTGCGGCTGCCCGGGATCGACGGGTTCGAGGTGCTCCGCCGCCTGCGCGCCGTCGGCTCCAAGGCGCCCGTCCTGTTCCTCACCGCCCGTGGCGACGAGTTCGACAAGGTCGTGGGGCTCGAGCTGGGCGCGGACGACTACGTCACCAAGCCATTCGCCCTGCGGGAGCTGATGAGCCGCATCCGGGCGCTGCTGAGGCGCGCCTACGGGGACCTGGCGAACGCCGCGGGCGGGAGGGTCATCCGCCACGGCGACCTGGTCATCGACCTCGAGCGCCGCCGGGTCCAGCGGGGCAACCGGCGCATCGGGCTCACCGCGACGGAGTTCGAGATCCTCCGGCACCTCGCGACCCGCCCGGGCAGGGTGTTCAGCCGCCGGGAGCTGCTGGAGCTGCTGCGCGACTACGAGGCCCTCGACCAGGACGAGAAGACCATCAACGTCCACGTCAGCCACCTCCGCGAGAAGATCGAGGACGATCCGTCGCTGCCCCAGTTCGTGCTGACGGTGCGGGGTGCGGGCTACCAGTTCGCAGAGCGCTGACATGGCCGACGCCCGCCCGCCGGAGTCGCGCAGGCCGGAGTCGCGCACGGCTGAGACGCGCACTCCGGAGTCGAGCGGGCGGGGCGCCCGCCAACCGCGGCGTCCGACCGTCCCGCAGTCGTTCCAGACCCGGTTGACCATCGCCTTCATGGGCGTCGTCGCCCTGACCCTCGTCCTCGTGGCGCCGGTCGTCATCAACCGCCTGGACGACTACTTCCGCGTCCAGGAGGAGCAGAGCCTCCGGGCCCAGGCCGCCGCCACGGCGGCGATCCTCGACCGGTTCATCGCGGACACCGTGGGCAGCAACGCCGTGGTCGTCGACGTGAACGGCCAGCTGCAGCTCAATCCCGCCGTCCGTGCGGCGCTGATCGACGACAAGCTCCTGGACCTCGCGGCCCGCAATGTCGCTCACGCGGACATCAAGCTGCGGTTCGGGCTCGCGCGCCAGGAGGCCGACGGGCCGATGGCGGTCGATCCCGACCCCACGCTGGGCTTCGACGTGCCGCTCGCCGACGATCCGGCGCGCGGGCAGCTGCGCGACCCGGCGATCTCCGCGGCGCGGGCGGACGTCGCCCGCACCAACGCCGTCCAGGACTGGGGCATGAGCGTCACCCTCTCCAACCCGTACACCGGACGGGCGAACACGCTGGCGGCCATCACCGGGCTGCTCCTGGTCATGGCCTCGGCCGCGTTCATGGTGGCCGTGCTGGTGGCCGCCTTCATCGCCCATCGCTTCTCGACGCCAATCACCCGGCTGACGGAGGCCTCGCGGCGGCTGGCGGAGGGCGACCTCACCTCCCGGGTCGCGACCGACGAGCTCTCGTCGGGGACCCTGGAGCTGCGGGCGCTGTCCACCCAGTTCAACACGATGGCGGACCGGCTCGAGGAGAGCGTGTCGGTGATCCGCCGCGACCGGGACCGGAGCCGCGACTTCCTCGCCGACGTCAGCCACGAGCTGCGGACCCCGATCGCCGCCATGCGGACCTTCATCGAGCTGCTCCAGGGCCCGGCGGGCCGGGACGCGGCGGCCCGGGCCGAGTTCCTCGATTCCTCCGCGGTCCAGCTCGACCGGCTCGACTGGCTGGCCCAGAACCTGCTCGAGCTGTCCAAGCTCGATTTCGGGCCTGGTCCTCCTGGACCTGCGCCCGGACGACATCCGGGGCACGATCGAGTCGGCCGTGGAGCAGCAGATGGCCGCCGCGGAGCGCAAGGGGATCGCCCTGACCGCGACCCTCCCCGATCGGCCGATCCGGATCCACCACGACGCGCCACGCGTGGGCCAGGTCGTGACCAACCTCGTCGGCAACGCTCTCAAGTTCACCCGTCGCGGGGGCGCGGTCCGCGTGACGGCCCGCCAGGAACCCGATGGCGGGGTCCGAATCGAGGTCGCCGACACCGGCGTGGGCATCCACCCCGCCGAGCTGCCGAGGATCTTCGAGCGCTTCTACCGCGGATCCGAGGCCAACGAGGCGCGGAGCACCGGCTCCGGCCTTGGCCTCGCCATCGTCAAGTCCATCGTGGACATGCACCACGGCTCGATCGAGGTGGAGAGCCGGGTCGGGTACGGGTCGCGGTTCGTCGTGACGCTGCCCCGCGACCCGCGCGAGACAACGGGCCCGGAGGCGACCTCCGGGGATCCTGCACGCAAGGTGGACAATTCTTCACCTACCGGCTCCCCGCCGCTGAACCCCGCTCCGGCAACCTAGGCTCATACTCGGGCGGCCGGATGCCGATCCGACCGCCGCCATCCAGGAAAGACGACCCTGCCCATGAACGACGACCCGACCGCGAACCCCGGCGAGAGCCCGGATGCGGCTGCCGGCGGCGCCGGCTCGCTGGACGACACCGAGCGCGTCGACGTCGAGCGCTTCACCCCCACGCCCGATCCCCGCCCCGACGACCGCTGGGCCTGGGCCTCCCCCACCGCCACGCCGCCGCCGGACCGCTGGTACGAGCCGGAGGCGTCCGAGCCGGGACCGGCAACCGCCGCCTACACGGCAGGGGCCTTCGCGCCGCCCGGTCCCGGGTCGGGGGCTGGGGCCGTCCGATGGTGCCCGCCGTGGAACCGGTGGCGCCGGCGGTCGGGCAGGCATCGGCCCCGGCACAGCGCCGCGGCGGAGCCGGCGTCGGCACGATCGTGGCGGCATCGCTCCTGTCCGCGGTCCTCGCCGCCGGCGGCACGGTGCTGGTCCTCGACAGGACGGGCGCCCTGGACCGGCCCGCGCCGGCATCCACCACCGGCACCGTGCAGCAGGCAACCAGCCAGCAGCCGGTCACCATCGACGAATTGTCAGCGGTGATCGACGCGGCAGCGAAGGTCGGTCCGGCCGTGGTCAAGATCACGGTCGACGGCCAGTCGACGGATCCCTTCGGGAGCGTGCCGACCGAGGGCGTCGGCTCCGGGATCATCTACGACCCGTCGGGCTGGATCCTCACCAACCGCCACGTCGTGACCGGCGCCGACAAGCTCACGGTCGAGCTCAAGGACGGGCGCCAGTTCGCCGGCAAGGTCTACGGGATCGACACGCTCACGGACCTCGCGATCGTCAAGGTCGAGGCGACCGGCCTCCCGACCGCCCCGATCGGTCACTCGGACGGCCTCAAGATCGGCCAGCTGGTGGTCGCCATCGGCAGCCCGCTGGGCACCTACTCGTTCTCGGTGACCAGCGGCATCGTGTCCGGCAAGGGCCGCGACATCCAGGTCGCCAACGAGCCCCGGATCACGAACCTGATCCAGACCGACGCCGCGATCAACCCCGGCAACTCGGGCGGCCCGCTCGCCGACGCCACGGGCTCCGTCGTCGGCGTGAACACGGCCGTCGCCACCGACTCCAGCGGCATCGGCTTCGCGATCCCGATCGACATCGCCCGGCCGATCATGGAGCAGGCGCTGCGCGGCGAGTCCCTGGCTCGCCCGTGGATCGGGATCCGCTACACGTCCATCAACCTGCAGGTCAAGCAGGACCTCGGCCTGACCGTCGACAGCGGCTCGCTCGTGTCCAACGCCGGCGGCACCGATCCCGCCATCGTGCCGGACAGCCCGGCGGCGAAGGCGGGCATCCAGGACGGCGACATCATCCTGTCCATCAACGGGACCAAGATCGACCAGGAGCACCCGCTCGATGCCCTGCTCGTCCAGTACTCGCCCAAGGACACGGTCGAGCTGGACGTCCTCCGCAACGGCACGACGACGACGGTGAAGGTCACGCTGGGGACGAGGCCGGAACACCTCTGACGGTGCACGGTCGCCTGGGCCCGCCCCGGTCGGTTCAGGTGGTGCGGCGGCGCCGGATCGCGATGCCCGCGCCCCGCAAGGGTCCCTCCAGCCTGACCTCGGGCTTGCGGATCCTGACCGCAACCTCGTCGGCGGGGTATCCCGCAAGGAGCTCGTGGGCGATCGCCTCGGCCAGCGCCTCGATCAGGTTGAAGCGGGTCGACTCGACGATCTGGCGGCAGGCGTCGTACACGGCGCTGTAGTCGGCGGTCAGGGCGAGCTCGTCGGACAGGCCCGCCGGCTGGAGGTTCAGCGCGAGCTCGACGTCCACCTCGAACGGCTGGGGCGTGACCTGCTCCTCGGGGTACACGCCGTGCGTGCCCAGGAAGATCATGCCCTCGAGGAAGATCCTGTCGCTCACGTTCCCGTCCCATCCGGCCACCCGACGGGCCGCCATCCCCGAAGGATCGCATCCGCGACGCGAGCCGTGCGGACGTTCTCGCGGACGTCGTGGACGCGGACGATGTCCGCTCCCGACGCGATCCCGAGGGCCGTCGTGGCGATCGTTGCCTCCAGGCGCTGGTCCGCGGGAAGATCCAGCACCTTGCCGAGCGTGGACTTGCGCGACGTGCCGAGCAGCACCGGCCGGCCGAGCACGCGCAGCGCACCGAGACCCGCCAGGAGCGCGAGGTTGTGGTCCGGCGTCTTGCCGAACCCGAAGCCCGGGTCGACGATCAGCCGCTCCCAGGCCACG
Source organism: uncultured Chloroflexia bacterium (assembly GCA_963776395.1). Taxonomy (GTDB): domain Bacteria; phylum Chloroflexota; class Limnocylindria; order Limnocylindrales; family CSP1-4; genus CAIXZV01. The sequence continues at coordinate 77,194 of CAVZML010000008.1, read as the reverse complement.
CCGGCGTCGAGCGCCCGGTCCAGCGCGCGCTGCAGGTCCGAGACGACCTCGGCCATGAGGTTGCGGTAGCGAGCCTCAGCGCGGTTGTGCATCAACACGATCGGGACGCCGCGCTCGGCGGCCAGGCGGGCCAGCGCGGGATCCTCCGCGACGCCCCAGATGTCGTTGAGCAGGTCGGCGCCCGCGTCGAGGGCGGCGGCCGCCACGGTGGGGCTGGTCGTGTCGATGGAGATCGGCGTGGCGGGCAGCGCGGCGGCGATCGCCCGGATCACCGGGGCGACGCGCCCGGCTTCGTCGGCCGGGAGGATCGGGGCGTGACCGGGCCGGCTTGACGCCCCACCGACATCGAGGATGTCGGCGCCGTCCGCGACCATCCGCCGTGCCTGTGCGACCGACGCAGCGACCGGGTCCTCGCCCGCGAGGAGCCCGTCGCCCGAGAACGAGTCCGGGGTGACGTTCACGACCCCCATCACGAACGTGCGAACGCCCCAGGCGAAGCGGGTGGGGCCGATCTGCAGCGGTGCGGGCGTCCCCGGCAGGCCTTCCCCTGCGTCGACGGGCAGGGCGTACGAGGGGGTCGCCGCCCCGCCGCCGTGGTCCGGCCGAGCCCGGACGACGCCGCCCTCGTCGGGGAGCCGCCGGTCGCCGACGGGACTCACGGGAGCACCGGGTCCCGGAGCGCGGGGTCGTCCACGAGGCGCGCCCGCGCGGCACCGACGAGGTACAGGGATCCGGCCACGACCACCGGGCCCCGGCCCCGGCCCAGGGCCACGTCCAGGGCGGCGTCCGGGTCCGGGGCCGTGACCACCGTGGCCGCCGGGAGGCGCGCGCGCCAGGCGTCGGCGAGGGTCCCGGGGGACATCGCGCGCGGCAGGTCCACGGCCGTGCAGACGACCGTCGCCCCCGCGAGGGACGAGGACCGGGCGACGGCATCGATCACGCCCACGACGTCCTTGTCCGCCATGGACGCCCAGACGACGGTGAGCGGCTCCGGCGACGCCCCGCCACCGGCGAGGAACGGGCGCAGGTCGTCCAGTGCGACCGCCAGGGCCGCCGCACCGTCCGGGTTGTGCGCCCCGTCGAGGAGGACCTCGCGGTCCCGCGCCCGGGTACCTCGACCTCGACCAGCTCCAGGCGCCCCGGCCACCGGGCGGTCGCGTACCCGTCGCGCCGTGCCCCCACGTCGACCGTTGCGATCCCTGCCGCCTCGAGCGCGTCGAGCAGGGCGTCGGCCGTCGCGACGTTCGCGGCCTGGTGCCGGCCGCGCAGCCCGACGATCGTCGGGCCGAGGCGCGGCAGCTCCACCGTGAGGGCGTCGCGGGTCCAGCCGAGCACCGGGGCGGGTGCCGCGACGGCCAGCGGCACGCCCAGCCGCGCACAGCGTCGGCGCACGACCGCGAGCGCGTCGCCCTCGGCACCGGTGACGGCGCGGTCGCCCCGCTCGATGATCGCCGCCTTCTCGCGCGCGATCGCCCCGACCGTCGTCCCCAGGCGATCGGTGTGGTCGAGGGCGACGTTGGTGATCGCGGCCACGCCGCCGTCCCAGGCATGGGTGGCGTCAAGCCGCCCGCCCAGGCCGACCTCGACCAGGGCGACGTCCGGCGAGGTCTCGGCGAAGCGGCGGAACATCACGGCCGTCAGCAGCTCGAACTCGGTGGGCGGGCCGAGACGCCGGGAGACCCGGTCGGCGAGCGGGAGCGCCTCGGCCACGAGGCGGGCGAAATCGTCCGCGCCGATCGGCTGCCCATCGACGACGATGCGCTCCCGGTAGGTCACGAGGTGCGGCTTCGGTGTCTCGCCCACCCGGTAGCCGGCGGCGCGGAGGGCCGACGCGGCGAGCGCGATGACGCTGCCCTTGCCGTTGGTCCCGCCGACCAGGGCCCCGCGGACCGAAAGCTGCGGGTCGCCCATCGCGCGGAGCAGCGCGCGCACGCGCCCGAGGCCGAGGCGGATGCCGTACCGCCCCCGCGCCTCGATGGCCGCGACGGCCGCCGGGTAGGTCAGGCCGCCGGTCGGGTCGGACGGCGGTGGCTCGCGGCCGGGCGCGCTCACTCGCGGGTCAGCTCATCCTCGTAGAACACGCACTGGTTGAACCTCGGCGTCAGGCAGACGTCGTTGACGTAGCCGTCGTCGAGGTGGACGCCGCCGCGCAGCTGGCAACGGGAGACGTTGTTCGGCTGGCGCAGCAGGCCCTTCAGCAGGTGCGGAGCCTGGATCGGGATCGCACCGCGGGAGCCCGTCATGTAGAAGTGGGGGCAGACGTTGCGCCGCAGGCTGGGGAGGCCGAAGCCGCCGCGGGCGGGAGGGCTCAAGGGGCGCTGCGGCGCGGACCCGCGCATCGGCAAGCCCGCATAGGGCGGCCGTCGCACCGGCGACGGGGCCGGCGGACGTGGGGCCACCGGGTACGGGGCCGCGGGCTCGGCCGGTGGAGCCACGTGACGCGTCTGGACGCGAGCGATCGGCGCGTGACTCCAGGCACTGCGATCACCCGGGGTCGGACGCACCGGTCTCCGGTCTCGGGGCTCCACTCGATCCCTCTCTGCGGGACCCCGTGGGACAGCGGGGTCAGACACCGTGAGCGTACCACCGGGTCGCGCATCGGCACCGGCCGGGGCCGCCGGAGGCGACCGCGCCGCGGCCGCCCGCGCGGCCCGGACCGACCCGCCGGGCAGCCGGACGGCCCGCCGGGGCAGCCGGAGGGATCCGCCCCGGCCGCCGGAGCGATCGGCCGGGGCGATCGCGATCGAGCCCGGGCCGGTCGCCGCTTCGTGCGACAATTCCGGGCAATGGATTCCCGCTCCGGCGGGCGGCCCTCGCAGGTCCGTCCCCGTCCCGCTCCGAACGCCCGCTGGCGTCGCTCAAGGGTGCGGTCCAGCGAGCCGTCCCCCGCGCGGCTCGGGCAGTACCGGCGGCTCGAACGACGGCGCGGCCTCCCCCTCGTCGCCAAGCTGCTGCTCGGCTCGTCGATCGTCGTGCTCGGCGCGCTCATCGTCTGGGCGGGCAGCGGGGGGGTGGGCCCGTTCCTGTCCTCGGTCGTCCGCGGGTTCGGCGGCTTCGTCCAGACGGTCGGGACGGCCGTCAGCAGCCCGGCGCCGACCGAGGCGCCGCTCACCAGCGATGCACCGGCCATCGTCGCGCCCGCGCGCGAGTACGTGAACGCGGACGCCGTCGACGTCAGCGTGACGGTGCCCAAGTCGGTCGTGGGCCTGTCCGGCTACACGGTCCGGCTGTGGGTCACGCTGCCGGACGAGGATCCCGCGGTCGTCAAGGAGTCCCCGTGGGCGCCACCTCCGTGCTGGTCATGCCGGGTGTCGCGCTGGCGAAGGGCCGCAACGACATGCAGGCCTCGATCCTCGGGCCCGGCGGCGAGAGCGAGCTGTCCGCGGTCGCCACGTGGGTTCGCGACACGGTCAAGCCCAAGGTCCAGGTGCTGTCGCCCAAGAACAACGCGTCGGTCACCAAGGCGACCGTCACGATCAAGGGCAAGACCCAGGCCGGCAGCACCGTCCGGCTGGTCGATGACATCAATGGCGCGACGGCCACGACCACGGCCGACAAGGACGGCCTGTGGGATTCGCGCCTCTCCGTCGGGCAGGGTGTGAACACGATCGCGATCACCATCACTGACCCCGCGGGCAACGACAACACCGGGTCCCTCACGCTGCGGCGCGGATCGGGCAAGCTCGTCGCCTCGCTGACCGGGACGGCGTACCGGTTCAAGGCATCGAGGCTGCCGAAGCGCGTCTCGTTCACGGTCGTGGTCACGGACCCGGGTGGCCACCGGCTCGCGGGCGCCACGGCCCTGTTCACGGTCTCCGTCCCGGGCCTCCAGGCGATCGTGTCCGGCCAGATCCGCACGAACAGCTCGGGCAGCGCGACGTTCACGACGTCCATCCCCAAGGGCGCGATGCCGGGCAGCGGCCTGGCGACCGTGCTCGTCAACGCCGGTGCGCACGGCAACACGACCGACCGCCAGGTGCTCACCGTCCAATAGGCGGGCGATCGAATAGGCGTTCGATCGAACGCGCAATGCCCTCGACATCCGGGCCCGGCGCAGCTACGATCCGCGCATGCCGCTCTGGCGTTGCCCCCACTGCGGGACCCCGCAGGTCGAGAGCTCGCGCTGCTGGGTCTGCCGGCGCTCGACCACGTCGTGTGCCGCATGCCGCCACTTCCGCCGCGGCGTCGCCGGGGGCCTGGGGCTGTGCGGGCTCGACCCGAAGCACCTGGCGCTCACGGGCGCGGAGATGCGCGCCTGCTGGGAGGCCGCCGAGACGACGGGCTCGCTCGGACCCGCGACCCCGCCGCCCGTCGACCCCGTGCTCGTGCCGGTGATGGCCACGGCCGGGGCCTCGATCGGCCGGCCGGTCCGAACGTTCGTTCCAGTCGCGACCAGCGACCGTGCGGGCGAGGACGGGCGCCTGGCGGCGATCGCGGTCATGGCCACCGGCGACGACCTTCAGTCACACCCCGTCCGGTCGCGCCGGATCCCCGGTGGCTGGTCGCTCTGGGGCGACTTCGAGACCTGACGCGCAGGCGGTCGTCGCCGGGCCGCCCCAACCGGCGCATGCGTTCCGTTCAGGGGGTGCAGGTCCCGAAGACCGCCGGGTCGGACAGCACGAGGTCGATCGGGGTCGCCGCGGGCATCTTCGTGCCCGCCGCCGGCGTCTGGCTCGTGACGATCCACGTGGACGGGATGGGGTCGACGCCGGCGGGGTCCGAGCTCACCGTCCCGAGCGCGAACCCGTCGGAGTCGATCTCGGTCGTGGCCACCTCGAGCGTCTGGCACCTGTAGTTGCCGACGTTGACGGGTGCGGGGGTGGGGGTCGGCGTGGGCTTCGGGGTCGGGCTCGGCGTCGGGCTGGGCGTCGGCGACGGCGTCGGGCTGGGCGTCGGCGACGGCGTCGGGCTGGGCGTCGGCTGGGGCCCCTTCGAGAGGGTGTAGGCCACGGGGGTGTTGGGTGCCACGATGATCCCGGCGGCCGGGGACTGGTCGACCACGGAGCCGGCCGGAACCACGGCGTCGAAGGCCTCGGTGCGGGTGCCCACCGCGAGGCCATCGCTGACGACGAGCTGGAGCGCCTCGGCCTCGGTCTTGCCCCGAAGGTCCGGCACGGCGATGGCGACCTTGCCCCGGGCGACCGTGAGCTGGATCTCGGACCCCGCGTCGACCGTCACGCCCGCCTCGGGCCGCTGCGCAATGACCGTGTCGGGCTCGACGTCGGTCCTCTCCTCGGTCCCCGCGAGGACGACGACGAGGCCGGCCTGCTGGGCGGCCGCCTCGGCGTCGGTGTACGAGAGGCTGACGAAGGTCGGGACCACGACCTGACCGAGGGATGCGCTCGGCGACGGGCCGTCGCCGCCGCCACCGGTCAGGGCCCGGAACAGGAGGAAGCCCACGACGATCAGGATGCCGATGCCGAGCAGGCCCGCGACCCAGGCCCAGGGGCTCGACCCGGGCGGTTCGTCCTCCGTCAGGGGCGGAGGAGGAGGCGTGCCGGTCGTGGAGACGGGTGCGGCGGGCGGCACCGAGCGGGCGTAGGCGTCCGGCGGGTAGGGAACGGGCGGGTTCGGACGCGCCTGGGCGGACGCGACCGTCTGTCCGGCGGCGGTCGCGGCGGCGCCGGCAACCGCCGCGCCCGCGAACGCAGCGCCGGCCGGGCCCGGGGCGCCGGCCGGGTCGGCGAGATACCCCTCGAGGGCGCTCGCCATGGCCGCAGCGGTCGCGTAGCGGGCGGCGGGCTCGAGGGCCATGGCGCGCTGGACGATGGCGTCCAGCGCCGCGGGGACGCCGGGCCGCAGCGCGGACGGGCGCGGGGGCGTCGTGGTGAGACGCGCGAGGGCGACCGCGGCGGCCCCGTCGCCGGAGAACGGCCGCTGGCCCGTGAGACACTCGAACAGGACGATGCCCAGGGCGTAGATGTCGGAGGCGACCGTCGCGGGCTCGCCACGAGCCTGCTCGGGGCTGAAGTAGTGGACCGAGCCCATCGTCGTGCCGGGCAGCGTCAGCTGCGACTCGGTGAGCGCCCGGGCGATCCCGAAGTCCGCCACCTTCACCCGTCCGTCGCGCCCGACGAGGACGTTCGACGGCTTCACGTCCCGGTGCACGATCCCGCGGACGTGCGCCGCGTGGAGCGCCTTGGCCACCTCCGCGCAGACCCGCGCCGCCTGGCGGGGCGCCAGCGGCCCGTTCTCGCGGAGGATCGCGCCGAGGTCCTGGCCGTCCACCAGCTCCATGACGATATAGGGACCCGAGACGTCCTCGCCGAAGTCGAAGACCGACGTGATGTTCGGGTGGTTGAGGGACGCGGCCGCGCGCGCCTCGTCACGGAAGCGGGCGAGGAAGTCCGGGTCCTTGCCGAACTCGGGGCGCAGCAGCTTGACGGCGACGTCCCGCTCCAGCTGCGCGTCGCGCGCCCGGTAGATCGTCGCCATGCCGCCCTGGCCAAGAAGCTCCAGCAGGCGGTAGCGACCCCCGAGCGTGCTCCCGATCTCGGTCACGGTGTGCTCGTCTCCCCTCTTCGGCGGCGGCCACCCGTGGCGGCCGGACGCATCCTACCGCGCGGCTGGGCCGGTCGCCCGATCAGATGTCCAGGCTCCGGAGGTAGTCGCGGAACTCGCCGCCGAACTCGGGACGCGTCAGCGCCAGCTCGACAGACGCCTGGAGCCAGCCCATCGTGGTGCCGGCGTCGTAGCGCGTTCCCTCGAACGCGTAGCCGAAGACACTCTGCTCGTCCATCAGCGCATGGATGGCATCGGTCAGCTGGATCTCGCCGCCGGCACCGCGCTGCGTCTGCTCCAGCTTCTCGAAGATCTTGGGGGTCAGCACGTACCGGCCGATCACGGCGAGGTTGGACGGGGACGTCCCGGGGCTCGGCTTCTCGACCAGCGAGGTCACGCGATAGGTCCGCTCGCGGTCCGTGCCGTCGGTGACCATCTCGCCGCCGATCACGCCGTAGCGATGCGTGTCCTCGGGCGGCACCTCCATCACCGCGACCACGGAGCCGTGGTGCTGGTGGTAGGCGTGGATCAGCTGGCCGATGCACGGGCGGTCGGCGACGACCACGTCGTCGGGCAGGATCACGGCGAAGGGCTCGTGGCCGATCAGGTCCTTGGCCATGAGAACCGCGTGGCCGAGGCCGAGCTGCTCCTTCTGGCGGACGTAGGCGATCTGCGCAAGGTCGCTGATGTGCCGGACCTGGCGCAGCTTCTCGATCTCGCCCTTCTCCTCGAGCAGGTGCTCGAGCTCGTAGTTGAGGTCGAAGTGGTCCTCGATGGCGCGCTTCTGCGAGGAGGTGACGATGATGACCTGCTCGATCCCTGCCGCGACGGCCTCCTCGACCGCGTACTGGATCACCGGCTTGTCGACGAGGGGGAGCATCTCCTTCGGCTGCGCCTTCGTGGCGGGCAGGAAGCGGGTGCCCCAGCCGGCGGCAGGGAAGACGGCTTTTCGGACGCGCATCGAACCTCTCGGGAGGGATCAGGAGTGGGGCCAGTATACCCGGCGGCCTTACGCCGCCCTTCCGGCCGCCGTACCATCCGCCTCGCCGGTCGGCCGCCGATGCCCGTTCGGCCCGCCGTCAGGTGGCGTCGCGGGCTTCGTCCATGAATCGGGCCACGTGCCGGGAGAATGCGCGCGGACGGTCCAGGCTGGACAGGTGCATCGCGCGCGGGATCACCACGCTCCGCCCGCTCCTGCACGTCGCAGCCCAGAACTCTCCGCCGGGCCCGAAGACGGGGTCCAGGGCTCCGTTGACGACCAGGACGGGGGTCCACAGGCGGCCGAGCCGGTCGAGGAAGCGCTGCCCCACGACCGAGCGGACCGCCTGTGCGCCGCCTGTCCACCAGAAGCCGCCGTCGATGATCGGATCCGCGATCGAACGCGGGTAGCGGAGGCGGAAGAACGCGATGTTGAGCGCTCGCAGCGCCCGCGCGGGAAGCCGCTCCAGCACCCACGCCAGGCCGAGGAACGGGAGGGCCATGGTCCCGAAGGCCTCGCCGGAGCATCCCGCGAGCACGAGGCCGGCGACGCGGTCGGGTTCGGCGTCGGCGACATCGATCGCGACATAGCCGCCCAGGGACAGGCCCACGAGCACCGCGCGTCCGGACGGGACCTCGGCCTCGATCGCGCCGATGACGGCGGCCCGCGCTGCCTCGAACGACCACGGCTCGCCGGCGCGCTCACCGTGGCCCGGGAGGTCGACGGCCACGCACCGGTAGCGGGCAGAGAGTCGGCGCAGCTGCGGCCACCACTGCCGGCGCGAGAAGCGCGTCCCGTGGAGGAACACGATCGCCGGGGCCTCGCGGGGGCCGAGCGCGGTCCAGGGCCTGGCGGTGGGCTCGGTCTTCGGGTCATCCATCGGGCTCAGGATAGCCCGATCGATCAGGACGGCCCCGGGCGCTCGCGGCGGGCGGCCACGAAGCGGATCGACGTGAAGGGGATGCGGACCTCCCGGAACACCTCGGTGGAGACGAGGAACCCCGCGAGCAGGAACAGGACGCCCAGGAACTTGCCGATCGCGAACAGCTCGGTGGAGCCGGCCCGGTTGAGCGAGTCGGAGATCGTGGGAAAGAAGGCACCGAGGGCGATGAGGATCGTCGCGGGGACCCGCGAGTGGAGCCGTCCGGCGACGAGGTCCCGACCGGCTCCCGGAAGCGACGCCACGAGGTTGACCAGGATGGCCACCGGGGCGATGAACAGGTTGAACAGGAACTGGTCCCCGGTCTGGTTGGGATCCAGCGAGTAGGCGAGCACGCGTCGTTTGGGCATGAACACGTAGGTGGAGAACACCGCGCCCAGCAGGAGCGACATCGCGCCGGGAATGTTCATCACCGGGGTGAGGAGGCGCAGGTACCCCGGCATCGCGTCGCCCACGGGCTGGCCGGTCGTCGGGCTCAGGGCATAGCCGGGCGCCGGGAGCGGCGGCATCGCGACGGTCATCACGACGCCGAGCACCGTCACGGCGATGATCGCGCCGGCGGCGAAGCGCGGCCAGCGCTCGTTGCCGAAGTAGGTCTCCACGCCGATCGCCAGCGCCAGGATGACCGCCCCGATGAGGTACAGCAGCGGCAGCGGCCCGGCACCCGCGTAGGTGGCGCTGTTCCTGATCATCAGGGCCACGAGACCCGAGATCAGAAGGAGGACCGCGTACGTGTAGCCGAAGCGCGTCCGGCCGAGGAGGAACGCCGTCCCGAGCCCGAGCCACGCGGCCGTGAGCACGGCACCCGCCAGGTACCAGGTGCGGTAGAGGGCCTCGTTCCAGCCCGAACCGGCCGCGACGGCCTCCGCGCCCGAGCCGATCGCGTAGCACAGCATCCCGAACGCCCAGACGAGCTGGAAGCCGTGGCGCCGGTCCCGCCACTGGTCGAGCAGGAGGACGGCGAACAGGAGCGCCAACAGCGACGTGGCGGTGGGCAGGACGGTGGTCACGGCGAATCCCCCGCTCAGGCGCCGGGGCGCGGGCCGGGCTCGGCCTGGATCAGGGCGATCTCCCGCGCGGCGACCTCGTGCGCGGCCACGAACGCCAGCAGCAGGCGGTCGAGCAGCCCGGTCGAGACGTCGTACAGGTTTCCGATCCGGAGCGAATCCACGCCCCGGCGGCGGGCGACCACGCTGAGCTCGGCGAGGAACGGGCGGCGGGCGGCGACGAACATCGCCACGCCGTCGGCGAGCGGCACCCCGTTCAGCGCGAGCCGCTCGCCCAGATGGGCGGCGAGGTCGACGGCGTCACGCTCGGCCAGGGCACGGGCGGGTCCCGTCTCGTCGAGGTGCCGCACCAGCGCGTCCACCAGGCGGCGGCCCGTCTCCCGGAACGTCTCCCGCTCCGCCGGTGGGACGTGGGCGCGTGGGTCGAGGTGACCGCCGTGGTCCTCGCCATACCGGCGGCGGTACGCCGCGCTGAGGCGGTCCTGGCTCGCACCGAGGCCCGCGAGCCCGTTGGCGGGTCCCGTGCGACGCGTGGCGATGAGCCGCTCCAGCGCGCGGCGATCGAAGCGGCGATGACCCCCGGGGTGGTGAACGCCGGCACGCGCCCCTCGTCCGCCCAGCGTCGCAGCGTGTCGGGATCGACGCCCAGCAGCCGGCTCGCGGCCCCGAGCGGGAGACGGTCGGGCAGCGGGCGTTCGCGGGACGGCCGGTCTTCGGACACGAGACCTCCGGGCGGTGCTACGGACGCGGCGGCCGGACGCAGGCGGATTCTGCGTAAAACTGGGTCCTCGCCGCGGGGCGGACCGCGCGAGTGTAGGGGCGCAGGAACCGGAGCGTCAAACGCCCAGCGCGGACGCTGTCGGACGCGGGAAGGAGCCTCAGGCGGGGACGAACTCGTGGTCGTCCCGGTGCATGCCGTCGCACAGTCCCCACGACGGCGGCTCCGTCGGCAGGGCGACCGGACGCATGATCTCGCGCACCCCGCCCCGGCGACAGAACAGGTGCCCGCGCTCCGCCATCCAGCGGCGGACGCACGCAGGATCCGAGTGGAACTGGTGGGGTCCCGGGTTGATCGGGGTCGACTCCGTCCAGCCCACCGCAACCTCGGGGGACACGATGTCCAGGATGTTCACGCGCCAGGGTGTCCCGGGAATGACCTCCCGGCAGCCGTCACAGCGGGTCGCGACCGTGTCGCTGACGATGGTTCGGATCGTCACGCCCATGATCTCCATCGCCCCGGAGGATAGCAGGGAGGCGCGCGCCGGACGCGGGTCTGTGTCCGGAAGCGGGTCTGCCGGACGGGGCCTGTCCGGACGCGGGTGGGGGCGCGATGCACGACGTGGCGGGTACGCGTCGGGCACGTCAGGGACGGGCGTCGCGGGCACGATCCGGGAGCGACGCTGGTACCCCCAACCGGATTCGAACCGGTGATCTCCACCTTGAAAGGGTGGCGTCCTGGGCCTCTAGACGATGGGGGCCCGAGCCCCGGTGGGGCCGGCCGAGTGTACCAGAGGGGCATCCGGGCCCTCGTCCGGGGCTCTCGTCCAGGGCTCCTCTCGTGCCGGGCTCTCGTGCAGGGCTCTCGTCCAGGGCGGGCTCATCGGCCGCCGCCACGCTCAGGCGCCGGGCGTCCCGCTCCAGATGAGGCTCATGATCACCGCGGCGGCGAACGACATCAGCGCCACGAACGCGAACATGCCGCCGAGCAGCGCCGTGAGCACGGCGGGCCCGTCGCGTCCCTCGCGGCCGGCCCGCACGACCGCCGCCACCGAGAGCACGGCCGTGGCGGCGAACACCAGCCCGCAGACCGCGAACCCGGTGGCCATGAGCGGCACCTGCAACTGGTCACGGACGAGCACCGACCACAGCAGGAACCCGACGCCACCCGCGAGGGCGACCAGGAGCGTGACCCGGACCGGCGTGACGCGCACCGGCCCGACATACGTCCCCGGCCGGCGACGCCCGGCCGGCGCCCCCGGAGCGGCCTGTGCGCGGGTGTCGGACTGGCTGCGGCTCATCGCGGCGAGGGTAGCAGGCGGCCTCGAGGCAGGCCCTATGCGCCGGCCTCGCCGCCGCCGCGCCGGCGGTGGTAGATGGCGACGTTCCACGAGAGGCGCGGTCGCCTGAGCTCGCCCCCGACAGCACGACCCCGCTCACCGAAGGCATCGCCCAGGAACGATTGGGCCTCCTCGACCGAGTGAAACGTCCAGAAGCAGTGCACGACGCGGAGCTTGAAGCCGCCGCCCCGAAGGAACGGGCCCTCGCGGCGGCTCCACGACCTGTACTGGGGCGCATCGGGATCCCCGCAGCGCGCTGACGTCGTCACGGCCGTAGTCGTGGACCACCAGCAGGCACCCCTCGGGCCGGATCGCGCGGTCGACCTCCGCCAGCGCCACGGGGTCCACGCCCCGGAAGCCCGACCAGAGGCAGATCACCGCGTCCAGGCTTGCATCCGGAACGGCCAACCGGAAGGGATCCTCGAGGGGGAGGGCGAGCCCGGTGATGCCGGCCTCGGCGAAACGGTCCAGGAGCGGACCCGGGGGCACGTCGACCAGGGCCACGTCGCGTCCCGCGAGCGGGCCGAGCGACTCGAGGGCACGCACGATCTTGCCCTCGACGTCGGCAGCCGTCCGGAGACGCTCCGCAAGCGGGTCGGCCAGCGGGAACGGAACATCAGCCACGTATCCGGAGGATACGCGGCCAGCGTCGAGCCGTTCACCCGGGATCGCGCCGTGAGCCCGGTCGGGCGTGGTGACACCGGGCTCGTGGACGTCGATCTGCCAGGCGTCGTAGCTCAGCGCGTAGGCGAGGCCCGTGCCACCGTCGGGTGCGGCGGGTCGGGTCGGCGGGTTGACGGCGGTGGGTTGTGGGCGGTGGCGGTCAGCGCGCCCGCAGGAGGCGGGCGCCGCGCGCTGGGATGGACACGGTCGCCCGGCCGTCCACGACCGTCACGGGGTCGCCCGCGTCCCACGTCCAGCCGCCCGGCACCTCCGGGACGAGCAGGCGGCCGTCGAGGCCCCGCAGGGAGAGTTCGAGCCAGGCGTCCTCTTCGCCCGCGTTGAGGCAGACGACGAACGCGTCGTCGGCGTCGGAGCGGACGTATGCGGCCGTCATGCCGGCAGCGCCGGCGATCGCGAGCTCGCCGCGGCGTAGCGCCCGGTGGGCATGGCGGAGGGCCGTGAGGCCGCGCACGTACGCGAGCTGGCCCATGTCCCACTCGGCCTCGTCGACCGGGAAGGCGCCGCGGCAGTGCGGGTCATGGGCACCGGTCAGGCCGATCTCGTCCCCGTAGTAGATGCAGGGGGCCCCGCCGACGGTCATCTGGACGAGAACGGCGAGGCGGACGGACGCCCGGTCACCATCGCAGATCGAGAGGATCCGGGGCATGTCGTGGCTGCCCAGCAGGTTCAGCTGGACGGCGTTGATCTCGGGCGCGTAGGCGGTGAGCGCGTGGTGCAGGCGGCCGGCGAAACCCGGGCCGTCGTCCATCCGGACGCCGTTGCGCACGTCGCCGTGCTGGGCGATGACGTACTCGTCCCGGTGGCGGGCTGCCGCGAACGACAGCGCCGCGAACCCGAGCGGATAGTTCATGTAGGCGTCGAACTGGTCGCCCTTCAGCCAGCGGTGGTCCTCGACCCAGACCTCGGCCACGATGTAGGCGTCGGGGTTGATCGCCTTGACCCGGCGGCGGAACTCGCGCCAGAACTCGTCGTCGTCGATCTCGGCGGCCACGTCCAGGCGCCAGCCGTCGGCGCCGAACCGGATCCAGTGCTCCGCGACCCGCATCAGGTACTCGCGGACCTTCGGGTTGTCCGTGTTGAGCTTCGGGAGCGCGGGCAGATTCCACCAGGCCTTGTAGCCGAGGTCCGTGATCTGCTCCGAGCCGAAATGGTCCACGAGCTCCGCGCGCTCCGACGCGTGGCGCAGCGACTCGTCCGGGTACGCCCGCAGCGACCGGCCGGCGGCGAGGGCCTCGCGGTCGACGTGGAACCAGTCCACGTACGGCGAGGCGATCCCGCACTCGAGCACGTGGTTGAACGCCCAGAACCCGCGCGAGGCGTGGTTGAACACGCCGTCGAGGATCACCCTGATCCCGCGTGCGTGGGCGCGGTCGAGGAGCTCCCGCAGGCCGTCGTCGCCGCCGAGCAGGGGGTCCACCTCGAGATAGTCATACGTGTGGTACCGGTGGTTCGATGCGGACGAGAAGATCGGGTTGAGGTAGATCGCCGTGACGCCCAGGTCCGAGATGTAGTCGAGACGGTCCGCGATGCCGTACAGGTCGCCCCCCTTGAACCCGTGGACGGTCGGCGGCGTGTCCCATGGCTCGAGCGGGCCGGGCATGTCGGTGCGGCCGCTGCGCGCGAACCGGTCCGGGAACACCTGGTAGAAGACGGCGTCCTTGACCCACTCCGGGGTGACGATGGGCACGGCGGGACCTCAGCTGCTGTACACACGCCCGGAACGGGCGGCGATGGTGACGACGATGGACCCGGCGCCCGTCTCGGGGAGCCCGCACGGCACCATCCGAGCAGGGCCTCAGGCGCCGAGCACCCGGCCCGAGCGGGCCGGGATGCGGATCGTGGCACGGCCCGCGGACGTCGCGACGTCGTCAACGTTCGCGTCACCGGGGAGGGGGATGGCGCGCAGGAGTGCGGGCACGCCTGCCGGCAGCTCGACCGTGATGGCTGCCTCCGCCTCGGCCTGGTTGAGCGCGACGACGATCGGGGCCGCATCGTCGACCGAGCACGACCAGGCGACGACCGGACCCTGGGCTCCCAGCAGCCGGAATGCCCCGTGGCGCAGCGCCGGGTGAGCGTGACGCAGGGCCACGGCGGCCGAGACGTAGGCCATCAGCTCCCGGTCCCACACCTCCGGGCGGTCCCAGGGAAACGACCGCCGGCAGTCGGGATCGAAGGCCCCGTCCAGGCCGATCTCGTCGCCGTAATAGATGCACGGCGCCCCGGGGACGGTCATCTGGACCAGCATCGCGATCCTGACCGATGCGGCGTCCCCGCTGCAGATCGAGAGGACCCGCGGCGTGTCGTGGCTGCCGATCAGGTTGAGCTGGAGTGCGGCGACCTCGGGCGGGTACGCGCCCATGATCTCGGCGAGCCGGCTGGCGAACGCCGGCCCGTCGTCGTCGTGCACGAAGGCACCGACCCCGGCGTGCGCATCCGCCACCGCCCGGTCGATCCTGCCCGTGCCGGCGAAGGAGACGGCGGCGGCCCCGAGCGGGTAGTTCATCAGCGAGTCGTACATGTCGCCCTTGAGGACGTCCGGCCTGAGCGTCCAGATCTCGGCCACGATGTAGGCCGCGGGATTGAGCGCCTTCACGCGGCGCCGGAACTCGCGCCAGAAGTCGTCGTCCTCGATCTGGTCCGGGACGTCCAGCCGCCAGCCGTCGATGCCGAAGCGGATCCAGTGCTCGGCGACGCCCATGATGTACTCGCGGACCTCGGGGTTGTCCGTGTTGAGCTTGGGCAGCGCCGGGAGGTCCCACCACGCCCTGTAGCCGAGCTCGCGGAACGACCACTCGCCAGTCCGGGTGAGCCACGGGGACTCGGCGTGGTCGAGCGCCGGCTGGGCGCGAGTGGGGTACGCCTCGAGGGACCGGCCGCTGCGCAGGTACTCGCGGTTCACGTGGAACCAGTCCAGGTAGGGCGACGCGAGACCGCACTCCAGCACGTGGTGGAACGCCCAGAAGCCCCGGGACGCGTGGTTGAACACGCCGTCGAGGACGACCCGCATCCCGCGGGCGTGCGCAGCATCCAGCAGCTCCCGCAGCGCGTCGTCGCCGCCCAGGAGCGGATCCACCACCAGGTAGTCGTACGTGTGGTAGCGGTGGTTCGACGCGGACGCGAAGACCGGGTTGAGGTAGATCGCCGTGACGCCCAGCGCCTGGAGGTGGTCCAGGTGGTCGATCACACCGTACAGGTCACCGCCCTTGAACCCGTGGCTCGTCGGCGGCGTGTCCCACGGCTCCAGGGGTCCGGGTGCGTGGACGCGGCCGCTGCGGGCGAACCGGTCCGGGAACACCTGGTAGAAGACGGCGTCCTTCACCCATGCCGGGGTGTCGATCGACATGCGACGGGCCTCAGTGCTGCCGGACGGACGGGACCGCCCGTGACAGGCTGCAGGCCGGGCTTCGCTCCCGGCCTGCATCCGAATTCGTGTGGGCGCCGCGGCGGGACCGCGACGCGATCGGCTAGCCCTTCACGCCACCCGCGGTGACGCCGGAGACCAGCCACTTGGAGGAGTAGAGGAACAGCAGCACGACCGGGACCGCGATGATGATCGACGACGCCGCGAGGTCGTTCCACTGGGTCTGGAACTGCGCCTGGAACCGGGACAGGCCCAGCGGCCAGGTCCACAGCGAGTCCTTGGACAGCAGGATCCGGGCGAGGAAGTAGTCGTTCCACGCCGCGAGGAAGTTGAACAGGAACACGATCGCCAGGGCCGGCGTCGAGAGCGGCAGCAGCACGCGGTAGAACGCGGACAGCTGCGAGCAGCCGTCGATGCGGGCGGCCTCCTCCAGCTCGATCGGCACGGTGTCGTAGTAGCCCTTCAGGATCCAGATGCTGAACGGCACGGACGTGACGGACAGGCCGATGACCATGCCCACGTACGTGTTGGCCAGGTGGGCGTTGACCGCGAGGATGTACAGCGGCACCAGCAGCATCGCGGCGGGGATGAGCTGGGTCGCCAGGAGCCCCGTGAGGCCGACGCCGCGCCCGGGGAACTTGAACCGGCTGAAGGCATACGCGCCGGTGGCGGCGATGATCAGGCCGACGATCGACGTGCCGATGGTGATCACGAGGCTGTTGAACAGCCACAGCGGCAGGTCCGTCTCCGTCAGGACGTGCTCGAAGGCGCTGAACGTCGCTCCGGCGGGGATCGGAGCGAGGTCCGTGGACAGGATCGAGTTGCTGGGCCGGAGCGCGACGCTGAACACCCGCATGATCGGGAAGAACGCGATGATCGCCGCAAGGACCAGGAACAGGTGGATCACCAGGCGCTTCAGCGGCCTGTCCTCCCGGCCGCCCATGAACAGGCCGCCCGCCCGGCGGTTCTTCTGGAGGACCCTCGCGACCTCGGGCGGAGACTGGTAGGTGCTCATTCGTAGGCCCCCTTCAGGCTGCCGGTCATCCGGACGTAGAAGACGGTGAACACCAGCAGGATCGCGAAGATGACGAACGCGAATGCCGCGGCGTCACCGTACCGGTTGTACTGGAAAGCCTCGCGGAACAGGGCGGTGACGAGGACGTCGCTCGTCTCGAGCTCGTTCGGGTTCATGAAGAACGGGACGTTGATGTTGTTGAACGTCCACACCGTGCCCAGGATGATCGCCGGGGTCATGACGGGGCGCAGCAGCGGCAGCGTGATCGCACGGAAGGACTGGCGGCTGTTGGCGCCGTCGATCTCGGCCGCCTCGTAGTACTCAGGCGAGATGCTCTGGAGGCCGCCGAGGATCAGGACCATCATGAACGGCACGCCGAGCCAGACGTTGACCAGGATCATCGCCGTGAAGTTCCAGAAGGGATCGGACAGCCAGGCGATGGGCGCGATCCCGAAGAACGACAGCATCTGGTTGACGCTGCCGTACTCGAAGTTGAACTCCGTGCGCCAGACGAGCAGCGCGATGATCTGCGGGATGGCCCAGGGCAGGATGATCAGCGCCCGGTAGATGCCCTTGCCGCGCATCTTGCGATGCAGCAGGAGGGCAAGCGCCATCCCCAGCAGGACGTGGCAGGTGACGTTGATCACCGTCCAGATGAGGGTCTGGGCCAGGAGCTGCCAGAAGGTGGTCAGCTTGAGGACCGGTTCGGTGAAGACCTGGATGTAGTTCTCGAGCCCGACGAACTGCGGATCCTTGAAGTTCTTCAGGCTCATGTTGGTGAACGAGATCCGGAATTCCCAGATCAACGGGTAGACGACGAGGATCAGGAGGCCCAGCACCGCAGGCGCCACGAGCATGACGGGGATTGCGTGCTTCGTCTTGAGCGTCCTGACGAGCAGCAGGTAGAGCAGAATCTCGAGCACCACCACGATCACGGCGATGACGACGAGCGTCAGGCCGACCTGACCTATGGCGGTCCAGACCGCATCGATGCTCAACGAATCCTCCCTGGAAGACTGGGCGGAGAGGACGGGGCGCGGTGGACTTCAGGTTAGAGCATACGGGCCCCGGGACGGTGTCCCGGGGCCCGTATCGTCGGCTACTGCTGGGCGATGCAGGACTCCGCGGAGGTCTGCATGGTCTTGGCGATCGCCGCGACGTCCTTGTTCTTGCCCGTGTACAGGTCACGGACACCGGCCGTCATCGAATTGAAGACGCAGCGCATCTCGAGGTTGGTCGGCTGGGGGACGCCCTTCAGGGCCGCGGCGGCCGCGCCGGCGAGGAGCGGGTCACCGGTGACGATCGGATCGGCGAGCGCCTCGGCGTTGCCCGGGAGTCGCTTCAGGACCTTGACCATGTTGACCTGCTCGTCCTTGGCGGTGGCCCACTTGAAGAAGTCGCTCACGACGCACTTCATGCCGGGGTTGTCGCCCACGGCCTTGGAGGCCATGAAGAACGCGCCCGCGACGTAGGGAGCCGGCCATTCCTTGCCGGTGATCTGCGGGATCGGGCCCACGCCGAGCTTGTCGCCGATGGCCTTCTGGTAGTCGGCCATGGCCCAGTCGCCGTTGACGATCATGGCCGCGTTGCCGCTCTTGAACAGCCCGTCGGCGACGTTGTAGTCGGCCTCGGCCGGCATGACCTTGTCGGTGTACTTCAGGTCGGACATGAACTGGAGGGCACCGGTCATGGCCTCGGTGTCCAGGGTCGGCGTCTTGCCGTCGTCCGCGAACACCTTGCCACCGAATTCCACCCAGGAACGGGACGAGCCAGAAGGACTCGGTCTGGTTGAACACGAGGCCGTAGTTCTTGTCCGCGGTGAGCTCCTTGGCCTTGGCGATCATGGCGTCGCTGTCGGCCGGGGCGGTGTCACCCGCGAGCGCCTTGTTCCAGTACAGCATGAGCTGGTTGCCGAAGGAGATCGGCGCGCCCCAGAGCTTGCCGTCCGCCGTGGCGATCTGCGCCGCGGCCGGCGAATAGCTCGCCCCGTCGACCACGTCGTCGAGCGGGAGGATAAGGTCGGCCGCCGTGAACGGGCCGATATGGTCGGCGACGGTCCACAGGATCTCGGGGGCGTTGCCGGCGAGGCTGGCCGTCTGGAAGTCCTCGCGGAGGACCTCGACGTCCTTGTTCGTGACCTCGAAGGTCACGTTCGGGTGGGCAGCGGTGTACGCGGCGGCCAGGTCCTTGACGTAGGCGAGGCTGGGATCGCCTTCCTTCGTCCAGAGGGCGAGCTTGACGGGATCCGTCGGGCACGCGGCCGCGGCGGACGGGGCGGTGGACTCGGCCGGGGCGGTTGACTCGGCCGGGGCCGTGGTCGCGGCGGCCGAGGCGGCCGGTGCGGAAGACGGGGCGGTGGTCGCGGATCCGCCGCCGCAGGCGCCCACGACGATCGTGGCCGCCGCGAGCAGGGACGCGAACTGGAGCTTGGTCTTCATCGGTTGCTGGTTCTCCTCCAATGATTGGTTACCTGGATCAGGTGCCGGCCCGTCACGGGTGAGCCGGGTCCGGCATCGGTCGCCGAACGGCGTCCGACGTGCCACCTCAGTATGTGATGCGGCATGCCGGCGGGTGCGTTTTCGCAGCCGCTTGCCGCTCGATGGCCTAGCTTCGGGCCTGGACCACCTCCTGCCGACCAGGCGGCGCGGGACCGGTCGAGCCGCGGACGATGAGCCGCGTCTCGAGCCGGACGTGTTCAGGCCGTAGGTCCCGTCGTTCGACGACGGCCAGGAGAAGGCGCACCGCGCTCTCGCCTTTCTGGCGGATCGGCTGGTGCACCGTGGTAAGCGGCGGGTTCGTGTGCTGGCTGATGTCGATGTCGTCGAAGCCGACCACCGAGATGTCCTCGGGCACCCGCAGGCCGAGCTCCCGTGCCGCGCGCAGGACCCCGATCGCCATGGCGTCGGACATCGCCAGGACGGCGGTGGGGCGCAGTCCGTCCTCGTACGCGCGGCGCAGGGCCGCGATGCCGCCCTCGATGCTGGCCGGGCCGACGCAGATCGCGTGCGGGGGCACCTGCACACCCCGGGCGGCCAGCGCTTCGAGGTAGCCGCGCAGGCGCCCGCCCATGACGCCCTCCGCCTCGGGCTCGGTGCCGACGGTGGGCGGCTCCACGCCGACGATCAGGATATCGGTGTGGCCGTGGTTCAGCAGGTGCTCGGCGGCCGCGCGGGCACCACCCTCGTCGTCGATCGCGATGCCCGGCTGGTCCGGCATCGCGCTGGAGTCGACCATCACGAGCGGCAGCCCGGCCGCGCGGATCTGCTCCACCTCGGGGTGCCGCGCGGACAGCCCGATCGCGATCACGCCGTCCACCATCGCGCGGCCCATCGCGCGGGCCAGCGAGCCGTGGAGCGGCGAGATGAAGTGGAGCGCGTAGCCCTCCTGCTCGGCGGCCAGGGCCACGCCCTCCGAGAACGCCCCGAAGAATGGGTTCGAGAAGATCACGGACAGTGCCTGGGGGGTCAGTACGCCGAGGGTGTGGGTGGATCGCTGGGTGAGCATCCGGGCGACCGGATGCGGCCGGTAGCCGAGCGAGTCCGCGACGTCCCGGATGCGACTGGCCGTCTCGGGCGCCAGCCGATCCGGACTGTTGAAGGCGAACGACACCGCGGTCTTCGACACGCCCGCCTCGCGAGCGACGTCGGCGATCCGCGGCCGTCGCGGGTTCCGCTCCTCCACGGTCTCCTCGCAGCCGGCGAGCCTGTACGGATGCGATCAGGGCTGCGGGCTCCCGGTCTCGGGGAAGCCGCGCCAGCGCCTCCGGCGCAGGTGCCTCAGGTGGTCCAAAGGTGGTCCAAAACCGGTTTAGCAAACCGGTTTAGTCGAGATTAGCCAGCCCCTCGCCCCATGTCAAGTACCTTGCGCGAACGTGTCGCGAACGTGTTGCGCGGACCGTGCGCGAACGCGTATCAGGCGTCGGCGATTGTGTCGGTGCCGAGGTGACCAGCGACTCTGTCACCCGCCAGCAGCCCCGTCCACAGGTCCTGCAGGTCCTGCTGGTCGTTGCACGCCGTCACCCGCGGGCCTGACGGCGACCCGGCGGGGGTCGCCCTTGTTACGCCCTCGAGCGGCGCCGCGGTTCCGCCGCATTGCCGCCGCGGGCCGACCAGGCCGAGCGCGCCGGTCTTGGCCCTCTCGTCTCGACCACGCACGGCGCACCGTGTCCCGGTCCGCTCGCTCGACCATTCACCTACACCATGGGTGTTATCTGGGGCGACCTGATCAGGCACCCGTGACATGGGTGCTGACGCCCGCCACGGGCCCCCGATGGCAGCGCCTACCCATAAGGCGGGTCCTCGCGCAGGTCCGGACGCTCAGACTCGGGCGACCACCCATCTCGCGGGTGCACGCGCGGGTCGGGGACGGGCCGGGACCCACCCACGCTCGGGGTGCGACTCTGATGAGCGCCGGCGCCCGCGGCGTCTGGCGGGATGTCCTGACACCACCCGTGCCATGGGTGGATGGGGCTTGGGCCCGGTCGCGACGGCGGGCAGGTGGGGTACGCCGCGTCCCGCCGAAACGGCCGCCAGGTGGGCGCCGCAGCCCGTGCCGGCGGACCACTTCGCGTCCAAGATCGATCAGGGACACGTCCATGATCCAGAGGGCGGCTCTCTGCTGCCGAACAGAGTCTCGTGTCGCCTCTAGCGGCCCGGCCGGCGACGGCGCCCCGCTGGCCCGCGGGACGGTGGCATCATCTGAACGTGCTCACCCAGCTCCGGGCGATGCCGCCCGGCATTCGCATCTTCCTCGGTTACGCCTTCCTCGTGCTGGGCGTGATCGGCCTCTCGCTGCGCTGGGTCGTGGACCAGGCGATCAGCGCACCCGTCTCGCTGCCCGGCGTGGTGGTGATGGTGCTGCTCGCGTATACGATCTTCACGACCACGCTGGTCATCCAGCGCAAGGAGGCCGGCCGGTCCCTGGCGCTCGGGCTGTCGACGCTGACGATCCCAGCCGTGCCCCTCGCGCTTCTGGCCGCCCAGCCCGTGTTCGCGATCTTCGCCGCCGTGCTCGCGATCCTGCTGTTCGCCGGTCTCACTCGACCGGACGTCCGCTCCTGGCTCAACGAGCCCTGACCCGTCGCCGCCTCGGACCCGGCCGTCGTTGCTGCCGCGGATGCGGCGGTCGATGGCACCGCAGAGCCGGCCGTCGACGCTGCCGCCCGGGGTGCCGTTCGTTGCCGCCTCGGACCCAGACGTCGACGCCGCCGCGTCGGACTCGGCCGTCGACGCTGCCGCCCGGGGTGCCGTTCGTTGCCGCCTGCGGAGCCGGCGGCCGACTGGCGGGGATGCAGCGCTCGTTGCCGCCTCCGAGTCGGCCGTCGACGCCGTGGGTCGCCCGACGGCCTACCCGCGCGCGGTTCCCAGCCGCTGACGCTACCCTTCGTGCAGCGCCGCGTCGCGTCGCGGCGCAGGTGGCAATGTGCCGACCCGTCGTCGACCTGGAGCACCCGAACTTGCCCGACGCCAAGAGCCAGTCGAAGCCCGGCAGCAGCGCGACACCGCGGGCGGGCGGGAAGCCCGCCTCCGGCCGTAACGGCGGCCTGACCGGCTCCACGCGCGCCGGCCGTCGCGCGACCGAGCGCCGCCGGCACGAAGAGGCCTCGACGCCCGGACGCCTCCGCACGCCCATCCTCGCGCTCGTCGTGGTGGCTGCCGTGGTCGGGATCGGCCTGTTCGTCTTCACCTCCGCGTCGGCGCCCGCGTATGCCTGTTCCTCCATCGACACGGTCAAGGCGCCTCTCGACGGCCAGCTGGGCCAGGTGCAGCCCGACATGGGACGCGGCCACGTGAACGTGGGCGACAAGGTCACCTATCCGATCTGCCCGCCGGCATCCGGCAAGCACATCAACAAGAACGGCTACGGCCCGCTGCTGCCGAAGGTCTACGGGCCCGATGACCAGAGCACCCCCAACGGCTGGGTGCACAACCTGGAGCACGGGGGTCTCGTGCTCCTGTACTCGTGCACCAGGGGCGCCTGCGACGACGCCTCGATCGCAGCCCTCCAGCAGTTCTCGGCCGGGTTCCCGCCCAGTGCGGTGTGCAAGATCCCGGCGGGCGTCGTCGGGCCGGTCGTTGCCAAGTTCGACGACATGCCCACGAGGTTCGCGGCCCTTGTCTGGGACCGCGTGTACTACCTCGACACGCTGGACGCCCAGAAGATCTACGACTTCTACCTCGCCAACGGCGAGAGGCTCGGGGTGGACGGCACCTGGATCGCCCCGCCCGAACCCCAGTGTGCCGCCCCGAGCCCCACCTCGGCGGCACCGGCCGGTGCCAGCGCCAGCCCCTCGGGCGGCTGAGAGGAGAGCGGTGCGCCTGTATGCATACGAAGACCGGTACGGCGACGAGCGGTTCGGCGTGCTCGTCCTCGGCCGGCTCCTGACGGGGGCGCAGCTCGAGAAGCGCGGCGGCCTCGATCCGGCCGTGGACACCCACCTCGGCATCGGGTACCAGCTCGCGTTCCAGGACGGCTGGCTTCGCGAGGTTGGCCGCGCCGCGAAGCGGGCGCTGAAGCGGGGCGCGCCGCTCGTGGACCTCGGGGCGCGCCGCCCGATCGCGGCCATCACGCCCGGTGGCCTGGGCGAGAAGATCGTCTGCGTCGGGCTGAACTACGCCGACCACGCGACGGAGGGTGGGCGGGCCGTGCCGCCGAACGGCCGGTGCTGTTCTCGAAGTTCGCCAATGCCATCGTCGGCGACGGCGATGCGATCGTCCGGCCGCCCGGCACCCGCGCCCTCGACCTCGAGGTGGAGCTGGGCGTCGTGATCGGCCGCTCCGCCCGCCGGGTGACGCCCGAGGAGGCGCCGGACCACGTGGCCGGCTACGTCGTCGTCAACGATGTGAGCGCACGGGACTGGCAGGGCAGCCCGCAGGCCCTCCGCGAGGGCGAGAAGGGCGACGGCCAGTGGTTCCGCGCCAAGGGGAGCGACACGTTCCTCCCGGTCGGGCCGGTCTTCGCAACGCCGGACGAGGTCGACCCGCAAGCCGGCCTCGCGATCCGGAGCTGGCGGATCCCCGGCGACGGGCAGGACGCCGGCACGCCCGTCCCGATGCAGGACGGCACCACCGCCAGCATGCTGTTCCCGGTGGCCCACCTGGTCAGCTTGATCTCCCAGGAGGTCACGCTCCGGCCCGGGGACCTCATCGCCACGGGCACCCCGGCCGGCGTTGGCGTGTTCCGCGATCCGCCGATCTTCCTGGAGCCGGGTGACCGCGTCCGCTGCGAGATCGAGGGGATCGGGTCGGTTGAGAACCCGATCGTCGACTGGACGGACGACCCGCGCGGCGATCTCTGAGCCGGAGCCCCGACACGGGGTATGCAGGAGGCGGCCATGCTCGCGCTCGTGAAGTCGGCCCCGGGTCCGGGGCTCAGCCTGGAGACGGTCCCCGATCCGGTGATCGGGATCAACGATGTCCTGATCCGGGTCCGCCGGACGGGCATCTGCGGCACCGACCTCCACATCGATGCGTGGGACCCGTGGGCCGCGAAGACCATCCGACCTCCCCTGGTCGTGGGCCACGAGTTCGTGGGCGAGATCGTGGAGACCGGTTCCAACGTCTCGGACTTCCACCCGGGGGACGTCGTCAGCGGCGAGGGGCACGTCACCTGCGGCCGCTGCCGGCACTGCCTGGCCGGGCGCCGCCACCTGTGCGCCCTCACCGTCGGCCTGGGCGTTGGTCGCGACGGTGCCTTCGCGGAGCTCGTCGCACTCCCGATGACCAACATCTGGCACCACTGGCCGGGGATCGCCGAGGAGGTCGCGGCGATCTTCGATCCGTTCGGCAACGCGGTCCACACCGCGCTGGCGTTCCCGGTCCTGGGGGAGGACGTCCTGATCACCGGGGCGGGACCGATCGGCCTGATGGCGACGGCGGTCGTCCGCCACGCCGGCGCCCGGTTCGTCGTGGTGTCCGAGCCCAACCCGGTCCGCCGCGAGCTCGCCATCCGCATGGGCGCCACGCTGGCGGTGGACCCGCGGGAGCGGGACCTCCACGACGTCCAGCGGGAGCTCGGGATGGTTGAGGGCTTCGACGTGGGCCTCGAGATGTCCGGCAACCCGGCCGCGATCCGGAGCGCCATGGACAACATGGCCCACGGCGGTTCGATCGCGATCCTCGGAATCCCGACCCAGGACATCTCCCTGGACGTCAACGAGATCGTGTTCAAGCTGCTGACGATCCGGGGCATCTATGGCAGGGAGATGTACGAGACCTGGTACAAGATGACGGTGATGCTCCAGTCCGGCCTCGACATCGGGCCGGCGATCACGCACCGCTTCCCGTTCCGCGAGTTCGAGGCGGCGTTCGCCACCGCGCGCTCGGGCGACTCGGGGAAGGTCATCATGGACTGGACCGCGTGAGCGGCACGGAGGCCTGACGATGGGCAGCGCATCGCGCCCGAACCCGCTCGCGTTCCTGGACGACGAGCTCGCCGCGCTCCGTGAGCGCCACCTCTACCGCCCCCTGCGGGTCATGTCGTCCGCACAGGGGCCCATCGCCTCCCTCGACGGCCGCCGGGTCATCAGCCTGTCGTCCAACGACTACCTGGGGCTGTCACACCACCCGCGGATGAAGCGGGCGGCGATCGAGGCCGTGGAAGCCTACGGGGCGGGGTCGGGCGCCGTCCGCACGATCGCCGGGACGATGACCCTTCACGAGGAGCTCGAGGCGGACCTCGCGACCTTCAAGCACACCGAGGCCGTCCTCACGTTCCAGAGCGGCTTCACGGCCAACACCGGGGTCATCCCGACGATCACCGGCGAGACGGACCTCATCGTCTCCGACGAGCTCAACCACGCCAGCATCATCGACGGCATGCGGCTCTCGAAGGCGCCACGCAAGATCTACCGGCACGCGGACGTTGCATCGCTGCGCGAGGTCCTGCGGGAAGCAAATGAGCAGGGCCGCGACGGTCACGGCGCCCCGTACCGGCTGATCCTGGTGGTCACTGATGGCGTGTTCAGCATGGACGGCGACATCGCGCCGCTTCCGGGGATCGTCGCCGCGGCCGAGGAATACGGCGCCGCGGTCATGGTGGACGACGCCCACGCGTCGGGCGTCCTGGGGAGGGACGGCCGCGGCTCCGTCAACCACTTCGGGCTGGAGGGGCGGGTGGCGATCCAGGTCGGCACGCTGTCGAAGGCGGTCGGCGTCCTGGGCGGATACGTTGCCGGGAGCCAGGCCCTGCGCGACATCCTCGTCCAGCGAGCGCGGCCGTTCCTGTTTTCCACCAGCCATCCGCCCGCCGTGGCCGCCGCCTGCCGCGAGGCGATCGCGATCATGCAGGACGAGCCCGAGCTGATCGAGCGGCTCTGGGCGAACACTCGCCGCTTCAAGGCGGAGCTCGCCCGCCTCGGCTTCGACATCGGCCGGAGCGAGACACCGATCACGCCGGTGATGCTGGGCGACAGCGAGACGACCATCCGCTTCTCGAACCGCCTGTTCGAGGAGGGCGTGTTCGGGACGGCGGTCGTCTTCCCCACCGTGTCCCTGGACCGCGCTCGGATCCGCACGATCGTGACAGCGGCGCACACCGACGACCTGCTCGACCAGGCGGTGGCGGCATTCGACCGCGTCGGCCGCGAGCTCCGCGTGACCGCCGGGTGAGCCGCCGTCACCTCGGCACCCCGGATCCCGCGGATACGCGGCCCCGCGCCGACGTCGAGCTCGAGGTCTGGCGCAACGGCCTTGCCGCCGGGCTGGGCGAGTCGCGGGACCTGCCGCTCGACTCGCACCTCCACACCGTGCGCTCGCCGGACGCCAACGCGATGCTGGACGCGTACTGCGCGCTCGCCGTCGAGCGCGGCATCCCGGAGCTGGCGATCACCGACCACGTCGACTTCGATCCCACGCTGCCCGCCTACGGGTTCTCCTCGTTCGCGGACCGGGAGCGTGACGTGCGCGAGGCGGCCGCCCGCTGGGCCGACCGTGGCCTCGCGATCCAGTTCGGCGTGGAGGTCACCTACGAGCGTGCATTCGAGGAGGACATCAGGGGCTGGCTCGCCCGCCACCCGCACGACTACGTTATCGGCAGCGTGCACATCGGCGCGGACTCGCCGTACACGGCGGCCAGCGTGGCCGCGTTCGTGGGCGCGCGGTCGCTGCCGGACATCCTGGCCCCGTACTTCCACGAGGTCATCGGGGCGGCACGCTCCGGCCTGTTCGACACGATCGGGCACCTCGACTTCGTGAAGCGGTACCTCGTGCCGCACGTGATGCCCGGGGACCTCGCGCGGGCTCCCGAGCTCTACGAACCGGTCCTGGCGTCGCTGGTCGAGACCGGGACGGCGCTCGAGGTCAACGCGTCGGGCCTCAGGCAGATGCCGCGCGAGACCTATCCGTCGGCCGCGATCGTGGCCCGCTACCGGGAGCTGGGCGGCCGGCACGTGACCATCGGGTCGGACGCCCATCGAACGGAGTGGTTCGCATATGGCCTCGCGGTGGCGTATCGTCAGGCCGCGAGCGCGGGTTTCGACGCGCTCACCTTCCGGCGCGGGGGCGAGCGGATCACCATCCCCAACCCGGCATACGGCATGCGACCTGCCTGAGCGGCCCTAACACCGGGGAGCACGGATCGTTATGACGATCGACGGCGAGGCGATCGAGCGTCTCGTGGGGGCGGCGAAGGGTGGCGATCCCGAGGCATTCGGGGCCCTCTTCGACCACTACCACGGGCCGGTCTACCGCTACGTCGCCGCCCGCGTCGGCCGCCCGAGCGACGCGGAGGACCTGGCGCAGCTCGTCTTCGTCAAGGCCCTGGAGGCGCTGCCGCGGTACGAATCGCGGGGCGTCCCCTTCGGGGGCTGGCTGTTCCGGCTGGCCAGGAACGTTGTGATCGACCATGTCCGGACGCGTCGCGAGCACACGACGCTCGAGCTGATCGGTGAGCGATCGGGTGACCTCGACGGCCCGGACGAGCTGGCGGTTCTCCGCCAGGAGCTGGACAGCGTCGCGAGTGCGCTGCGCCGGTTGACGCCGGAGCAGCGCGAGGCCATCGAGCTTCGCTTCTTCGCGGGACTCTCCGCGAGGGAGGCGGCCGTGGCCATGGGCCGGCAGGAAGGCACCGTCCGGGGCCTCCAGTTCCGGGCCATCGCTGCGCTTCGTCGGGAGCTGGGCGTGCAGGCCGAGCCCGACGAGCTTGGACGAGCGTCGGGGACGATCCGGTGAACGAGGACGAGATGCAGGCCCTGGAGCCGCAGGCGGGCGAGGCGCTCGAGCGGATGCTGGCACGGTACGCGCGGGTGAGGCTGGATCCCAGCCCCGCCGAGTCGCGGCGCGCCCGCTCGGCCGTGATGGCGGAGGCCTGGCGCCGCCGCCTGGACCTGGGCGACACGGCCGCGACCGATCCGTCCCGGCGGGCCGTCGTTGGCGCGGGTCGCCGGCTTGACGCGGGTCGCCGGCGCGGACCGTTCGCCCGCTGGGGAGCGCGGCGGGTCTCGGCGGCCCTTGCGGCCGCCATGCTCGCGGGCCTGCTGGTCGGTTCCACGGCGTTCGCGGCGTCCCGTGCGGGTGGTCCCCTCTACGAGACGCGTCTCGCCCTCGAGGAGCTCGTGCTGCCGACGGATCCTGCGTCACGTGTCGAGGCACAGATCGCCTGGGCGCAGGCCCGCGTAGCCGAGGCCGTGGAGGCATCGAGCCGGAACGACCAGGGGGCGCTCTCCGCGGCCCTGGCGGCCTACGAGCGGACGACCGACACCCTCGGTGCCACCACCGGTGATCCGGCGATCCGGGCGCACGAGGCCGTCGCCGCCCACCGTGCGGTGCTCGCCCGTGTCGCGGCGACCGCGCCCGAGTCGGCGATGGCCGGGCTGGACCAGGCGCTGGCCGCCAGCGACACGGCCATCGACCGCCTGACGGCGACCGAGGCTGCCGAGCCCGGCAACGGAGCCGCCGGTGGGGGCGCGGGCGGGAACGGGACGGGCGGCAGCAACGGCGGCGGCGGGGCCGGCAACGGCGGCGGCGGAACGCGGGGCGGCAACGGCGGGAGCAGCGGGAACGCGGAGCGGGAAGCGGAAACGGGAACGCGGCAGCGGGAACGGGAACGCGGGCGGGAGCGGGCCCGATCCCGTGGCCACGCCGAAGCCCGACGCGACCGCGAGGCCGGCCCACACTCCCGCCCCGAAGCCGGACCCCACTCACGCGCCGAAGCCCACGAAGGCCCCCGCCGACACCCAGCACAGGACGCCGCCTCCCGCGCCTGCGTCACCCGCATCCCGCAAGCCCTGAGCACGAGCCCTGAGCACGACATAGCGGGCGCGCGCTACGCTCCCCCGATGGAAATGAGGGTCGAGGGATGCGACTGACGGTGCTGGGCGCCGGTCCGGCCTACACCGATCGGCAGGGTGCGTCCGGGGCCTCCTACCTGGTCTCCGAGGACACCACCCACGTGCTCCTCGACCTGGGCCAGGGTTCGTTCACGCGCCTGTTTCCACACGTCTCCCCGCCCGACATCGCGGCGGTGGTGGTCAGCCACCTCCACCCGGACCACTTCATCGACCTCGTGCCACTCCGCCACTACCTGCGCTACGAGTTCCAACCGCCGCGGCGGTTGCGGGTGCTCGGACCGGGCGCGCTCGCGGAGCGGCTGGACGCGCTGCACGGGGAGCCGGGCTTCACCGCCGGGGCGCTCGACACCGAGGCGCTCGGCGAGGAGCCACGCAGCATCGGGGCGCTGGGGCTCGAGGCTCGCCGTGTCACCCACACCGAGGAGAGCTATGCGCTGCGCGTCGCGGGCGGTGGTGAAGTGGGGCTCGTCTACTCCGGCGACTGCGGGCGCGCGGACGACCTTGCCGCGCTGATCCGGCCCGGCGACTGCCTCCTCGCCGAGGCGTCCTTCGGTCCGGGGCCGGTCCCGCCCGATGTCCTCCACCTCGACGGACCGGGCGTCGGTCGCGTGGCCGCCGCGACCGGCGCTGGACGCGTGCTGCTCACCCACCTCCTGATGGGCCGCGACCCGGACGCCACGATCGCGTCGGTGCGCGCGTTCTACGACGGGCCGGTGGAGATGGTCTGGCCGGGGACTCGCATCGACCTCTGAGTCCCTGCACCCAGCGGTGCGGCCGACGGACCCGCGACCTTCACGACGTCGGCTACGCTTCGGGCGCTTGCCGAACGGAGGACGATGCAACCCGTGGTCGATCCTGGCGAAGAGCCGACGGGCGCCGAGGGACCCGGGCGCGGGCTGGCGGCCGTCGCCGGCAGCCGGCCGGGACGCCTGGTGATCGGGGCCGGCCGCCGGATCCGGGACAACCTCGGCGACCCAGCCACCGTGCTCGCCCTGCTGCTGGTCGCCGCGTTCGTCGCGCGTGTCGCGTGGCTCAACGTCCCGGCGGGGGCGCTCATCTTCGACGAGGCCTACTACGTCAATGCCGCGCGGACCCTGCTCGGGTGGCCCGTGCCGGAAGGGGCCCACTACGCCGGGAGCCTGGCCGGGCTGGACCCGAACACCGAGCACCCGCCGCTCGGCAAGGTGCTCATGGCGCTGTCGATGCTCGTGTTCGGCGACAACGGGATCGGGTGGCGCATGCCCAGCATCGTGGCGGGCATGGTCGCCGTCGCCGCCACCTACGGGATCGTGCGCACCACCCGCGAGTCGGCACGGATGGCGCTCCTCGTCGCCGGTTTCCTGGCGTTCGACAACCTCACGTTCGTGCACGGCCGGATCGGTACGCTCGACATGCTCGCCCTGGCACCGATCCTGGTCGCATCCCTGCTGGCGCTGCGTGGCCGATGGGCGTTGGCCGGCGTGGCGGTGGCGATCGGGCTCCTGGTCAAGATCACCGCCGTCTACGGCGTGGCGGCGATCCTGCTCCTGTATCTGCTGCAGGCCGGCGGGCGGTGGTGGCGCGGGCGGCGCATCCCGATTGCAGACCTGCGCGGGCCGTTCGTCTTCGGCCTCACCGTCGTCGTCGTCGGTCTCGCCGGGCTCGCCCTGCTGGACGCGCGCGTCACGACGTTCGCGACCCCGTTCGACCACGTGCGGCGGATGCTGGAGTATGGCGCGAAGCTCGGTGCCCCGACCACCAACACGGGGTTCTGCCCGGGCGCGGACAGCCTGCCGTGGCAGTGGATCTTCAACGAGTGCCAGATCGCCTACCTGCGCGTGGATGTGACGGTCCACGCCGGGGAGCAGGTCCTCCGTTCGACCCCGTCGATCGACTTCCGGGGCGCCCTCAACCCCCTGCTGGCGGGGGCGATCCCGTTGAGCACGCTGTTCGTGCTGTGGTACGCAAGGCGCACGCGTAACGGCCTCGCGCTCTGGGCAGTCGCCTGGGGCGCGGCCAACTACCTCCCGTTCGTGGCCCTCGCCATCCTCACCAACCGGATCATGTACATCTACTACTTCCTGCCCGCGATCCCGGCGATCGCGGCGGCGATCGCGATCCTGCTGGCCCGGTCCGGGCTCCCGCGGTTCGTGTTGTGGGGGTTCGTGGTCGCGTACGCCGTCGGCTTCGCGGCGTACTTCCCGTTCCGGCAGATCCCCTGACCCATGGCCGCCCGGACGCATCCGGAAGCGCCGGTCGTCACGGGCCGCCTCGCCTGGTCCGCCTTCATGGGCGCCTTCCTGCTCTACGTCGTGCTGGCCGTCCTCCTGACCGCCCAGGCGTGGCAGGCGCCCACCACCCGCTGGATCGGGGGCTGCTGCGACCAGGAGCAGGCGATGTGGTTCCTGCGCTGGATCCCGACGTCGATCGGACGGGGCATCGACCCGTTCGTGACCACCCAGATCAACGCCCCCGCCGGCGTCAACCTGATGTGGAACACGCTGATGGCGCCGATCGGGCTCGCGCTCGCGCCCATCACGGTCGTGGCGGGCCCGGTGTTCGCCTACAACGTGGGGATCGTCGGGGCGATCGCGCTCAGCGGTCTGGCCTGCTTCGCCGCGCTGCACCGGTACGCGAACGGCATCGCGGGGCCGCTCGCGGGCGGGGCCGTGTACGCGTTCTCGCCATACGTCGCCTCGCACGCCGCGCTGCACCTGAACCTGGTCTCGGTGTGGGCGCCTCCGCTCGTCCTCATCGTGCTCGACGAGATGCTCGTCCGCCGTCGCCGCAACCCGGTGACGCTCGGTGCGGCGCTCGGCGTGCTCGCCGGGATCCAGCTGCTGACCTCCGAGGAGATCCTGGCCACGGGCGCCGTCGCGGCCGCGGTGTTCGCGGGGGTCCTGGCCATCGTCACCCGCGACCGCGGCGCTCATCACCGAGGGAGTCAGGCGCGTCGCCCGCGGCTTCCTCCCGGCACTGGCCGGCCTCATTCTCGTCGCCGGGTTGCCACTGGCCGTGCAGTTCCTCGGGCCGCAGCGGGTCACCGGCCGTGTCCAGGACACGGCCATGTTCTCGACGGACCTGCTCAACCTCGTGGTGCCGACGGGGTACCAGCTGTTCGCCCCGGAGGCCGCGACCCGCATCTCGCATGACTTCAGCAGCCTTTACCACGAGGCGACCGCCTATGTGGGCCTGCCGCTGCTCGCGATCCTCGTCGTCGTCGTGGCGCGGCGATGGACCGACCTCCGGATGCGGGTGGCGGGGCTGGTGGCAGCGGCGATGTTCGTCCTGTCGCTCGGACAGACGCTGCGGGTCGGGAACATGACGACGGACCTGCCGCTGCCGTGGCTGCCGCTCAGCCTCATGCCGCTCCTCGAGCACGCCATCCCCGGCCGACTCACGCTCTACATGTGGCTCGCGATCGCCACGATCGTCGCCGTCCTCGTGGGCGAGCTGGCCGTGCGGCGGCCCGCGTACGCCGTGCCCCGCCTGGTCGCACTCGGTCTCGCGATCGCACTCGCCATCCCGGCTCCGCTCGCCTCCTCGACCGTCGAGGTCCCGGAGTTCTTCCGGTCGTTCGACCGCCAGGGGGTCGGCGACGACGCGCTCGTGCTCGTCGCACCGCACTTCACCGACGGCGCGGGGGCTGCCCCGATGCTGTGGGCGGCCGTGGCGGGCAACCGGCCCCGGCTGTACGAGGCGTACGCCTTCGTGCCGGACGCGAACGGGAACCCAAGGTACGGCCCACAGTCGACGCAGCTGACCCGGATCATGGAACGGATCCAGGACGACGGGGTGACGCTGGTTGCCCGTGGATCCGTGCGGGACCAGGTGCTCCGGGAGCTGGCGACGGCCGGCATCACCGACGTGGTGGTCGGGACCGATGGATCACCGGGACCAGATGGTGGGCTTCTTCAGGGATCTCTTCGGGCGCCCTCCGGTCGAGGTGGACGGCGTCCAGCTGTGGCGAGGGGTGGCCGGCACCGGCTGACCACGCGATCGCCGCGTCGACGGGGATCGGCGCCCCGGCGCCCTCGGGGCAGGACGGGGGAGGGCGCGCAGCCGGCCGGCCGGGGGACGGAGAACCGGCCGACAGACAGAAAACCGGCCGGGGGGCTGATGCCCGACCCGGCCGGTTCGTTCGTGTGGTCTGGCGCCCCACGGCGCCGGAGTGGCTGGTTAGCGCTTCTTGCGCTGCGTCGCAGCGGCCGGCGTCAGGAGAAGCCCTGCTGCCAGGAGCCCGGCCATGGCGACCAGGAGCAGCTGCCAGGTGCCGTTCGACGGGCCCGAGCCGCCGGAGCTCGAGACGGTGTCGGTGCTCGGCGGGGTGTGGCTGGGTTTGCCGGTCTCAGCCTCGACGCTACCGCTCGGCGTCTCCTTCGACGTCGTGTTCGACGTCGTGGTGTCGCTCGTCGTGGTCTCGCTCGAGGTGGTGTCCGACGTCGTCGTGTCCGAGGTCGTGGTCTCGCTCGAGCGTCGGTGTCCGAGGTCGTCGTGTCAGACGTCGTGGTGTCAGACGTCGTGGTGTCCGTCGTCTCGCTCGAGGTCGTGTCCGACGTGGTCGTGTCGCTCGAGGTGGTCTCGCTCGAGGTGGTGTCCGACGTGGTCGTGTCGCTCGAGGTGGTCTCGCTCGAGGTGGTGTCCGACGTGGTCGTGTCGCTCGAGGTGGTCTCGCTCGAGGTGGTGTCCGACGTGGTCGTCGTGGTGGTGGTCGCGTAGCACGTGTGGCTCAGCGTGAGGACGCCGCCGTCGATGGTGTCGGAGAAGTTGAGGAGCGTGTCGTGGCCTGTGGTGATCGCGTACTTGATCCCGCCCTGGACGTAGCTCTGTGCGGTCTCCTGGCCGGCCGTCTGGAAGTTGGCCGTCAGCGTGCCGGTGAGATCTTTGTCCACACCCGAGTGGACAAATACCCACACGACCTCACCGGCACCCGGGGTGAAGGAGCCGTCCGGGCCGCCGGTGCAGTTGGAGGCACCGGCATTCCACGGCACGTTGGTCTGGTTGCCCGTCTGGGCAAGGCTTGCGGACGGCGCGATCAGCGCCGCGCCGAGCAGGCCGGCTACGGCGAGCCAGCCCGCCGTTCGAGTGATCCTGGTGAGCTTCATGGATGTTCCCCTATTTGCTGGGCCCCGATGGGACGCTCGGAATACTCCGGGCGATGACTGCGTCCACCGCCACTTGCCTGTGGGTGTTGACATGCTCATGGTGCGTCAGGGTCCGGGGCGTGTCCAGTACCGAAGATTGGTCACCCACCCGACATCACGACACCGAACCGCACCATCGGA
The DNA here is from genome assembly GCA_963776395.1 of uncultured Chloroflexia bacterium. GTDB lineage: Bacteria > Chloroflexota > Limnocylindria > Limnocylindrales > CSP1-4 > CAIXZV01. The sequence continues at coordinate 43,100 of CAVZML010000008.1, read as the reverse complement.
CCGGATGCGTTGCGCACCGGCACCGCCGGGTCCTGGTACCAATGGCGTCCGGTCCGTCCGCTGCGGAAAGAAAGCGGACGGGACGCACTCAGGCTTGTGCGTCCCGTCCGGGTCTCGGGGACCCCAGGTTCGACGCCGGTGCCAGCGGGGCGGACGAGGCCGCGGCCGGATCGGCGGAGGGCCAGGTCGTGCGCCGGCACCTGCCCTCGCACGGTACCGGTCGGGGATCCGAAAGAGGTACTGGTCAGGACCGCACCAGACAGATCCGATCCCCTCGGCCGGACGGTCGAAGGTGCCGTCAGCGGTGCCTCCGGGCACCGCGGGTCCTGGCACCAGCGGGCGACGTCGACGCGTCCGCTACGATGGCCGCCGCCACCCTCGACGCCCGCCCAGGAGGACCCGGTGCCAAGCCCCGCCGAACAGAGCCGCCATGCCCCGGGCAGTCCGCGCCAGGGTTCGAGCCGCGGTGCAGCGGGCCTGGGCAGACGCCGTGGCGGCCGGTCACGTGGCCGCGATCGACGACCCGACGCTGGCGCCCGCGGTGGAGATCGAGCGACCGGCCAACCCGGCTTTCGGGGACTTCGCCACGAACCTGGCCATGAAGCTGGCCCGCCCGCTGCGCAGGCCACCGATGGAGATCGCGGAGGCGCTCGCGGCCTCGCTGCGCAACGGTTCGGACACGTCGCTGATCGCCTCCGTGGAGGTCGCTCGCCCGGGCTTCCTCAACCTGCGCGTCACCGACGACGCCGTCGCCGGCGTCGTCGCCGGGATCCTCGCCGTCCCGGAGTCCTGGGGCCGGATCCCGGCCGTGAACCCGCGCCGGGTCAACGTCGAGTTTGTCTCCGCGAACCCCACCGGTCCGCTCACCGTGGGCAATGCGCGCGGGGCCTTCGTGGGCGACCTGCTCTGCCGGGTCCTCGAGGCCGGGGGGCAGGAGGTCACACGGGAGTACTACTTCAACGACTCCGGCGCCCAGGTCGAGCACCTCGGCGCGTCGGTGGCGGCCGTGCGGCGAGGCGAGCCCGTTCCCGAGGACGGCTACAAGGGAGCCTACGTGGAGGACCTCGCGCGGGCGATGCCGGACGACGTCTGGGCCATGGCGTCGGAGCCGGGTGCGGACGAAGCGGACATCGTGGGCCGGTGGGCGGCGAGGCGCGTGCGCGCGATGATCGAGGCGACCCTCCAGCGCCTGGGCGTGCATTTCGATGTCTGGAAGAGCGAGGCCTCGCTCCACGACGAGGGCTGGGTCGGACGCGCCGTCGAGCGCCTTCGCGCGGCCGGCGACGTCTACGAGCAGGACGGTGCCGTCTGGTTCCGGTCCACCACCTTCGGCGACGACAAGGACCGCGTGATCTACCGCTCCGACGGCCGGCCGACGTACTTCGCCGCCGACATCGGCTACGTCACCGAGAAGTTCAGCCGCGGCTTCGACCACCTGGTCTACATCTGGGGGGTCGACCACCACGGCACGGTGGCCCGCAACAAGAATGCGGCCCAGGCGATGGGCTACGACCCGGACCACTACCAGGTGCTGCTGGTCGGCTGGGTCCGGTTCGTCGTCGACGGCGTCGAGGTCTCGATGTCGAAGCGCGCCGGCACGTTCGTGACGCTCGACGACCTGCTGGACGCGGTCGGTACCGACGCCGCCCGCTGGTTCTTCGCGTCACGGGCCGCGCACGTGGAGATCGACTTCGACATCGAGCTGGCCAGGAAGCAGTCGGCCGAGAACCCCGTCTACTACGTGCAGTACGCACATGCCCGGATCGCCTCGATCCTGCGCAAGGCGTCCGAGGCGGGTCTCGCTCCGGCGGCAGGCGTCGACGGGCTGCTGGCCGGCGAGGCGGATGGTGCCCTGGCACGCGCGGTCATCCGGTTTCCGGAGGTCGTGGAGGACGCGGTCCTGGCCGAGGAGACGCAGGCGATCACGGCGTACGCCACGGACCTCGCGACGCAGTTCCACGCGTTCTACCGCGACGCTCGCGTGATCGAGCCGGCCGAGCCCGACCGTTCCGCGAAGCGGCTGGCCCTGGCCCTGGCCGCGAGGACGACGCTGGCCAACGCGCTGGCGCTGCTTGGGATCTCCGCACCCGAGTCGATGTAGGGCCGGCGACGCCGATCGTCGCGGGTGCCCGGGCGACCCGTGCGTCGCATGCACGAATTCGGACCGGCGACGCCGTCGCCGTGCATGGCACGCACCGCCGCGACGTCCTCAGCGCCCCGGAGCCGGGCAAAGCCGTCCCGCTCGTGCGTGGCGCGCACGGCGTGCCCGGGGACCGGGCGATTTCATGCATGGCGTGCACGCGTGCCGGCCGGTCGCGCCCGACCGCGAGGGCGGTTCAGGGGTCGTCGCACGGCGCGCGGCCCCCGCGGCGGTCAGCCTTCCGGAACCCGGCGTGCAGCCCGGATCTCACCGATCGACGGCATCCCGGGCTCGACCACCGCGTGGCACCTCGGGCATTCGGTCGCCGGTCCTTCGCCCGACGGTCGGTCGCACGTCTCCCCGATCGCCCCGATCCCCCCGGAGCCCGCGATCCCCCCGAACCTCGCGATCCCCCCGATCGCCCGGGCCCCTGAGCCCCGCCAGCCGCAGTGGCGGCAGTCCAGCAGACCGGCTGGGCCGTCTCCGGGCGGCTCGGGTTCCACGCCGGAGCCTACTGCGCGAGGCCGAGGACGTTCGTGACACGTCCCAGCACATCGTCCGAGCTGCCGCTGACCAGGACCACGCGGCCCGGCTCCGGCGTCAGCACGGCCGCGGCGCGTCCGGAGGCCTTGAGCTTGGCGAGGAGGGGCTCGAGCGCCGTCCCGAACTCGGCGGCATCCGCCTTCGTGTCCCACGCCGTGTCCAGCACCACGGCCACCGCCCCGCCCGGACCCTCGATCAGCGCCACGCGGTCCCCGCCCCACCCGGCCGCCGCGTCCGCCGAGTTGGACGCGCCGCCCTCGCGAAGCAGGATCTCGGTCTCCATCTCGCCGATGGTGTCCTGGAGCGGCACCGTCCAGCCGTCGCCGAGCTTGCCCGCGAGGTCGGCCGGGAATCGCACGGCGACCGGCTTCTCGCCGGCGTCGAGCTTCTCGGGATGGATGATCTGCTCGGTTGAGTCGGGCGGGGCGGCGAACTGCTTGTCGATCGCCCCGAAACCGCCGCTCGTGTAGTCGCGGATCCCGAGGCCGATCCCCGAGGTCGCGGGAAACAGCAGCGACTGCTTGATGATCTCCGGGAGCTTCGCCAGGGCCGCCTCGGACGACGGATCGGTCGCCGCGGCGATCTTGCCCATCTCTTCGGCGGACAGGTTCTGCTGCGCCCAGAGCCCCATGGTGAGATAGGCATCGCCCTCCACCAGTGTCGTCCGGGCGAGCGAGCGGTCGGACTGGTCCTTCTCCTCACCGACGAGACCCGTGAGGTCGTAGTTCTGGTCCTGGAGCGCGTGTGTGTACTCGTGGGCATACGTGACCTTCTCCACGGGGCCGAGCGCGCCCGACTTCGACACCACGTACAGCTGCTTGGTCTTGTTGTCGTACAGGCCGGCGGCCTGGGTGGAGTACAGGTCGACGAGCAGGTCGGCAAGCGAGGCGTCCTGCGGCATGAGGAGCAGCTGCTTGTAGAGCGTCTCGGCGGCCTTGACGTCCCCGGCGGGGCTCTCTTCCTTGATCTTCTGGGTCATGAGATCGCGCAACCCGGCCTGGTCCACCATGTGCCGCGCCACGGGCGTCTTCGGCTGGAGGCCGCGCAGCTTGATCACCTGCTCCTCGATCTGCGTGTAGAGGGCGGCGTTCGTGTCACCGGTGGCCGGCGATGCCGAGACCGCGGGCGATGCCGGAGGTGAGACGGGGGCGGCAGGCGTGGCTGTCGACGGCGCCGACGACGCCGACGACGTCGGGGGGGCCGGAGACGCGGTCGGGGTGGCGCTGCCGCAGGCCGCCAGCAGGAGGGCGACGGCAATCAGAGCGGACGCGGGTCCGCGGTTTCGAAGCTGGGTCATGACCGTGGATATTGCCATGCCGCCCGGACGCACCCTGCGTGCCGCGTGGTTCCGGGCACGAGATGTCCGTTTCTTAACCGTTAGGCGACTCGCCGTTGAATCCGGAGCCGATTACCGTGCATCTCGGAACAACCCCTCACGTTCCATCCTCCCTCCCTCGGGACCGGGGGCGCCGATTGGGCAGGCGTCTCCGGTCCTTCCTTTTCCCGCCCGTCTCCCCCGACGAATGACGTGGGCCGCCCTCGGGTCGTACTGCGGACCGACCGGTGCGTGGCGGGTGGGTCCCGGTGCAGCGGCCTGTGCAAGAATCGGCTCATGGAGCTCACCTGGTACGGACGAACATGCATCCGGCTGCGCGGCAAGGACGCCGTCGTCGTGAACGACCCCTATCCCGCGATCGTCGGGCCGACCGGCCGCGGCATCACCGGGGACGTCATCACGTTCAGCCACCCCGACGACAGCCCCGTCGTCAGGAAGGCGGGCAAGGTCTCGCGGGACGGGGCGACCGCCATTCCCACCAGCCTGGAACCGGCCTTCGTGCTCGATGGTCCGGGCGAATACGAGGTTCATGACGCCCTCGTCACCGGCGTCCGCACATACCGGGACGCGGCACGCGGCACGCAGCGCGGTCGCCAGACGGCGTTCGTGACGGAGCTGGACGGGATCCACACGATCCACCTCGGCGACATCGGCCATGAGCTGACCCAGGAGAAGCTGGGCGACGTCGGCCACGTCGACATCGCGTGTGTCCCGATCGGTGGCGCGCTCTCGGCGACCACGGCGGCGGCGCTGGTCGCCCAGCTGGACCCGAGGATCGTGGTGCCGATGCCTGTCTGCGAGGAAGAGGCCGACTGCGAGGACGCGCTGCAGAAGTTCCTCCACGAGATGGGCGCCGAGCCGACGGTCCAGCAGAAGCTGTCGGTCACGGCGTCGACCCTGCCGTCGGAGACGACGACCGTCGTGCTGGAGTCGCGCGGCAAGGCCTGATCCCGGTGACGCCGCTCGTCGGGAGCCTGATCGCGATCGCGACCGGCGCGGCGATCGTCGACTGGATCGCCGTCTGGCGGGACGGGGCGCGTGCGCGGACGCTCGAGCGGGTCGCCAAGCCACTCGTGCTCGTGGCGCTGCTCGCCGCGGCGGTCGCGTGGCCGGCCGGCGCGGGCGACGTTGCCGCCGTGCGCCCATGGCTGATCGCCGCGCTCGCAGCGTCCCTGGCCGGCGACGTGCTGCTCCTGCCGCCCGGGCGGTTCGTCGCCGGGCTCCTCGCATTCCTGGCGGCGCACCTGGCCTACCTGGTCGCCTTCGCCCAGCTGCCAGGGTCTGCCGTGTGGGCCCTCGTCGGTGCGGTGGTGGCGGGCGCGGTCGTCGCCACCGTGGGTCGGGTGCTGATCTCGGCGGCTCGCCGCCAGCGTCTCGGGAGCACCGGTCGTCGTCTACCTGGTCGTGATCTGCGGCATGGCGGTCGCCGCCACGCGCACCGGCCTGCCGGCCGCGATCCTCGGTGCGTGGCTGTTCGTCGCGTCGGACGCGATGCTCGCATGGGGCAGGTTCCGGGCCCCGCCGCCCCGGTCCCCCAGGGGCTCCGCGAGCCTCAGGGTGGCGGTCATGGTCACGTACCACACGGGCCAGCTGCTGTTGCTCCTTGCCCTCGTGCAGTAGGCCGGAGGCTCCGGGCGGGTCGGCGCGGCCCGTGTCGGCGCGGCCGTGTCGCGGCGTCGGTCGGGGCGATCCGGTCAGCCGCCCCGCCGGTGGACCACCCGGCCGCGCTTGACGACGACGTCGACGAGGTCCGCACCGACCCAGTAGGGCAGCTGCTCCACGCTCCCGGCTCGCCAGATGACGAGATCGGCCTGCTTGCCGGGCTCGATCGAACCCGAGTCGTCGCCGACACCGACGGCGTAGGCGGCGTTCACCGTCACTGCCACCAGCGCCTCCGCCGGCGAGAGCCGCATCTCGAGGCAGGCGACGGTCATCACCAGGGGCAGGCTGGGGGTGGGCGACGTGCCGGGGTTGAAGTCCGTGCCGAGCGCGACCGGGATCCCGGCATCGATGAATCGTCGGGCCGGCGCCGCCTCCTCGGTCATCAGGAACCACGTCGTGGCCGGCAGGAGGGTGGCGACGACGGGGTGAGGGCCGAGGGCCGCGTCGGCGAGCGCGGCAACGCCCTCGTCGCTGGGGACGTGCAGATGATCCGCCGACAGCGCGCCGAGCTCGGCCGCCAGCTCCGCCCCGCCCGACGGGGCGAGCTCGTCCGCGTGGAGGCGGACCGCCATGCCGTAGGCCTCGGCCGCCCGCAGGATCCGCCGGCTCTGGTCGGCCGTGAACACGCCCTCCTCGCAGAACACGTCGCACGAGCGCGCCCGGCCCTGCGCGGCCACGCTGGGCAGCTGCTCCTCGATGACGCTCCGCACGTATGCCTCCGTGCCGTCGGGACGGGTGCGGTACTCGGCGGGGACGGCGTGGGCGCCCAGGAACGTCGGGACGACCTCCACCGGCCCCTCGGCGCCGAGCTCGTGTGCGACCTTCAGGAGGCGGAGCTCGGTCGGCAGGTCCAGCCCGTAGCCGGACTTGGCCTCGACCGTGGTGACACCATGACGGATCATCTCGTCCAGCCACCGCCGCCCGTGCGCGGCGAGCTCGTCCTCGGATGCCGCCCGGGTGGCGGTGACGGTGGACAGGATCCCGCCCCCGGCGTTGAGGATCTCCATGTACCCCGCGCCCTGCTGGCGCAGGACGAGCTCCCGCTCGCGGCTGCCGGCGAACAGGAGGTGGGTGTGCGGGTCCACGAGGCCGGGCGTGACCACGCCCCCGTCCGCGTCCAGGCGGACGAACCTGCCGAGCGGGTAGCCGTTCGCCTCCAGCCCCTGCTCCACGAGGTCGCGCGGCCCGACCCCGACGATCCTGCCCTCCCAGCACGCCACGACCGGTGCGCCGGCGGCCCCGGGTCCACCGACCGTCGCGGCGTCGAGCAGCCCGAGGTCGCCCTGGGCCGCGCCCCGATGGATGCCACCCACGAGGGTGGCGACCTGCGTGGCGCCGTGGACCAGCAGCCCCGGGGCATCCGCGTGGCCCCTGCCCCCCTCGATGACCCGGAGGCTCATCCCCTGTCGCGGGCGGCGGCGAGCCGGAGCTCGAGCGCCATCTGCGGCGTGAAGTCCCTGAGCCGGATCGCGCCGGCGGCCGCCGCGAGTCGAACTGGGGCGGGGGCATCCGGCGGGACCCCGGCGTGGTCGGCGACGCCCATGAAGGCTGCCAACGGGGCGAGGCCGATCAGCTCCGACTCGGCGAGCTCGACGCCGTCCTCCGCCGCCAGCTCGCCGACGACCTGCCATGCCTGCCAGAGCGGCGTCACGTGGAAATCGAGGAGGTTCATCGACACCTGGGCGCGCACCGGGTGGCCCCGGTCGGGCTCCTCGACGCGGAACCCGTTGGCCTGGACGCGCGGCAGGCCGCCGCCCGACTCACGGACGCGGCGCGCGATGCGCTTGGCGAGCTCGACGTCGTCCGACGCGAGGTTGATGTTCCACGCGATGAGGAAGGGGCGTGCACCCACGGCCACCGCGCCGGCCCGCGGGTGCATCCGCGACGGGCCGAAGTCGGGCCGCCGGCCGTTGTGTGCGATCTCCTCCTTCAACCCCTCGTACTGGCCGCGGCGCACGTCGGCGAGCTTCACGCGGTCGGGTCGCATGGCGGCCCGGGCGTAGAGGTAGACCGGCAGGCCGAACCGCGAGGCGACCCTGGCCCCGAACTCGCGGGCCAGCTCCACGCACGCGTCGATGGAGGTGTCGCCGAGCGGCACGAACGGGACCACGTCCACGGCGCCGATCCGAGGGTGCTCGCCGGTGTGGGCCCCCATGTCGATGTCCTCGATCGCCTGGGCGATGAGCCGTTCCAGCCCGGCGCCGACCGCCCCGTGCTCGCCCGCGACCGTGAAAACCGAGCGGTTGTGGCTGGCGTCCGAGGTGCGGTCCAGGAGGAAGACGTCGGCCGACGTGGTGAGGGCGTCTGCGAGGCGCTCGACGACGTCGAGGCGGCGACCCTCGGACACGTTGGGCACGGATTCGACAAGCACCGGTCGATGCTACCCGCCCGCGCCGGCCGCATTCTGGCGACCGTGCGCCCCGCCGCCCGTCCACCCGGATCACGCCGGCGGATCACCTCTCCGGTGGCCTGCGGCGTCGGCCGTCGAGCCCGGGCTCGCGCCCTTCGCGCGGCGGTAGACTCGGGCACGATGAGCGGACCGAGCCGCGGGCTCCTGCGTCAGCCCGATTTCCTCAAGCTCTGGACGGCCGAGACGATCTCGGTCTTCGGCAGCCAGATCAGCAGGCTCGCGATCCCGCTGATCGCGGTCCTGAGCCTCAGGGTCTCACCGTTCGAGGTCGCCCTCCTCGGCGCGATCGAGATGCTGCCGTTCATCCTGTTCACGCTGCCCGCGGGTGCGTGGGTGGATCGCCTGCGCCGGCGGCCGATCATGATCATCGGCGATCTCGGCCGTGCCCTCGCCCTGGCGACGATCCCGCTGGCCTACGCGTTCGGCGCCCTCACGATCTGGCAGCTCTACGCGGTCGGCTTCGTCACGGGCGTCCTGACCGTCTTCTTCGACGTCTCGAACCAGAGCTACCTGCCCTCCATCATCGAGCGCGACCGGCTCCTCGACGGCAACTCCAAGCTCCAGGTGAGCGAGTCGGCCGCCCAGATCGCCGGCCCGGGCATCGCGGGGCTCCTCGTCGGGGCGCTCACCGCGTCGATCGCCATCCTCCTCGATGCACTCTCGTTCGTCCTGTCCGCGTCGTTCATCTTCCTCATCCGGCGCCCGGAGCCGCCCGTCGTCCACCCGGCCGACGGGACCGTCGAGGGACGCCCGTCGATCTGGAGCGACATCCGCGCCGGCCTGCGGTTCGTCGGCGGCAACCGGTCGCTGCGCGCGATCGCGGCCGGCACGGCGACGTCGAACCTGTTCGCGTCGATCGCGTTCGCGACCTTCATCGTCTATCTCGCCGACCCGGCCTATCTCGGGCTCGGCGCGGTGACGATCGGCGTCATCTTCGCCATCGGGAACGTCGGCGGCCTCGTCGGCGCAGTGACCGCGAACCGGCTCGGGGTCCGGTTCGGGGTCGGCCCGACGATCATCGCCACCCTCGCGCTGGGCAGCCTCAGCTCGGTGCTGGTGGCGCTCGCGCCGCCGGCGGCTCCGATCCCGCTCCTCGTGGCCGGCGGCCTGCTCGGCGGGTTCGGCCGCATGGCCTACAACATCAACCAGGTGAGCTACCGGCAGGCGATCTGCCCGCTGCGGATGCAGGGCCGGATGAACGCGACGATCCGGTTTCTCGTGTGGGGAACGATGCCGATCGGCGGCATCATCGGCGGCATCCTGGCGACCACCGTCGGCGTCCACGAGGCGATCTGGATCGGTGCGCTCCTCGGGCTCACGGCCGCGCTGTTCCCCCTCCTGTCACCCGTGCGGGACATCAGGGAGATGCCCGAGCCGCTCGCGGACGAGGCCGTTGGCCCCGGGGTCGCCGCTCCGGCCTGACCGGCGGCGCCCGTGGCGGCGGGGCGCCGGGCCCGTCTGGCCCTGGCTATCAGCCCCGGTCGTCCAGCATCGGGATGTGGACGCCGCGCTCGCGGGCCACGTCGATCGCATGCTGGTAGCCCGCGTCCACGTGCCGCACGACGCCCATGCCCGGATCCGAGGTGAGCACGCGCGACAGCTTGCGCGAGGCCAGCTCGGTGCCGTCCGCCACCACGACCATCCCGGCATGCTGCGAGTAGCCGATGCCGGTGCCACCGCCGTGATGGATCGACACCCAGGTGGCGCCCGCCGCGGTGTTGACGAGGGCATTCAGGAGCGGCCAGTCCGCGATCGCATCGGACCCGTCGAGCATCGCCTCCGTCTCGCGGTTGGGCGACGCGACAGAGCCCGCGTCGAGGTGGTCCCGGCCGATCACGATCGGGGCCGACACCTCGCCCGACGCGACCAGCTCGTTGAACCGCTGACCGGCCTTCGCGCGCTCGCCGTAGCCCAGCCAGCAGATCCGGGCCGGCAGGCCCTGGAACGGGACCTTGGCCTCCGCCAGCTCCAGCCACCGGCGCAGGCCGCGGTCGTTCGGAAAGAGCTCCAGCATCGCCTCGTCCGTGCGGCGGATGTCGGCGGGGTCCCCGGACAGGGCCACCCAGCGGAACGGCCCCCGACCCTCGCAGAACTGCGGCCTGATATAGGCGGGCACGAACCCGGGGTACGCGAAGGCGTTCGCGACGCCCGCCTCCTGGGCCTGCGCCCGCAGGTTGTTGCCGTAGTCGAAGGCGACGGCACCCGCGTCCTTGAACGCCAGGATCGCGCGCACGTGGTTCGCCATCGACCGCATCGACCGCCGGATGTACACGTCCGGCTGGCTGATCCGGAGGACGTGCGCGTCGCGGAGGGTCAGCTCGGCCGGCACGTAGCCGCCCAGCGCGTCGTGGGCGGAGGTCTGGTCCGTCACGACGTCGAAGAACTCGCCCGCCTTCGCCCACGCCGGCTCGATCTCCGCGGCGTTGCCGATGAGCGCGATCGAGAGGGCATCGCCGGCGTCCGCCGCCTGGCGAGCCATCGCCAGCGCCTCCTGCGGGGAGTGGGTGAAGCGGTCCACGTAGCCGATCTCGTGGCGACGCCGGGCGCGCGCCTCGTCGACCTCGATCGCGATGCAGACGCCCTCGTTCATCGTCACCGACAGCGGCTGGGCGCCGCCCATCCCGCCCAGGCCGGCGGTGAGGACCACGCGCCCGCGCAGGGTCCCTGCGAAGTGCTGGCGGGCGAGCTCCGCGAACGTCTCGTAGGTGCCCTGCAGGATGCCCTGCGTCCCGATGTAGATCCAGGACCCCGCGGTCATCTGGCCGTACATCGTCAGGCCCTTGCGCTCGAGGTCGCGGAAGACGTCCCAGGTCGCCCATTTGCCGACGAGGTTGGAGTTGGCGATGAGCACCCGGGGCGCCCACTCGTGGGTACGGAAGACCGCCACCGGCTTGCCCGACTGGACGAGCAGCGTCTCGTCGTCGGCGAGCGTGCGGAGCTCGCGGACGATCGCGTCGAAGGCGGCCCAGCTCCGCGCGGCCCGTCCCGTGCCGCCGTAGACGACGAGCTCGTCCGGGTTCTCGGCCACCTCCGGATCCAGGTTGTTCATCAGCATCCGCAGCACGGCCTCCTGCTGCCAGCCGCGGGTGGAGAGGGTGGTGCCGCGCGGGGCGCGGACGGGGCGCGGGCCCGAGGACACGACGCCGGAGGTTTCGGTGCTCACCGGCGGAGTCTACGACGCCGACGACGGCCGGATCGCGGCCGTCCGACCCGGGATCGCTCCGCCGACGACAGCCCTGGTCAGGGGTGGAGTCCGTCCAGGAGCTTCTCGCCGAACCGCCGCTCCCCGACCGAGAACAGCGAGACGATGACCTCGCGGTCCGGCACGTAGGCGTGGTACACGCGCAGCCCGGTGGCACACGTGGTGATGTTGACGGGCCGGCCGCCGAGCGCCGCCTGCGCGTGCGCGGCGACGCCGCCCGACTGGCCGCAGGCACCCTCGTCGTAGGAGTCGCGCCAGTCCCGGAAGAACGCGTCGGAGTACACGCCCGGCCGCAGGTGCGCCACGACACCGGACGCCAGGTCCTCGCCGTCGACGACGACCGCGAACGCCGCCGAGTCCACGTTGGCGGCGAACGACGCGTCTCCGATCGCCTCGTCAAACGCGGCCGGCTCCGACTCGACGCGAGCGGTCCCGATGACGGTCGGGAGGAGCGAGAGCAGCCCGGTGTCCATCACGACTCCCGCGCCCGTCGGGCCGGACGACGGGCCTGCCGACATGCCGGGAGACGGCGAGGCGGTGGCGGACGCGGCCGACGGGGCGGGCACGCGCGCCGATGCGGACCCGCCGGACGAGGCGGGCACATCGGCCGAGGCGGTCGGCGACCCGATGCCGACCTGGGGCCGCGGTCCCGGGCGGGGCGGAGACATCGGCGGCGCCGCAAGCCGGCGGCCAGGACCAGCAGGACAGTGAGGGCCCCACCCCGGGCGACGGCCCGAAGCCTCACCCGAGCTCCCGGCGCAGGACGGGGAAGCGGTCGTCGGCCGCGGCGACGTGGAACCCGAGCCGCTCCCAGAACCCGGGCGCGGCGGCGCTCGTCGCCTCGAGGCGCGCTCCCACCTCCGGGTAGACCTCGACGGCGGCGAAACCCCGGGCGGCGAGGTCGTCGCACACGGCCACGACCAGCGTGGCAGCGAGTCCGCGTCCACGTCCCGCGGCGGTGGTCGAGATGCAGGTGATCACCGCGGGCAGCGGCGCGGACGGGAGCCTCGGGTACAGCTCGCGGGTCCGCAGCGCGCGCGGATACGCGGACAGCGGCCCGAACTGGACGTACGCCACCGGGACGCCGTCCTCCTCGAGCACCTTGGCGTAGGACCCGAACACCGCGAGGCCGCGCGCGAGGAGCCGCAGCTTCGGGGGCGCGCCGGCGGCGACCCCGGGCCTGGCGGCGGGCCGCGGGGCGAAGGGGTTGTCGATCGGCTCGTCGTCCCGGTCCAGGAACGGGTTCGCCGCGGGCTTGCGGGCGGCCGGCAGGAACGGGTTCTCCGCCGGGTCGTCGTCATCGTCGAGCGCGAACGGGTTCCGGGGCTTCGTCCGGGCGGGTGCCGGCGGCGGGGCGGCGCGGAGCCAGGAAGCGCGCGCGGTCTTCGTGCCGCGGTCCGCGTCCTCCCAGTAGTCGCATGAGCGATGGTCGAACCCCGCGTCCGCGCACGGGGGCACCAGCGCGAAGCCGGGGTCGTCGGTCACGTCGATGATGCGGATGGTCATGCTCAGCGGAGTCTATCGGCAGGACGTCAGCGGGCGTGGGCGCGGGCGAGCGACGGGCGGAGCGACAGCGTGCGACAGAAAGCCGCGCGGGGGCCGGTCGAGCGGTCGCACGCGGACGTTGCGGGCAGGCGCCGAGCCCGGCTCCTTACCCGGACGACGAGACCCGCCAGGGCCCCCTCGCGGACGACCGCCAGCGCGGACGCGAGGTCCGGCCCCGGCTCCCTGTCGTCGCCCAGCGGGGCGATGCGCTCCCGGATCAGGCCGAGCGCCTCGACCACGCCCCGGCCGGGAGCGGGTGCAGGGGCCGGCGAGACCGACGCCCCGGCCGCCGCGAGGGTCGCCAGTCGCAGGTCGAGCGCCTGCGCCGCGCACAGCAGCTCGATCGCCACGATCTGCTGGACGTGGTCGAGGACCGTCCGCGCGTGGCGCGCCGCGGAAGCGCCCATCGACACGTGGTCCTCCTGGTTGGCGGAGGTCGGGATCGAATCCGCCGACGACGGGTGGGCGAGGACCTTGTTCTCGGAAGCGAGTGCGGCGGCCGTGTACTGGGCGATCATCAGGCCGCTGTTGAGGCCGGGCTCCGGGGCCAGGAAGGCCGGCAGCCCGCCGTTGAGGCGCGGATCCATCAGCAGAGCCGTCCGCCGCTCGGAGATCGCGCCGAGCTCGGACAGGGCGAGCTTCGCGAAGTCGAGCGCCAGCGCGATCGGCTCACCGTGGAAGTTGCCGCCGCTGATCACGAGACCGCCGCCGGTCGCCAGGGCGTCGGCCGGCACCTCGCCCCCGGAGGGAAAGACCAGCGGGTTGTCCGTGGCCGAGTTGAGCTCCACGTCCAGCACGCGGCGGAGGTGGTCCAGCGCGTCGCGCACGGCCCCGTGGACCTGCGGCACGCAGCGGAGCGAATACGGGTCCTGGACCTTGTGGGCGCTCCCATGGTGGGCGGCCTGCAGACCGGAGTCCCGCAGCAGGTGGCGAAGCTCCGCGGCGACGATGACCTGGCCCGGGTGCGGCCGGGCGAGCTGGTACGGCGCCGCGTAGGCGACCTCCGTTCCCAGCAGCGCCTCCAGCGACATCGCGGCGGCGACGGACGCGGTCCGGGTCAGGCGATCTGCATCGGCCAGCAGGAGCGCCCCCAGCGCGCTCATCAGCTGGGTCCCGTTCAGGAGCGCCAGGCCCTCCTTGGCCTGGAGCACGAGGGGCTCGAGATGGCATTCGCGCAGCGCCACCAGCGCCGGCATCACCCGGCCGCCCATCTCCACCTGCCCCCGTCCGATGAGCGGGAGTGCGAGGTGGGCGAGCGGCGCGAGGTCGCCGGACGCCCCCACGCTCCCCTGCTCCGGGACGACCGGGTGGATCCCCTTCTCGAGGAACTCGCAGATGCGGTCCACCAGCAGCGGCCTGCAGCCCGAGTGGCCCAGCGCCAGCGTGTTCGCGCGCAGCAGCAGCATCGCCCGGACGACCTCGCGGGGGAACGGGCGGCCGACGCCCGCGGCATGCGACGCCAGGAGGTTCTCCTGGAGCCGCTCCGCGTCCGCGGGCGGGATGAAGGTGGTCGCCAGGTCGCCGAACCCCGTGGTGACCCCGTAGACGACCTCGCCCCGCGCCACGAGCGCCTCGATGACGTCGCGCGCCTCCTGCATGCGCCCGCGGGCGGCCCCGTCCAGGGTGGCGTGCGCACCATGGCGGGCCACCGCCTCCACGTCGGCCACGGACATGTCCGCGCCCGTCAGGATGACCCGGTCACCCGGGCCACGGACGGGGGATCGCTCGGGGAGGGGATGGGCGTCGGTCACCGTGCCGAGGATAGTCGGCTATCCTCGGCCGCGTACCTCCCGGCCGCACCCGCTCCCCCCGCACTCCCCGCCGCAGCCCGGGCGAAACCCGGACAGGAGCCTCGCCCGACCCGTGCTCACCTTCATCGACCAGATCGTCCTCCCGTTCCTCCAGTCGCTCTACGGGGCCGTGGGCTATCTCGGCGTGATGCTCGCGATGGGGATCGAGTCCGCGATGATCCCGCTGCCGTCGGAGCTGATCCTCCCGTTCGCGGGGTTCATGGTGTCCGACCCCAGCCAGCTCGAGCCGATCACGGGCGCGCCCTGGGGCTTCTGGATCGTGGTCATCGTGGCCACGATCGGCAACACGCTCGGCTCGCTCATCGCCTACGCGATCGGCGCCTACGGCGGGCGGCCGTTCCTCGAGCGGTACGGCAGGTACCTGCTGATCCGCCCCCACGAGATCGAGATCGCGGACGAGTTCTTCCGCAAGTACGGCGGCCCGACCGTCTTCATCGGCCGCCTGCTGCCGATCGTCCGGACGTTCATCTCGTTCCCCGCCGGGGTCACCCGGATGCCGCTCGGCAAGTTCATCGTGTTCTCGACGGCGGGCGCGCTTCCCTGGTCGATCGCGCTCGTGTGGGCCGGCATGCAGCTCGGGGCGAACTGGGCGGAGATCCGCGAGATGCTCAGGCCGTTCGACCTCCTGATCGCCGTCACGGTCGTGCTCGGCCTGCTGACCCTGCTCTGGTGGCGGCTGGGCACCCCCGGACGCCCGAAGAAGGCGCCCGTCGTGGACCACGATCCCGCCGCGGACCGACCCTAGCCCCAGGGCGTGTCCCGCGGGCTCCGGAGGTGCGCGAGGTCGTTGAGGAGCAGCAGGGAGGCGTCCTCCGGCGCGCCGCTCGACTCCCAGCGGAGGACGGTCAGGTTCGCCTGTCCCTGCGCGAACCGGCGGCGGTAGCCGCGGAGGTCCGTGCCCAGCGCCACCGAGATCAGGATCCGGTTGGTCGTGGCATGTCCCACCACCAGCACCCGACGCTCCGGCGCGGCCTCGGCCGCCGCACCCGAGCTCGCCGCCCGGAACGCCGCCCTGGCGTGCCAGCTGCGCTGCTCCTCCAGCAGGTCCGCGAGGAACCCCCGCACGCGCACCGCGACGTCCTCGCCGCTCTCGCCGCCCGGGCAACGGGTGGTGTCGGGCGAGGTCTCCCACTCGCGCCGCAGCGCCCGGTCCGTGGCCATGATGGCCTCGTAGGTCCGGCCCTCCCAGGCGCCGTAATCCATCTCCCGCAGGCGGGGGTCGGCCTGAGCGGGGAGCCCGCGGGCGACGAGCTCCGTCGTCTCGCGGGCGCGGAACAGGGGGCTGGTGATGATGCGGTCGAAGGCCACGTGAGCCAGGCGATGCCCGAGCGCCTGCGCCTGGCGACGGCCGTCGGCGTTGATGGAGATGTCGATGTGCTGGCCGATGTGCTGGTCGGGCATCGACCGGTCCGTCAGGCCGTGGCGGGTGAGGGCGAGCGTGAGCATCAGGGCCAGTCTAGAGCGACCGCACGTGGGAGAATGCCCGCGGAGGTAGCCACAACAGGACCATGAGCGACACGCACGATACCGACGCCGCGGACCAGCACGACTCGTCCCCGGCGGCAATCGACAGTCACGGCGACGCTGGTCACGGCGACGGCCACGGCGACGGCCACGGCGCCGGCGAGGCGCTCGGCCCGATCGGCTGGCGGATGTGGGGCGCGGGCGTGGTCGGCGTGGTCGCCGCGCTGCTGGTCGTCGCCGGGTTCGTGGTCGCGACGAGCTTCTCCTTCGGCGCCTGACCGGGGCCGACGCACGGCCCTGGGCCGGCGCGCGGGGCGCCTGCTGGAGCCGGCCCGCTGGGGCCGTCCTGTCAGAACAGGCCCACGATGTTGCCGTCGTCGTCGAGGTCGATCCGCTCGCCGCCGGGGCGGCTGTTGAGGCCCGGCATCGTGCGCATGTCGCCCGCGATCGGGGTCACGAAGCCGGCCCCCGCGGACAGCTTCACCTCGCGGATGGGCAGCCGGAACCCGGTCGGGCGGCCCAGCAGCTTGGCGTCGTGGGACAGGCTGTACTGGGTCTTGGCGACGCAGATCGGCAGGTGCCCGAAGCCCATGTCCTCGTACAGCTTGAGGCTCTTCGCGGCGGCCGGCTGGTAGTCCACGCCGTCGGCGCCGTAGATGCGGGTGGCGATCGTCTCGATCTTGTCGCGCAGGGACATGTCGTCGGGGTAGAGCAGGCGGAAGTCGGGGCTGCCCTCCTCCGCCGCCGCCCAGACGGCCCGGGCGAGGTCCTCCGCGCCGGCCCCGCCGTCGGTGAAGTGGCGGGCGACGACGGCGTCGCGCGCACCCGCGGCCATCGCCACCTCGCGGACCGCCTCGATCTCCTCCGCGGTGTCGGTCGGGAAGACGTTGATCGCGACCACGACCGGGACGCCGAAGGCGCGGACGTTCTCGACCTGCTTGGCGAGGTTCACGCCGCCGCGGCGGACGCCCTCGGGGTTGTTCTCCAGGAGCGCCGGGTCGAGCGGCTTGCCGGCCACGACCCGGCCCACGCCGCCGTTCATCTTGAGCGCCCGGATGGTGGCCACGATGACCGCGGCGTCGCAGCGCAGGCCCGAGGCCCGGCACTTGATGTCGAAGAACTTCTCGGCGCCCATGTCGGCCCCGAAGCCCGCCTCGGTGACCACGATGTCGCTGGAGGCGAGCGCGGCCCGGTCGGCGAGCACGCTGTTGTTGCCGTGGGCGATGTTCGCGAACGGGCCGCAGTGGACCCAGGCGGGTCCGCCCTCGAGGGTCTGGAGCAGGTTGGGCTTGAGGGCATCCTTGAGCAGCACCGCCATCGAGCCTGCGACCTTGAGGTCCTCGGCCGTGACCGGGGTGCCGTCGCGCCTGCGTGGCGAGCACGATCCGGCCCAGCCGCGCACGGAGGTCCTTGAGGTCCGACGCGAGGGCGAGGATGGCCATGACCTCGGACGCGACCGTGATCACGAACGAGCCCTGGCGGGGGTAGCCGTTGTCGCGGCCGCCGAGGCCGACCACCACGTCGCGTAGGGCGCGGTCGCTGATGTCGAGGACGCGCGGCCAGAGGACCGCGTTGGCGTCGATGCCGAGCTGGTTGCCGTGGTGGATGTGGTTGTCGATGAACGCCGCGGCGAGGTTGTGGGCGGCGCCGATGGCGTGGACGTCGCCCGTCAGGTGGAGGTTGAAGTCCTCCATCGGGATGACCTGGGAATAGCCGCCGCCGGCCGCGCCGCCCTTGATCCCGAACACGGGCCCGAGGCTCGGCTGGCGGAGCGCGACCGCGGCCTTCTTGCCGATCCGCTCGAGGCCCTGGGCGAGCCCGACCGTGGTCGTGCTCTTGCCTTCGCCCAGGGGCGTGGGTGAGATCGCGGTCACCAGGACGTACTTGCCCCGCGGGCGCTCGGCCTCCAGGCGCCGGATCCCCTCCAGGGTGATCTTCGCCTTCGTGCTGCCGTACAGCTCGATCTCGTCGTCACGGTAGCCCAGCTCGTGGGCGATGTCGGCGATGGGGCGGGGGGTGACCGAGCGGGCGATCTCGAGGTCGGACGGGAAGGACATCTAGCGGGCCTCCGGCATGACAACGGCGAGAGAGGTGGCGCCGAGGGGCACGAGGCCGGTCGCCTGGTGCCGGGCCGCCTGGACGAGGTGGGTGAGCAGGATCGCGTTGGTGAGGGGCCCGACCCCGCCGGGCACGGGCGTGATGGCCGAGGCGACGCGGCTGGCGGTCGCGAAGTCGACGTCGCCCGTCAGCTTGCCGTCGACGACGTTGATGCCGACGTCCACGACGACGGCGCCGGGCTTGAGCATGTCGCCCGTCACGTGGTTCGCCCGCCCGATCGCCACGACGACGATGTCGGCCGTGCGGATCACCGCGCCGAGGTCCACCGTCCTGCTGTGGCAGATCGTGACGGTGGCGTTCTCGCGCAGGAGCAGCAGGGCCGCGGGCTTGCCGATGACGTTCGAGCGGCCGACGACGACCGCGTGCCTGCCCGCGATGTCGATCCCCGACTGGCGCAGGATCTCGATGCTCGCGTGGGCGGTGGCCGGCAGGAACCCGTCGTACCCGAGCGAGAGGAGCCCGGCGTTGAGCGGGTGGATGCCGTCGATGTCGCGCAGCGGGTCGAGGACGTCGATGACCGCGCGGAGGGGGATCCCCTTGGGCAGTGGCATCTGGACGATGATCCCGGCCACGTGGGGGTCCCGCTGGAGGCCGCGCAGCGCCTCCGCGATGTCGGCTTCGGTGGCATCCGCGTGGAGCTCGACCAGGCGGTCCTCGATCCCGACCAGCCGGCAGCCGTCGAGGATCTTGTGGAGGTACACCGCGGACGGCGCGTCCTTGCCGACGACGACCACCGCGAGGGCGGGCGTGTAGCCGAACTCCCCCCGGAACGTCGCGACGTCCAGCGCGACCTGCTCCCGGATCGAGGCGGCGATCGGCCCGCCGCGGAGGAGGCGGGGCCCGGCATCGGCGGCGAAGGCCGTCACCCGTCGCCGCGTTCGACCGGCTCGCGGCTGTTGCCGCCCCGGACGGTCTCCCGGGTCTCGTTCGCGAGGCGCTCGATCGCGTCGGTGAGCTCCTCGGTGCGCTCGAAGAGGTCCCGCTCCAGCGACGGATCCCCGATCGACGGGAGGTTGATGTAGACGTTGGCGGCGGCCGACCGGGACGCCGCCACGGCCATCAGGCTCGAGACCTCGAGGTCGGAGGACGCGTTCTTGTTGCTCCGCCCGGCGAGCGCCTCCGCCAGGACGACGACCTGGAGGCACGCCTCGACGGTCCGGAACGGGACCATCGACGCGGCCTTGGCGGCCTCGCGGATCGCGGCGGCGCGGGCTTCGCGCTGCTCGTCCGTGTCGCGGGGCATCTTCAGGGCCCTGCCGTAGACGGCGAACGCCGCGGCGTCCTCGTCCGCGAGCGTCAGGAAGCGGTCCGCCAGCTCGTGTGCGCCCGCGAGGGCCTCCCGGTGCAGGGCTTCATGCTCGGCGTACTTCGGGCGGCCCTCGGACAGGGTCGCGACCATCGCGACCAGCGCCGCCCCGAGGCTCCCGGCGATCGCGGCGGCGCTGCCGCCCCCGGGGACAGGCTCGCCGGAGGCGAGTCGCTCGACGAACGTGGCGACCGTCAGGTCGCGGAAACGGGCATCTGCTTTCACACCACGATTGTAAAGATGCCGGGCCACGCCATGGGGCCCGAGCGGCCGGATTGCGGCAGGCCGTCCAGCCTGCCGCGACGGAGGGCCGTCGCCTACCCGGCGGCGGGCCGTCCAGCCTGCCGGATCGCCTGTCGGATGGCAGGCCGGCGCAGACCAGGGAGTCGCACGCAAGGGAGCGACCCCCGGCACTTCCCAACCGCAAGTGTCCGGGCGGCATCATGTTCGCAGGGGAACCGAATCCAGCCGGGGGTACCGGCAACCCGAACCCGAACCCGCACCAACCCCGCACCCGAGCCAACCATGCAGCCCGCCGTCGTCCAGGTCACCGAGATCGTGCCTCTCGCCGATGCGAAGCGCGTCCGTGAGGCGCGCGCCGGCGACGTCCGCGCGTTCGAGGCCATCGCGCAGGCCTCGCTGCCCAACGCCTTCCGGCTCGCCTCCGCGATCCTGGGGAACGAGGCCGAGGCCGCGGACGCCACGCAGAACGCCCTCGTGGCCGCCTGGCGTGAGCTCCCCCGGCTGCGCGAGGTCGCGCGTTTCGAGGCATGGTTTCACCGGATCCTCGTCAACGAATGCCGGATGCAGGTCAGGCGGCGAGAGCGCAGACGCGAGGTCCCGTTCCTCGACGAGGCGGCCTCGGACGCGCTCACTGCGGTGATCGCGTCGCCCACGCTCGACCGCGTGGAGGTGATGGACCTGCTCGAGCGTGCGTTCGAGCAGCTGGACCCCGAGGACCGCGCGATGGTCGCGCTGCATTACCTCGAGGACCGGCCGCTCGCGGAGATCGCGTCGTCACTCCACATGCCCGTGGGGACCGTGAAATGGCGCCTGCACGAGGCCCGGCAGGCCATGCAGCGCGCGCTGGAGACCCTTCCATGACCACGCCCGATCGCACCGATGAGCTCGTGCGGGCCATGCTGGATCGCCGTGCGGGCGGTCCCGTCCCCGCATGGCTGCTCGACAGCACGATGCACGAGGTCGCGCTGGCGGGCCGTCCGCGCGCCAGGACCCGGTGGCCCGCGGTCGTGCACCAGCACGGCGTCGCCCGCCTCGCGCTGGTCGCCGCCCTCGTGCTGCTGTTCGGCGCCCTCGTCGCGGGGGCGTTCGCGGCAGCCGGTCTCTTCGACCGCCCCGCCGAACCCGAGCCGACCCAACCGGCGGCCGTCGTCGTCCCGACGGCCCTGCCGTCGACCCCCGTCCAGCCATCCGCAGCGACGGCCACTCCGCCTGCAACACAGCCCACGACGCCCCGCCCCGGCGCCGGCGTCCTGGCCGCCGACTCGATCGCCGTCGTGACCAAGGCCGTCGGGCAGGACGGTCTCCGGGTTCGGACGGCTCCTGGAGTCGGGAGCGACTCCAAGAAGCTCACCCCCCTGCTGAAGCCGGGCGTTCGGATGCTCGTCGTCGACGGGCCCGTGGAGAAGGATGGCTACGACTGGTACGAGGTCCTGACCCAGACCGACGACCAGCTCTTCGGCTGGGTCGCCTCGGGCAAGGGTGACGAGGCGTGGATCAAGCCCGATGCCCCCCGTTGCCTCGACACGCTCGACCAGGGGGCGGTGCTCGGCATGCAGCCGATCGACTTCCTGCTCTGCTACGGCGACTCGCCGGTCCAGGTACGCGCGACCGGCATTGGGCGCAACGGCGACACCGGAGCGCCGCCCCCGCCGTGCTGGTACACCGGCGTCCAGGTCCCGTGCACGGCAAGCCCGCGCTGGCTGTTCGAGTCCATCTATGTCCCTCTGGTCGGTGACGATGACCCGTCGGTCATCGCCTGGGCACCGGCGGACGTCCAGGCCAGGCTCGGGGAGGCGCCCGAGGTGGCTGTCATGACCCTGACGCTGGCGATGGACCAGCCGCAGGCCGGCGATTGTCGCGTGGTGGACGGCCGCGGCCGCGACCTCGTCCCTCGGGACGAGATCGTCACTCGATGCCGCCTGAAGTTCGTGATCAAGGATGTGACCTGGGACCAGGCCATGGTCCTGCCCCACGAGGACGACCTCGTCCGGGTTTTGGCGGCCGACCAGGCCGTGTACAACCACCCCGGCGGCGATCCGATGAGCCGGGGGCTTGCCGCGGGCGACGAGATGCTCGCCGGCGCGACCGAGCGGGACCAGGACGGCATGCCGTGGGTCCCCGTCTTCCCGCGCGGCGGCCTCGGCTTGCCGGCGGGCTGGGTCCCCTTCCTGGCGGACGATCGACCCGTCCTCGAGCGCCTGCGCATCGACTGCCCGCAGCCCGGCGACTGGGGCGCCATCGTTCGTCTGGACCTCGGGGCACGGCTCGCCTGCTTCGCCGACGTCGAGGAGATGCTAGTCACGCTCCGCGTCGAGCCGGCGCCCGCCGGTTCGGGCATGGCTGCCTGCGACGCCTACCAGGCGACCGTCGCATCACCGCGCCCCTGCGAGGCGAGCCCTACCTGGCTCGCGTCCCGCGCCCCGGCGGTCGGCGTCGACCCCGGCGACGAGAATGCGCGCGGTGACCTCTGGTTCGACCCGGCCACGATCGACGCTGCGTCTGTGCCGGTCGCGCCGACGGTCATGCGCGTCACCGGCCGGTTCGGGCATCCGGACGGGTTGGACTGCGAGATCCGGAACCCGGAGACCGGCAAGGCGCTCGTCTGGTCGCCCGCGGCGCAGGCGTACTGCCGCGGACGCTTCGTCGTCACCGGCATGGAGCCGCTGCCGTAGGGCGCAGTGGCCCGCGGGGCGAGCGCCTGAACGCCCGCCCCGCAGCCGACCCCGGGGTCGACGGGGAGGAGCCGCGACCCCGCGTCTGGTGGGCGGGCGTCAGGCGGCCCCCGCGAGGCCGTCCAGCCCGTCGATCGTCCAGCGCCTCGAGCGGTGCTGGTACGTGAGCGCGAGCCGCAGTTCGGCGTATCGACCTCGAAGACGGTGCGCGGCCCGGTGATCGCCGGGTAGGCTCGCCGCTCGTCGCGCACGGCAACGAGGCGGGTGACGATGAGGCGGTCCTCGCCCCACGTGATCTCGCGCGGAATGCCCTTGAACCAATCCGTACGGACCTGGACTGTGACCGGTGCGACGCGAACCATCGCCATGGTGGTGTCTCCTTCACGAGGCGGGTCGTGCGTCACCCGGGGGCACCTCCGGATGCGAACGTCTGTTCGTTTCGATAGGACACTAGATCGAACATGCGTTCGATGTCAAGCGTCCGTGTCGAAATCCTCCGCCGCATCCGTGACATCTTGGGTGTCACGATCCTGGGGCTCCTGGACCGATCGCCGCAGGCCGGTGCGGTGTTCGACCGGAGTCATCGGGTCCCGCTCGAACGGAGCCGGAAGCGCGGCCCGCACGAGGCGGGCGCGGGTCACCGCCCGGTCGCCGTACTTCCGGCGGATCGTGTCCAGGGCCTCGGCTGCCTGGTGGCGCCTGGGGTCCTCGGCACCGAACAGGGCGAGCTGATCGCGGTCCCGGAAGTTCGACGCCGTCACGCCCACGAGCCGGATCTTCTGGCCGTGGAGCTCCTTCCTCACCAGTGCCAGGGCGGCCTCGTAGATCGGCTCCGTCAGGTCGGCGGGAACGTCCAGGCCCGTCTGCCGGGTGATCGTGTTGAAGCCGCTGTCCCGCAGCTTGATCGTGATGGTGACCGCCTTGAGGCCCGAGGCGCGCAGCCTCCAGGCCACGCCGTCGGCCATGCCCAGGATCGTGCGCTCGACGATCTCGGCGTCGGACGTGTCCACGTCGAACGTGTGCTCGTGCCCGATCGACTTCGCCGGATCCCCCGTCGCCACGGGGTCGGGGTCGATGCCGTGCGCACGCCCGACCAGCGCCGCCCCGTGCTTGCCGAAGCGCCTCTCCAGCACCGCCGGGTCCACGGCCGCCAGGTCGCCGATGGTCCGCACCCCGTAGTCGAGCAGCACCGCCGCGGTCTTCTCACCGACACCCCACAGGCGCGAGATCGGGAGCGGCGCCAGGAACGTCGCCTCCTCGCCGGGCGGGACGACGACCAGGCCGTCCGGCTTGCGGAGGTCCGAGGCGACCTTGGCGACGAGCTTGGTGGCGGCCACGCCGACCGACGCGGTGAGGCCGACCTCATCGTGGACCGCGTCCTTGATCTTCCGGGCGATCTCGGGCCCGTCGCCGAACAGGGCCCGCGACGCCGTGACGTCCAGGAATGCCTCGTCGATCGAGATCGGCTGGACCTGGGGCGTGAACCGCCGGAGGATCGCCATGACCTCCCGGCTCGCCTGCTGGTACCTCCGCCCGTCAACCGGCAGGAACACACCCTGCGGGCAGAGGCGGCCGGCGGTCCGCAGGGGCATGGCCGAGTGCACGCCGAACTTCCGCGCCTCGTAGCTCGCGGCGCTGACGACCCCGCGCTGATCAGGCCCGCCGCCGCCGACGATCACGGGCTTGCCCCGGAGCTCGGGCCGGTCGCGCTGCTCGACGGCCGCGAAGAAGGCGTCGAGGTCAACGTGCAGGATGGTCCGGGTGCTCACGTGCGCGATTCTCCGCCCGGAGCGTGACGACGTGCTGGCACGGCCGTCCGGGTGGTCCGGGACCCGATCTCGGTCCGGGACTGGTTCGCGGTGCGCGGTTTCGGTCTCGGTCCGGGACGGGTTCGCGGTCCGGGGTTTTCGATCGCGGTCGGGGATCCGATCGCGGACCGGTCCCCGCCCGACCTTGGCGCCGGTCCGGGCACGCGTCCGGGTCCCCGTGCCGTCTCGGCGACCACGTACCGGACTGGGAGTCCACAGTATCGGGGCACACGCGGCGCCAGATGGACCCTGGGGCACTGGATCGTCCGATCTGGGCCTCCCAGGCGCCACGAGACCGACAAAACGATGCCCGCCAGTCGATAGGCTGACCGGCAAGGGCCTGAATGGTGGACTGCCAGTCGATTGCGAGGTCGAGGGCGTCCCGAACCAGGCGGGCCGACCCGCCAGCGATGCGTCTACGGACGAACCACCAATACGCCGCGGCCGTGACGAGGCACACCCGGCACCAGCGGCACTACCGGCGCTACCGGCGACGCGTCACCGACCACACACAGCGACGCCCGGCTCCGCGAACGGGCCGGGCGCGTGATCCGTGTCGATCCGTGCTGTTCCGTGGTGTTCCGTGCTGCGAACGGGCGGGCGCCGGGCCCGCGAGCGGTCAGCCCTTCGGCTCGACGACGATCGTGACCTCGGGCGTCATGCCCGCGTAGACCTTGATCGCGACCTTGTAGGTCCCGAGGGACTTGATCGGCGCGTCGAGCTCGATCTTGTGCTTGTCCACGATGATCCCGCGTCGGCCGAGGGCCTCCGCGATGTCCTGGCTGTTGATCGAGCCGTACAGCTTGCCGCCCTCACCGACCTTGACGCCCATGGTCAGGGTGGTGCTCCCGATGCGGGTCGCGGCGATCTCGGCGTCCGCACGCTCGCGCTGGCGCTTGTCCTCGCGGCTCGCGATGTCGTGCTGGTACGCGCGATAGGCGCCACCGGAAGCGGACACGGCGAGCTTCTGCGGGATGAGGAAGTTCTGGGCGTACCCATCGGCGACCGTCTTCATCTCGCCCGTCTTGCCGAGCTTCGCGACGTCCTTCGTCAGGATCACCTTCACGCGATCGAACCCTCCCTGTTGATCCAGTCCCGGACCCTCGGTCCGAGCCTGCTGTTGTGCAGCGTATCGCCCGCGAACGAGACGAGCTCGGGCGCACGTCGAATGATGCGCCGGAGCGGCGCCGGCGTGAAGCGTCGAATCCGCGCCACGTCCTCGTGGAAGGACCTCCGGTCGATGCCCAGGTCGTCCAGCTTCTCGTCCAGGACTGCGTCCGGGCACCCCGTCCAGGAACAGGTCCACCGCCAGGACCACGACGACGAGGTCGTCCAGGCCACCGATGATCGGCAGGTCGTCCGGGATGAGGTCCCGACCAACCACGAGGTAGCCGATCGCGGCGGCGAGCATCGCCTTGCGACCCGTCGGGGTCCTGTCGTCCCGGATGAGGGCCCAGATCAGGCGCCCGTACAGGGGGGCCCGACTCGCGAGAGGCAGGAACACGGCCAAGCCCAGCAGCCTCCGGAGGGCGATCCGCTGGTTGCGGCGTCCCCGAACTGGCTCCTGCTGGTCCTCGCTGCTGACCTGCGCTGCTCGCGCCACCCTGCTCCTCGTGTCGAATCCGCGGCATGCTGCGGCTGCCGGGGAGGGCGAGTCTATCAGGGAGGATCGCGCCGCCACGAGGGCCGGACATGGGCCGCCACGCGCGCCGCCACGCGAGCTGCCACGAGGGCACCCGCGCTCCGGGTTGACATCGAACGTCCGTTCGGTATGATGGTTCCGGAAGGAGGCGCCCGATGACCCGTCATGACGCCGAACGCAAGCGCAAGATCCTCGACGTGATCGCGGCGACGATCCGCGCGCGCGGCTTCCCGCCGTCCGTGCGGGAGATCGCGAAGGCCGTCGGGCTCGCCTCCACGTCCGCGGTGCACCACCACCTCCAGGCCCTCGAGAAGGAGGGCTACCTTGCGCGCGGCGTCTCGGACGACGGCACGTCACAGTCGCGGGCCATCCGCCTCACGCCCATGGCGGCCCTGCGCCTCGGCCTCGCATCGGAGCTGACGCCGCAGACGATCCCGGGCGACTCGCACACCCTCCCGATCATCGGGGAGATCGCGGCCGGCGGTCCGATCGAGGCCTACCAGGACGCGTCGGAGACGCTCGCCGTCCCGGACATCCTCGCCCCCGCCGGCGACGCCTACGTCCTCCGCGTGCGCGGGGACTCGATGATCGAGGCGCACATCGCGGACGGGGACTTCGTGGTCATCCGTCCCCAGGAGACGGCACGGGACGGGGACATCGTCGTGGCCCAGGTCGAGGAGAACGCCGTCACGCTCAAGCGGTTCTTCCGGGAGAAGGACCGTGTCCGCCTCCAGCCCGCCAACCCGGACTACGCGCCGCAGTTCTACCCGTCCGTGCGGATCCAGGGAAAGCTGATCGGCGTCATCCGTCGCCTGGACTGACCGGGCGGTCGGCTGCCCCGGAACCGTTCGCCGGAGCGCCATTCATCCACATCTCGTCCACATTCGGCGGAAGTCCGTGGACGAACGTCGGCGGACCCGCCCCATTCGTTGACCGGAACGCCGGACAACCCGGCGACCATCTGGAACTGGCCCAACCCCGTCGGAGTCTGCGCGCCCCGTGATCGACCGCCTCCCGCCGCAATCCATCGAGGCCGAGCAGTCCGTGCTCGGCGCGATCCTCATCGATCGCGACACCATGATCGAGATCGCTGACTTCCTCAAGCCCGAGGACTTCTACCGCCAGGCCCACGGCCGCATCTACGCAGTGATGCTGGACCTGTCCGAACGCCGCGAGCCGATCGACATCGTGACCGTCTCGGAGGCCCTCGAGCGCACGGGCGACCTTGAGGCGGTCGGCGGCCGCGCCTATCTCGGCACACTGTCGAACTCGACCCCGACGGCCGTCCACGCCGCCCAGTACGCGCGCATCGTGGAGCGGAAGTCCGTGCTCCGGAACCTCATCGGCGCGGCCGGCAAGATCGCCGGTATCGGCTACGAGGATCCGGCCGAGATCCAGGAGGCGATCGACCGGGCGGAGTCGGAGTTGTTCGCCGTCAGCCAGCGGCGGATCGGTGCCGGCTTCGCGCCCCTGAAGAGCCTGCTTCATGACGCGTACGACCGGCTGGACTACCTGCATGCCCACCGGGGCGAGATCAGTGGCGTGCGGACTGGCTTCGGGGACCTCGACACGCTGACAACGGGGCTCCAGAAGAGCGACCTCGTGATCCTCGCGGCCCGTCCGTCGGTGGGCAAGACCAGCTTCGCGCTCAACATCGCCGAGCACGCTGCCGTGAAGGATCGCAAGTCGGTCGGGATCTTCAGCCTCGAGATGAGCAAGGAGCAGCTCGTGCTGCGCCTCCTCTCATCGGTCTCGAACATCGACTCGCAGCGGCTGCGGACCGGCTTCCTGGAGGAGCTGGACTTCGCCCGGATCGCCCCGGCGATGAACTCCCTGTCCGAGGCGCCCATCTACATCGACGACACGCCCAACATCTCCACCATGGAGCTGCGCACGAAGGCCCGGCGCCTCCAGGCCGAGGCCGGCGTCGACCTCATCATCGTGGACTACCTGCAGCTGATGCAGTCCTCCACGACCACGCGCGACGCGAATCGCGTGCAGGAGGTCTCGGAGATCTCGCGCGGGCTCAAGGCGCTGGCCCGTGAGCTGAAGATCCCCGTGATCGCCCTCAGCCAGCTGTCGCGCCAGCCGGAGATGCGCGAGTCGAAGGAGCCGCGCCTCTCGGACCTCCGGGAGTCCGGCTCCATCGAGCAGGACGCAGACCTCGTGATGTTCCTGTGGCGGGAGAAGGAGCGGGGATCGGACGACCAGCAGACCGATGGCGAGGTCGTGAAGCTGAAGCTCTCCAAGCACCGGAACGGGCCGACCGGTGAGATCGACCTCTGGTTCAAGAAGGCACAGACGCGCTTCGTCAGCTACGCCGGGGAGCGGTTCGCGGACGTCCGCTGACGGCGTCCGGCCGCGTCCGCCGGTGCTACGCGTTCTCGTCCGGCAGCAGCGGTCGAAGCGTCAGCGAGTACAGCGCCCCGTCGGGTCCGCGTAGGTACACGCCGCCCGAGATCCCGCCCTCGAAACCGCCAACGCCGATCGCCTTGGCCTCGTCGGGTCCGAGGCTCCGGGTCCGCACCTGGAACACGTTCGGGTCGGCCGGGAGCATGAAATCGGTCGGGGCGATATCGACCCACGGCCATTCGCGGACCCTGACGCCCTGTGCGCCCGTCGCGTCGTTGAGGACGCCGCGATAGGCGGTGGGTCGGTAGGGTGCGCTGCCGAGGGAGCCGCCCTTGTCGAAGTCGCGGAGCAGCTCGGCGAGCTTGCGGAACGCCGATTTGATGGCCGTGTCAGGACCTGGGTCTGCATCCATTCCGAGCGCCATGATCGAGACCGTCTTCGTGTCGCCGTCCGCATGGATCTCGAACACCGTCGACGGCGCGTCGGCGACCATGGGGTTCTGGTAGTCCGCACGCGCAACAGCGAGGCCACCGTCGCGCAGCGCGAAGACCAGGAGGTCCTGGACCTGCTCCTCGGAGAGGACCGCGGTCCGCACCGGCATGCTCGTGACCACGCCGTCGGGCGTCGGCTCGACGATCGCCGTCGTGCTGACGAAAACGACCCGCCCGTCGCCGTAGAGCGTGAAGTACGGCACGTGAGCCGACATCCATTCGACCGGGACGAAACCCCCGGCCTCGTCGTACCGGAGCACGATCTCGTCGGCACCGGTCGGGTGGGCAATGCCCGTCGGAGTCGGGCTGGGCGGCGGGGTCGAGGCGGGCGTCGGGCTCGGGGCCTCGTCGACGGATAGGGACGAAGCGGGGCCCGCCGCGCCGCACGCCGAGAGCGCGATCGCAAGGGTGAGGAGGGCGAGGGTGAGGAGGGCCGCGGGAGGCCGCATGCGAGTCGACATGTCGACACCGACGCCGATGTGGGTCGTCCGGTTCCGCCTGTCCCAGCCCCGATCCGACATCCGGCGCCTGAACCCACTTGCGCCCGCGAGATCTGCGCCCGCGAGACCTTGGGCGCTCGCGAGATCTTGCGCCCGCGCTCGAGATCTTGCGCCACAATCCCTTGACGCCCGCCGTATCCTCCGCGCAAGAGATCCGGGCCCGTGCCCGCACCGGCTACGCGCACACCTGGCGCGAGCTCGGTGCCGTTCCCGCGTCGGGATGGGTCCTACCTGCGTCACCAGGGAGGGGTCGAGCGTGTTCGAGGATCGGTCGCTGACCTGTCGCGACTGCGGCGAGGTGTTCCTGTTCTCGTCCGGCGAGCAGGCGTTCTTCGCCAGCAAGGGCCTGACCAACGAGCCGCAGCGCTGCCCGACCTGCCGGGCGGTCGCGAAGCGCACGCGGAGTGCCGCCCCGGCCGGCAACCGGGAGTACCACGCGGCCATCTGCAACGGGTGCGGCGGGCAGGCGATGGTTCCGTTCCAGCCGCGCAACGACCGTCCCGTCTACTGCAGCAGCTGCTTCGACAAGGTACGAGCAGGAATGACGCCCACGCCGAACCCACCGTCCTGACGGCTGGCCGAGGCGGGCACCAGGAGGCGGGCTCCACTCGACCCACAACGCGGTGTCGCCTCCCAGGCGACCGAATCGCCAATCGTCGGCGCATCACGGGCCAATTCGTCCCTGCAGGGCCCTGCCGGCGGGCTTTCGGCGACACACAGGCGACACGAACTCCCTGCTCGGGCCAGACAAGTCCGCGCTATGCGAATTGGTCGCCTGTGAGTCGACGCCCCCGGCGGGCGCCCTGCCGGCGGCGGACCTGGTGCCAAGGGAACGATCGCTGGCCGAGCGCCCTATGCTGGGTCGGCCCCAGCAACCAGGAGGAGCCCGTGGGAGTGATCATCATCAGGGAGATGGTCGGGACCAGCCCCCGATCTTGGAGCGACGCTGCCCGCCAGGCTGTCGCGACTGCCTCGAAGACGGTGCGCAACATCCGCTCCATCGAGGTCGTGAAATCCACCGCCCAGATCGAGGACGGCGAGATCGTCCAGTACGAGGTCCAGCTCAAGATCGGCTTCGAATACGAGGGCTGATACCCGGCGCGAGCCCGCGGGCGTGGTGCCCAGCACCGCGGGTTTGGGCGAGTCTCAATGACCGTCAGTCGGGCGAAGGCTGGCTCGCCGCGCATGGACTGGCGACCCGCCGTGCCCGACGCCGCCACCCGTGCCGTCTTGGCGACGGCCATGTTGCGGTCAGCCTCGCGAAGCGCGGCATCAAGTGCCTCGGCATCGGTCACCAGCCGGAAACCCACGGACGCGCCGACGGTGATCGAACCGACGGCATGTTCGACGGGTCTCGAGAGGCAGTCCTCGAGTCTGCCGATGACCTCGACGGCCTCCAGTTCGGACCTGATCCCCTGTGCCAACAGGACGAACTCGTCGCCGTGGAGGTGCGCGAGGAAGTCGTCGCCCCGTTTTGCACCCCGAAACCTGAGACCGACCTCCCTCAGGACGTCGTCACCAACGTCGTGGCCGTACGTGTCGTTGACGGCCTTGAACCCGTCGAGGTCGATGTAGAACACGCACAACCCGGTACGCTCGGTCCGCCGCAGGTCGGCAGCTCGCTCGCTGAGGGATCGGCCGTTCGGGAGATCAGTCAGTTGGTGGTGGCGGAGCAGCCAGCCCGACTGACTCGCGTTGAGCGATGCCGCGCTGGACGCGTTTGCTGCGACGAGGGCGAGCGGGCTCCACCACACGACCTGGTAGGTCAGCGACACCAGCCACCCGATCGCCGACCACGCGACCATCCAGTTCCTGAGGCTCGCCCAGGGGATCCCGAGCGCCTCGGCGGGTCCGCGGCCCGTGCGGGTCCACAGGAGGGCGAGGGCCATCGCCGCGTTGCAGCAGCAGAAGGTCGCCGCGGCCGCAGCCGTTGGCACGGCCGGCGGTGGACCGACGGTCTGGCTTCCGCCGACTGCGAGGTAGACGAGCCCACCCAGGATTGCCGGGACAACTTGCATTGCGTGGTTGGCGAGGACGCCGTACCAAGGGACGCCGCCGCGGATCTCGCGTAGCTCCGTGGTCCCGAGCAACGCGACCCAGGCGCCCGCTGTGGGGCCGCCAAGAACGATTGCCGCGACGACCGGCGCCCCTCCGAACACCAGGCTCGCTCGGCCCTCCTCGTTCTGGCTCCACGCCGAGCCCGCCAACACGATGAGGATCCAGAACAGGATTCCGGTTGCCGTAGGCGAGATCCCGCCGACGGTGAATGGCGTCGCGATGGCCGGCAAGACTGGAAAGATGAGCGCAGGTGCCGATCAGCGCGACGATCGCCAGGACCACAAATGCCCAGACGATGACGGCGACCCGACCAGTCGGCATGGCCACTCCCATCAACCGTGCAGGCAAGCAGACGTGAATTGATGGATCGAGAGAGCCCGGCGGAATGCGCGTTCGAGGTCGCAGCTGACGGTCGTCGCGCCACGATGAGTGTCGTCGTCGTCCACGCATTCAACGTGCATGCTCGCGCCGAGCGCGCTACGGGCCAGTTGGGGGGTAACGAGCAGGACCCCGTCGCAATGCGGCGCCCCTAATGCGCCGCCACGGCCCCAACCAGCCGGGCAGGGAGATCCCGAATAAGCCGTGGATGAGACGCGCTCGCACCATATGGGCATGCCTGCGACCAGCCAGGGTCGGGACCATCACTTGGCCAAGACCAACACAAAGCCCCTATGCTCGGGATTCGACCACTCTCCAGAAGGGAGGCCGTTGACGATGAGGACGGCCGCTCCGTATCGTTGCTGTCGTCAAGCTCCGTCACGGGCACGAGATCCGGGCCGATCCGTCGACAGATGGGCACGAGGGGCATGGGCTGGTCGCGGTCGGGCCTGGAAGGCCGGTTCGATGCCGCTCGGATCCCGCTAGGGCGGGTCGGTTGAATCGCTCCCATCCAGCCAGTCAAGATCCATCGCCCGCCGCTACTTGGCGACGTCCTGTCTCGCGAGCGCCTCAATGGCTGGTTGGACGAAGCGGCAAGTGGACGCGTAGCGCTGATCATCGCGGAGGCGGGGTTCGGCAAGACCACGATGCTCGCCGACTGGGCCCGACACACGAATCGCGCCACCGTCTGGTACCGGCTGGAGTCGGACGATCGGGATTGGCTCGCGTTCATCCGTCACCTTGTGGCAACGGGCCGCGAGATCAATCCGGCCTTTGCCGCCGAGACGTACGACCAGTTGCTCGCCCTCGGTCCCGGCGGCCCCGCGCGGCCGACCTCAGCGCGATCATCGCGCGCGAGATGAACGAACTAGCCTCCTCCATGCCATACGGGCTAACCCTGCTGTTCGACGACTATCACGCCGTCGACGGGAGCCCAGAGACGGAGCCCATCGTACAGGCGCTCCTCGAGCGGACAGGCCCCGGGTTCTCCATCGTGATTGCGTCCCGCACGGCGCCGAGGCTCAGGTTGGGTCGCCTCCGCTCTCGCGGGGGTGTCTCGCGGATGGGCGGCGATGTCGCTCTGCTTCACCGTCCCTGAGGCGCAGCGCCTGTTCCGCGAGGCATACGAACTGCCGCTGGACGCGGATGTAGTGACCGACCTGATCGATCGAACCCAAGGCTGGCCTGCGCTGGTCTCGCTCGTTCACGCGGGTCTTGAAGACGCAGAGGTCGCCGAGGCCCGCTCGTTCGTAAGCCAGCTCAGCGCGTCGCGGGGCGATATGTATGAGTTCCTTGCCGAGGAGGTAGTGACTGGTTTGCCTTCTGGCCTCCAGCAATTCCTCACCCGCGTCGCATTGCTGACCGCCGTATCACCCGACATGGCTTCGAGTCGTTGGTGCAGCGACGGATGGCAACATCTCAAGCCTCCTTGCCGAAGGTGAGAAGGTCGGACTTCTCACACGGCCGGACCGGGACCAACCTCACAGGTTTCACCCACTCGTACGTGACTTCCTTCGGTCCGACTCGAGGAGCAACTCGGATCGGATCAGATCAGGTCGCTTCATAGGGCTGTTGCGTCGGCGATAGCGGCCCAGGATTGGGAAGCGGCGGCCTGGCACCTCGTCCAGGCCGGCGACCCCGATGGAGCCGGCAGGGAGGTTGATAACGCAATCCCCCTGATCATCGCGGCAGGCCAATTCAATCGCGCCCTTCCGTACCTCGACGGGTCCGCGGGACCAGTGGACCGGCCGGGGGCATTGATAGTCCGAAGTCGATTGGAGCTCGGTCGAGGGAACTGGGATCGGGCAAGAGAGCTCGCCACGGCCGCGGTCGACATGAGTATTGGGCAGAGCCTCCACGGCACAGGCCTCTTGAACCTTGCCTCGCTGCTTGGGGTGGCAGGCTTCGAGAAGGCCGCGGTCGACTGCGCGACTCGTGCCATGACGCTGCGAGTTGACGGTGTCCGAGCGGCTCATTGCCAACGCCACGGTGGCGTTGTCGGAGGCCTCCGACGAAGGTGACCTTGAGTCCGTCGCCGAGGACTTGCGAGTACTTGCCGCACATCACGCTCGTGAGGGCCATAAGCGACACGCGGGAATATCGGGCCTCAATCTCGCAACTGCACTCCTCTGGGTCGGCGATGCGCCCGCAGCGCTCGAGGCTGCCAACCATGCCGACATCGATCTCGCGGGATCAGATGCAACCAGCGTTGAGCGCGTACTGCGATGGCGGCCCGCGCTCGAGCACTCGCCCATCTTGGGCAGGTCGCTGAGGCGGAACGCATCCTGCTTAGGGCCGACAGCTCCCGGTCATCGCTGGGTAGGGATGAGGCTCTCTAGAGACCGCGTCAATCCTTAGTGACTTTGGCTCAGCAGAAGTGGCACTCGCTGCGCTCGCGAAGGTCGACCCAGGACAACTCAGGAGCGGGTACCGCGAATTCTGGGCGATGGCCAGAGGTCATCTCGCTATCCGAATGAATGACGCTCAAGTCGCCAGCGAGATGTGCGACCAACTCGCAATCGAGCCATGCCGCGACATTGCAGGCAAGCTTCGGCACACGATGCTTCGCGCACGTACGGCAATCGCGCTTGGATCACGGGACGCTGAGGACTCGCCCGCGAAGTCGGACGCATCGCCGAGGCCCAGCGCTCAAGAGTGGGCATGAGGTGGTCGGATCTGCTACGCGGAGTCGCGGAACGGGCCAGATCCACGAGGAGGTGCTTCGGGTTGCGCCTGAGGAGGGGTACGCCTGTCAACGCTCGCCGAGGAGATTTGCCGATGCCTCCATCGAATGTCGCCACAGGCTCAGGAGCGCGTCGAAGCCGAAGCGGAATTGCTGCCCGTGCGATGGCGCGAGCCACTCCGTCAGGTCGTGGAGAGTGGCGGCGCCGCGTGGGAGGAGTGCGCGCGAATCCTGGCCAAAGTCGGGCTCCCAGAGGACGCCGCCTTTCTGCGGGGGCTAGCGCATCGCGGAAAGCGTTACGGCCGCACGCACTTGACCTGACCCGACGGCTCGCACGGCATGTGTATGTCGAAGACCTAGGTGCGGTTCGGGTGCTACTTGGCAATTTGCCTGTCTCACGGACCCTTCGGAGGAAGGTTCTTGGGCTGCTGTGCTTCCTTTCGTCACGCCAGGGGATGGCCGCAACGCGAGACGAAGCTCTTGAGGCGTTATGGCCCGAGCTTGGTCCTGGTACGGCGACTAATTCCCTTCATCAGACCATCTACTTCCTGCGCCGCGTGTTTGAACCTGGGTATCGCGAAGGCCTAGGTGCAGGGTATGTGTTGATCGACGGCGAGCTTGTCAGCCTCAACCCGGGGCTCGTCGATAGCGCCAGCCGGGAGTGCTGGCGCATCCTCAGCACACCTCGAGCGAACGATGAGGCCATGCGATCCGGCTGATGGAGGTGTACCGCGGAAGGTACGCACTCGACTTCACCTATGAGGATTGGGCGTCCACGTACCGCGAGAATCTGCATGCCGCGGTCTTGGCGCGTGTGGAGGCAGTCGTGGAATCGAACTCGCGGTCGGGTCACAGCGACGCCGGAATCGGGATTGCGCAAGCCATGCTTGCCGTCGATCCGACCGCAGATGCGATCGAACTCGGCCTGCTGAGGGTCTACAGGGCAGCTGGCAGGCACGCGGCTGCGGCTGAGCAGTACGCGCACTACGCCTCGGTACTCCGCGATCAACTCGGCGTGGAGGCACCGAGGATCGAGGACCTGTAGATCGGCGCCACTCGAACCGATGACCCCGAGCGCATGCATCCTTCGATACAGAGGCTCGAGGTATGGTGGGCATAGGTAGGGTTGCGTATTGACCGGTGCGGAGAAGGCTACCTATAGTCCGGCCCTGCACTAGTACTAAGGTACGGTGCATCAAGGAAACGCTCGGACGCGCTGATACCCCCACCTGAATTGGGCACTTAGGGTGGAGGCGGAGCGAGTAGTGCAACCGACCGACTTTCGAGTCAGGTCGGTTTTCGTGTTCCTACGGACACGGGGGCCGCAAGGAGGTATCGAGCGTGGCACCGGAAATGGCCCTCAAGGGCTGGTAGTCCAGGACGCGGAGGATCGACCGATGAAGGATCGCCTCATGCGACTCTTGGCCGCCCTTGGCGCAGTCGCCGCGTTGGCGCTCGCCGGAGGCGCGTCGCTTAAGGGCTTCTAGACCAGGGACCGCCCTCAGTACTCAAGTCCTGTTCACCGTCTGGCGGAAAGGACTAGAGTCCCGATCAGGGGACTGAGGACGAATGCCGCAGGAAGCTGAAGCTCTACATCATTGGAGTCGTGGCAACGAGTGCAGTCGCGCTCGTTGCCACGACTTATCTGATTCCCGTCTGGGACGGAATCATGCTCTCTCGGCACCTCTTGGACCCTATCAGGCTCTGGCCGGGCTTGTGTTCTGGTGTGTCGTCACCCTGGTTGCCTCGGCGCTCCCGGTGCGAATGCCGCGCGGGACGATGGTCGGGGTGTCGCTCGCACCGCTGATCGCAGCGACCTTCCTCGGCGGCCCGACCGCCGGAGCATGGGTTGCGCTCCTCGGGACAACGGAGCTGCGGGAGATCCGCGGCCGAATCCCCTGGTACGGAACGCTCGCAAACCACGCGGCGCTCGTGATTCCTGCCGATCGCAGCAGGGCTTCTGATGCGTGCGCTAGGCGTCTCCGAAGGCAGGAACGACGCTGCGACCTTCTTCGCTGCAGTACTCGGCGCCGCTCTGTTCTTCCTCATCAACGCGACACTGACCGCAACTGCCGTTTCCCTGAGGACGGACCAGCACTTCAGCGCGGTACTACTTGGCGACGCACGAGGGTTCACGACCAACCTTCTTGGGCTTGGCTCCGCTCGGCTGGTTGATGGCACAGATGTACCTCGTCGTCTGGTGGGCCAGTCTCCT
This sequence comes from uncultured Chloroflexia bacterium, assembly GCA_963776395.1. Lineage (GTDB taxonomy): Bacteria > Chloroflexota > Limnocylindria > Limnocylindrales > CSP1-4 > CAIXZV01. The sequence goes on along the minus strand of CAVZML010000008.1, from coordinate 6,521 downwards.
GTTCGCGTTGCCCCTCTACACGACGCGGCTCGCGTACCACAACTTCATCGAGATGCGGGAGATGTTCACGCAGACCATCACCGCGCTGGCCGGGGCGGTGGACAAGCGCGATCCGTACACCGGCAAGCACTGCATGCGGGTCAAGGACGATCGCCGGCGACATTGGGCGGGCGATGCGGCTGGGCGAGGCGGACCTCGAGGCCCTCGAGTGGGGCGGCCTGCTCCACGACGTCGGCAAGATCGGCGTCCCGGACGCGGTCCTGCTCAAGCAGGATCGGCTCACCAGGGAGGAGCGGAGAGATGAACTCGCACCCGGTGCTGGGCGCGGAGATCATCTAGCCGGTCACGCGGCTGTCGCGCGAGCTGCCGATCATCCGCCACCACCACGAGTGGTACAACGGCTCCGGGTACCCGGACCGGCTGATCGGCGACGAGATCCCGCTGCTCGCGCGGGTCCTCCACGTGGCGGACGCGTTCGAGGCGATGACCGCCGCCGGCCGTACCGCATGACGCCGCTCACGGCCGAGCAGGCGCTTGGCGAGCTGCGCAAGTTCGCCGGCATCCAGTTCGACCCGAAGGTCGTGGACGCGTTCGTGAAGACCAGCTGGGTCGAGGGCGTGAACGATCCGGGCCGCACGATTCAGCCACGGCCGATCCCGATGATCTGCCAGCACGCGAACCGGGCGCGGCGTCCGACGACCCGGCACCCGCCGTCCGCACCGCGGTGCAGCGCCGGCGGCGCGTGCCGCCGACGGCGCCGACGGCCGCCCCGGCCGAACCGCGCCGACGCCACGCGGCGCCCTCCGGGCCCCACAATCGCCGGATGCTGATCGGCGGTATCGCGCTCGGGCTGGTGCTCGGCCTGCTGCTCGGCGGCCGGCTCGAGCACCTGGCGGACATCCGGCTCCGGTTCCTGCCCCTCCTGTTCCTCGCGGTCATCGTCCGCTTCGGGACGGAGGCCCGCTGGGCCGGGCGTCGAGATCGTCGACGCGCTCCGGATCCCGCTGCTCGGCGCCGCCTACGGGCTGCTGCTGTTCACGCTGTGGCACAACCGCGGGTACCCGGGCCTCGCGCTCGCGCTTCGTCGGCATCGCGGCAACGCGCTCGTGATCCTGGTAAACGGCGGCCGGATGCCCGTCTGGGTGCCCGCGCTACGCGGCTGGGCGGCCGGACCCGACCTGAACTCGGTCCTGCACTTCCAGCTCGCGGCGACGCTCGACGCCGACTTCTTCCTCCGGCTCGGCCCGCTCGCGGACATCATCCCGATCCCGTCCCGCCGTCCAGAACGTCGCCTCGATCGGCGACCTGTTCCTCACCGCCGGCCTCGGCTTCTTCCTGTTCGCGACGCTCCTGCGCACGCCCGCCGAGACGCAGCGGCGATCGACGAGGCGCAGGACCGGCCGCTCCTGGGCGTCTGGCACGGCGCCGCCTCCGCGCGCGCCCGGCGCCCCCGGCCCGCCGGTCGCGAGCGCGCGGGATCGCTCCGCGGGCACCGGCCTCACGCCCTCGCTGGAGGAGTCGGCCGCGCTCGAGCGGCCGCTCATGATCGGGCGCGAGCGGCATCGGCCTCTCCTCGCCCGCCCTGGCACCGTCCGCCCGCGAGGCCGCGCCGGCGGGAGCCGCCGGGCGCTGCGCACCGCGGCGCGACGAACGCCGTCCGCTCGGCGTCCGACGCCCCGCCGCGCGCCCCTCGGCGCGGTCCGCCGCCACCCGTACGTCCGTCTCGCGCTCAACGGCTCGTTCTCGGCGCTCTGGATCGGCCAGGTCATCAGCCTGTTCGGCGACCGGGTCAACCAGATCGCGCTCGCCGCGTTCGTCTACGAGGTCACGAAGTCGCCCGCTCGCGGTCGCCCTGACGTTCTTCGTGGGCACGGTCCCCGAACCTCCTGTTCTCGCCGGTCGCGGGCGCCTCGTGGACCGCTGGGACCAGAAGCAGGTCCTCGTGGTCTCGGACATCCTGCGGGCGTCGCTCGTGCTGCTGCTCCCGGTCGCGATCCTGATCAACGTCTGGCTCGCCTACCCGCATCGTGTTCCTGATCACCACGGTCTCGATCTTCTTCCGGCCCGCCCGCATCTCGATCCTGCCGCGCATCGTCCCCGAGGACCGGACCTGCTTTCCGCGAACTCCGCGATGTGGGTCGGCGAGACGCTGGCGGACGTCGTCAACTACCCGCTCGCCGGCCTGTTCGTGGTGTTCCTCGGCAGCCGTCGCTGGCGCTCGCCTTCTGGTTCGACGCCGTGACCTACCTCGCCTCGGCGGCCCTGCTGCGACGATGGTCGTGCCGCCGCTGGTCCGCCGGGCGCGCGCCGGGTCGAGCGTGGGGACGAGGCCGAGTCGAGAGGCGCCGTGGCCGCGTCCGAGCACGAGCGGCGACCGCGCGACCGCGCCGAGCGTCGCGTCGCGACCTCAAGGACGGGCTGGGCGTTCCTCCGCCACGAGGCGCGTCCTGCTGGCGAACACGCTCCAGGGGACGGCCGGCCAGTTCGCGGTCGGCGTCCTCACGGTCGCGAGCCTCATCCTCGCCAAGGAGATCACGCCGGCCACGGGCGACGCCTACCGCGGCGACGTACGCCTTCATGGAGACCGCGATCGGCATCGGCAACCTGGTCGGCGGGTTCGTGCTGGGCGCCATCGCCTGCCGTGCGCCAAGGGCCGGCTGATCATCGGCGCCTACACGGCTTCGGCTCTGGTGCTCCTCGTGGGCTGTGGTCGACAGCTCCCGCTCGTGCTGGGGCTGTTCTTCGGGATCGGCGTCGCGAACATGGCGTTCGTGATCCCCAGCCAGACGCTGTTCCAGGAGCGCACGCCGCCCGGAGCTGATGGGTCGCGTCGTGAGCCTCCGCTTCGCGCTCGTCTTCGGCGGGATGAGCCTCGCCATGGCGCTCGCCGGCGTGGCGAGTGACCGTGGTCGGCCCGGGTCCGGTGATCTTCGCCGCGGGCTCGTCTCCGTCGTGCGCCGGCGTGGCGGGCCTGTTCGTGCAGTGCCGTCCGGGACGCGTGACGGCCGGGCCGGCCCGGAAGGCGGCAGGCTCGCTACACTGACGGCCGCGTGAGGCGCCACCCACCAGGCGCGCCCGCGGAGAGGAGACCGACACCCGGATGACCGACCAGGAGCGCGACCCGGAGGCCACGGCCCGAGGGCGGCGAATCCGAGGGCGCGGCCGACGCCGCCGCCGCGCCGGACGCTGTCGACACCCAGCCAGAGGCCGACATCGAGCCCGCGCCGGAACCCGAGCCCGAGCCCCAGAGGACCTCGACGCCGACGACCTCGGGGACCTCACGGGTGCCGAGCCGAGGCGCCCGACGAAGCCGATGACGCTTCCGCAGCCGCCGCAACGGCCGCAGCAGCCGCGGCCGGCAGCGGCGGCCGCGCGGCGCGGCCGAGGCAGGCCACGGGAACGCCGGCCGGGCAGCGCCGGCCGCGGCCGCCGACCGCCGCCGACGATGCGGTCCACGTCAACGACCGTGCCTCGGCGATCTTCGTCATCGGCGTCGTGGCTGTTCTTCGCGATCATTCTCCTGTAGCCCTGCTCTTCGGGCACAGCGGGCTCGTGAGCGACGCCATGCCGACGCCGAAGCCCGCCGCGACACCCGTCGTCACGACCGCGCCCGTCGGGCGAGCCGTCGGCGCCGTCCGAGGCGTCGCCCGCCGCGAGCACCGGCCCCGAGCGCGCGCCCAGCGCCGCGCCCAGCCAGCGCCGCAGCACGGCCCCATCGGCGGCGCCCAGCGAGGCCCCGTCGGCCGCGCCGGAGTCCCCGAGCCCCGCCGCGAGCTGACGCCGGCGGCGATGGACGAGACCCGGGCACGCACGAGCGACGCCCGGGCCCGGATGGTCGCCGCCCAGCTCCGCGCGACGCGACATCAGGGACGAGCGCGTGCTCGCCGCCATGGCGGCCGTGCCGCGCGAGGCCTTCGTGCGGCGCGTCGGACCGGGACCACGCCTACGAGGACCACCCGCTGTCCATCGGCGCGGGGCAGACGATCAGCCAGCCGTACATCGTCGCGCGCATGACCGAGCTGCTCGCCGTAGGCCCCGGCGACCGCGTGCTGGACGTCGGCACCGGCTCCGGCTACCAGGCCGCGGTCCTCGCCGAGCTGGGCTGCCGCGTGACCTCCATCGAGCGCGAGCGCGCCCTGGCCACGAGGCCTCCGAGCGCCTCGCCCGCCTGGGCTACGCCGACCGCGTGACCGTGACCGCCGGCGACGGCAGCCTGGGCCTCCCGGACGGGGCGCCGTGGGACGGGATCCTCGTCGCGGCCGCGGCACCGCGGTCCCGGAGCGCTCCGCGACCAGCTGGGCGACGGGCGGCGCCTGGTGGTCCCGGTGGGCTCCCGGCGAGAGCAGCTGCTGCTCATCGTGGAGCGCCACGGGAGCGAGTGGACGGAGCGCTCGGACGGGGCCTGCGTGTTCGTGCCGCTGATCGGCGCGGAGGGCTGGCACGAGTGAAGCCGATCTCCACGTCTCGCCCTGGAGGCCGGCCGATGGAAGTGAGTGCGGCCCATCTGGACGAGCTCGACCGCGTTTGGTCATCTTGACCAATCGGACCACATTAGCCTATGCTGCGGCCCATGACGCGAGGCACTTCATCTCGACCGACTTCTCCGAGGCAAAGGCACACCTGTCCGATCTCATGACGGACGTCTACCACGCGCACCGCCCGCAGTTGGTGTCGCGCCACCGTCGCGGCAAGGAGCAGATGCTGCTCGTCGGGCGAGAAGATCTCGCTCGCATGCTGGCTGATCAGCGGCTGGACGTTCAGGTCGTCTACGACGAGGGCGAGGTGACACTGCGCGTCCCGGACCTGGGCGTTCTCGGCTTCGGCGACACCTACGAGGAAGCGGCTGAGGACCTGGTGTCCGAGCTGGAAGTCTACGCAGGCTCCTACTTCCAGAATCCGGCGCGGTATGCATACACCTCGCGAGCCTCGCATGCGGGCGTGCTGATGCGGTTCGCGACTCGCCCGACGAGCGCCGGGCAATGCTGTCGGAGGCGCCGGTGGGCGAACCCTCGGCCGATGGGACACCCCGACCTTCGACGAGATCGAGGGGTCTCTCAGGATCGACGGGTGGAGCCAGGATCGAAGCACCGGGCACGACTTCTACGAGAAGGTCCTGCCTGACGGCGAGACCCTTCGCTCGCACACCTCGTTTGCCGGGAAGAAGGCGGCAAGTCCCGGGCGCTTCAAGACCATCCTCGCCGACCAGCTCAAGGTGTCCGAGACGGAGTTCTGGGAGGCGCTACGGACGAAGAAGCCGGTGAAGCGCCCCAGCCCTCAGCCGCAGCCGGCTCCCGAGTCGCTTCCGAACTGGCTGAGAGAGGCGCTTCGCAACGAGTGCGGCCTGAAGGAGGAGGACCTCGCCCTCCTTACGGAAGACGAAGGTCGCCAGCGGCTCACGCAGCACCGCTCCAAGCCGCCTGGCTGACGGGGTCGGGCCCCGAGCGGGAGCCGGCCTGCCACGGGATCCACTCCTGATCGGCGCCTACGCGAATCCGGCAATCCTGCCCGGCTATACTCCGCTGGCCATGACCCATGTCTTCGTTGCCCCCCACCCGGACGACGTCGCGCTCTCGTGCGGCGGGCTCATCGCCAGCCTCCGCGAGCTCGGCCAGAACGTCACGATCCTGACGCTGTTCTCCGGCACCGGGGACGCGGACCGGCTGACGCCCTACCAGCGCGAGGCGTTGGGGTTCGGCACCAAGGCGGTCTGGCCGGTCTCCGAGGCCTTCAACCGCGCCCACCTCGAGGCGGACTACCCGGAGGACTCCTCCGAGGCCCCCTGGCAGGCGACCAAGGAGGGCCTGGACGCCACCCAGGGTGATGCCGATGCCGCCGCCAAGCGCTTCTGGCAGCGCTCCTCCTGGTACCGCCGGGCGCACATCCACAACGAGTCGCTCGCCGGGTCAGCCCCTCGCCGACGACGTCCAGACGCAGGGCGCGGTCCTGACCACGGAGCTCACCGACGCGGCCGCCGCCGGCGAGACCATGGCCCAGCGCCGCCTCGAGGACGAGCGGTTCGCGGCCTTCGCCGAGGTCTCCGTCGTGTGGCTGGACCTCCCGGACGCCGTGTTCCGCGGCTACGAGGGCGACGACCAGCTCCTGGGCACGCCCCGCGCCGACGATCCGGCGCCCGTGGACGTCCTCCGCCGCGAGATCGCCCGCCTCGAGCCGTCGCGCGTCTACCTGCCGATGGGCATCGGCGGCCACGTGGACCACCAGCTCGCCCGCGACGCCGGCCTCGCGCTCCTCGCCGACGGCCGCAACTGGGTGATGCCCGGCCCGGACTACTCGAACCGCATCGTGCTCTACGAGGACTTCCCCTACGCGTGGTGGGAGGACTTCGGCCGCCTGGAGGACATGCCCCCGGGCTCGTTCGATGCCCTGCCGGCCGGGATCTCGCTCAACGCGGAGTTCGCGGACATCAGCGACCAGCTGGAGCGCAAGATCCGCGCGATCGCGCTGTACGAGAGCCAGATCGAGCGCCTGTTCGACGGCCGGAAAGCCGCCGCCGCGGCCGTGCG
>CAVZML010000007.1:0-247409 GCA_963776395.1 uncultured Chloroflexia bacterium | reverse complement strand
TGCCCAGGATGCGGGTTGCGTTACTGCTCATCTCACGCTCCTTCGGTCGCGTTTCCCTCGCGCCACCTCGGTGTGCAGGGCGTCCAGCCGCTGCTCCCACAACGACCGGTAGCCGCCCAGCCATTCATCGACTTCTGCGAGCGGTGCGGGGCGAAGCCGGTAGACCCGCCGCTGCGCCTCCGGCCGAACCTCCACCAGCCCGGCTTCCCTCAGCACCCGCAGGTGCCGGGAGACGCCCGGGCGAGCAATCGGCAGGAGGGCCGCCAGCTCACCCGCGGTTGCCGGACCGTGGGTCAAGGTATCCAGCAGCGTCCTCCGGCTTTCGTCGGCTAACGCGCGCAAAATCGCGTCCATCCGCGTAACGTATCAAGTCGGTTACGTAACTGTCAAGGTACATACATCCGGACAGGGCCGCTTGTGTGGTGCGGTGTCGCAGTCGTTCCGGGACAGCGTCAGGGACGTTCCCGAACCCTCCGGCGATGGCGATCGAACCAACGAAGCTCAGAAAGCCATTTGCGATCGCTTGGGCGCAGAACCAACCGCGGCTCGTGGCGATGGAATACTCGGCGTCGGCCCGATGGAAGGCCCACCCATCAATGGTCTGCGACATACGCCTGAGCGCGGCTCAAGCGGCTGGTTCATCTGGGCAGGCGGCGAGATCGACCGAGCCGATCCATCCGACTTCCGGGCGATGCACCTCGAACATCTCGGCACGCTCTTCCCGGAGGTGCTGCCATACCTGGCAATGCCACGCGGCTGGCGCTGGCATGTCGCGCTAGACCATGAGGACGTCTGGTTCGATCCTCAGCTACTTGAGCCCATGTGACATTGCCGCACGCTTTGCGAGGCGACTGTCCCATCCCTTGTGGTGCCAGCCCGCGCCGCATCCAGTGGATAACCGCCTTGACGCCCAGCGCCTGACAGTCCATACCTCCGCAAGCGACGGGAGGCGATGACACGCGGTCCACACCCCGGCCGCCGGGACCGCGTCGAGCCACTGGCGAGCCCGCCCACGTCGCATGCGGAGGGTTCGCGTATGTCCAGGTTTCGCTCGTTGCGGCGCGCTTCCATCTCGCTCGCCGTCGTCGCGGTGCTTGCCTTCGCGGCACCGAGCGCCTTCGCCGACGGCAACGGGGCGGTCACCGACACCCAGAACTTCCACAACGTGCCCATGACGTTCGTGGTGGGCCCCCTGTGCGGCGCACCATCGGGCACCCTCAGCGGGACGTTCAACGCCGTCATGCACGTCACCATCAACAAGGCCGGCGATGTCTGGATCACAGGCACGCAGGAAGGCTGGTTCACGTTCGTCGCAGACGACCCGACGATGCCGACGTTCGCTGGCCACCTCGCCACCTGGTTCGGCCTCAGCGACAACAACCGCAACAGCGTCACGCACGACACCTCCAACGTCCGGGCGACCGCCACCGACGGCTCCGGGGCCACCATCACCATTCATGCTGTGGACCACCTCAGCGTGAGCGCGAGCGGCCAAGTGAACCTCTTTATGGACTGCCACTAGACGTCGTCACGCGCGATCGGGAGGCGGTCCACGGGGCCGCCTCCGTCCTTGAGGCCTGTGGATCCGAGTCGCGCGCATCGGTAGACGGATGGTCAGGCCCGCAGGTACGCCTCCGCCAGCCGACACGATGGCAACTGGACGACACCTGGCCCAGCGTTGCCCAACGCGGGCTCTGGCGTTATTGACACACGCTCGCTGACTGCGGCAGGTTGTACCTTCGCAGGCGTGAGCGAAACATCTCGGATCGGCCGGATGACGATGGCTCGGCGCTGGGCGATTGCCCTTGCGGTCGGCGCACTGGTCCTCGTGGTTTCGTTGCTGGTCATCTACGTCATGTTCCTGTTGGGCCTGGCATTCCTGCTGCCCCCTGGCTGACCTGATGCTCAGACCGGCGGCGCGTCCAGGGGGATCGTCCGCGTGGTGGCGCCCGGTTGCTCAGGCGGATGCACCAGGCCTATGCTCGCGCCCCGAAGTGCTCAGGGAGGAACGACGTGGAACGCGCTGTCGGCATCGGGGGCCTGTTCATCCGGGCGAAGGACCCGGCGGCACTCTCGCGCTGGTATCGCGAGGCGTTCGGGATCCCGACCTATCCCCCCGAGCCGGACGATCCGCCGCAGTCCTGGTGGCAGGCGGCCGGACCGACCGTCTGGTCGGCCTTCGACGAGGACACGGACTACTTCGGGCGCCGTGACCAGCAATGCATGGTCAACTTCCGCGTGCGTGACCTCGATGCCATGCGCGAGCAGCTCCGCGCGCTCGGGGCCACGGTCCTTGACCAGACCGAGGGGATGGAAGGCATCGGGCGGTTCGGCTGGATCGAGGACCCGGAGGGCAATCGGGTCGAGCTGTGGGAACCCGCCCCCGAGGCGTTGGTGCCCGAGGCTACGCCGCCAGACGCGTGATGCCGAGCTGGCGCGACTGACCACCACCAGACCTTCGGTTGTGGCGCCGGCGGCGGGCACCGGCCCGCTGACGGATGAGAACGAAGGCAGGGATAGCTTCCACGTGGTGTCCCTCGACTGGCCCCAAGCCCTCGCATGGCGCATGCGGCGACAGCTGCTCGACCCGGTCGGCACCGAGTCGGTCGAAGGCGTGGTGCGTCGCCTTGGCGCCGTCCAGGCCCAGTTCGATTGGGCATCCGAGCTCGCCATCCGGACGAGACGCGAGCGGTCCCGATCGGGTGAGGTCGCTCGTGCCCTGGCCGACGGGCGGATCATCAGGACATATCTCGTTTCGCGGCGCCACGCACCTGATGACGCCGGAGGATGGTGGCGCGTACCTCGCCTTGCGGGCAGCCAGCCGAATGTGGGAGCTCCCGAGCTGGCAGAGCTACTACAGCCTGGCGCCATCGGACTGGCCGCTCCTTCGGGAAGTGGTCCGACAGGCGCTCGCCGACGGTCCGTTGACGCGGGTCGAGGCTTGGGGCGGCGATCACCGCTCGCCCGCAGTTCCGGCACTTGGGCTTCGTCTTTCACGGGAACCCCTGAACGCTGCTGAAGCCACTCGCCTGGCAGGGCGACTTGAGCTTCGGCCCGCCCCGTCACGGCCGCGTCGACATTCCAGCGCCTCGATGGCAACCCGCGCTGGGCGGGCGTGCCCGACCTCGACGAGGCCGGGATGCATGCGGTCGAGGCGTACTTCGCGCGCGTACGGGCCGGCGACGCCCGACCACGTGCAGTACTGGCTCGGGAACTGCCTTGGCGCCGGGCGCAAGCGGATCCAGGCGTGGATCGCACGATTCGGTAACCGCCTCGCGGCGGTCGAGATCGGTGGGCAGTCGGCATTCGTCCTGCGCGACGATATCGAGGAGCTGGCCGCGACGACTGCGACCACCGCAGTGCGACTCCTGCCGGGATACGACCAATGGGTCCTCGGTCCGGGTACCGCCGACACCCATATCGTGCCACCCGCCGCGCGGACGCTGGTCAGCCGTCAGGCCAACATCGTGATCGTCGGGGGAGTCGCGTCCGGGACGTGGTCGCTCGCCGGCGACCGGGTCGCCATCGCCTGGTTCGCCGAAGGCCAGCGGGCCCGAGGGGATGCGTTGGCGGCAGAGGTTGCGCGGCTAGCCACGATCGTCGATCGGCCCCTCCAGGCGTTTGTCCGGACCGCATGAGGAGTCGTTCCCGATCGCCTGCGATCCAGCCGGCCGCGCAGCGCAGTACCGCTCGGCGGGCGTCCCGCGATGGTCTATCGTCGCGTCGTGATGGAGAGTTCCGGCGGCTTCAGGCGGCTCCCGGCACTCGTGTTCCTCGCGATCGTGATCGTCGCGATCGTCGCGCTGCTGGCGGGCTACGGCATCCCGGTCGGCGTGGGCGCACTGGCGGGCCTCGTCCTGGGCGCCATCGCCGGGGTGCTGGGCTCGCTCTGGCTCACGCGAGGCGCAGGCCGGTCGATCAACCTCGCCGGCGTGGAGTGGTCCTCGGACCTGCATTCGGGCGACATGAGCGCCGAGATGCTCGCGGACATGCGCGAGATGTCCGAGGTGTTCACGATCGACCTCGGTCCGATCCGCTCGATCCTGCCCGTCCTCGCATCCAGCGAGGCCAATGGCCTCGCGGTCCAGCTCGTGGCAATCGAGCATCACGAGGCGGGAGCGAGGATCACCTTCGACGTTCGCGCCTTGCCGGGCGCGCTGCCACCGCCATCGAGCCCGCAGGTGACGGTGACCGACAGCGTCGGGACGCCGTACCGGGCGTCGGGACAGGGGCAGGGCGGCGCATCCGACCAGACGCGCTACGAGGTCGTCGTCGTGCCCGCGCTCGTGCTCAGTTCGGGCGCGCTCACGATCCGCATCGATCGCTTCGTCGATCTCTTCCCCGGCGCCCGGCGCGAGGCGGTTGGTCCGTGGCTATTCACCGTTGGTCCGGAGCCGCAGACCGGGTGACGGTGGCGCGTTCGGACGCCGCAGGACCCGAGCGCGGCTAGAGGCTGCCGCCGTCGGGCCAGTTCGACCAGTGCGTGTTGCCGGCCTCGCTCGCGTCGTACGCGGCGAGGTCGCCCGTCGCCAGGACCCGCGCGATCGACCGGAAGGCAGCGGTCTCGCTTGCAACCTCGCCGGTGACGGTGTCGGGGTGGTGCCAGTCGTCGAGGACGAGGATCTCCTCCAGCTCCGCGGGGACGTGGGTCCGGCGTTCCTCCGGCGTGGCGAGCACGAGATCGCGCTCGACGGCCGCGACGTAGCGGCACAGCTCGAAGACCCGGATCCGGTCGGGCTCGATGAGCGCGATCCCGTGGCGCCGGAACTCGTCGCGCCCGGGGATCGGGATCTCCCTGCCCCGGAGGGTGACGATGTCGGCGTCCCGAGCGACGAGCTCGGTATCGTCGGGATCCTGCCAGCCATCGTCGAGCGGCCAGAAGAACGCCGAGTCGTCGTGCGGGTGGGCGGCGAGGTAGGCACGGTAGGCGGCCTCGCTCGTGTAGTCGGCCGCGGTCTTCCGGGCGACGAGCCGGCTGCCGAGCGACCAGACGGACAGATCCGGGGTCGCGCCACGCGGCGAGAACCCGAAGATCTCGAAGACGAGGGCCCAGTCGCGATCCGAGCGGTGCAGCGAGAGACGCGCCGCCGCGAGGTACACGTAGCCGTTGTCGAGCATCGGGACTGCGATGTTGCGACAGCCCTCATCCAGGACCGCGAGGATCGCCGCCTCATTCGGGGGCGCCGCCTCATTCGGGGGCGCCGGTCGCGCATCGACGTCCGCCCCCGTCGCCTCACCGCTCGAGGACCCACGGAAACCCGGTCCCCCCAGCTCGCGGATGAGGATCGCCGCGAGCCCTCTGCCCCTGACGCCCTGGGCGGCGTCCGCACCGGCCGCCCCAACGGCGGCGCCGGCCGACCCTGCCCCGGCGAGCCCACCGGCGATCCCGTATTCGGCCGCGCTCAGCCCCGCCTTGATCCCGGTCATCTCGGGGGGCAGGTCGTGCTCGTCGCACACGAGTCGAACGTAGCCGCCACCCGCCGGCTCCGCTGCCCGGATCAGCGACCGTGGGATGTCGTAGACGATGCTGGGCTTGGACACCCGCACGCACAGCAGGCTGAGGCGCCGGTCCGTCAGGCGCAGATGGCCACGGGCGCTCACCTCGATGAGCGCTCGCAGCGTCGTGAGGACCGTCTTCTCGTAGGGTCGATGGAACCGGATCGCCGCATCGACGATGACCTGCTCACCATCCTCGAGCGGCACCGCTTCCGCGAGCTGGCGACCGGCGGCGTGGCGCGAAACCGCGGTCTTGATCCGAATCGTCATGCCGCAATCATCCCCCGGCAAGCGACCCGGCCGCCACGGTCTCGATCCGGACCGCCGGGGAGTTCGCGCCGATGCCCTCGACGGCCTCGAGTGGCGCCCCAGGTTCTCCGGGTTGGGTCGGCGCTCAGCCGAACCAGAGCGACGCGTCGGATTGGGACGGTTCGGACGGCCGGGGGCCGCGGACGAGATCCGGCCAGGAGGGCAGGCGGCGGGAAGCCGTCGTCTCCAGGCGTCGGATCGCCACCGCGACACTGAGCGGGTCGCGCGCCAGCCTGGCGACCGCGGCGCGGAACATCGACGGCCCCGCCGGGTCGAGGCCCGGGGTAGGCCGTTCCCCGATGCGTCGGCGATCCCGCCCACCCCGATCACCTGGGGCCGCCGATGGGCTGGCGCGCCGGAGCCATCGGTAGGCCTATCGACGACCCCACGGTGGCCGGATCGGGTGTCTTGACGGACCGTCGCGTTGGGCGGAGGTTCATGTCGCCCCACGAACTCCGGCGTGACGGCCACTCCGGGTGGTCGGGCGCGCACCGACGCCAGCCCGTGACGTCGCCCCACGTCGCCTCATCCGCACCTTGTGACCAATGACCAACCGCCATCGCCACTCCCTCACGCTGGCCGTGCTCATCACGGCCCTCCTGTCGACCCTCGTCGTTCCCGTCGTGGATGCCCGCCTGCCACGCGCGACGGGATACCGGGTCGGTGGTGCGATCACGCTCGACACGAACCTGAGGTCGACGAGCGGGGTCCCCGCCTGGGCTTTCGATGAGTACCTGGAGGCGAAGACACCGCTTCCGCGGCTCGGGGCCGCATTCGTTGCCGCCGAGAGGAAGTACCGGGTCAATGCCCGCTTCCTGCTGGCGGCGGCCCTTCACGAGTCGGGCTGGGGAACCAGCTACATCTCGCGAGTCAAGCACAACCTGTTCGGCTACAACGCCTTCGACCGGGACCCGTTCCGCTACGCGAACGCGTATGCGACGTATGCAGCGAACATCGATGCCACGGCGAAGTTCATCAGGGACTTCTACCTGACGCCGGGCGGCCGCTGGTGGGGCGGCCAGCCGACTCTGCGGAGCATGCAGCAGTTCTGGTCCTCGTCCGGAACGTGGGGGGTCGGCGTGAGCCGGATCGCGACCTCGATCCACCTCGGTTCGCTCGCCCGCCGGGGGATCAGGTTCTCCACCCCGGTCGTGAGCGGCACCCTGCACGGCGGCAGTCGGGTCAGGATCGGTCTCACCTGGGCGGGCGGTGCGATCCCCAAGAGCATCCGGTTCCTCGCGCATTGGGAGCCGATTGAGCTCGACTCGGTTGTCGGCGCGGTGACGTTCTCGAGCCTTGTGGCGGGTGCCCCGGGCGATCTCGTCGCCGGTCTGGCGGCGCCCGGGACCGCGCCCGCGAACGAGTCGCAGGCAGGTCGGATCCGGAGCTCCCTCGTCCGGAGAGGACCGACGATCGTTCGCGTGCGCCGGGTCAGAACCCGGTCCCGCTCGATCACGTTCGCGGTGGCCGCGCCCAGTGAACCCGGCAGGTACCTCCTCAGGCTGGAGATGCGCGACTCCGATCGTCACCCCCTCCCCGCCCGCGAACGGCTCCGCATCCCGGGCGTCGAAGTCCGGGTCTGGGGCGATCGAGCGGTCAGCTACGACGTCAAACCCGCCCGCGGCGGCGCCGGTGCGGTCATCCGGATCACGAACACCGGGCGCACGACGATCCCCGCCGCACCGGGCCAGATCGCGCCTCGGCCGCGTGACCCCGAGACCAGGGCGGCGCGCACAGTCGTCACCGTGGCCGCGTCGGCAGGCGAGCCGGGGAGCTCCGCGGCGGTGCTGCTCCTCACCGCGCCGCTCCGCGCCGATCTTCCGCCGGGTGCCTCGCTCAGCCTCAACGTCCCGGGGATCGATGCGCTGACCGGAGGGGCGACAAGCTGGCTGTCGGTCAACCTGAGCGTCCTCGGCGACGCGACGTGGCTGGCCGGGTACTCCACGTTCGGCGCCTGGCTCTCCGGTCCCGGGCCGAGCACGCCCGGGCCGACGGGGACATCCATTCCAGCAGGGACCGGGCCATCGGGAAGCCCGGCGGCAGCGGTCCCGACCCCGATCGCGACGCCGAGCCCGACCGTCATTCCGACCGCGACACCCAGGCCGAGTCCGACCGCGAGCCCGACGCCCAGGCCGAGTCCGACCGCGAGCCCGACTCCGACGCCCTGGCCGACCTCGACGCCGACGCCCTGGCCGACCCACCCGACCCGCCGACCCACCGAGCCCGTCGCCGACCGCAACGCCCAGGCCCAGGCCAACGCCCTCACCCACGCCGGCAGCCAGACCGGTCACGAGGAGCTACTCGGAGCACAGCAGTGCGATCCGCTACCGCGGGAGCTGGGCAAACGCGCCGCACCCGGGCTACATCGGCGGCAACGTCGCGTGGTCGCGGACCCCCGGCTCGACCGCGACGTTCACCTTCACCGGATCCTCGGTGACGTGGCTCGGCCCGAAGGGACCGACGCGGGGCCTCGCGCTGGTCCTGCTCGACGGGCGTGCGATCGCTCGCGTCAACCTGTGGCGCCCGTCGTTCGTGGCGCGCGCGGAGCTCTTCAGGCGCTCCTTCCGCGCCTCCGGGCGGCACACGTTGACGATCAAGGTGCTCCCGATGCCAGGCCACCCATACGTCGCCATCGACGGGATCGTCGTCCGGTCCTGACCGAGGATCGACCGTCCCGAGCCGTCATCGAGGTTCGCCTGTGACGCGCCGGCACGGGCGAGGACCCGGATCAATGGGCCGAGGTCTCGCTGTAGTCCGGTTCGGACCGGCGGAACGGTGAGTCGAACCCTGATGAGAACAGCGAGACGACCTTGTTGGGGTCCGGGCACCCATCCGTCAGGCCGAGGTCGATCCACGCCCGGCAGGGTGCCTCCCACATTGCCCAGATGGCGAAGCGTCCCTCGGGGAGCCCGTCCGGGAAGTCGTGAACGAACCACTCGCAGGTCGCGGGCTTTGTCTGTGTCCTGTAGGTCGGACCGCAGCGGTCGGTCGTGCCGCGCAGCACCAGATCGGACGTGTACCGATAGGTGGGCTCGTCACGGCCGGTCTCCATCTGCGTGACGTACAGGACCACGTCGAATCCGTCTGGGAGCGGCTGAACGCCATCGTTGATGAAACCCTCCCGGACGTGGAAGGGTCGGCCGGCCACCCAGGGCCCGGATCCATGACCCGGGTTCGCGGGATCGATCCAGTGGGCGTCGCGGTAGCAGCCTGGGCCCTCGAAAAGGAAGTCCAGGCGGTCCGCGTTGGGCACGTCGTCGACTTCCCCGAGCGGACGCGGGCGGCCGCCGTCGTCCCCGGGCAGCGCCCCGGCCACGTCGGGAAGAGGGGTTGCGGCGGTGGGCTCAACGACCGAGCAAGTCGCGCTGCCGAGTGCAGAACCGGCCGTCAGGGGTGCCGGACCTCGCGTCGGCGCGGCGGTCGGCGCGGCCGTCGTGACAGCGTGCTCGGCCGTCGCGACGCGTGGCTCGGCCGTCGCTGACGGTCGGCACGGCCGTCGTGACAACGTGCTCGGCCGTCGCGACGGGGTGCTCGGCCGTCGCGACGCGTGGCTCGTCAGCGCCCTGGCCCGCCAGCCCCAGCGTGACGACGATCGCGAGCAGCCCCACCAGCATCGCGGCAGCCCGGAGGTCGTGGGCGCCCCGGAGCAGGACCCGCACGGGGGCGGGCCCGTCGGGCTCGTCTGGCACCCCGGGTGGTTGAGACATGGCTCGACTCCACGGCTCCCGCGGGAAGTGTCGGTCTCGCCATCGGCACTCCGCCCGGGTCGTGCGACCGAGAGTGGGATGCGATGACGGAGAGGCCCCTGGTGAGGCCCGCCGCCTCCTCGGTCACTGCATCTTCGGCTGCCCCGAGGCGCCCGACAAGGGGCAACTTCGGCACGCCCGAGCCGGGCCCACGACCATCTGGCATCTACTCGCCGATGCCCTCGAGCAGTGCCTCCGCCTGGAATAGGTTGATCCCGCTGTCGATGAGGTCCAGCAGCGCGGTCATCGTCCGCTCCTCCTCGACCTGCTCCTCGATGAACCACTGGACGAACTGCAGCGTCCTGTTGTCCTTCGCGTCACGCGATGCATTGGCGAGCGCATCGAATTGCGCCGTGACGCGCTGCTCGCTGGTCAGGGCCGTCGTGACGGCATCGCGCGCCGAGCCATACGTCGTCGGCGCCCCGCCCACCTGGGGCAGGCTGAACTCGACATCGTTGTCGATCAGGTAGCCGATGATCTTCGAGGCGTGACCGGCCTCCTCGGTCGCCTGCTCGTGGAAGAACTTCGCCCAGCCCTTCAGGCTCTCCCGCTCGAAGTGCAGTGCGATCCCCATGTACGTCTGGTGCGCCGACAGCTCGTGGGCCACCTGCGCGATGAGGAGCTGCCTCGGCTGGTCGCTGATCATGTCGTCTCCCTCAAGGCGGATGTCAAGGGACAGCCTACGCGAAGGTAGCGATCAGTCCCATGAAGACGAAGATGTTCATGTTCCCGACATCGTTCAGGATGTGCGCCGCGGTCCCAAGGCGGAGGCTTCCCGTCCTCGTGAAGAGCAGCGTCAGGGTCAGGGTGATTGCGATCAGGATTACCAGGAACGACACGTTGAACAGCGCGGGTGCGAACGCCCCCAGCATCACGAAGTGGATGACGACGAACAGCGTTCCCGCATAGGCCTCGGTCACCCAGCGCGGCCACGAGCGGATCTCCGTGAGCAGGAACCCGCGCCAGTACGCCTCCTCCACCGTGCCGTTGACGACGGCGAACCCGATCCAGAGGAGCGTCAGGAGCGGCAGACGTACCAGCAGCCCTGCGTTCGGAGCGAGCAGCAGTGGGAACGCAGACAGCGCGACCATGGCCGCCAGCACAGGCCACACGCGGCTGCCGTGTGACGGCCCGTACCATCCGCGCGCTCGCTTGCTTCCGGAGATGCCGAGCACAATCGCGGCCATGGTCAGCCAGTAGATCGGGACCGTGCCGATCCACGCCCACTCGCCCAGCAGGCTCGAGGACACGCGCGCAGCGAGGCTGCCGAGCAGCACCACGAGGACCGGCGAGGTCATGATCAGTCGCTTCGTCGCGGCGCTCCGTGCGGCGCCCTCGCGATCCGCTCCACCCATGACCGGCGTCGCGTCGACCAAACCGCGTTCCATCCTTCACGAGCCTCCAACCCCTACCGGGACCCGGATCCACGTCGGCGAGCACGGAACCTCGGCTCACCTGATGGTCAGGCCCGGACCAGGGACATGCTGCGTCAACGCCGCCGGTGGCCCACGAGCCTTGGGTCACCAAACTCGCATGACATTCCGGGGCGAGCTCCGCCTGGACGATCCATGCTGACTGCCCGGTCCATAGGCTGCCCTCTATACCACTGTGCGGTCCCTATGGGACGGCTCACAGCGCCAGGCGGACTTCTACGCCTGGACGAGCCCGACGTGTCGGTCGAGGTGGGCGATCGCGGCGTCTACGTCGGACCGGAGGCCGTCAGCAGGCTGTTCGACACGTCGTTCGTCATGCCGATCCTCGAGGGCGTGCTGCTCATCCACTACCTCACCTCGTCGATGATCGAGGTCGCGGCGGACGGCCGGACGGCCCGGGGGTGTGGCGGTCGCCCGGGATCGAGTCCGTCGTGCCCCAGCCGGGCGGAAGCCGGTTCCCATCTGGTCGTTCGGCGCCTACGCCGTCGACTTCATCCGCAAGGGCGACGGCTGGAAGATCTGGCACCGCCTACAGCGGCAGGCTCCCGGACGCGGGCGAGCTCGGCGCGACGACGTACCACAACCCGTACACGCCCGAGACGTGCAAGCCTCGATCTCTTCCTGTCTGCTCCGCTACGACACCAGGGACCAGCCCTGCTGGTCCAACGTCGAGCGGCTTCCGCTCGACGAGTGTGATCGGCGGTAGCCAAACGGCACCGGTGCGACGAGAATTGCGTCGCACGTCGCGTCGCCCTATCGTGTCGCCAGTCAGTGACTGGTACACTGACCATCCCATGGTACGAGAGCCAACGACAACGATCAGCCTCCGGGACCTGCGGTCCACGGCCCCGGCCGTGACACGGAGCGCCGCCCTCCTGGAGCTTCTTGCCGAGCCCGGCAATCTGGCCATGGGGCCCACGGAGATCGCGCGCCGCCTCCAGCTGCCGAAGTCCACCGTCGCCAACCTGTTGATCGCGCTCGAGCGTGCGGAGCTCGTGCGGAACAACGGGGGTCGGTACGAGCTTGGCCCCAAGCTGCTGGAGCTGAGCGCCGCCTACCTGGCGAAGGTCGACATCTTCCAGGAGTTCCACGAGGCCTGCCGGCGACTGCGATGGCTGTCGCAGGAGGTCGTGAACCTGGCGACCCTCGAGGGCTCCGACATCCTGATCCTGGCGCGTCACTACGGAACGCAGTTCGTGACGCTGACCGCCGGCGTCGGGCACAGGCAGCCGGCGCAGGCCACGGCGCTCGGCAAGGCGATGCTCGCGCAGCTCGACTCAACCGACGCGTTCGAGCGCCTCTCGACCATCTCGCCATTCCCGGTCTTCACGCCCAAGTCCAAGCGCAACCTGTCGGAGCTGATGGACGACCTCGACGCGACCCGCCAGCGCGGTTACGCGATCGATGACGAGGAGAACACGCTGGGCCTGACGTCCTTCGGGATCGCGATCCCGCGATCGGGCGGAAACGGCAACCCGATGGCCGTCAGCGTGAGCCTGCTCAGGGTCCGCAGGTCGGACGAGCTCGTCGAGCGACTGATCACCGACCTTCGGGAGCTGGTCGACACGCTCGCCCGCCACGACCGAGCCCGGCACGGACCGAGCTCACGGCGCGATCGCCGGCTGACAACCGCATACCGGATCAGGCGAGCCCGCCCGTTCGGGTGCGAGGTCCTACGGTCCAGCCGGTCAGGCCGGTCCGCCGCCGTCTTCACGGGCCGCCATCAGCGATCCCGAGAGCGCGATCAACCAGAGCATCGCCGGGTAGACGATCATCCGTTCGGTCCCACCGTGGCCGATCGGACCGAATGCGGCTTGATTGCCCCCGTCACCGATCACCATGAGCACCACGAACCCGAGCCCGATGGCGCCCGCGAGGGCCGACACGGCTTTCATCGGTCCGGCGACCACGGCGGCCGTCCCGATCGCCTCGAGGTTGAAGCCCACGAAAGCGACGAGCGCGAACAGTCCGTGCGGGCCGCCGCTGTCTAGCGGGAACGCACCGGCGCCGATGGAGCCGATGGCTGCGAACCAGAACAGGCCAAGCAACCATGTGCGGCCGTGCGACCGGTAGAACAGGTACCCGCCAACGGCATTCAGGATCCCGAGCGCGACGAGCGAGGCATTGAACAGGAGGGCGGTCTCCCCGAACACGCCGAGGTCGCTGATCGCGGCTGACCGGTAGGGGTAGTCGGGGACGATCGAGGCCGCCAGCATGATCATGGTCATGAACCCGGCGGCGAGCGCGAAGAAGCAGATGCCGGCGAGTCGCAGGGATGCCCGCGTGGCGGAGGCTGTGCGGGTCATCGGGTGAGAGAGTTCCATGGCTGGGCGACCCCCGGGTGCGTACATCCGACTGCCGGAGCCGCTCCCCGGCGACCCCGTGATATTCGGCCGTCGGCCGGCTCCCGCGGTAGGGCCGCACGGACGTCCAGCACCGGGCCGCTCGGCGTCAGCGACGATGACGAGCGGAGTCGATCCAGCGCGAGGCCTGGGCTGCCGCTCGTCGGCGCTGGGCCTCCATGTCCGGGGGCCGGGCGCCGCCTTCGGTCGTCGGGGCCGCGCCTCCGCCCGTCGGCTGTCGCCATGAAGGCGATAAATCCCGGCAAGGCGAGCGCCCCTGTGCGCCGGACCGGCTGACAGACGCTCGAATGTCGCCTCGCGGGCGACGCCGGCCCGGCGGGGACGGGCCGACCCGTCCCTACCCCTGAGTCCGTCGCCTCCCGGGCGACAGGAGCGGGCACACCCGCGGTGCGGGGCATCGCGACACCCGGAATCATCGCCTGCAAGGCGACACCCCGCCGGGTAACGCCCCCGATGCCCCCGGGAGTTCGAGGGTGACAAACCACCTCCGCGCCGGGTTCGAACCCGCGTTCGACGACCGGCGTATTCACACCTCCGGCGAGGGATGCCGTAGCCGAAGGGTGATCGGCGCAGGCCTCGCGGCCGGCGAGGCAACGACCAGGACGGCCGGAGGCCGCGGGACCCCGGTGTGTTCAGTCGGGACGAAGGGCGTTCACGATGGCTCGCGCCAGCAGGTCTCGCCCTGCCGGTGACGGGTGGCTGTCACAGGTCAGAGGGGCCGACGACACTGCGATAAGCAGCCCTGCCGCACAGGCGTCCCCACCGCTGGCGGCTGAGGCGGCAGCGAACGCGCCGAAGCCGTCGGCGACGATCCCGCGCCAGGCCAGGGTGCGATCCGACACCACCGCGTCGATCTGCGCAACCACGCCCGTGAGCAGCGGGTCACCGAAGTTGGTGGAGTAGGTCGTCACCGCGACGAGCTTGTGGCCGTAGCCATCCAGGTCACGGATGTGCCCGTAGATCGTGTCGAGGTTGGCCGAGAGGGTCGCCAGAACGACCGGCAGGCCCGCCTGGATGCATGCGACCTGTGCCGTCCCGCCACACCGGTTCACCAGGGCCTGGGCGTCGTTGGCCCCGATGTCGATGCTGACCACCAGCGTCTCGGGGTGAGACTGCAGGAACTCGTCGGCAAACGCGAGCTGCGTCCCGCCGTAGGCCGCGTGGAGCGGGAAGTTGGCGCGCCATGGCCCGCAGTTGTTGTCAATGCCGGCAAGGTCGACGAAGTGGCTGCTCGTCTCGCCGGGGCAGGCGGCATTCGTGAGGTGCTCCTTGAGCGCCGCAGCCACCGTGTCGGGGTAGCCGACGAAGTTGTCGCGCTTGCCGGACTGACGAGTGGGCTGTAGCCGAAGGCAAGGGAGTCGCCAAGGGCGAGGTACGTCTGCGGCCTGCTGGAGGCCGCATCGGCCGTGGCAGGGGGCGCGCCCCCAGTGATGGCCACCCCAGCAACGAGTGCCAGCGGTACCAGGATCGAGACGACGCGTCGCATGGCACACCCCTGGGACGCATCGGGCGGGTCGGTCCCGCCAGTGGCTCGGCGCGGTCCCGGCGGCCGGGTCTGGACCGCGTGTCATCGCTGCCCCGCAAACGGCGCGCAGGATGGACTTGCGCGACAGCTGATGGCTAGAGTCCTTGGTCGCGAAGCGAGCCGCGACCTTTGGAGCCCTCGCTAGGACCCGGCCGGGCGCTGTCGACGCTGTGGCCGCGTTGCGTGGATCTCCGCCCTACCAGCCGTGCCGCCGCGCCGCGCCCGTCAGCGCACCGTCGGGGAACTGTCGGCGTCAGCAGCGTCGTCGAACCCGAGGCATGGCCATCCCAGCGTTCCGAGCGGCGGCACCGGGCCTCCGGCGCACCGAGGGCCGCGGGTTCGAGAGGCAGCTCGTGCAGTGGAGGCGGCTCGACCTTGTCGGGCCTACTCCAAACCGTGCCCGATCAGTGGATCGTGAGCGTCCCGTAGGCGAACGTGTCGTTCGCCACGTACGTCTCACGTGCGTATGCCCGGAAGTTGTACGTCCCCGCGGTCGTCGGCACGACGTGGATCGTGATCGTGACGGTGGCGCCCGGGGCAAGGTTCTGGACCCCGCAATACACGAGGTGCCCGATGTTCCGCGGATGGCAACCCAGCGTCCCGGACACGTAGTTTGCGTGCAGCGGAGACGGCACGTCGATGCCGGCCGACGCCTGGAGCGAGCGATTGGTGATGTTCCTGGCTGTTGCCACGACCGTGATCGTCGCGCCGGCAGGGGCGCTCGTGGGGGAGATGCTCAGCCCGGCCTGGACGGTGGGCGTCGCCGCGAGGGCCAGCTGGCTCGTGCCAAGGATGGCCGCCAGCGCAAGGACGAGGGCTGGAGCGAGTCTCGCGGGGCGCCGCCGGATGAGTGAGCTGGTGGGGTTCATCGTCGATCTCCCTTCCTGCCAGACGATCGCAGCCGGAACGCTGCCCGTGCCGCCCGGGGCCGCGACCGTAGCGCGGGTCCGCATGACCTGTCCATCCCGTCTTGAGGGGGGCGCCGAAGTTCCGGGAGGACGCGATCTCAGTGGGCCACCCGCGTCGTCAGCGGGCGGCCGATCGTCCCCGGGCGGCGGATCGTCGCGGGCGTCAGTTCCGACGGATCGCCACCCCGTCGATCACCACCTTCTTGCCGCTGGAGTGGACCTTGATCGACAGCGTCCCAGTGCGGGCCGACGTGAACGACCCGTCCGATCCCTTGACGGTCCGCTCCGGCTGGCCGTCGAGTTCGTACGTGGCCCTGTCATCGGCTTCCGGGTAGTCGACGAACCGGGCCGTGCTCGACGAGTGGCTGCCCTCCGGCTCGGGGATCAGCGGGTCATGGCGCTCCAGGCAGCGGTCGTGCACGGCTAGTCCAGGGACGATCGTGAAACCCGCGCCGCGGCTGCGGCGCGTGCAGCCTTGCCCACCAGGCCGAGCTTCCCATACACGTTCGAGAGGTGGCGCTCGACCGTTCGCGGGCTCACGCCCAGCCTCTGGGCGATCTCGGCGTTCGTGAGCCCGTCGGCCACCAACGACATGACCTCGCGCTCCCGAGTGCTCAGCGAGCCCAGAGCCGGATCGACCGCCGCTCGCGAGACGCGGGCCGGTCGCGACACACGTCCTGCCGGCTCGATCGCTGCCGCGTCGTCCACGAAGGCGCGAAGCTCGGCGAAGAAGCGGTCCCATGCGGGCTGACCCGGGAGCAGCATGTGGCTGGTGCCTTCGAGCGGCACGAAGCGTGCATGGGGGATCAACGCCGCGAGCACGCGCCCCTCCTCGAAGGGCACGACCGCATCATCGCGCGCATGCATCACGAGGGTGGGCGTGGTGACCTGGGGGCAGAGCCGCGTCACATCAATCCCATCGAACATCCTGCGGAGCTGATAAGCGACCTCCGGTGTCGCCGACACACGCTGAAGCTCGTCGAAGGCTGCGTACTGGGCTGGTGTGCCGTCCGGCAGGAACATCGTCGCGAAGACCCGCCGGAACTTCGGGTTCGGCGTCCCCCAGCCCGCGCGGATCAGCTCGAGCAACAGGTCGGCATCGTGCTGCTGCTCCGCCGTCCGACCTCTGTGGGCGTGCCCGCGGGCGTAACCGCCGCAGAGGACCATCGCGGTCACGCGTTCCGGATGGCGGACTGCGTAGGCGATGCTGATCGCTGCGCCCTGGGACATGCCGAGCAGTGCGAAGTCCTCGAGGCCGAGGGCGTCGACCACCGACTCGAGATCGCTGACCATCGCCTCGAAGGAAAAGTCGGCCACGTCACGGTCCGAGAGCCCGGTCCCTCGCTCGTCGTATCGGACCAGCATCCGATCACGCGCGAGCTCGGCGAGGAAGTCACGCCAGATCGGGCTCTCCCAGTCGTACTCGAGGTGACTCAGCCAGTGCGCGGTACGCACGAGCGTCCGGCCGGCGCCGACCTCGGCGACCGCGAGCCGCAGGCCGTCGCGCGCGGTCAGGAGGCGGATCGTCTGGCTCCCGCGGGAGGACACGTCGCAGGGACCTCGCCGAGCTGCCGCCCTCCATGCACCGACCGAGGGCCGGCGCAGGGCGCGGACGTTGTACAGCCTACGTGCATCGCGCCAGACCGGATATGAGTCTTCGCGACCGATTGCGTGCTGGTCCGGATGGCAGACGCGGCGGCCGCGGCCACGATCGACCGATCACACCGCGTCACGGCCATCGCCGGACCGGGCAGCCAGCATCGGAAAGGACAACATCATGATGAGCGTCGGTATCGTGAACGTCGGCCTCCTGATCCGTCTCCACGCGAGAACCGGGAAGGCGGACGACGTCGCGAGCTTCCTCGAGGGCGTCATGCCGCTCATTCGCCAGGAGCCAGGGACGACCGCCTTCTTCGGGGTCCGCTTCGGGCCATCGGAATTCGGGATCATCAATGCTTTCCACGATGAGGCTGCGCGCGAGGCGCATGTGGCGGGCCATGCCGCCGCCGCGCTCTTCGCGCGTGTCGACGAGCTGCTTGCCTCCCCGCCCGCGGTCGAGGCGGTGGAGATCGTCGCGGCGAAGCTCCCAGGACCGGCCTGATGACAGCCGGCTCGCTGCCCAGGGCCACACGGAACGGGGCGCCCGGGCTCGCGTTCGTTGGCGTGGTGCTGCTGGGCGGGGTGAATGCGGTCGCCGTCCGGATCGCCAATGACGAGCTCGCGCCCCTCTGGGGCGCGAGCCTCCGCTTCGGCATTGCTGCGGGTGTGCTCCTGCTGATCGTCGCGCTCAGCCGGACGCCGCTGCCGCGCGGCCGGGCACTGACAGGGAGCGTGCTCTACGGCGCGGTCGGATTCGCCGGGGCCTTCGGCTGCATCCACTGGGCGCTGGTGCTGGTCCCGCCGGCGAGCGCCCAGACCATCCTCGCCCTCGTCCCGCTGCTGACATTCCTGTTCGCCGTCGCCCAGGGCCTTGAGCGGTTTCGGGCGGCGAGCCTCGTTGGGGCGCTCGTCGCCTTCGTTGGGATCGCGGTGATCTTCGGCGAGCGCCTGGGGACCGCGACGCCCCTGCCCGCCCTGGTCGCAGTCGTGGCAGGGGCAACATGCATGGCCCAGTCGACCATCATCGTGAAGCAGTTCCCGAAGTGTCATCCACTGGCCAACAACGCGGTCGCGATGACGATTGGAGCCCTCCTCCTGCTGGGGGCCTCAGTTCTGACCGGGGAGGCTCGTGTCTTGCCCACCGACGCGAGGACGTGGGGGGCGGTGGCATACGTGTCGATCGCGGGCACGGCAGCAGTCTTCTCGCTCTTCGTCTACGTCGTGCAGCGCTGGACCGCATCGGCGACCAGCTACGTGATGCTCGTCATGCCCCTCGTGACGATGGTCGTCGCCTGGCTCCTGCTCGCCCAGCCGATCACATCGGCATCCCTCGCCGGCGGGGCACTGGTGCTGGCTGGCGTCTACATCGGGGCCTTCGCGGGGCGTCGAGCTCCAGTCCCGACGCTGCCACTGACCTCTGGCCGGGTGGAGGCCGGACGCAGGTGGGTAACCGATCGGTACGATTGACGCTCGAGTTTCTCCAGCGGCACGCCTTGAGCGGCACGTCTCGGAAGGGGGCCGTGGCGCGGCGGGGGCCAGTCGCTGTGATGCGGAGAGACCGAGATTCGCCGCGCCCCCGCGGCGCGGCGCTCATTCTTTGGGCCCGGTGGCCCTCCCCGCCCGGACGGCCACGCTCGACAATCCCCCCATGACGAGCGCCGCGATCGTGTACTGCAGCGACACCTGGACGACGGCCGGCCTCGCCGATGACATTGCGGCCCACCTGCGCCAACGAGGCATCGAGACGCGGGTGGCCGCCATCTTCGAGATCGACGTGGCAGGCCTGGCGGAAGTGGACTACCTCTTCCTCGGCTGCTGGACTCATGGCTGGTTCGTCGTGAACCAGCGGCCGGTCCAGGCATGGGTGGACTGGACGCGAGAGCTGCCGCGCCTGGAGCGTCCGCGGGTGGCCCTGTTCACGACATACAAGGTTCGCACCGGGTCGATGTTCCCGCGGATGCGGCGGGTGCTGCGCGACAAGGCACCCCGGATCGAGCTGGAGCTCAAGGCCAGGGACACGCGGCTCCCGGACGATGGGCGACGAGCCCTCGAGGCGTTCCTCGACCGCTGAATGTCCGGCGTGACCATCGGATCAATCGCGCTCGAGCCGGGTTTCCCTGCAAGGGCACCGATACAGGCGAGTGCCAGACCGGAAGCGCGGGCGCAAGCCGTGGCCCGACATCCTGCAATCAGGCGCCCTCCTGGGCACCTGTACCTGAGAGGTATGTCATGGACGACGTGAAGCAAGCCACCCGCGAAGCTGTCGACGACGCCAAGAAGACATGGCGACGGAGTGACGGTGAGGATCTCGACGACAAGGTCGCGAACACCGGCGACGACATCCGGCGAACGGTTGCGAATACAGGCGACGACCTGCGGCATGCCGGTGACGACCTCGAGCACGACCTCAAGCACGGCGTGGACAAGGCCGCCGAGATCCCCCGGCCGGTCACGCCCCGATAGGTCGAGTCTGACCAGGCGCCTGGACGAGTCTGACCAGGCGCCTGGAGCCTGGTCGCACCTGCGGAGCACGCTGGCCTCCGCAGGGCGACTCGGCCGGCGCCTGACGCATCGTTTCGGCCGGATGAAAAGGCGCCGGGTCGGCAGCAACCCCCGACAGCCTGCCTCGTAGCTCGTGTAGCTTGTCTCGTCACGCGGGCCGGCGGAGGCTGCGGCCCGCGGTCTGCGGCCCGCGTTCGATCACCTGTCGATCACCGGTCGATCACCGCCGGCGGTCGTCGTCCCGGGGGTCATCCCCGGGCCGGCCCCAGAGTCGTGGTGGGATCCCTGCCCTGCGCTCGTGCTCCTCGCGGCGCCTGCGCCGCTCGGCCGCCGCCTGGATCGAAGCTGCCCGGCAATGGGGGCATTCGGTACACGTGGCGACCGGGAGGCGGGCGACCAGGGCGCCGACGACGACGGCGCCGAGGCCCAGCAGGGTGAGCAGCGTCGTGGCTTCGGCGGTCATGGCTGAGACCTCCGCCCGGATGGCACGAGGTCCGCTACCGGCGCAGGGAACCTCGCCACCCGCGCACGGAACGGGGACCGCCGGGCGGCGATCCCCCGTCCAGACGCCCGAAGCCGTTGGCTCCGGCCGCGGTTCATCCCGACCGGGACACGGACTCCGTGCTCCACCTCCGCGCGTACTCCTCGTTGTGTTGGGCGCGGTCCTGGGCGGCCGTGGCCGTCATCACTCGCAGGATCTCGTCGATGGGCTTGGAGTTCTCGACCGCGACGTCGCGGAGATCCTCGTAGGTGAGGTTGTTGCCCATCTTCTGGTGTGCATCGCCGCATCCGCAGGTCAGGCACATGTCGGACACCTCCGTGGGGTGGCGCAGCGGGATGGCCGCGCATTGGACCACCAGTCTTCGCCGTCGGCGTGACCGGCCAGATGCGCCCGCAGGGTCGATGTCTTGCAGGCTCGTGGCAGTCGGTCATCGGCAATCCCGACCGTCACCGCCGCACACGCTTGGCTCGTCGTTCAGGGCTCGCGGCTCCCGATCCGCACGGCGGCCAGGATCACCAGCTCGAGGATGGTCCAGCCGACGAGGGCGACGAGCGCCGCGACGTCGAGGACGGATCCGTTGGAGTGGATCGCGTCGGTCTGCAGGATCCCTGCGAACGGCGCCACGAGCGGGGCGCTGAGGCTGTAGATCGCCGACACCAGGCCGTTGGCGCGGTCTGCGTCGAGCACCAGCAGGATGACCCGGAGCCCGATGACGAGCTGGATCAGCCCGAACACGAAGACGACGATGCGGCGGACGACCACCGCCCGTTCCGGGGACCGGGTGACCCGTTCATCGACGACCGAACTGGCTCACCTCCTGCGGGCCACCAGTCCCGCTGGTGCGACGGACGGTCACGCGCTCTTCGTTCATACGAGGCCTCCTCGTTGTGGTTGCCGCTATCCGGTCCGAGGAGAGCCTCCACGGCCCCGGCGGCGTGAGGCTGCCATCCACCGGGCGCCGCTCGCGTTGCACGCTCGGTGCGGAGCGTTGCAGCCGCATCCGCATCCAGGATCCGCGACCAGGGCGCAACGTCGCGCGCGAGCGATCGAACGCCACGACGCCCGGCGGGCGACGCGGTATATCAGCGCTCGGGTGCGACCGCCATCCCGGATCCGGCTGCACTGGGCACGGCTGTGTCGAGCACCAGGACGAGCGGCCGGTGGTCCGAGGCTGCGGAGAGCAGCCCCGGGTCCACCCCGCCGACGTCGCAGCGCACCGCGCTCGATACGAGGTCCGTGCCGAGCAGGAAGTAGTCGAGCCGGACCGTGGGCCGATCCACCGGCAGCGTGGCGCCCGGGTCCGTAGGGTGGAACATCCGGAAGGCGTCGACGAAGCCGTCGCCCAGCGCGCGCTCGACCACTTCAGTCCCGATCCCGCCATCGGCCCGGAGCAGCATGCGGATCCACAGCGGCAGGCTCGAGATCGAGGGGGAGTCGCTCGGCGCAATGGCGTTGAGGTCGCCGGCGATGATCGTTCGCTCGCCACCCGGCGGCCCGCTCGCGACGGCCAGCAGCGCATCCATCTCGCGTGCCCGCCGGCGCTCTCCCCGTCCGGACAGGCCGGCGCTGAGGTGCACCCCGAGGAGGCGCAGCCTCGCCTCGGGCAGGTCGGCCTCCACGAAGGATCGTCCGGTCGGCAATGCGTGCCAGCGAACGTGACCCGTTGGCAGTCGGCTGAGGATCGCGACCGAGCGGCGTGGTGCGCAGGCCACGTTCTTCGCCCCGATCTCGCCCGCGACCCAGGCCACGACGCCCGGGCTGGTGGCCTCCTGAAGGACGGCGACGTCCGGGTCGAGCGCGCGCAGCACGGCCGCGATGGCGTTCCCCCGGCGCGTGCCGCCCTTCCGGATGTTCCATGTCGCGATGCGCACCATCACGGCGGCCCGGCGAGGATGACGTAGTGCTGCGCCTGCAGCGCGACGCGGAGGTCGAGGAACCAGCGCGCCATCGCCTGGATGCTGAGCGGGCGGGCGACCAGCGCCTGCGCCTCACGGCGCGGACCATCGAGGACCGGAGCCACCCAGGGCGCCTCGTCGTTGAGCGGCAGCGTGTTGATCCCGCCCAGGAGGCGCGCCTCGGGGACCCACAGGTCGACCGCGGCGTCTCCCATCAGGACGAGGTCGAGGTCGCTGCTACCGGGTCCACCGGCGTCGTACGGCGCCCCGTCGAGGAAGGCACGCCCCATGACGGTGCTGCCGCGCAAGGCGATCGTCGTATCCACCGGGAGCACGCCGCGCAGGACCGCCACGAACCCCGCGAGTCGAGCCGGCTCGCCGTCGAAGCCCCGTGCGATGGCGCCGCCGAGCAGCGCGTCCGAGACACGCTGAGGGATCGCCACGAGGTCGGCGAGAACGTGGGCGCTTTCGCGGTCCATGGTCCGCCCTGGGTCGTGGATCCAGGCCCACGGGTAGGCAAGTCGGAGGGTGCCGATCGCCTCGGCCAGCTCGTCGACAGACGACATCTGGCCGGGGACGTCGGGCGCGGGCAGCGGCACGATGACGAGTTGGTCGTAGCCCGTGTCGAGCAGTGACCCGGCGGTGGTGACCGCCTCGTGGACGCCGCGGACCTCGGTGGCGTATGGAGCGGGTGTGGCGTAAGGATCGGGCGCAGCCGGAACCACTGGGCCCGGGGTCCCGGACACGACGGTCGCCGTTTCGACCGGGTGCTGCTGAGACCTCCGTGTTCGCCCGGGTGCCGTGCGACGCGGAGAAGCGCGGTCCAGATGTCCGCGAGCGCGTGGTCGCGGTGGCCCGCGGCGATGAGCACCGCTTGGCGGGAGCCCGCTGCCTGCGGGGCAGGTTGATCCCGCGGCGAGCGAACCCCGCCTGCCCGGACGTCCGTCGGGGAAGGCTCGACGATCACGGGAGGCCGCCTCCTGCGGCGATCCGATCAGGCGGGGACGACATCAGGCGGGGACGACATCGGGAGGACAACATTCCAGGCGGGACGCATCAGGATGGCGGGTCGGCCGCGGCCCACGCGCTCCCCATGCCCTCGTCGGTCGCCCGCGCCAAGGCCTCGGCATCGAGCCCGTTGTCCACGGCCGCGCCGAGCTCATCGTCGATGTCCTCGTCCTCGCCGCTGATCGCCCGCAGCGTCGCGATGGAGCCGCTGCTGCGGACGAACCACCAGGCGCCGAGACCGAGCGCGAGAATGACGGCCACCACGAACATGGGCGCGAGCGCGGTCGGCCGGCGGCGGCGTTCCGCGACACGGTCGATCGCGGCGCGGTTCAGCGCGGCGCGGTTCAGCGCGGCGCCCATCGCGTCGCTGACGGCCGCCGTCGCGCTGTCCATCCCCGCCTCGACAAGGCGCGGGACGTCGGCGCGCCTGGCGATCTGGGTGGTTCCGTCGACCGCCAGATGGCGGACTCGACGGCCGAGCTGGGCCGCATCATCGACCGGGCCGCGAGACCGGATGCGCAGCGCTGGGGTCATGTCGACGCTCCTTTCGTCGGGTCGCCCGAGCCCGCTGCGGCCCGATCCGCCGTGATGGGACCGGGCCGCAGGGGCGACGGGCGGGCGCGCCTCGTGTCAGTAGCCTGACGGCGCGGCGCTGTCCAGCGGCGCCGGACTCGCGCCCGTGTCCATGGAGGGGGCGGCGGGCGACGACTCGGACGCCGGCTGCGATTCCAGAGGCGCGGAGCTCGCACCCGGCTCGAGCGACGAATTGCTGCCGCCGCCGCAGGCAACGACAGCGGCGCCGACCGTCACGGCGAGCGCCAGCGTCGTTAGAACTCGTCTGATCATGGATGGGTACCTCGGCTTCGTGAGGTGGGAACCGGGGCCTCATGTGAGCCGGTCCCGGATTACCCGGCGACGCTACCGAGGTCGACCCTGCAGCCGCCTGACTCCCGTCGGAGCCGTCGTTGCACGGGCGTCACAGTGGCCGTCGACCGAGCGTGGAGGGAGTCGACCGAGCGTGGAGGGAGTCGACCGGGCGTGGAGGGAGTCGACCGGGCGTGCGCCGACCGGCGTCAGCCGACCTGCTGGAGGTCCTCTCCGGTTGGCGAGTCGCCGCCTGGCTCTTCGGTACCGCCGCCGGCACCGTTGCCAGAGTCTCCCTCCGCGACGATGGCGCGAAGCGCGGAGACGGCGCGCGGGGCGCGGCGCCGGCCCGGATCGCGGACGGCCGAGACCGGGGTGTAATCGATGATCGCGGCCTGGTCGGCGACCTCGATCCGGTGACCGGCGGCCCCGGCCGGGCAATGGAAGGCGTCGCCGGGACCGAGCAGCTCGAGCTCGCCGCCCTCCCAGCGCAGGACCAGGTCTCCGTCGAGGACCAGCCCCCAGTGCGGGAGGTCGCACCAGCCGTCGGTGTAGCCGCTGAGTGGGCCGTACGAGGTCCGGGTGAACAGCCAGGCGCCCCATCTCGGCCGCCTCCGCCTGGATCTCTCCGACGGACGGCCGCTCGGGTACGGGTCCCCTGGACGCGGACCTCCGCGGCGGGGCGATCGGCGCCGGGACGCGGCGGACGACCTCGATCCCCCGGGCGCGGAGGACTCCGGCGAATCGTCGATCGGCTCACGTCGAGCGGCGCGAACCCGGCGACGACCACGGCCCGGCGTCGGCATGGAACCGGTGGGCCGGCGGGCCCGGCCGGACGTAGAAAGCGCTTCCCGGGCCGAACGTCTGCGCTCGGCGTCGCCTTCGAGCGTCAGCTCGCCCTGGAGGACGAGGCGCCCAGTGCTCGAGCTCGCACGGGTCCTCGACGGGGGTCCCGCTCGTCCCGCCGTCGGGACAGGTCGACCATCACGAACGCCGCCTCACCGAGGACGGCGTAGCGCGTCACGAGGCCGTTGGCCCGAACCGCCTTGAGCTGTCGGGGCGAAACCCGCATCCACCCTCCTGGAGTGCGGCCCACGTCGGGCGGCTACGCGACGGCCCTACCAACTCTAGCGCGACCCGAGTCGCGGTCGCGCCTCCGTCGCCGCCCCCGGCGGAGCGTGCCGGGACCGGGTCCTCGTCGCAGCGCGGCAGGCTGAACCCGAACTCGGAGCCACCGCCAGGCCGCGCCCGCGCCCAGATCCGGCCGCCCATGGCCGTGATGAGGCCTCGTCCGACGTACAGCCCGATGCCGGCGCCGGCCGCGTTGCGGGCCGTGCCGGCGACCGGTAGTAGAGCTCGAACAGGCGCTCCGCCTCGTCCGTCTCGACCCCGCGGCCCCGGTCGAGGACGCGGACGAGGACCTCGTCCGGGCGTCGCCGACGCGGAGACCGTGACGCGCGAGCCGGGCGGGCTGTACTTGCCGGCGTTCGAGACGAGGTTCCGGAGGACCTGCTCCACGTACGTCCGCTCGCCGAAGACCGCGGCAGCCCCGACGGCAGGTCGGTCTCGAAGTGGATCCTGGCTCCAGCGCTGGGCCTCCGAGGCGACGACCGGCCCGGCGAGGTGCTGGACGAGCAGCGGCTCGCCCTCGATGTGATCCCGCCCTCGACCCGGCTCAGGGCGAGCAGGTCCTCGACGATCCGGTACAGCCGGTCGGCCTCGACCTCGATGTCGGCGAGCATCTCGTCGCGGTCCTCGCGCCGGGCCGAGCGCTGGAGGACCTTGGCGTAGCCGAAGATCGTCGTGACCGGCGTCCGCAGCTCGTGCGACAGCACGCCCAGGAATGCCTCGCGCGCCGCCTCGGCGTCGCGGGCGCGGGTCACGTCGCGGACGACGACGATCCGCGACGGGCGGCCGCCCTCGACCAGGCCGCCGCCGAGGTCCGCCGGGTACGTGGAGACCTCGACCCAGCGGCCGTCGGGCAGGGCGACCGTGCGCGGCTCGTCCGACATCGCGGCTCGCCGTCGGGCTGCGGCCGCGCGGGGCGTCGTCCGAGGTCCTCCACGCCGAGCCGAGCGCCGCGAGGTCGGTCGAGCGTCTCCGGCAGCGACGGGTAGAAGATGCCGCGGCGGCCTCGTTGGCGAGCGAGATCCGACCGTCCGGATCGACGACCAGGATGCCCTCGCCCATCGCCTGGATCACCGCCCGGAGCTCGGCTGCCTGGCGGCGCTCGTCACCGGCGATCCGGGTCGAGCTGGGCCTGGACGTCGATCCGCTCGCTGACGTCGCGCGCCGTCAGGATCGCGGTCGGCCCGCCGTCCGGCAGGGTGACCTCCTGGAGGAAGCACCTCGACCGGGATCTCGCTCCGGTCGCCGCGGGCGAGCACGCCGGTGTAGGTCAGCGCCCGGCTCGGGCTGACGCGGAGCGTCCGGAGGCGCGCGCGGACGTCCGGCGCTCGTCGTCGGGCTGGAGGCGCAGACGCTGTCCTCCGAGACGGGCTCCCCGGGTCCTGGCCGACGAGGTCGGCGCCACCGCGGTTGACATAGGTGAGGCGCAGCGTCCGCGGATCGAACATGTAGACGGCGTCGGCGCTCGCGTCGACGGTCGCCTTGAACCGGTCGACGGCGCCGAACAGCCGGGCCTGCCCGGCCGCGATGCCAATCCGACCGGCAACGTCGCGGATCATCGCGAGGTCGTCGGCCCCGAACCGGTCCGGGGTCGCGCCCCGAGCACGATCGAGCCGAGCCGCCCCGCCATTGGGGCCCAGGATCGGGGCGATGAGCACGGCCGTCGTGCCGAGCCCGGCCATGATCTCCACGGCGCGGGGATCCTGAGCCGCCGCGCCCACGCCTCGTCGACGGACGACGACCGCGGCCCGCGCGCGGCGGCATCAGCGGCGAGCCACATCCCGAGGCTCGACGGCGCGCCATGGCGGCCAGGTGCTCCACCGCCCGCTCGCCGGCCAGTGACGTTCCGGCCGTGGCGAGGATAGGCCGGTCCCCGTCGAGCAGCCCGACCGCGCACCAGTCCGCGAGGTCGGCACGGCCGCGTCGGCGACCGGCCGAGCCGCCGGCCCTGTGAAGCCGAACCCCGGGCCGATCGCTCGCTGATCCGTGCGAGGAAGTCAGCCGGTCCTGGCCGCGCTGAGCGCCTGGAACGTGCTGCTCCTCGCTGCAGGCCATCGCCCGGTCGAGCGCGCCCGCGCCCTGCTCGGCGAGGCGAACGGAGAGCTCGCCGATCCCGTCCGCGAAATCCCGCGGATCGGCGAACCGGAAGATGACGAGCCCGACCGGGCGTCGGCCGACGTCGAGCCGGAGCAGCGCGATGGAGCCGCCCGACGGCGAGTCCGGCAGGCTGGTGGGCGGCGTGTCCGGGAACCGTCCGGTCCATTCGGCCGGGTCTGAGAGGAAGAGCGGCCGACCATCGGCCAGCACCTGGCGCACGTGCGACCTCGGCGGAGGCACATACTCGGCCGTCGATGGCTGCAGGGCGTCCGGGTAGCCACGCGATGCCAGCACCGTCAGCGAGGGCCGATCGGCGTCGATGCGGAACACGACACCGGCCAGTGCGCCCAGCGCCGTCAGCCCCCGGTCGAGGATCGCTGTCGCGACATCTTCCGGGGTGACGGCGCCCGTCAGGCTCGCGGTCACGGCCTGGAGCCGGACGAGCTGGGCCCGGTCGTGCTCCGCCGCCGCACGAGCCTCCTGTTGGGCGACCAGCCGTGCCTCGCCGATCTGCCGTGCGGACTTCTCGCGCACCGCGGCCCGGCGCAGGCGGGCCGTGACGACGGCGACGACGGCCCCGTAGAAGACGAACAGGGCGAGCCGGAGGTTGGCCAGTGCCGAGGTCGGGACCGTCGCGGACGAACCGCTGTTGAACACCACGACCTCGGCGAGGGCACACGCCAGCGTGGCAACGAGGGCGCCTCTCGACCCGGCGATCCACCCCGCGATGATGACCCCGGAGACGTAGCTGAGGTAGCCGAGATTGCTCCCGACGCTCGCGTTGATGAGCGCCTTGACGCCGATGGCGAGCAGAGCCACCGCCACGGCCGCGAGCATGCGGGTGCCGTCCTCGCCGGGAGCCCAGCCTTCGTCGCGCCGGAGCCACCGCAGCTTGCGCTCGGCCGGCGGACTCCCGGCGCCGGCGCCGCGGGGCCGATCCGTTGCAGGGTTCATCTGCCCGATTGAGGCATCGCGCACCGAGCGTGTCAAGGTTTCATGCGCATCTCATTCGGATGACCGCCCCGACACGCAGCCGCAAGCCCGCGCGGTGGCCCCGTGATCCTCCCGGCATGCCCTGGCGCGCAGGCTCCGGGTCAGGTCGAGGACGGGCGTTCGGGCGCGCCGATGAGTCCGCGGCATCGCTCGATGGAACATGATCATTCCGCGTCCACATCGCCCAGGAAGGTCGTCCGGGGGCCAAGGCCCGCCGGGAGCCGCGGCGCGTACCGCGGATCAGAGCCCGCTGTCGACCTGGCCGGTGGCTGGCCGGGCGCCGTTGTTCGACGTCCGACGCGATCACCTCGAGAGCCTGGGCCGACTTGGCGCGCTGGCCCGCCCGCCGTCGAGGAGCACGGGACCCGATGTAAGCCTCGCGTCCCGCTCGGTGGACGTCGCCCGCTCGCTGCAGGTGGATCTGCTCCACGCCCGGTTGCTCGGCTGGGAGCAGGTCAGCGATTCGGCCTGGGGATCCCTCGCCTACCTCGGCGAGGCGCTCAGCGACGACAGCCGCGTGTTCCGCGCTCGCCGTGCTCCCGACGGCGTATGGCAGGCCGAGCCTGCGGACTCGGACGCCTGCGCAGAGGACGTCCACGGACAGGTGGTGCTCGCCCTTGGCGAAGCCTCTGCTCGCGGTCCCGACCGGCAGTTCCGGAGCGCGGCTCGCCTGCTGTTCCGCCGATCCATTCCCGGGACACGCGGGCTCAAAGACCTGCGTGCGATCGCCTCCGCGATCCTCGGGTGTGACGCCGCCCGCCGAACTCTGGACGAAGCGGCCGGCCTGCAACGGACCCTGGTACCGATCCTGGCGGCACGCTTCGAGCCAGTTGCCTGGTCGCTGGACTGGCCGTGGCCCGAACCGGTGCTGACGTTCGATTCGGCGCTCTCCGCGCGGGCGCTCATCGTCGCCGGGCGCCGGATCGCCGACCGGCGGATGGTGGAGATGGGCCTCGCGGTGCTCGAGTGGCTGGTCAAGGGCGCCGTGGCGCCGCGCGGCCACCTCTCGCCGGTCGGAGACGACGGCTGGTGGACCCGCCACGGCGAGCGAGCCACTTTCGACCAGCTGCCGATCGAGCCACTCTCGATCCTCCTCGCGGCGGAGACGGCGTTCCTCGCCACGGACGACCGGCGCCATCTCGAGGACATGGAGCGCTCGTACGGCTGGTTCCTGGGCGCCAACGACCTGGGCGTGGAGATTGCCGACCCTGATCGCGGAGGCTGCCGCGACGGCCTCGGCCCAGACGGTGCACGACTGCACCAGGGCGCCGCGTCAACCCTCGCCTGGCTGACCGCCCTGGAGCACATCCGGACCAGCCGTCGCCGCTGGGCGACGGCCGCCTGAGACCGGGATGGACCCGGCGGCGCGCGGCGATGTGCCCGTCGCCGGCGCGGCGAAGGTGTCTGCGACGATGAGGTGACGCACGGCGTCGAGGAGGTCGAACGCCTCGTAGTCGGCGCGCGGCAGGGTCGGGTCGACCCCGGGACCGCGGGCGCCGATCCGGATCACGGTCAGGCCGGCTCGACGGGCGGCGCCAACGCTCGTCTCGAAGCCCGTGAGCAGGTGCATCGCGCGCCACGTGGACCTCAGGTCGGCCCAGCGCTCCATCGCCTGCTCGGCAAACGGGTCGGTCGGGCGCACCGCGCCCGCCTCGTCGAACGCCACGAGCTTCAGCCATGGGACATCCAGGCACGCGCGCACCCAGGCGATGCGATCGCCCGCTTCGTCGGGAAGCGGACGGCCGCCGAGCTCCCTGCCGACGAGGACGACGGGCTCGCCGAGGCTACGCAGCCGCTCCAGGGCGACGCGGGATTTGGCCAGGGGCCGCGGGATCGCGCCCCGATCGGAGAACAGGGTGGATCCGCCGACGAGGATGCGCGAGCGCCCGGCCACGACTCACCCCGCCGCTGCGGCGGCGGCCGGGCCATCACCCGAAGCTGGCGCACCGACGGCAGCCAGCGCGTCCTGTGCCCCGAGGGGTTCCGGAGGATCGACATTGAGCACATAGCCGATCCCCTGGAAGGTGGTGATGGGACCGGGTTCGCCCGGTGCCGCACCGAGCTTCCGCCGAATCCTGGCTCACCCAGACCCGCAGGTATTGCATGTCGTCGCGGTACTCGGGACCCCAGACCTTGGTCAGCAGCTCGCTATGGAGCACGACCTTCCCGGCATTCGCGGCCAGGTGCTGCAGGAGCAGCCACTCAGTCCGGCTCAGCTGGACCAGCTCGCCGCCGCGCGTCATGAAGCGGCGCTCGAGGTCGATCTCCACGTCGCCGATGTGGACGATCCCGCCGCCAGGCGCGACGCCGGCGGAGCGGCGGAGCACGGCCCGCACCCGTGCAGCCAGCTCATCGGGGTGAAACGGCTTCGCGATGTAGTCGTCGGCGCCCAGATCCAGGCCCCGAGCCTTGTCTGCGGTCGAGCCCTTGGCGGTGAGCAGGATGACAGGGACGGGCCGGAACTCGCGCATCTGGCTCATGACCTCGATGCCGTCGAGGTCGACCATCACGATGTCCAGGAGGACCACGTCCGGCCGGAACTCCTCCGCCATCGCGAGGGCTTCTTCGCCGCCGCTGGCCGTGATCACGCGAAAGCCTTCGTCGGCGAGCGCGACCGCCACCAGCTTGGTGATCCTCGGCTCGTCGTCCGCCACGAGCACCAGCGGCTGGTTCTTCATTCGGAAACCCCTCGTGCGGGTCTTCGTCCTGCGGCACGCGACGTGGGGGCTATCCCTGCAGCCGCGCCGCCCCTGCAGATCATGGCGCAACTTCCTTGCATTTGGCGTCCCGGAGACGGCCCGGAGCATTGCGGCTGCGTTGCGGGGCGACCGAAATCCGCCGCGGCGGCGCGCACCGGTGGGGCGTCACCAGGGTCCGGCAATTCGGGCTCCGCGGACGCAATGAGAACGAAACCACGGCCACCGTGCCGCGGGTCGTGGGCGCAACCCTCCGCAGTCGAGCATCGTCGGCGTGCCGCGACTTTGTGGCCGCCCATCCGCAGAGGGAGTTGTCAATGAACCTCATCGCCTGGATTGTGCTCGGCGCAATCGCCGGATACCTCGCAGGGTTCCTCGTCCGCGGTGACGAGGGCCTCGGAGTCATCGGCCACATCGTCCTCGGGATCGTCGGCGCGCTGCTCGGCGGCTTCCTCGCGGGCGCCCTTTTCAATGTGAAGGATCCGATCCAGGGAGCCCTCGACCTCAGCACGATCGTGATCTCCATCATCGGCGCGGTCATCGTGGTGGTGCTCGCGAACCTGCTGCTCGGCACACGCCGCATGGGCCGCGGACCGGTCTGACCGGCGCCCCGCGCGACTCATCGCGGTCCGCTCGACACCCGGCCCCCGGCCAACGGGGGCCGGGTGTCTTCCTGTCCGCCGGGTAACTTCCCCGTCCCGGGTAACTTCCTGTCCGGGTGGATTCCTGTGGAGCGTGCTGTCCTGCGTCACGGCCCTTGCCGTGTCGTGGTCAGTCTTCCCGCGGTGTCGTGGTCAGCGGTCCCGCCGTGATGGATGCCCTGTCGCGGACGTGCTCGGTCCGGCGTCGTCGCCGGCCAGGGTCCGGAACTCCTCCTCGCGGGCCGCGAGGACGTCCTCGGTCTCGTGGTCGAGCGAGATGAGCTCGTTGCGCGCGTCGGCGAGGGCTCGAATGATCTCGTCGAGCTTGAGCTGGGTCGCCTTCCCCTGGCGGTTGGCCGTGTTCTGGATCACGAACACCATCCAGAAGGTGACGACGGTCGTCGTCGTATTGATGAACAGCTGCCACGTGTCCGAGAAGTTGAAGATCGGGCCTGTCAGCGCCCAGATGGCGACCAGGGCGACCGAGCCGACGAGGGCCGGCATCGATCCGGCGCCATTGGTCACGCGGTCCGCCATGGCGTTGAAGCGCTCGCGGATGGTCGAGGGGTTGCGAGGGGTCATGGACGCGAGTGTCGGCCCGCGACCTTGCACGGCCGATCCGGCCACGCCGACCTGCATTTCGTCCGCAAGACGCTTGGCGGGCACGGGGGACGTCTCCGCTCGCCGGACAGGGCGATCCGATCGGCCCACGACCAGCACATCCCCCGGGATGGCGTCGTGCCGATCGTCCCTGTCCAGGCCAATGGCGCACCCACTATCCTCGTCTGTGCCGCTTTGAGGGGATTGATCCGGAATGTCACTGCGCGTCACTCTCGGCGTCGGCCCACGAGTCCGGGCCAGGTGCGCCGTCGGGATCGTGGGCGTCGCCGCGATCGCCGTTCTCATGACCGCCTCGCCCGCGCTCGCAGTCGACCCGCCCGAGGTCAGCTCCCCGCACCCGGTGTCGACGCCGACCTACCAGGGCGCGCCGCAAGGCCGGTACGCGGGCGACGTCGTCGCCGGTGGCAGCGGCTACCTCGCGGTCTGGGAAGACTTCCGGACGTACGACACCAGTCACAGCGAGATCTACGCGGCACGGATCGCCGCCGACGGGACAGTGCTGGACCCGGGCGGGATCCGGGTGACCTCGGCGCCCGGCCAGCAGGCGGCGCCGCGGGTCGCGTGGTCCGGCTCCGAGTATCTCGTCGTCTGGACCGACTTCGACGATCCGTACCGGAGCACCGGCGACGACGTCTACGGCGCCCGCATCTCCGCCGACGGGACGGTCCTCGATCCGGATGGCGTCCCGATCGGCGATTCCCAGGTGGACGAATGGCAGCCGGACGTCGCCTGGAACGGGTCGGCCTGGGTGGTGGCGTGGACGGCGATGGTCGCCAACGGCTCGGACATCCGCGTCGAGCGCCTGACGCCTGACCTCCAGACGATCGGGCCGAGCGATCTCAGCTTCGCCGCCTCTTCCTACGCCCAGACGAACGTGGCGCTGGCTGTCGAGGGGACGACGACCGTGGCGATCTACACGGATGCCCGCGACTCGGACACGGGTGACGGCACGAACGTCTACATGAACCTGCTGAGCGAGAGCGGCGGGATGCTCGACGACGGGTTCCCGATCGTCACGGGGACGGTGGACCAGGTCGCCGGTGGCGTCGCGGCCTCGCCGAGCGGCGTGCTTGCGACATGGACCGCGTTCGAGGGTGGCGCGTCCGGCGTCGAGCCGGTCGTGCACGCGCGGCGGTTCATCGGTGGCGCACCCGCGGGACCCGCACTCGAGATCGCCGCCTCGGGCGAGATGCCGAGCGTCGCCTGGGGACCTGACGGCTACCTCGTCGCCTGGGACGTCGTCGTGAACGACCGCGCCGACGTCATGGCGCGGCCCGTGTCGCTGCAGGCGGTCGCCGGCGACGTCTTCTCGGTCACCTCGGGCGTGGAGAGCGAGAACCTCGCGTCCGTCGGCGCCGGCGATGGCGGGTATCTCGTGACCGCCACGGACAAGGGCTCCTACGGCGGCGCGGGGCTGGACGTGCTGGGCATCCGCGTCGACGGCTCGACCGTCCTCGACGATCCGCCCCTTCGATTCGCCACGGCGGCTCGCAGCCAGGACGATCCGGCGCTCGTCGACGTCGGGGGGTCGCTGGTCGCGGTCTGGGCCGAACAGGATCGCGACACCGGCTGGGACATCAGGATGGGCCGGCTGTCGTCCGACGGCGCGCTCCTCGACGGCGAAGGCTCGGTCGTCGCCGGGAGCCCCGGAGCTGAGAGGTTCCCATCGGTCGGCTGGGACGGCTCGCGGGTCCTCGTCACATGGTGGGACGACGCCGATCCCGTCGGCCGGATGCTCGCGCGCCCGATGCACCCCGATGGCACGCCCTGGGGCGCCGCCACCGTCCTCGGCTCCGGGGTGACCGAGCATCGGGCGGCGATCGCGAGCGCCGGTGGCGGGTTCGCGGTCGCGTGGGGCCGGCAGATCGTGGGGACGCAGCACGAGATCCGCCTCCAGATGTTCGACGGTGCCGGAGACGCCGCCCGCCCGGCCACGGTGCTCGCCTCGCCGGCCTACGGCCCGTTCGTCGCGCTCGCGCCGCTCGGGGCCGGCTTCCTCGCCTCGTGGTCCACGGCGAGGATCGAGGCGAAGCGGCTCGCCGCCGATGGGACGGCGATCGATTCGACGCCGATCGTGCTGTCGTCGAGCGACACGGACTTCCACGAGGAATTCCCGGCGATCGCGTCGAGCGGCAACCAGGCGCTCGTCACGTGGATCCGCCGAAACGTCGATGTTGTCCAGGCGGTCCGCATCGATGCCACGGGCGACGTCCTCGACCCCACGCCCCTGGACCTCTCGGCCGCCGCTCCAGGGCTGCAGGGCGCCGGGGCCGGCTGGAACGGCCTCACCTACGAGGCGGTCTGGTGGACGACAGACGGCTCGTCGCTCGTCGGGGCAGAGGTGAACGCGGTCGGTGAGACGCTGACGACGCTCGCCTCGGTCCCGGGTCACTCGCTGGGCTGGCCGCCGACTGTCGCGTCGGGCACGAACGGCCGCGTGGCAGTCGGCTACGGCCTGCTCGATCTCGGTCCGGTCGGTGGTGGGGTGCAGCGGGCGGTCGTCCGCTTCGTCGACGTCCAGCGACCGCCGGTCGCAGACTCGAGCGTCGCGATCGACGGCGGGGCGGCCGCGACCAGGACCAGCACTGCCACGCTGGAGGTGCCCGCGGCGAACGCGATCCGCGTGGCCATGTCGAACGACGGTTCGACCTGGACGGAGCGGATGTACGCCCCATCGCAACCGTGGTCGCTTCCTGCGTGGAACGGCACGAAGACCGTGTGGGTCAAGTGGCGAGACGCCGTTGGCGCCTGGTCGAGCCCCGAGAGCGACTCGATCGTCCTCGACACGATCCCGCCGACGGCGACGGCCCCCGCCTCCACGTTCGTGGCAGGTGGCCTCAGCTCGGGCCGCGCCCCGGTTCGACTGACATGGCACGGCGCCGACGAACGCTCGGGGATCGCCCGGTACGAGGTCGCCCGAAGCTTCGACGGCGGCGCATGGTCCGTGCCGTCGATCACGACAAGCGCGTCCCGGACGCCCACCCTCGCCCCCGGCCACACGTACCGGTTCCGGGTTCGGGCCGTGGACCGGGCCGGGAACGTCGGCTCGTGGCAGTACGGCGCGGCGTTCAGCCTGAGCGCGGTCTCCCAGGCGAGCGGCGCGGTCCGCTACACCGGGGCCTGGTCGAGCTCCACGTCGAGCACTTGGTGGGGCGGCACCGCACGCTCCAGCTCGACGGCCGGCGCGAGCGCGACCTGCACCTTCACCGGCAGGTCCATCGCGTGGGTCGGCCTGGAGGCGGCGAACCGGGGCAAGGCCCGGGTCTACGTCAACGGCGTCCTCAAGGCGACCGTCGATCTCTACTCGGCGACGACGCTCAAGCAGCGGATCGTCTGGTCGGCGAACTACTCGACCTCGGCGACCCGGACGATCACGATCAAGGTCCTCGGGACGTCGGGCAGCGCGCGAGTCGACATCGACGGCTTCCTCGTCAAGCGCTGAGAGGGCCAGGCGCCCGCGCGACGGCTGGGTCGATAGCGACCTGCAACGCCCCGACCCGATGCGATGGAGCACCGGTTACCAATGGGGACGATGCTCCGGTCAGGCTTGGAGTTCCGCCGGCCTGGACATGTGTGGCCGCCGCGTGGAGGTGATCGATGAAGCTCGCTTTGCACGTGCCTGCCACGTCCTGGCGGGGCGGGCCGCCCGCGCTGCGGGCGAATTTCGGCCGCATCGCCAC
Source organism: uncultured Chloroflexia bacterium (assembly GCA_963776395.1). Taxonomy (GTDB): domain Bacteria; phylum Chloroflexota; class Limnocylindria; order Limnocylindrales; family CSP1-4; genus CAIXZV01. The sequence goes on along the minus strand of CAVZML010000007.1, from coordinate 211,403 downwards.
CGCTGCCGAGGAAGCCGGCTTCGACGCGATCTCCGTCGTCGATCATGTGTGGCAGAGCCCGTACATGGGTGGCGAGCTGGAACCGGAGGTGGAGGCCTACACCACCCTCGGGTTCCTCGCCGCCCGAACCGAGCGAGTCCGCCTGCTCGCCCTGGCGACGGCCGCGTCGTATCGGGCGCCAGGCCTGCTCGCCAAGGCGGTCACCACGCTCGACGTCCTCTCGAGCGGCCGCGCGATGCTCGGCATCGGCGCCGGCGACTACGAGGAGGAGGCGATCGGTCTCGGTCTGCCGTACCCAACGCTCGGCACGCGGTTCGAGATCCTCGAAGATGCGCTGCAGGTCTGCCTCCGCATGTGGGACGGCGAGCGCGGGGACGAGCAGCCGTACGACGGCCGGCACGTGCGCCTCGGACGGGCGCTCAACGTCCCTCAGAGCCTCGCCCGGCCTCATCCTCCGATCCTCGTCGCTGGATCCGGCGAGAAGCGCACCCTGCCGCTCGTCGCTCGCTATGCGGACGCGTGCAACATCCGGCCGAGCCAGGAGATCCCTCGTCAGCTCGACCTCCTTCGACGCCTGTGCGAGGAGGCCGGCCGCGACTACGATGCCATCGAGAAGACTGCGCCGTGGAAGTTCGACGTCGGCGACAAGGGAGAGAACGTCGAGGAGCTGGTGGGCCAGCTGCGGTGGCTCGGTGGGATGGGGATCGAGACGGTGTTCGGCTACGTCGTGAACGTCGACTCCATCGATCCGATCGTGATCATCGGCCGTGACGTGATTCCGCGGGTGGCGGACATCTGAGGGCGACGCGACTTAGGGCGACTCGACCGCCCGCGCCTCGTCTCGATCATCGGCGCGTCGTGCTGCCTGCCTTCTGGTCGAGGGCCTGGAGCAGCTCGTGGGCGGCGAGCTCGATGTCCTTGTGGCGCCACTCCGCCGCGCGGTAGTGGCAGGCGATGAGCGCCGTCCGGTGGACCCGGCGGAAGTCACCGAACACGAACGCATAGCGGGCCTTCGTTCCATCAGCTGCACCGTCGGTGAGCCCCAGGTGCCAGGCCGCGTACTCGTCCCAGTCGTGGTGTTCGAGGAACCGGTTCTCCTCGTCCGCGCTCGGCTGGACCTCCCCCCAATCGCTCCGGAGCACGTACTGGCGGCCCTCGATGAGCGTCCGGGCACGCTCCATCGCCGCCTCGTTGAGGGTGTACCTGGCCATCGAGGAACCTTGATCGATTGACCGTCAACGCCACCCGCCTCAACGGGCGGTTCGGATGTCAGACGCCTCGCAGATCCACCCTCGAAGGCCGGCAATGGCGAGGCATCGAGAGCAGGAGGCGAGGCGGGGTTGACCGGCTCGGGACAATCTCGCCATGACCGACCGACGTTGGGGGCGCTCGTTCGACCCGGGCCGTGTCGCGCGCCTCGAGCTCCGGATGTGGAAGGCCTACTACCGGCGTCAGCCGGCAAGGCTGTTCGGCCTCCTGGTCCAGGCGAACCGGGAGCAGGCCGGCGTCGGCTGGGGGAGCGCGATCGTCGCGGCTGCATGGCTCGCCAGGGGCGCCGCCCGCTTCGGCCGGTCCACCGGGGACTACGACCGCTTCCTGCCCGACATCGTGCGCGGCTATCGCGCCCTGGGACTCCCGGACGACGTCGACGCCTACGAGGTCGCGCGACGCGAGCTTCGCTGGTGGGTCGTGCGGCGCGAGATCGGCCTGGCGGCCGGGGAGGCGGCGGGCGAGGCGATCGCGTCCCTCTATGCGGCGCTCTACGGGCTCCCGCAGGAAATGGTCGCCGAGGCAGGCAGGCTCCGCGGCCACGCGGCCGAGGTGCGGGACCGCGGGGCGACGGCCGACCCCGACGGACCCGGCGGTGCCGGTCGGGAGTACTGGCCCGAGGTCGGCAGTCTCCTGGCCGCGTCCTACGGCAGCCTCCGGCGGGCGCTCGACGCGGACGCTCGCGGGACGCCCGGGACGCCAGCGGGCGCTCCCGGGACGCCTCGGACGCCAGCGGGCGCTCCCGGGACGCCGGCTGGGGCTCCCGGGACGCCTCGGATGCCTGGAGCCCCCGGCTGAGGCGCGATGGACACGTTCGCCCTCCTCGGTCTGGCCGCATTGCTGTTCGTGAAGGAGGCCGGCCTGCCTGTGCCCGTGCCGGGCGACCTGCTGGTCGTTGCGGCCGGCATCGCGGCCCATGGACCCGGCGTGCCCGCGTGGCTCACGCTCGTCGCGATCCTGGCTGCCGGCTACCTCGGCGGCAGCCTCCAGTTCCTGCTGGTCCGGGGGACACTGCGCCGCCGAGTGCTCCGGATCCTCGCCCGCATCGGCGTCGGTCGCGAGCGCATTGATGCGCTGGCGGCGTGGCTTGCCCGCCGGGGCGCGCGCGGGGTCGCCATCGCCCGCGCGACGCCCGCGGTGCGCATCGGGGCGATCGCGGCGGCTGGGCTCGCCGGCGTCCCGTTCGGCGTGTTCCTCTTGGGGCTGCTCGTCGGCAACGGCCTGTTCGTGGGCGCCCACTTCGCGCTCGGCTTCGTGCTCGGGCCACCGGCCGCGGAGCTGGCGGCCCGCTTTGGCACGTTCGGGGTTGCGCTCATCGCGCTCGTGCTGCTCGCGGCGATCGGTGCCGCGGGCTGGCGCCGCCTGCGCCGGACTCGCGCGGGGTACGCCGGGTGGGTCGAGGCGGCGTGCCCTGCATGCCTCGTCCTCACGGCGGCGCGCCCGGATGTCGCCGCGACAGCAGGATCAACAAGCATGTGATCTCGTGCGGCGCTCGATGCGGAACACCCGGGTAGCCGGTACCCGGTGAGCGGTGGCATGGAACGCGTCGGCGGGCGCGCCCGGGTCGACGGGAGGTGCGGCCGAGGTCCGGTTGCGGGGAGGCGGCGCACACTGTCCCCATGCGTGAGGCGCAGACCAGCCTCGAGGAGGCTGAATTCGACGAGCTCGCCCGGCTGCACCGCCGGGAGCTCCACCTGCAGTGCTACCGGATGCTCGGCTCAATCCACGACGCCGAAGATGCCGTCCAGGAGGCCCTCCTCCGGGCCTGGCACGGCCGCGAGGCGTTCACGGGCCGCGGCTCGGCGCGCGGTTGGCTGTACCGGATCGCGACGAACGTCTGCCTGCGCATGCTCGAACGACGGGCGATGGCCCGCCGCGTGCTCCCGGAGGCTCGTGGTCAGCCGGCCGGCTTCGAGCCGCTGGGCGAACCGGCAGACGGCGGTGCCTGGCTCGAGCCGTACCCCGTGGCGCCGGTCGAGCAGGTGGCCGATCCCGCGCCGGGTCCCGAGAACCGGTACGAGGCACGCGAGGCCGTCAGCCTCGCATTCATCGCGGCGCTTCAGGTCCTACCGCCGCGACAGCGCGCGGTGCTGCTGCTGCGCGACGTCCTCGGGCTGTCGGCGAACGAGACGGCCGCGATCCTGGACACGTCCGCGGCTGCGGTCAACAGCGCGCTCCAGAGAGCCCGGGCGACGATCGAGGCGCGCTACGAGGGCGGGCGGGCGACTGCGGGGCTGCTCGCCGATGCGGGCCAGCAACGCCTCCTGGAGCGCTACGTCGAGGCCTGGGAAGCCGCCGATGTGGATGGGCTCGTCCGGCTGCTGGCCGCCGACGCGACCTGGTCCATGCCACCCTGGCCGCAGTGGTACGTCGGTCGCGCCGACATCGGCGCCTTCCTCGCCTGGGCACTCCGTCACGGTGCGGGGTACGGCCGCCTGCTCCCGACCTGGGCCAACCGCCAGCCGGCCTTCGGCTACTACCGCCGCTCGCCCGGGGGTCCCCGCTGGCGACCGTTTGCGATCCAGGTGCTCGAGCTCGACGCTCGCGGGGTCAGATCGATCAGGAACTTCGTCGACGCCGGGCTTTTCCCGATGTTCGGGCTGCCCACAGCGCCGCCGCCCGCCGCCCGCGAGTAGCACGACCGATAAATCGGGGCCCCCTCGCGTATCGGGATAGGCAGGACGGTTCCTCGTGAGCCGCCGTCGCTGTCGAACTGATGGAGGACGAACCAATGGCACGCACAGCGGTCACCCCAAGCCCAGGGTTCATCTCGATCGCGGTCAACGACGTCGCGCGATCGGCGAGCTTCTACGAGCAGCACCTCGGCGCGGTGCGTGACACATTCGACTGGGGTCCCGAGTCGGCGGTGTTCATCGGATGGCCGACCTTCGCGCTGAGCGGCGCCCGGCGGCCCGGTGAGCCCGGTCCCTCACCGGAGACGACCAGCGTCCAGCTCTGGTGGCGGGCGACCGATGCCCAGGCCCTGTTCGAGTCAGTCCGCGCCGCCGGAGTTCCGATCGTGCGGGAGCCGCTCGACGGCCCATTCGGTCGAACGTTCACGATGGCCGATCCAGACGGCTACCGGATCACCGTCTACGAGCGAGACCAACCGCTCTACTGGCCGCCCAAGCCGTGACGGTCGCGCGCGACGAGGCTCACGGGCGCACGATCGCGTTGCGGCTCGAGGAGATCGCGCTCGATCCAGGACCCGCGCGCTCCGGCCGCCGTCGTCGCGGCCGCGCCGGACACCACGTCGCAGGAACCCACGGGCGGATCACCGGGGGCCTGTCCCCGTCCCGCCGATGTCGCCCGATGCGTCCCGTGCGCGAACACGATCGAGGTAGGCCTGCGACCTGGTGATCTCGGTCGACAGGGCGGTGACCGTCTTCTGCATCGAGTCGAGGGCGGACACGCGGAAGGTGTCGATCTCGTCCATCGTCGCGTAGATGTTCTGGAAGGCCGACTGCAGCTTGGCGATGTCGACCGTCGCGGAGGCGGCCTGCTCGTTGATCGCCCCCGACTGCTGGTGGAGCATCTGCCCCGTCGCCTCGATCAGGTTGGACGTCGTCGTGTTGAGCGCCGTGATCTGGTCGAGGACGAGCTTCTGGTCGGCAAGTGCCTGGGCCACGATCACGGCGGTCCGCAGGGCGGAGATCGTCGTCGTGGTGGCACGTTGGACCCCCCGGATGAGCTCGAGGTTGTTGCGCCGGATGATGTCGAGGGCCAGGTAGCCCTGGACGCTGACGGCGAGCTGGGTGAGCAGGTCCTGGTTCTTCTGGCGGACGGAGAACAGCATGTCCTCCTTGAGGACCCGGGCGCGCTCGGGGTCCGCGGGCTCGAGGGCCGCGATCCTCCCGGACAGCGCCGTGTCGAGGGTCTGCGCGAGGTAGGAGTACTGCCGCAGCCGACCCATGACCGACCACAGGTTGACCTTCTCCTGTTCAATCGCGGCGTTGTCGCGCTGGAGCTCGTCCTGCCCGTGGTAGAGGGCGGTGATGATCGCGTCGATCTGGTGCTGGCTGGAGCGGTACTTGTCGAAGTAGTCACGCAGCTTGTCGCCGGTGCCGAACGGGAGGATGCCCAGGAGCTTGCGAGGGCTGAACAGGTCACCCTGGGTCGTCGGGTCGAGGCCCTCCATCTGGTGACGAAGCTGGAGGAGCGACTTGCTGACGGCGGAGGTCTCCGTGATGCCACCGCTCTGCATCGCGGCGAGCGGCTTGTCGAGCAGCCGGTTCGACACGGAGGCGGAGGCGCGGATGTCGTCGTCGCCGAGCTTGCCGATGTCCCGGATCCTGTCGCTGAACGCCTGGCTGTGCGTGTCGAGCGTCGTGACGGCGTCGAGGTAGCCGGACACCATCGCATCGAGCATGGCCCGGTCGGCGGGGTTGATCGGAACGGCTCCCTCGGCCTGCGCCGGTGCGACGGCGCTGACCGGCGCCGGTGCCTGGAGGACGAGGGTCGTGGTCGTCGCCGTGGCCGGGGCGGCCGGGGTCGCCGCGGAGGCCGGCGCCGGTGTCGCGTCAGACGCCGGTGTCGCGTCAGACGCCAGTGTCGCGTCAGACGCCGGGAGCTCGAGGGACGGGTCGGTCATCGAGAGGCTCCTGTTCCTATGGCGGCGTTCGCGTGTGGCTCGGAGGCGGGCATCACGGGGACGGACTGGCGTCATGTTCATCGGCCGGGGGCGGCGCGCGCGGCATTGCGGCCACATCTTGCCCGGAATCACCGGGTTGCGCGTGGCACCCGAGGTGGCTGTCGGCCTGGTGCTTGAGGGGTCCATCGGGAGATCGCGGGTCCTCGCAGGCATCGTCGCTGGCGGACGGCGCAGGCACAACGATGCGCGTCCAATGTGAACGACTCGCTAATCGTCCCTTCCTGGAGCTCCGCGACGCGACGAGGGTCCCGACGGGGGGTCGATCAAGCTCCCGCGGAGGAATCCGAGGCGAACCCTCTCGACCCAGCGCTCGCCGGTTCGATGCGGAACACCGGGTAGCCGGGCGCGATGGCCTGGAACGCGTCGACGGGCGCGCCGGGGTCGACGGGGATGTGCGGCCGACCCCCGATCGCGCGGCCCAGGTAGGCCTTGATGATGGGTGCGCGGTCTGCCGGCGGCACCTCGACGAGGCGGACCTCGCGGCGTCCGCCGCGCCGGATCACCGCCCGTCCGTCCGCCGCCCGAACGTTGTGCACCCACGGGGACCGCTCACCGAGCATGGAGACGGCGTACAGCCCGCCGGCGTGGTCGGCGAGCACGAGCGGGACCGCCGTCCGCCGTCCCGTCCGGTGGCCGACCGTCTCGAGTGCCACGAGATACGAGGGGGTGAGCCCCCGATCGGCCGCGGCGACCCACAGGTCGCCGGTGACGCGCCCCGCCCGATTGGGCCGTCCGTCGCGGTAGAAGAGGCGGTTTCCGTTGCGGTACGCACCGGTCCGGTGGTACAGGGCATAGGCGACGCCGACCGCGCCGAGGGCGAGCGCCAGACCCCTGCCGACGAGCTGTGGTCGCATCCGCAGGGCGCCCCGACTACGCCGCGGCCGCGGCCGTCCCGCGGGGGAGGTACGAGAGCCAGGCGATGGTCCACTTGACGACCATCACGGCCCCCACCCCGACGATCGCAGCGCGGACGAGCGAAGACAATTCCGGGCCGCCGAGCGCGTCGACGATCGGCTCGAGGAGCAGTGTCCAGCCGAACAGGCCGGACAGGACGAGGGCGGTTGCGAGTACGCCGAGCGGCATCCCGACCAGGTTCGTGCGGCCGTACCCGAACCGCTCGCGCATGGCGCTGATGCCGAGCGCGCACATGGCACTGCCCAGGATCCACAGGGCCACCAGCGCAGCGGCGCCGTCCCCGACGAGCGGGGCGCTCGTGCCATGCGCCGCGGCGAGCACGATCGCGGCCGCCGGAATCCCGAACAGCGTGGCAACGACGGGCTTGACCCTGGACGCGGTTGCGGTGCTCGACTGCACGATGGGCCCTCCGGGGCGGGTGTTGCCCGGATCACGGTCCTCGACCCGCGGCAGCCACCCGGCGACGCCGACCCTATTCCCCCACCTCTGTTCCACCCAGTGCGCTCCGGTGCCTCGCGACAGGCCGAGTGTCCCGGGCCGGGGGGCCGAGGCGCGCTCGAGTGTCCCGGGCCGCCCTCTCGCGCGCGTGCGCCTCCCAAACAGGGTGACGATGGCCCTTGGGCGAACCTTGCGACTCGGGCATCCTGCGGCCATTCCGCCCGCACCGAGAGGAAGGCACGCCATGTCCGTGCTCGTCGCGTATGCCAGCCGCCACGGAGCGACCCAGGGGATCGCCGAGCGGATCGCGGAACGCCTCCGTGCAGACGGCCTCGAGGCCGACGCGCGCCCGGCGTCGAAGGTCCGCGACGCCACCCGGTATGACGCATTCGTGATCGGCGGAGCGGCCTACATGTTCCATTGGCTCGGCGACGCGACCGAATTCGTGAAGCGGAACCGGGCGCTCCTCGCGGAGCGGCCGACATGGCTGTTCAGCAGCGGCCCGGTGGGCACCGATACGGTGGACAAGCAGGGCCGCGACGTCCTCGAGGTGAGCGTGCCGAAGGAGTTCGCCGACCTGCGGGTGAAGATCCGGCCGGCGGGCGAGAAGGTGTTCTACGGCGCCTGGGACCCTGCCGCCAAGCCGATCGGCGTCGCGGAGCGGTTCATGTCGCTGATGCCGGCGGCGAAGGCTGGCCTCCCGGCGGGCGACTTCCGCGACTGGCCGGCGATCGATGCGTGGGCCGACGGGATCGCGCGGGCTCTTGCACCCGCATTGATCGCCGAACAGGCCGAGGCGCCCGCGCTCACCGGGGCCTGAGTCGCTGAGACCGGGAAATCAGACGGCTGGCCGGGCTGACAGCCGCGTCCCCCGGCGGAGGCGACCCACGCAACTTCTCCGCGGCTCGTGCACACCATCTGCACATCTCGCCCCGACCATGTCGGTGATCGGCAGGAAGGCATGCCGCCACTCGTCACCAACCATGAGCCTCGGAGGACACCATGACCAGGAAGCACAGCGAAGGCCCGAGCGTCGGGCTGCTCCTTCTCATCCCAGCGATCGCGCTCGCGGCGCACGCGGCGAAACGCCATCGCCGGATGATGTGGGGCGAGATCGGGGGCCCGGGGTCCGCGGCGCCGTGGCGAGGGCGCGGACACCATCGCTTCGGAGCGCCGGACGCCGACGCCGCGGCCGGTGACGGCTTCCGGCTGCCGCCGCGGATCGAGTGGATGCTCGACACGTGGCATACCCGGGCTCACCAGGCCGCCGAGCCGACGCACGAGCCGACGGACGCCGCTTCGGCCTGACTGAACCTTCGGGGCCATTCAGCCCCGCCGGCGGAACCAGAGGAGCGCGACGACGTAGCCGATGCCGGCCGCTGCCGCCACGACGGCGAAGTCGTCGCCGCTCTCGCCGCGGGCGATGGACCAGAGGAAGCCTGCGATGGCCACGGTGATCGCGACGGTCCCGGCGACGGCGGTGGCGTGGATGTTGAACGAGGCGAGCCGCTCATCGTGTGGGCGCCCGCCGAGCACGCCGATCGTCTCGCTCCGGCCGCCGAAGGCCAGCAGGATCGCGCTGTAGATCGCCATGACGGCGAGCATCGCGAGCCCCAGCACCGGCTGTCCACCGATCGCCGCCGCGACGAGAAGGAGGACACCGATGAGGAGTCCGATCACTGGCGTCACCCACCTACCGCCCATCGCCGTCTCCATGGAACAGCTCCTCCACCGGCTTCCCGAAATAGCGGGCGAGCTCGATCGCGAGCGGCAGTGACGGCAGGTAGCGCCCGGTCTCGATCGCGTTGATGGTCTGGCGCGACACCTTCAGGTCGTGTGCCAGGTCCTCCTGTCGGAGGCCCCGTTCAATCCGCAGCTCCCGCACGTCGTTCCGCACGCATGGAAAGGTAGCTTGACATTCCGCAAGATGTCAAGTCTCTTTTACATCACCGGACGGGCCCTGATCCGCCGGGGCGTGCCCTCGCCAGCGGGCGATCTGGTCCTGGCGCACCTTCTGGGCGCCGCCCGTCAGCTGTGCTGAGCCGAGATGTTGACCAGCCAACGGATCCCGAAGCGGTCCGTGCACATCCCGAACGTGTCGCCCCAGTCCGCGGTCACGAGCGGCTGCAGGACCGCGCCGCCGTCCGCGAGCTTCTCGAAATAGCCGCGGAGCTCCGCGTCGTCCTCACCGCTGAGCGACATCGAGAAGTCGGTGCCCGGCTGGTACTCCATGCGCGACGGCACATCCGCTCCCATGAAACGGATGCCCTCGGGGCCCTCGAGGTCCGCGTGCATCACGAGCGCGTCCTCGCTCGGGTCCGTCGACGCGTGGAACTCCGCGAAGGTCGCGACGGTCAGCGTGCCGCCGAACACGCCCTTGTAGAACTCCATCGCCTCGCGGGCGTTTCCCCGGAAGTTGAGGTAGGGGTTGAGCGTCGTCGCCATGGCTTCCTCTTTCGGCGTCGTGAGTCGACCCGAAGCGTACCCGCATCGGCGGCCGAGGCAAGGTCACGCATCCGGACGCTGACGGTCACCGTGTGGGCGATCGACGCGTCGCCGCGCGATAGGCCGCGAGCGCCCGGTCACGCGCCGCCGCATACGCGACCGACCGCGACCGACTCCACCTCGACGAGACCTCGCGCCTCGGCCAGCACGAACAGCGGGGCTACCCGGTCGCCGTCGGCCAGCGCGCTGGCGAGCGCCGGGTGGTCGTGCAGCCGGAGGTCGCGCCGGAACCAGACGACCGACGTGGGCTCGGGTGCCATCCGACCCGGGCTCAGGCGAGCCCACGCCCCTTCTCGAGCACGATCTGGAGGTCCTGGCAGACGCCGGTCGCGAAGCCGGCCTCGCTGATCGAGAGGTAGTAGTCCCACATCCGGACGAACCGCTCGTCGAAGCCCTGCCCCCGAACCGCGTCGAGCCGGCCCAGGAAGGCGCTCCGCCACGCCTGGAGCGTCCGCACGTAGCTCGGGGCGATGTCCTCCACGCCGCGGACGAGGAGGTGCGTCCCGTGGAGCGATCGCTCGATGACCGCCAGCGACGGCAGGAGGCCACCGGGGAAGATGTATGTCTGGATCCAGTTGACGCCCCGCCGCTGCGGTTCATAGGCAACGTCGGGGAACGTGATGACCTGCAGGCTCACCCGGCCGCCGGGTCGCAGCGCCCGGTCACAGGCCTCGAAGAAGGTCTCGTAGTATTCGGCGCCGACCGCCTCCAGCATCTCGATCGAGACGATCGCGTCGTAGGTGCCGCGGATGTCGCGGTAATCGCGGAGCTCCACGCTCACGCGGTCGGACAGCCCGGCCAGCTGCGACGCGCTCCGTCGCGAGCCGGTGCTGGGCCGGCGACACGGTGATCGTGGTGACCCGGCAGCCGAGCTCGGCCGCGGCATACAGCGCGAAGCCACCCCAGCCGCTGCCGATCTCGAGCACGTGCTCGCCGCCGCGCAGACCGGCGCGCTCCGCCATCACGGCGTATTTGTTGCGCTGCGCGTCCGCGAGGGTCTGGTCGGGCGAAGCGAAGACGGCGCTCGAGTAGGTCATCGACTCGTCGAGGAACAGCCGGTAGAAGTCGTTGCCGAGGTCGTAGTGGGCCTCGATGTTCCGGCGGCTCCCGGCCACCGTGTTGCGGCGAAGGCGGTGGGCGATCGTCCTCTGCAGCCTGAGCGGCACGCGCCACCAGCCTCGCGGCAACGCAAGCGCACCCCGGTTGAGTGCGGCCACCCTGAGCAGCGCCGGCAGGTCCGGGCTGGACCACAGGCCGTCCATGTACGCCTCTCCGGCGCCGATCTCGCCGCCCAGCAGCATCCGGAGGGCGGCCGCGCGTGTCGTGGACGTGGATCTCGCCGGCATGGGGCGACGCCGGGTCGCCGTAGGTTCGGCGCGATCCGTCCGGCAGGACGACGGTCAGGCGACCCACGCGGATCCGTCGGGCCGCGCCGAGCATCACGCGCCGCGCAGCCCGCTCCAGGAGCCGGGCGTTCGCGAACCCGCCCCGGGCGGGAATGATCGCCTCATCAGTCATGCGGCTGCCCCCTTCCGACGCGCCCAGGCCCCGTGGCTGAAGAACGGCGCACCGCGGCGCCACAGCCGCAGGGCATGCCACAGGATGAGACCCATCGTCTTGTAGGTCACCAGCGGGTTGCGCACCAGCATGCGGAGCAGCGACCGGTCCGTCAGCGCGCGGCGCCGCAGCACCAGGCTCGTGCTCAGCATCGGCTCGCCGTCCTGGCGCAGGCTGATCGCCAGCCGGAGCTCGGACGGCTCGTCGCTGACGTGGACCGCGTACGTGCCGTCCACGCTGATGAACGGCGACACGAAGAAGTCCTTGTCCATCGACGCGGTGAACGGCGCTCCCGGCTCCGCGTCGGAGACCGGGGGCCGCAGGGTGTACAGGTGCCGGTCGGCGAAGGTGTTGTGGACCTCGACCACAACCGTGCGGAGTATGCCGAGTTCGTCGCGGCAGAGGAAGAAGCTGGCCGGGTTGAACACGTAGCCCAGGACTCGCAGGTTCGTCACCAGCGTCAGGCGCCAGCCGGACGGGTCGACGCCCTCGGAGCGCAGGTGGGCGCGGATGTCGACGTCGACGTCCGCGGCGGGCACCGGCAGGTGGTCGGCGTCCCTGAACGTCGCGACGGCCGGGCGGTTCCGGCCGAACAGGCGCAACCGATCGTCCAGGTCGTCCAGCTCCGAGAGATCCAGCGCGGCGTACCAGACGTCGTGCTCCAGGCCGTACGTGAACGGCCGGGCGCGACGGTGCCGGACCTTGCCCTCCAGCAGCTGCGACCTCATGCCGCCGCCGCCGCGTCCGCCGCCGCTCCCGACGCGGGCCCGATCAACGCCGCAGCCTCGAACCCGGACCGGCATCCGTCCTCGTGGAAACCGTAGCCAAGGTGCGCACCCGCGAACCACGTCTGCCGGCGGCCCTGCAGGTCGCGAACCCCATCCTGCGCTGCGAGCGTGCGGAACGTGTACGTGGGATGGGTGAACGTCCGCTCGAGGATCACCCTGTCGGCCGTCACCTTGTCGCCCGGGTTGAGAGACACGCAATACTCGGCCGGTCCCGGGATCGACTGGAGCCGGTTCATGTGGTACGTCATCGTCAGCGCTCCGGGCGGCCGGTGGCAGTCGGGCGTGTGCACGTTCCACGACGCCCAGGCCCGCCGGTTCGCCGGCAGGATGCCCGCATCCGTGTGCAGCACGACCTGGTTCACCGAGTATTCGAACCCACCCAGGACCCGCCGCTCCCGATCGTCCGCGTCGCCGAGCAGCCGCAGCGCGTCGTCGGCGTGCGTCGCCATGACCACCGCGTCGAACCGATGTCCCTCTCCGTTCGAGGTGTGCACGGCGACGCCGAACGGGTCACGCAGCACCTCGGTCACCGCGCTCCCGGTCCTGACGGATCCCGCCGGGAGGCTCGCCACCAACGCCTCGACGTACGACTTCGAGCCGCCCCTGACGACGCGCCACTGCGGGGCGTTCCCGTAGCCGATGAGGCCGTGGTTGTCGAGGAAGTGGAGAAGGTAGTCCACCGGGAACTCGCCCACCCGGTCGGCAGCCGTCGACCAGACTGCCGACGTGATCGGGACCAGGAAGTGCTCACGGAAGCCGCGGCCGTAGCCTCGCTCGTCCATGAACTCCCCGAGCGTCGCCCGACTTCGCTCGGGTGCATCGAGGACCGCCCGGGCGTCACGGTAGAAGCGGCCGATGTCGGCGAGCATCCGCCACTGGGACGGACGGGCGAACGTGGCCAGCTCGGGAAAGAAGCCCCGCAGGCCGCGCGAGCTGAAGGCGACGCCACAGGCATCGCACGCCGACGCGAACGACATGTCGCTCGGCTGCGTCTCGACGCCGAGCTCGGCGAACAGGCCCACGAGGCGGGGGTAGGTGCGCTCGTTGTAGACGATGAACCCGGTGTCCACCTCGACCGGGCCGCCGGCCGCATCGACGGTCACCGTCGCCACGTGCCCGCCCGGGACCGGGTCCTGCTCGAACACCGTGACGGAGTGTCCGTCACGGTTGAGCGCCCACGCGGTGGTGAGCCCGCTGACCCCGGACCCGACGATCGCAATGTCCACGTCGCCGCCCCTCAGGCCGCGGCCGCGCGCGCGTCGAGGGCGCGCTGCATGCCGTCGCGTGCGTCGCGTGCGATCCGTGCGAAGGCGCCGTCCGCGAATGGCGCCGCCAGCCGCATCAGGCCCTGGAGCCGGATGTCGGCCGTGTACTCGATCCGGGTGCCGGCCGAGGTGGCCTCGAAGCGGATGTCGTCCACGGCGGCGACGCCCGACCCGGTCCCGGTCAGCACCACCCGGTGCGACGGCTCCCAGGTCGTGATCTCGTAGTCCATCTCGGCGACGCGGCCGCCCATCCGGACGCCGAGGCGGTACCGCGCCCCGACGCCGACCGGGCCCGGGTTCGTCCGCGCCGAGCTGGCGACACCCGGATCCCACACGGCGGCGTTGGCGAAGTCGGCGACGAAGGCGAATGCCTCGTCGAGAGGCAGCGCGGTCTCGATAAGTTCCCGGAGGATGGCCATGGCTTGCATTCCTGTATAATGTTCGTACAATGTTGCCCGAACGATAACCGGCATCCAGACACAATGTCAAGGGTGTGTGTAATGTCTGAGCAGCGTGAGAGGAAGGGGACGACGTGCAAGCCACAGGGGTCATGCAGGCAACAGGGGTCATGGGGGACACGCAGGCGCGCAGCCTGCAGCGCTGGAACGTCTCCCTCGCGGCGCTCCACGGCATCCAGGGGGTGATCATCCTCGCGCTCTCGTTCGCGAAGAGCCCGATGGTGGCGGCCCCGGTCGTGAGCAGCTACCTCACGTATGACACGGTCACCGGCACGCTCGTGTCGGCGCAGCGTTCAGTGTTCGAACTGCCGATCGGGCCCGCCGTGGCGCTGTTCTTCGTCCTCAGCGCCGTTGCCCATATCAGCCTCGCGTTCCCGGCCAGGGGCTGGTACGAGCGCAGCCTCGCGCGCGGCATGAACCCCGCCCGCTGGGTCGAGTACGCCCTGTCCTCGAGCGTGATGATCGTCGTCATCGCCACTCTTGCGGGGATCCAGGAGATCGGGACCCTGATCGCGATCTTCGGCGTCAACGCGGCGATGAACCTGTTCGGCTGGAGCATGGAGCTCGCGAACGAGGGCCGCACGAGGGTGCAGTGGTCGCACTACGTCTTCGGCTGCATCGCCGGTGTCGTGCCCTGGGTCGTGATCTTCGTCGCGCTGTGGACCGCCGCCACCGCGCCCAACGCCGCCCCGATCCCCGGCTTCGTCATCGCGATCTTCGTGTCGCTGTTGATCAGCTTCAACGTGTTCGCGTTCAACATGGTCCTGCAGTACCGCAAGACGGGGCGGTGGTCTGACTCCCTGTACGGCGAGCGGGTGTACATGTTCCTGAGCCTGTTCGCGAAGACCCTGCTCGCATGGCAGGTCTTCGCCGGGACCCTGAGGCCCTAGATGGACGCCCGAGCGTTGGCCGACGACGCCCTCGAGGTCTCCGTCATCGGCAGCTTCTCGCGGATCGGACCGGCAGTCCGGCGGCGCCTCTTCTCGTGGGAGGCGCCGCCGCGGGGGGCGCTCGCCGGCCGGACGGCGCTCGTCACGGGCCCGACGTCCGGCCTCGGCCGGGCGGCCACCGAGTTCCTGGCCATCCTCGGGGCGAGGGTGGTCCTCGTGGGCCGGAGCGAGGAGCGCCTGGCACAGGTTCGCGAGGCCCTCGTCCGAGCGCACGGCGAGGACCGGTTCCCCGTCGTGGTCGCGGACATGGGGTCGCTCGCGTCCGTGCGGTCCGCCGTCGAGACGGTGCTCGCGACGGAGGCGCGCCTGGACGTGGTCGTCGACAATGCAGGGGCGATCTACCCTTCCCGGACTGAGAGTCCCGACGGGATCGAGGCCACACTGGCGCTCCTCGTCGTGGGACCGTTTGCCCTCGAGGCCGGTCTGCTGCCGCTCCTGCGGCAGACCCGCGGGTCGCGGGTCATCGCCGTCACGTCGGGCGGGATGTACACGCAGCGCCTGGACCTGGACGACCTCCAGCTGCGGACTGTCCCCTTCTCCGGCCCGCGCGCCTACGCGCGCGCGAAGCGGGCCCAGGTGGCCCTGGTGCGGGAGTGGGCGCGGCGCCTGCCCGGCAGCGTCGCATTCGCCGCCATGCACCCGGGCTGGGCGGACACGCCCGGTCTCGCGAATACGCTCCCGGACTTCTACCGGGCGATGCGTCCGCTGCTGCGGACGCCGGAGGATGGCGCCGACACCATCGCGTGGCTCGCCGCCCACCCGGATCCGGCGCTCGTGAGCGGGCGCCTGTTCCTCGATCGCCGCCCGCGGCCGTTCGATCGCCTGCCGTCGACGCGGCTCTCGGCCGGCGACCGCCGGCGCCTGTGGGACATGGTGGTCGAGCTCTCGGGCGCTCCGGACCCGGTCGGGGAGGGCTGACGGCCAGCGGCAGGGGCCTGCGTCCGGCCCTCAGGCGCGACGGTTGACTGATGCGGCGACGAGCTCCGCCGCCTCGACGACGTGTGCCGGCAGGACGACGAGGCGGCGCCCGGGCGCGAGGTCCGCGGCCGCGGCTCTGCCACCGACCGCGACGATCGACACGTCCTGGGCGCGGAGCGCTTCCACGACGGCCGCCGCGGCCGGACGGTCGTCCGCCGTGACCACCCCGATGATCGCGGCGCGGGCGTGTGTGCGGGCGACCGCGTCCAGCCACCCGTCCACGGTGACATCCGGCCCGAGGTAGAGGACGCCGACGCCACGGCGGCGCAGCGTGGCCGCGAACGCGAGTGCGCCGAGCTCGTGGCGCGATCCCGGCGGCAGGCCGACAACGACCGCGGGCCGAATCGGGACCCCGGCGGCCTGGAACACGGCGGAAAGCCGCCTGGCGACCGCGGCGCTCGCCGCGTGCTCGGCGGCGACGCTGATCCTGCCGGCGGCCCAGGCGTCGCCCAGCGCGGCCGTGGCCGGGAGCAGCAGGTCGTCCACCACGGCCTCGAAGGAACCCGAGGCGAGCATCTCGTCGAGGAGCGCCTCGGTCTCGGCAGGGGACGTGGACTCGGCCGCGGCGACGAACCGTTCGATCTGCCGGGCCCGGTGTGCGGCCGCGGTCGAGCCTGAACCGCCGGCTGTGCGATCCGCCGGCGCGTCCTCGATGGCCACCTCGCCGGCCTTGATCGCGCGGGCGGCTTCCGACGCGGACCATCCGGCATCGACCAGCGACCGCATCGTCGCCAGGGTGCGCAGCGTCGCTTCGTCGTACAGGCGGTAGCCGGACGCCGTCCGGGTTGGCTCCACGACCCCGTAGCGCCGTTCCCACGCCCGGATCAGGGGCGCGCCGACCCCTGTTCGAGACGCGGCTTCCTTGATCGTGTACATGGTGTGTCCAAGGCTACAGCACAACCGCACGGATGTCCCACGCACTCGTGCTTCGACAGCACCGGTACACACGGGTCGTCGCGCTGGCGCTATCGTGCCGAGGTATGGGCTTCGAATGGGCGTACCGAAACGGCGTCCCCCCGTGGGATATCGGGCGGCCGCAGCCCGCGATCGTCCGCCTGGCCGAGCAGGGGCTGTTCGTCGGGGACGTCGTCGACCTAGGCTGCGGAACCGGCGAGAACGCCCTGTACCTCGCATCGACCGGCCTCACGGTCGTCGGTGTGGACGCCGCGCCGACCGCGATCGCGCGGGCGCAGGAGAAGGCACGGCTGCGGGGCGTCGAAGCGACGTTCCTCGTGGCCGACGCCCTCGAGCTCGAGGCGCTCGGGCGCGAGTTCGACGCGGCGGTCGACTGCGGCCTGTTCCACACGTTCTCCGACACCGATCGCGCGAGCTTCGAGCGGAGCCTTCACCGAACCCTGCGGGCCGGCGCACGGTATGTCCTGCTCTGCTTCAACGAGCACCAGCCGGGCGAGCTCGGGCCGCGCCGGGTGACCCAGGCGGAGATCCGGGCCACGTTCCGAGACGGCTGGACGGTTGACTCCATCGTCGCGGAGCGATTCGCCGCCCGGCTCCCAGGTGACGGGGCACAGGCCTGGCTCGCCCTCCTGACCCGAGTCTGATCCGGCGGGCTTCGAGCCCGAAGGCAGATCTCGTTCGTCGGCGTCAGGCGAACTTGCGCGCGGCCTCCCGGCGGTAGGCCCAAACCGCGACGACGAAGAAGATCACGGCGTAGCCCGCGAGCCACCCGAGGGCGACGATCCCGTCCTCGGTGGCCGCGCCGATCGAGCCCCATGCGAGCTGGGCGTAGTGATAGGTGGGCAGGTACGGCGCGATCGTCGCGAGGAAGTCGGGCATCTGGTCGACGCGGATCAGCATCCCCGACCCGAATGCCATCACGAGGAAGAGCAGGTTCGCGACGGCCGGCGCCGCGCTCGGGCTGCACAGGTAGGCGAGGGCGAACCCGAGGCCGATGAACGGCACGGCGCCCACGACGAGGCGGGCCGCCATCGTCGCCCATGTCGCCGGGTCGAGGCGGATCCCGGCGACGATGGCGACCGCGAACAGGATCACCAGCGCCATCAGGCCGAACGACAGCGCCGTGATCGTGCGGGCCAGGAGGAACACGCTTCCCGGCAACGGCGAGGAGCGCATCAGCACGTCCACGCCCTGTCCCCGATCGAGCGCGATCGTCACGCCGTAGTTGAAGACCATCATGCTGCTCATCGCGTACGCGGCAAACGACGCCATCATGAACGTGCCGAGGTCGACGCCCGGCAGGTAGGGCGTCCCGATTGCCGGCATCCCGAAGAACACGAACAGCATCAGCGGCATCGCGAAGCTGATGACGCTGACCGCAGGTGTGCGCAGGAATTGCCGGGCCTGGGCACGCGACTGGCGCGCGAGCATGGGCACGATGGGAGCGAGCTCGACGGGATCGGCCGCCTGACGGGCCGAGCGGGCGACGAACGTGTTCATGCGGGCACCGCCTCTCGGACCGGATCGGTCCTGCCGGTAAGGGCAAGGAATGCTTCCTCGAGGTCGGCGCCACCAACCTCGAGGTCCTGGATCGGCGTGCCGCGACGGAACAGCTCCGCCAGGAGCGGCTCGGGCTCGTTGGACAGGAAGCGCACCTCGTGGCCGTCCAGGCGCAGCGCCACGAGCGGCAGGCCGGCCAGCGCGTCGGGCGAGAGCGGCTCCGGCGTGCGGAAGCGGATCCTGCGACCGGCAGCACGCGACTTGATCCGCGCCGGGGTGTCGTCGGCGATGACGCGGCCGCGGTCGATGACCACGATCCGGCCGGCGACCTGGTCCGCCTCCTCCATGAAGTGCGTGGTCAGGACGACGGTGCGCCCCGCCGCCGCGTAACCGGCGATCGTCTCCAGGAAGGCGATCCGGGAGGCGACGTCCATGGCGACCGTCGGCTCGTCCAGGAACAGGATCGGCGGGTTGCCGCACGCCGCGAGCGCGAAGTAGAGGCGCTGGCGTTGACCGCCGGAGAGCTTCGACGCCGCGGTCCTCGCCTGGTCGCGGAGGCCGGCCAGGTCGATCGCGGCATTCGCCTCGAGAGGAGTCGGGTAGTAGCCGCGGAAGAGGTTCACGAGCTCGGCCACGGTCAGGGAACCGGGGATGCCGGAGTCCTGCAGCATCGCTCCCCGCAGGCTGCGGGCGGACCGCGAGTCCGGGGCGAATCCGGCCAGCCGCACCCGGCCGGAGGTCGGCGACCGCATCCCGAGCATCAGGCTGATCGCGGTCGTCTTGCCAGCGCCGTTCGGCCCGAGGATCGCCACGCACTCGCCTCTCTCGATGCGGAGGTCCACATCGACCAGCGCGGCCACGTCCCCGAACCGCTTGTGCACCCCGACGAGCTCCACGTCGGGATCGCCGCCCACCCGCACCGCCACGGCACGCTCCTCTCCCGTTGGGCCGGCCGAGCCGGCTCCTGTCTGCGGACAGGATCATCGTATGTGTCGTATGATGTGAAACGTGCCGAACGTACTGAATCAGCCAGCAGAGGACCCGCGGCTCCTGTTGAGCGAGCCGTTCCGCGCGGTCCACTTCGTGTTCGGCCTGTTCTACCCCGATATCCCTGCCCTCCCCGGCCGGGCGCTCATGCGGTCGCTGGTCACGCTCGGGTTCGGAGAGGAGGCGGCCCGGGGCATCCTGCTTCGTCTGCGGCGAGGGGGCTACCTGGTCTCGCGCAGGGAGGGGCGCGGGGCTGCCTACGCGCTGGCGCCGGTGTCCTACCGGCTGATCGACGAGATCTCGCGCCGGGCCACGCAGCCGCCGCCCGCCTGGGACGGCGAGTTCCAGGTGCTGCTGGTGCGCATGCCGCCGTCAGAGCGGGCCTTCCGGGAGCAGCTTCGGCGTCACGCCGCCTATGCCGGCTTCGGAACGCCGATCCCCGGCCTGCTGGTGGCAGCCGACGCGAACGCGACGGCCGCGCTGGAACCGCTGCTCGCGCGCGCGCCCGATGGCGTGAGCATGACCCGGGCCCGACTCTCGACGGACCACGAGGGTGGGCGCAGCCTCGCCCGGGACGCGTGGTCGCTCGGACCGCTCGCGGATCGGATCGCGCGCGAGACCGACCGGATGGCCGCGATGTCCGGGCAGCTGAGCGAGCTGGCGGTCTCGGACGCCGAGGCGGTCGCCCTCCTGTGGCGGACGATCGGGCCGTACTTCGAGCTCCTGTCCGAGAGCCGGCCGCTTCCGGCTGACCTCCTCCCGGAGGACTGGCCCCTCGCCCGGGCGCACGCTGCGTTCACGGGCCTCGCGACGATGCTCGCCGAGCCTGCGCGGCGCTACGTGGAGACGCTCGCCCGCGGATAGCCCGTCCGGATAGCCCGTCCGGATAGCCCGTCCGGACGGCGGCGCGCCTACCCTTGGCGGTCACATGACCCGACCTCGTTCCCTGAGCTGGCGGCAGGTGCGCGCCCGACGGATGGCTCGCCACTCGCTCACGACGCCGGCTCCCACTGATGGCATCGTCGACGTCGCCGGCGCGATCTGCGGCGTCCACGCCCAGGTGATGTCCGCCGCGGAGGTCTCCCTCGGCATCCGTGTCGCCGGGATCACCCGGGCCGACGTGCGGCGGGCCTTGTGGGAGGAGCGCTCGCTCGTGAAGACGATCGGGCCTCGCGGCACCGTCCACCTGGTCGCGGCGAAGGACCTCGCGACCTGGAGCGCGACGCTCGACCAGGCCCTGGTGCCACCGGGCTTCGGGCCGGGCGTGCGCTTCGACGCCGGCCAGACCGCGACCGTGGTCGCGGCGATCGACGCCGCCCTGACCGAGCGCGACCTCACGCTCGAGGAGCTCGACGCCGAGGTGGTTCGGCGGGCGGGCTCGTGGGCGGGCGAACGGATCATGCCGGCATTCCAGGACCTGTGGCCGCGCTGGCGCCAGGCCGTCCGTCCCGCGGCGGCCCGCGGCGTCCTGTGCTTCGGGCCGAACCGCGGCCGGACGATCACCTACACGAGCCCGCGCCGGTGGGTCGCAGGCTACGAGACGGCACCGCATGATCGAGCCTCGCTCGATGCCCTTTCGCTCTTCCTCCGTGCCTACGGCCCGGCGCTCCCGGAGCACTTCGCGAGGTGGCTGGGAAGCTCACCACGGTGGGCCCAGGACCTGTTCGCTCGTGCCGGCGACCGCCTCGAGCGCGTCGAGGTCGAGGGTGACGAGCTCTGGCAGCTCGCGGGCGACGAGACGCTCGACGGTCCCCCGACGACGGCGTCGAGGGGATCGAGGGGACGGTCCGCCTGCTGCCGTACTTCGACGCCTATGCCGTCGGCAGCCATCCACGCGAGCGGCTGTTCACCGGCCCCGCGCTCGCGCGGGCAATCACGCGTGGCCAGGCGGGGAACATCCCGGTCATTGGTCGCCGACGGGCTGGTCGCGGGCGTGTGGCACCAGCAGCGGAGCGGCAGCAGGATCGCGGTGACGGTCGAGCCGTTGCGGCCGCTGCGACCGGTCGAGCGGCGCGCCCTCGAGGGGGAGGTCGAGCGGCTCGGCGAGATCCAGGAGGCGTCGGCGACGCTGACGATGGGGAGCGTCACCGCCGGCCCGCACGCGTGAGGTCGCGCCGCCGCCTGGTTCGTCGGTGACCTTCGATTGGCGTGTGGCTGCTGAAACGGACCGTGGTCGCCGCGAGCCGACCCGGCAAGAGCGGCGACCGATTGCGCTACCCGAGGAAGAACAGGGTGCCGCGCGTCAATTCTGCGGCAGCCCGGGGACCGAGGAATGTCGACCCGGTCTGCACGAATGATCGGCGAGCGCATACTGGCCGGCAACCGGGCGGCCGTCGGCGAGGAGCCCGGCGAGTGGAGGCGGGATGATCAGCGGGGTCCACGCCATCGTCTTCAGCCCTGCCGCGGACGAGGTCCGCGCCTTCTTCCAGGATGTGCTGGGCCTCGAGCAGGTCGACGCCGGCGGGGGCTGGCCGATCTTCGCGCTGCCGCCTGCCGAGCTCGCCGTCCACCCGGCGGACGCGCCGCGGCACGAGATCTACCTGCTGTGCGACGACGTCGACGCCACCGTCGCGGCGCTGGCCGCCAGGGGGGTGTCGTTGGCCGGTCCCGTCACCGAGCAGACGTGGGGCCGGGTGGCGTCCGTCGCGCTCGGGGACGGGTCCGTGATAGCGCTCTACCAGCCCAGCCATCCGCGGCCCGGGACGCCGTAACGGACCGGGCCCATCCGCAGCCATGCCCGCGGCCATGTCCACGCCGGCCCCGCCGCGGCCCTCCTCCCGAGTGCAGCCACGACACGGTCCAGGCGACGAGGTCACCCAATGAGCCGGGTGCGAGGGATGGCGGTGTCGATCCTCGCTACGGGCATCATCCTGCCGGGCGTGGGCCTTGGGACAGGTGCGGCCACGTCCCTCGAGGGGCCACCCGGCGCGATCGACGTGGCGAGCGTCGACGCGTTCCTCGCGGGCGAGATGTCGTCGCTCGCGATCCCGGGCCTCGCCGTCGCGATCGTCGAGAACGACCACGTCGTCCACGCGCGCGGCTTCGGCGTCGCCGACCTCACGGGCCGCCCCGTCACGCCCGAGACCCCCTTCTACCTGGCGTCGGTGAGCAAGGAGCTGACGGCGCTCGCGGCGATGCAGCTCGTGGAGGCAGGCAAGCTCGCGCTCGATGCCACCGTCACCTCGTACATCCCATGGTTTGCCACGGCGGACGCGGTCGCCTCCGGCCAGATCACCGTCCGCGAGCTGCTCAACCAGACGAGTGGCCTCTCGACCCTTACGGGGCGCCTGGACGAGGCCGCCGACGACCGCGGGTCAGACGCGTTGGAGCGCGCGGTTCACGAGCTCCGCTCGGCGTCGCTGGCCTCGTCGCCCGGCGCCGCGTTCCACTACTCGAACAGCAACTACCTGGTGCTCGGTCTCCTGGTGCAGACGGCGTCGGGCGAGGCGTACGACGCGTACATGCGCGAGCACGTGTTCGCGCCCCTCGGCATGAGCCACACGCACACCGGCCTGGACGAGGCGAGCGCCGACGGACTGGCGACGGGCTACTACCCATGGTTCGGCCTCCTCCCTGTGGCCAGCCAGTTCCCCTTCTCGGATGCCCGGGCGCCTGCCGAAGGGATCATGTCGAGTGCCGGGGACATGGCCCACGTTGTCGTCATGAACCTCAACGACGGGCGGTTCGACGACCGTGCGTTGATCTCCCCCGCCGGCCTCGCGACCTTGCACACCGGCGTGCCCGACTCGGGCGGCACGAGCCGTTATGGCATGGGGTGGTTCGTCCATGACCTCCCGGGCGACACTGGGACGCCCGCTCGGCTGGTCCTGGACCACGACGGCGCGAGTCCCAACTACCACTCGGTGATCATGTTGTTGCCGTCGCTCCACCGAGGCGCGGTCCTGTTGATGAACTCGTTCGACCTGGTGTCAACTTCGCCCTGGTATCGGCTCGAGCTCGGCACCGAGCAGCTCCTTGCCGGCCGACCTGTCTCGCCGGGCTCCTACGACGGCTCGCCCCTCACGCGGTATGGCCGCCAGCTCTTCCTGGTCCTGCTGGTCGTCGAGGTGGCATGGATCGCGCTGTGGACCCTGCGGAGGCGGCGGGAGCACATGCACCACGGCCGATGGCGCGAGCTGACGGGCCATGGTGCCACCGTCATCGGGCTGTCGGTGTTCGTGGGCGCCGTCGCCTACATCTGGGTCGTGCTGCCAGGCCAGTTCGACATCACCCCCTACTTCATCCTCCGTCTGCTCCCGGACGTCGCTGTGATCGGGCTCGCCCTCACCGCGATCACGGTCGCCTGGTGCGCGGTGTGGGCATTCCTGGCAAGCCGGTGGTTGGCCGGCCGACTCCGCCGAGGGAGGCGGCTGGGCACCAGAAACGACGGATGAGCTCCCGGTGGAATGCTGCGAGACATGGCGGCCGTCAGGGCCTGGCCGGTCAGGGCCGGTCAGACGAGCTCGGTCGGCGTGAGCGGGAGGTCCACCAGGCGATTGCCGCGAGCAACGCGCAGGCCGACACGGCGGCCGACCAGCTCGCCGACGAGCAGCCGCTGCAGGTCGCCGACGCCCTCGATCGGCCGGCCGTCGAGCTCGACGATGAGGTCCCCCGGGCGGACGCCGGCGCTCGCCGCGGGACTCGAGTCGAGCAGCTGGACGACCTCGAGGGCGCGACTCCGGCCAAGGTCGTGGGCGAGAACCGGCGGCAGTGGGCGGGCGCCGCCGACGATGCCGACGAACGCCCGGCGGACCCGGCCCTCGCGCATCAGCGATCCGAGGAATGAGCGCGTCGTCGCGTCGATCGGGACTGCGAGGCCGAGGCCGATCCCCGCCACCGCCGTGTTGATGCCGACGACCCGGCCGCGCGAGTCGGCCAGCGCACCGCCCGAGTTCCCGGGGTTGAGCGCGGCGTCGGTCTGGATCACGTTCTCGACCATCCGGCTCGACTGCCCGTCCCGGGTCGTCAGCGACCGGCCGAGGGCGCTCACCACTCCCGCGGTCACCGTCCCCGCGAAGCCCAGCGGATTTCCGATGGCGACCACGAGCTGGCCCACCTTCAGGCGCGCGGCGTCGCCGAGCGTAGCCGCCGTGAGCTCGCCGTCGGCCCGCACGACCGCGAGGTCCGAGAGCGGGTCGCGTCCGACCACCCGGAACTCGCGCTCGCTGCCGTCGACGAACGCGGCGACGCCGCGGTCCGTGCCCGCGACCACGTGCGCCGACGTCACGAGGTAGCCGTCGGGCGTGAACCCGACCGCCGAGCCGGCGCCGCCCGCGGCCCAGCCGCCCATCGAGCGGGTGACCCGCACGCTCGCGACCGACGGGATGAGCGCCTCGGCGACGGAGCTCACCGCCGCCGAGTACGCGTCGAGGATCGCGACGTCGTCCTCGTCGGGCCCGGGAACTGCCTGGCGAGGGCGGCCGGGTCGCGTCGACGTCCGCCGCCCGACGCCATCCGTTCGCGTGCCGCACCGAGCACCGCGCGCATGGCCCCTACGCCTCCCCCGTGGCCTCGCCGGCGCCGACGCTCACCGTGCGCTCCTCGAGCCCGCGAACGACCTTGACCTCGAACGGGATCTCGGCGGACGCGAGGGCCTCGACGAGGGCGTCGGCGTCGTCGATCGACCGACCCGCGACCTCCACGATGAGGTCGCCCTCCAGGATCCCGGCCTTGGCGGCGAGGCTCCCGTCCTCGACACCGCGGACGAGCAGGCCGTCGCGCTCGGGCAGGCCGACGGATCGGCGGAGCCGGCGGGCGACGTGGCTGGGAGCGACGGCCACGCCGAGGCGCTGCCGAGACGGCGATTCGCCCCGGCCGAGCGCATCGATCCGGTCGCGCAGCGCGGCATCGGCCGGCAGCGCGAGATAGAAGCCCTCGCCCACGCGGTTCGTGTTGAGGCCGACGAAGCGGCCCTGGGTGTCGAGGAGCGCGCCACCGGACGAGCCGGGCGCGAGCGGCGCCGTGTGCTCCACGCTGCCGGCGATCCGTCGGCCGCCTGGGCCGCGGAACGCTCGCGAGACCGCGGACACGGTGCCGAGGGTGATGCGGGTGCCGGAGCCGTTGGCTGCCGCGGCGCCGAACACGAGCGCCCCAATGGAGACGGCACCCCCGTCGGCCCACTCGACTCCGCCGGCGGACCCTGTCTCGACCGAGACCACGGCCAGGTCGCCGTCGACGTCGATCCCGGCCAGCTTGCCACGGGTCGACCGCCCGTCGGCAAAGGTCACGGTGACCTCGTCGCCGCGGATGTTGTGGGCGTTGGTGAGGACCCGTCCCTCCCCGATGACGACGCCGGACCCTCGCTGCCGGGACCCGATCCCGACGATGGCGGGGCCGACGCGCTCGGCGACGGCGGTGATGGCGGACTGGAGCTCGTCGAAGGCTGACATTCGGTCTGGATCCCTTGCTTGCGACTATCAACTAGTGATTTGCAAGTTACTACTATCACGCGATGCTGGCAAGCCCCTGCCTGTGGCTTACCATTGGAGCCCGATGCAGACTCGACCCGACGAACGGCGCACGCCACTGGAGCTGGCCCTGGAGCGGGTCGGGGACCGCTGGAGCCTGCTCCTGGTCGAGGCCCTGCTCGACGGACCGCGCCGTTTCAACGAGCTGGCCGACGCGGTGTCGGGCATCGCGCCCAACATCCTGGCCGCACGGTTGCGCCGCCTCGAGCGCGAGGGCGTGGTCCTGGCCCGCCCGTACCAGAAACGACCGCCCCGGATGGACTACTCGCTGACGGCGGCCGGGCGCGACCTCGCGAGCGCCCTGCGCCTGCTCGCCGACTGGGGCGGCCGCCGCTCCGAGTCGGCGGACCCCCTGCGCCACGCCCAGTGCGGCACCCCGCTCGAGGCGCGCTGGTTCTGCCCGACCTGTACGGTGGTCGTCAGCGAACCCGAGGCGGCCGAGACGCAGGTGCTCTGACCGCGCGGACGCCGGAATCGCTCACCGGACGAAGCGGATCGACGGCCAGGCGTCCGACCACGGCTGGATCATCCGGCAGGCCCAGATCCCGCCGCCCTGCTCGGCGTTCGCGAGCCCGACCCCGTTGTCGATGGTGCCCAGCAGCCTGCAGTCGTCCGCGAACGCCGCGCGGCCGGGCCACCACGAGCCGACGAGGACCACGACTTCCCGGTCGTCGGGCGGTGGCCCCCACGCCCCGAACGCGTTGTGGCCCGACACGACCGGCGGCAGGTCGGGCGAGCCGAGCACATCCAGGGCGGCCGCCTGGCCGTAGTTGCCGGTCAGGATCGCGGCCCGCGCCCGCTCGCCGGGCGGAAGCGCGAGGACAGCCCGCTCGACTGCGTGGACCAGCTCCGGCCAGCCGACCTGGTCGGCTGACTCCGCGTACAGCGCAGGGAGGGGCGTCCGGGCGAGGACCGCGGGCGGCAGGACCGGGAGCGTGCCGACGACCATGATCGCCCCCGACGCAAGGGCCGCCAGGGCGAAGGCGCGGCGGCGGACACGGGTCCGGAGCCAGCCGTCGAGCGGCACCGATCCCGCCGCGAGCAGCGCCGGCACGAACCCGAGCGTGTAGTAGTACTTGCCCCCGGTCGCGAGCAGCACGGCCAGGATGACGAGGTACGCGTATCCGACCGGTCGCCACGTGCGGGCGACAGGCGCACGGCACAGCCACCAGAGGCCGCTGACGGCGATCAGCCCGAGGAGCGGTCCCGCCTGCAGCAGCTGGAACGGGACGAGCTTGAGCCGGTTGACGATGCCGTCTTCGGCGATCGACTGCGCCATCGCGAGCTGCGGCAGTCCGTGGCCGGCCTGCCAGGCGAGGTTCGGTGCCCAGATCGCGAGGGCGACGAGCACGGCGAGCCACGGCCCGCGCTGCCGGAGGAGATCGCGCCGCCCGCCGAGGAGCAGCCCGGCCGCCAAGGCCGAGTCCGAGCAGCAGGACCAGGTGCTTGTTCTCGAGGCCGATCCCGGCGGCGATCCCCACGGCCCACCACAGCCGCCGGTCGCCACCTCGCAGGAGGCGCACCACGAGGGCCAGCACGACCGTCCAGGCGAGGATGTCGAACGTCGTCGTATGGTCGAGATGACCCGCGGCGAGCACGCCCGAGAGCGCCGTCGCCAGCGCCGCGAGCGACCGGCCGCGCCGCCCCGCGCCGAGGTCGCCCGCCATGACGGCGGCGAGCACGACGACCACAGCGGCGGCGAGCGCGGGCAGGATCCGGATGGCGAACGGCGTCGGCCCGAAGAGGTCCACCACGGCGGCTGACAGCAGCGGCGTCAGCGGCGGCTGGTCGACGTACCCGGAGTCCGGGTGGCGACCGGCGGCGATGAAGTACAGCTCGTCCCGGTGGAAGCCGTACGCGTTTCCGAGCGCCAGCAGGATTGCAGCCATGACAACCGCGATGGCCACTGCCGGCAGGACCGCGCGGATGCCGTGGGCCGGGGCGAGTCGGGCGTCCATCTTCGGCGGAGTATCCGCCGCTCAGCTCGTGATCCGCCGCAGCACCGCGATCCCGGGCGCCTCGATGCGGGCGGCGCCCACGAACGCCCGGAATCGCTCCAGCCCGGTGACGAGGGCCGCCTCGAACGCTCCGTCCTCGCCGGTCGCTGGCTCCTCCAGCCAGAGCCCGTTGACCACCAGCGAGCCCGTCCCCCGATCGAGCCGCAGGTCCGTCCGCCCGACCAGCCGGTCGCCCCACAGGATCGGCAGCGCGTAGTAACCGAACCGGCGCTTGTGGGCCGGCGTGTAGACCTCCCACAGGTAGTCGAAGCCGAACAGCACCCGGGTGCGGTTCCGGTCGTGGATGGCGGGTTCGAGCGGCGACAGCAGGGTGACCTCGTCGAGCGTCGTGGTCTCGAGCGGGCGCCAGGCTCGGGGAACGCGCCCGCGCGCGAGCGCCTCGAGGGCCGGCAGGTCGTCTCCGAGTGCGAGCCGTCGCCCGATACCCTCGACCTCCACCTCGACCAGGGTGCCCTCGGCCAGCCCGCGCTCACGCCACGCGGCGATCTCCGCCGTGGAGATGTCGCGCATCAGCTCCCAGCGCACGCCGGACGGCCGGGCGAGGCCCGCCCGGCCCACGAGGCGACGGAGGAGGTGGTCCTCGGCCTCCGCTTCGGGCGCCTCCCGCAGGAACCGCGACGGGGCGATGCGGTGGGCATCTGCGTAGACGCGCTCGAACCGCTCGCGGCGCGCGACCATCGCCTCCCCCGTCCGCCACAGGTAGTGGAGGGCGAGCCCGCTGTCCTTGCGCGCCCGGTAGCTCCGGACGCGCACGCGATCGTCCATCGCGAACTCGCGGTTCGCGACCTCCCGGCCTGCGGCGAGAATCCCGCGCATCTCCTCGATCGCCTCGCGATGCTCCTCTGCGATACGGCGGATCCGGGGCTGATCGCGCTCGCGGCGCATCAGGACCCGGTAGAAGGGCAGCTCCTCCATCGGCCGCACCGCGAGCCAGCCGCCCGACTCGAAGAACCGGCGCCGCCCGTAGGTCAGCGTCGCCCAGTCGTCGGGCCGGTAGTCGATCACCCGGCCCGCCAGCGCGATGTCATGCGCCCGCGCCACGACCTGGAGCGGATCCAGCTGGAGGTCGCCGATCGTGCGCATCGCCTGCGCCGTGCCGCGCATCCCGCGCCAGCGGCGGCCAGGCCACAGCCCCTGCCGGCCGAGCAGGAAACGGCGGGCGACCTCGAGCGAAACATGCATGTGGAGCCGAGGATAGCTATCCCTGGACGGCTTCGGCCGGTTCGGCAGCAGTGATCGGGTCCGACGGCGCGTGCTCCCGCCGGGCCAGGACCACGAACGGCAGGGAGAGCGCCATCACCCCGGCCGACACGACGTAGGACGCGGCGTATCCGTACACGTCCGCCGTGCGGCCGAGCACGGGCTGGGCCACGACGCCGCCCGCCGAGGCCATGAGCGAGTCGAAGGACAGCACTGTGGCCCGCTGATCGGATGGGATGACGCCGTTGATGAAGGCCTGGCGGAGCGGCGCCTGGATCGCGAGCACCACGCACCACGTCGTGAGCAGGATCAGCGCGAGCAGGAAGCTTGCAGTGAGCCCAACGCCCGCGAGGAAGAGGACGCTCAGGACGCCACCCAGGATCAGCGCGTCCGTCCGCCGCCGGAAGAGGCGGCGGATCCTGACCACCGCCAGGCCGCCCGCCATCTGGGCCGCGGCGACGAGGGCCGCCCCGAGGCCGGCGACAGCGTACGCGTTCGGGTCGCCGTAGAGCTGGAGCAGGTACGGCTGGAAGGCGTAGAAGGCGTAGATCCCGACCCCTGCCGAGAACGGCGCTGCCAGCATCAGCCAACGGACGGGCGGGTTGCGAAACCCGCCGTCGATCGAGCCGCGGACGACGTTCCGGACAGCCGCGACCGGGCTCACATCCCGCTGGGGGGTGAACCCGATGTCGCGCATTGCGATGAATGCGACCACCAGCGTCACGCCGAGCAGCGCCGCCCGGAGCAGGTAGGGCACGCCGAGGCTGGTCGCCTGGGCGATCAGGCCGCCGGCGACCGAGCCCACGAGCATGGCCGCCCCGGTGACCAGCTGCGCTCGGCCGAACACGGCCTCGAGCTCGCCCGAGAACCCCGTCGCCGTCAGGGCATCGACCAGCCACGCCTCGGTCGCCCCCGAGAAGAACGTGAACCCGAGGCCCAGCAGCACCGACGAGAGCGCCCAGCCGATGAACGGCGCCCGGATGTACCACATCACGAGGTACAGCAGGGTCGACACGAGGAGCGTCGCCGCCCCGAGCAGGAACGAGAAACGGCGACCGCGCGTGTCGGCCACCACCCCCGTGGGGACCTCGAAGATGACCATGCCGGCGGTGAAGCAGGCGTTCGCGGAGAATGCCTCCGTGTTCGACAGTCCGGCACTCAGCAGGAACAGGGTGTTGATGCCCCAGATCAGGGACGCGGCCAGCGTGACCAGCAGGGTGAGCAGCAGATAGGTGCGCTGGACGGATCGGGACGCATCGTTCATGGTCTCGGGCGGGAGCGTACACCGCCGGCGAAACAGAGCCCGGGGCCAGGCCCGTTCCTAGCCGACAGTGACCACGATGTTTCCCAGCTTCTGGCCGGTCTCGGCGTACCGGTGGGCCTCGACCATCTGCTCGAGCGGAAAGCGCCGGTCGATGACCGGGTGAAGCCGTCCCGCCTCGACCAGGCCCCGGAGGTGGGCCAGGTCCTCGCTCGTCGGGCCCGATGCGGCGAACGACACCCGCTTCCTGCTCCCCCTTGAGGCCCACTTCGCGCGAACGATCTGGAGAAAGCCCGGATTGGCCATGAGCAGGCATCCGTTCTCGGTCAGCCGCCTTACCATGCGGCCAGACGGTGTGTTGCGAACAACGTCGAAGATGACGTCATAGGTCTCCTGGCCTTCGGTGACGTCCTCCTGGGCGTAGTCGATGACACGGTCCGCACCGATCGCGCGCAGCATGTCGAGCTTCGGCGCACTGTCCACCGCGGTCACGTGCGCTCCGAGCACGTTGGCGAGCTGGACCGCGAACGTGCCGAAGCTCCCTCCCGCTCCGTTGACGAGCACCCTCTGGCCGCTTCGGACGCTCGCCTTCCCCAGGAACTCGAGGGCCTCGCCTCCACCGTAGGGGACGGCTGCAGCCTCCTCATAGCCCAGGTTCGACGGCATCATCGTGATCGCCCCGGTCCGGGGCTTCTCCCGCAGGCAGATGTACTCCGCGTAGGCTCCGAGGCCGATGCCCGTCGCCGCGAAGACCCGGTCACCCTTCCCGAACGACGTGACATCCTTGCCCACCGACTCGACGTCACCGGCCAGCTCCTGCCCGAGCACCGGTCGTCGAGGTCTGCGGATGCCGAATGCCAGCCGGATGGGCACCCAGATCCAGGGGGCGAAGTCGAATTGCCGCAGCTCGCAGTCGGCCGCGCTGACCGTCGTGGCGCGGATCCGGACCAGCACCTCGTCGTCCTTCGGGACGGGCTTGGGCACGTTTCTGAGCCGAAGGACTTCCGGTGGCCCGTAACCAGTGCAGGCGATGGCTCTCATGGGTCCCCGGTATCAGGCGGTCACGACCGTCAGGCCGAGCGCGCGGGCCGCGTGCGCCTGGCGCTGGTCAAAGGTCAGGAAGCCAACCCCCGGCGCGGAGACCCGTTGGGCGGCCGCCAGATGGAGGGCATCGAGCGTTCGCACGCCGGTCGCCTCCGCGATCGTCGCCGCCGAGTCACAGGTCGCCTCGTCGAGCTCGATGATCGAGACGGAGCGCAGGTCGTCGGCGAAGGCGGCCCGCGCGGCCGCGAGGTCGCGTCCCGACAGCAGGCGCGCGAGGTTGCGACGAACCTCAACGATGGTGTGGCGGGCCGTGAGCAGCGAAGGATCGGCTCGCAGCAGCACATCGGCGGCGGCCGAGTCGGCCTCCTCGACGTAGCGCTTGAGCAGGGCGCTCGAATCGACGTAGGTACTCACTCGCCACGATCCTCGGCCAGCACGTCGAGCACCCGTCTCGTTGCCTTGGACCGGCGCGCCGGACCGAGCGGCGAACCCGTACCCGGCTTGATCCATCCGGCGCGGATCCCATCCTCGATCCGCGCGCGACCCGGCACCGGGCCGAGGACCGCCTTCGGCCGCCCGCGGTCAGTGACCCGCAGGACCTCACCCCGTTCCGCCCGGTCCAGGTACTCGGAGAGATGCTGTTTGAGCTCCCGGATCCCGACATCGGCCATGTGGACACATTACCACGTCTATGTGTCCACAACAAACGCGTCTCTCGGGGCGACGCGCTTGCGGGCCATCGATGACAATTACTGCCAGCTCGAACGCGCGAGCGCTGCCGGGCGTCGGGCGTCCCCTCGCGACGCAAGGAGCGGTTCATGTCCTATCTCGTGGACTTCACCAACGTCTCGACCACCGGCCTGGAGTCGTCACCGGTGGCGCCCGCGCTCGCCGGTCTGCGGGCGAACGAGGCTCGCTACTTCAAGAACAAGTACGACCACGACTTCACAGTTGAGCCGGCGAGCGATGCGAAGGACACCGTCGACTGGGTGCACCGGATCCTCCAGGAGGAGCGCGACCTCGTCATCGCGGCTCGCCCGCTCGAGGCGACGGGGTTCGAGGTCGCGAACACCCGAATTGCGTACGTGTTCTACGAGAGCGGCCTGTCGATCAACGTGATGTACACCATCGATGACGCCACGAAGCGGGCGGTCGGGTTCAAGCTCTCCGACGGGATGGAGGTCCCGGCCGAGCTCGCCTCGCGGTTCAAGTTCGCACGCCAGAAGTCGAAGCTGGCCGGAACCATCCGCGGCTCGTTCTTCGTGATCAAGGGCGAGCACTGATCGCGGCGACGGCACCCGCGCCGCTGTCAGCGGGCGGCACCTCGAGGTCGGGCGCGGGTTCCCGCGCCGGGCCGAGCGTCGGCGGTGCCGCCGGCACGTCCCGCGGCACTCCTTGCTCCGGCCCTAGCCGCCGGCCCGGCCCTGTGCCTTCCCGCCCCGATGCCAGCTGAGCCATCCAGGTTCGCAGCTGCCTGTTCACGGCGTCGGCACCGATCAGCGGCGCCCCCGCGACCCGGAGGTCCGCCGGGTGCATGAGGAACGGTCGGACCTGCCAGCCGCCGAGGCCCCCGTGCGAGCCGACGAGCTCCTCGAACGACACGACCTCACCCGTGATCGGGTCGCAGGTGCCGAGGACCACGATGTCCCCCACGTGCTCGAACCCGTCGAGACGCAGCAGGCTTGGTGCGGCGAGCGGTCCGAAGGGGATCAGCGGGTCCACGCCCGTTACCCGCCCGGTTCGCAGCTCGTGCGATCCCGCGCCGCCCACGGCGATAGGACCATCCGGCGCGGAGTGCACGAGGACGAACGCGACGCCCGGGTGGGCGGCGATCCCGTTGATCAGGTCGGGATAGAGCAGGTCTATCTGCTCGCGCGTGAGCCGCCCATCGTCGGCGGCGAGGTACAGCAGGGCGAGACTGCCCGACGCGCAGACGACGAGATCGGTATCCGCCTCGACCGCGGCGTCCGGATCACGGTGATGGCGTGTCGCGCGGCGAACGACTCGCGAGCCGGCGCCCCGGCCTCGTCCGATCTCATGCCACAGGAGGCGCGCGCTGCCCTCGTCCTCGCGCACACGGCGGCCTGCCACGCTCCTGGTGTCGGTACCCATGAGCCCGCGGGCGAGCTCCTCGAGCGACTGCCCGTAGCGGTCCGCGAACGGCTCTCCGAGGCATTGCCCGTGGTCCGACAGGATCACGAGCCGGTAGTCCCGTGGCGTCTCGCCGGCCACCTTGATCAGCGTGCCGATCGTGCGGTCGAGGCCGTCGAGCGCATCGATCGCCTCGATCCGTTCCGGCCCCACGTGATGGGCGAGCGCGTCATAGCCCGTGTAGTCGACGTAGATCGATGGGGCCCCCGAGAACATCTCCTCGATCACGAGCGCCGTCGAGAGGTTCCGCAGCGACACGTTGGTCAGCGCGCGCTCGAAGGCGTAGTGGAGACCGCGTTCCGTTCGGGGCTCGACACCGCGCGCCCGTTGGCGCTCGCGCTGGTAGAGCTCCTTGGCCACCTCGCCGATGGTGAGCACGGCGAGGCGCAGGTAGTTCACCTCGCTCACCCACAGGCCGTGCAGCTCCCTCGGGTCGTCGGCAGCGGCGGCGTCGATCGTCGCCATCGTCAGGTAGCTCCGCGCAGCGTCGCCGGTGACGAGATTGCCGACGCTCGCGCCATCGTCGGCCAGCAAGCCCTGCCCGTCGCTCGCCCGGCGCAGGATCCGCGCCGCGCCCTCGGGCGTGTTCGCCACCAGCAGCCGACCCGACCCCTTGTCGAACCAGCGGAACCCGGGGATGTCGTCGTTGCCGCCGTGGAGGATGCCAGCCTGGCTGGCCGGCGTGACAGCCGGAAGGAGCGGGTGCCAGGGATCTACCCGATAGCCGCCCGAGCGGACGAGCTTGTCGAGCGCCGGCATCCGACCGGCGCGCATCTGGGTCTCGAGGACCGGCAGGCTCAACCCGTCGACCTGGACCATCAGCAGCCCGGGCCGGGCCGCCTTCGGCCGGCCGAACTCGCGGGCGGCGAGGCGGCGGACCTGCGTGCCGTGGTAGGAGTCGTCGTCGGACGCCCGAAAGATCTCGGCGAGAACGGCGAGGAGCAGGGCGATGAGGATGCCGTCGATGACCGCGGCGGTGGCGCCCGGCACCTCGACGCCCGGGCTCAGCCATCCGACGAGGGCGACGATCGCGATCTCCACCACGAGGCCGGCGGCCTGGAGGACGAGCGTCGGGAACGGCGACAGCACCAGCAACAGCGCGGGGCGCGCGGCGGCCTCGAGCAGGGTGAGGCCCAGCGCGGCCACCACCACCGAGCCGGGACCGTGCAGGACGAGCGTTGGCAGCAGGGTCGACACCACCAGCAACGCGATCACGGAGGCAGCGAAGGTGAACACCAGCCGACGGACGAGCGACAGCCGGGTGGCTCGCCACTCGCGGATCAGCCGGGCCTGGTCACGGTAGAACGCCAGCCACCGGGCAGGGTCTCGGCGAACTTCCATCGCCGCGGCGCGGGCAGACGGGTCCGTCACGCCCAGCCCCG
This sequence comes from uncultured Chloroflexia bacterium, assembly GCA_963776395.1. Lineage (GTDB taxonomy): Bacteria > Chloroflexota > Limnocylindria > Limnocylindrales > CSP1-4 > CAIXZV01. Next base: position 176,704 of record CAVZML010000007.1, on the reverse strand, counting down.
CGGCGAGGCAGGCGTCGTCCGGACGTCCGGTTGAGGGCCCCGTCGGGTGGAGCGGCCGAGCGGAGCCGTCGCCCGCCGCGGCGTCACGATCGTTTCCGGTTGGCCGGTCCGCGCCGGGCAGCTTTCGTCTCCCCGTGCTCGGCCCTCTGCTTGTTGACCGTCCGGGCGGCAATCTCCTCGGCACGATCCTCCGAGCGGCCCTGGTCGAGCTCGCTCTCCTTGATGTGCTCGTACTGGCGTTCCCGCTTGGGCGACCAGGATTCCTGCGGCATCGGCGCACCTCCGTGTCTGTCGACTGTCGCGCCCGAGGTGGCGTGGCGGCGTTCGATCGCCCGCCCGCGACGTTGCGCCCTGGTTGCGGATGACAGGTGACCGCAGGCGCCGGCGGATCATCGACGTCGCCGCCCTGGTGGGACCGGGGCTCACGGCGCGTGGCCCCGCATCCGTCAGGCGCTCACCTGGTCGCCAGGCGCCGACCGAGCCTGCTGGGCAGGCACGATCACGGTCAGGGCGCCCGGCCGCACCGAGACCCTGATGGGCGTCGTGCCGACGACGCTCCCGTCGGTCTCGACGAGCCGCCGATCCGTGGTCGCGACGCGCACCTTGCGTGCCCGCGTCCGGAAGACGTGTCCCTCGGGAGACGCCCCGAGCTCGTCCTGGCGCAGCGCTTCCAGACCGGCGAGCAGACCGCCCAGCGGACCCGAGGCGCGGATGACCATCACGTCCAGGAGCCCGTCGTCGGGCTCGACCTCCAGGCGCGTCTTCAGGCCCGCGCCCATCTGCCCGAAGTTGGCAATCAGGACCTGGGCCGCGTCCATCGACCTGGCATCGCCATCGAGCGTGATCTCGTGCATGACCTCGCGTACCTGGCCCTGGCGTCGGATGGCGCCCGCGACGTACGCGAGCTTTCCGAACCGCTGCTTGGCCTTGCGGTGGGTCGCATCCATGACGTCCGCATCGAAGCCGACCCCGCAGGCGATGGCGAAGTACTGCCGCCTGCGGCCGACCTTGAGCCGACCGAGATCGATCCGGCGTCGCTGGCCGCCGGCGAGAACGTCCGCGGCGTCGAGGCCCGACGGGATGTCCAGGTTGCCCGCGAGGAGGTTGCCCGTCCCCATCGGCACGACCCCCAGCGCGACGTCCGTCCCGGCGATCGACTGCACGACCTGCAGCACCGCGCCGTCGCCACCGACCGCCACGACCACGTCGACGCCGTCTCTCGCGGCCCGAGCGGCGCCCCGACGGAGCTGGCGCTTGGTGGTGACCACGGTGCCCTCGGCAGCCCAACCGGAGTCGCTCAGCCGCCGGCAGGTCTCGCGCACCGTCCTGCCGATCTTGCGGCCCGGGCGACGTCGTCCGATGACGAGCGCCGTGGTCATCGCGGGGCCGCCCGCTCGGACGCGCCCATGGGGGCTCGCCGTGGGGCGCGCGTTTCGCGCCACTCGCGCCAGGCGGGACGAGCCCGGAGCGCCGCTCCCACGACCAGCAGCCACGCGATGCCGGCCAGCAGCCCGCCGGCGACGTCGGTCAGGTAGTGGTAGCCCAGGTAGATGCGGCTGATGCCCACGCCGATGGCGAGGGCCGAGGCAATGGACATCGCGAGCAGCCCGATCCGGCGTCCGCCGATGGACCACAGGATCAGAGCCACCGCCACGTAGAACACGACCGCGTTCATCGTGTGGCCACTCGGGAAGCTGTAGTCGGGCAGGACCGTCGCCCACGGCAACGCAGGCCGCGGCCGCTGGAAGAACACCTTCATGGCCGCGTTGAGGACGAGCGCGCCGAGGCACACGACGGTGAGGAAGAGGGCGGCACCGGGTCGGCGGCGCCACAGCAGCGCGCCGGCGACCACGGCGAACGCCGGGACGATCGCCGCCGATGAGCCCATCCAGGTCAGCCCGTTCATCAGCGCGTCCATGCCGGGCGAGGCGATCCCATGGAGGAATGGCGTAGCCCACCGGTCCAGTGCGAACACCTCCTGGTCCTGGACCCCGGCCGCGATCGAGCCGAGGACGATCAGGCTTGCGATCAGGCCGACGAGACCGACGACCGCCGTCGCCGCGGCGGTCCCGAACGGAGCGCGAACGACCGTCGTCGGCGCTGCCGGATGCTCCGGGTCGACTCGCCCGAGGGGCCCCGCCTCCGTTGTCGGGCCAGCGCCGGCTCCGGCTCGCTCGACCGGCCTGGTCACGCGGGCGGCTCCTTCCGCGCGGGTCGGGGTGGCTGGGCAATGCCGCCCGGGCGGCGCGCGTCACGACGGGCCGCCGGTTCCGGTGGCGACGGGCCGGCGCGACTGGCCACCGCGGGATGAACGCTCCGGGATTGACGGCTCGACGGCTCCGGACGCAGCGTCGGCGGGCCCAGGCGATGGCGTCCCGTGCAGGCGGCCGACAAGGAGGTCGCGCTCCACCTGGAGGCGCAGCCGGTACAGGATGTCCCACTCGTCGGGTGGGACCTGCAGGTCGAGCAGGATCGTGTCCACCTCTGCGACCATGCCTGGGATGCGGCCGACGGAGCCGCCCAAGGAATCCCGCTCCTCGGCGATCCGCTGGAGCCGATCCTCGACGGCCTGGGCCTCGGCGGTCGTCGTCAGGTGGGCTGCGGTCGTCGCCATGCGGTCCAGGATGGCCGCGCGCGCCCGGGTTCGTCGCGTTGCCGTGCCGGAGATGGCGATGTCTGACGGGTAGACACCGATCCGCAGGTCGGGCCCGGCCAGCTCGACCAGGCGGTCCGGCCGCAGCTTGCGCACGTTGCCGCCGGCGACGCTGGTCAGCACCAATGCCGGGAGCGTGAGCACGCGCGGAGCCAGGCCGACGGTGGTGGAAAGGCCCACGCCCGTCACCGCGTCGTGGATGTCCGAGACCAGCTGGTCGTATCCGTCACGCTTGGCGACGATCGGAACGTGGAGCTCGGCCCAGCCGTGCCGCGCACTCCGGACCTTTCGCACGACCCCGACCCCCGCGAGGAAGATCAGGAGCCCGGCGATCACGGGAGCGAGCACATACCCGCGGAGAATCTCGACCCCCACGGCCAGCCCGTGCGGCCGCTCTTCGTCGCCCGGCACGAGCACGCCGGCGAGACCGACGGCCGGCGGGAGAGCGAACAGGCCCACGACGAGCGCCACCTGGAGCCATGTCCGTCCGATCGACGATGGGTGCGGCGTGGTGGTGAACAGCCAGGACGCGATCCCCGGCTGGATCAGGGCGATGCACACGAGGAGCCAGAGGAACGACCCCGCCATCATCAGGATGAGGAACATCTGGCGCGAGCGCGGGACGCGGCCGAACAGGAGGCTGCTCGCCCAGCTCAGCGCCGTGGTCAGGAGGTCCCCAGCGAAGCGGCCCAGCAAGCCGAACGCGGACACCAGCATCGTCATCGCACGGCCCCCTCGGGCACTGCCGCCTCGAGCACGGCCGCCTCGAGCATGGCCGCCTCGAGCACCGTGATCGGGTTCATGCGTGACCCCCCGTGGGATCCCGAGGCTCATCCGTGGCGGTACGGCGCTGCTGCGCGGCCGCCGCCGAGCGGCGCGTGACCCAGCCGTAGATGCCCAGCGCGGCGGCGCCGCCGAGAATTCCGGCCAGGACGTCGCTCGGGTAGTGGGCAGCGAGGCCGACGCGCGCTAGGCCGACCAGGGCGACCCAGGCGGCCACCACGATCACGAAGAGCGCACGCAGGATCAGCGGCCGCCGCGTCCGCCAACCGCGGATCGTAAGGATCCCGAGGATGGTCAGCGCCTCGAGGACGTGTCCGGACGGGTAGCTGTAGACCACGCCCGGGATGTTCGGATCCGTACCCGAAGGCCGCGGCCGCGCGACGAGTTGTTTGACACCTTCGCTGCCGGCGGTGATCGCGGCCAGCATCAGGAAGACGAGCAGGGCTTCGCGTCGCCGGTGCGTGAGCAGGAGCCAGGCGATGATCGCGACCCCGATCACGATCAGCGGGATGTTCGCGGACTCCGAGAGCGCACTCCAGACGATCGGCGCGACGCCCAGGGCGCGCGCGAAGTCGAGGCCCGTTCGATCGAACGGGATGGAGGTCTGGCTCGCGACGAGGACGGAGAGCAGCAGGAACCCGACGATGCCCACCGTGGTGAGCACGGCCCAGCCTGTCCCGTCGGCCGACCCGGCCGTGGTGCCCGCCGCGGAGCGGTGGCCGGTTGGGGTGACGGGCTGGGCGGGTGCCGGTCGGACCACGGGTCGATCGGTTGTCATGCCACCGACCTTGCCCGACGTCCGGGCTTGCCCGTGCTCGCGAACCGCGCACGGATATTGCAGGCGCACTGCAACCTGCAGGCGGCATCATGCCCACCGCCCACGCGGCCAGGTCGGCCGCGCCGACCCGGGCCGCTCTCGCCGGCTCATGGCCGGCTGCGTAGACTCAGGTCAGCCGGCGTTGCCGCCAGCGGCGACGAACACCAGGGCGAACGTCCAAGCGCCTTCGCGCCGAGCCTCCGGGGCCAGGGCGACCGCCCGCGCGACGGCACGGACCCCCTGCGGTGGCCCGCGCCGAGATCGTCACCGGCCTGTTCGTCGTCGCTCATGCGGCCGACGATCCGCCTTCGCCCTCGCGGCGGCCCCGCGCGCAGGGCGTTCGAGCCTTGCGGATCCGAGCCACGGCGTCGAGACAGGTCGTGGCCGCGGCCACGGTCGCCCGATGCGAGCCCCATCCGAGGAAGCGAAACGTCCGGTGCGGACCCGGGGCCCGGTGGAGGCTGTCAGTCTGTAGGCGTCCGCCGACCCATCGTGCTGACGCGCCGAGGGGCCCCGCCGGGTGGGCCGGGCCCCTCGATGGTGCCTTTGCAGGCGCCGGCGCGGGGACGGCCCCTCGGCGCAGCCACTCAGTTGCGCAGCATGATCCCTGCGCTCGTGGCTCCCTATGTCATCTCAGTCGCTGCCACCGAACCAGTACCAGCCGTCCCAGTGCCAGACAGCGTCGGCGGCGTTCGGGTCACCGACCACGCTGACGACGACCCGGAGGTGGAACTGGGCGAAGCGTCCGCTTCCGGGGCTGAAGGTGCAGATCGCGTCCGCGGGGCTGCTCCAGACGCAGACACCATTCGTGCTGCCGTTCTTGATCGTGATCGTGGCCTGCACCACGTCGCCAGCCGCGTTCTGGCTGGTGTAATGGACCTTGGTACCGGCCGGGATCCACTTGAAGTCGGAGTGCTGGACCGTGCACACATACCCGAGGGGCTCAGACGCGTCCCCGGCGCAGGTCTTGTCCAGATGGAACGCTTTGTGTGTGGACGCCGACACCGATGGGACGGCGAGTGTGAAGGCGAGCATGGCGGCAGCCACCACCAGCAGCCTGCGGACAGAGCGCATGTCCATACCTCCGGGCGTCGGCGGTCGGTTTCGCCATTCGGCTCGACACGGTCTCGGCGACCAGAGTTGGATGACCGTGCGTCATCGCCTCCCGCGTGTTTCAGCATGGCACACGACCCCTTGTGGGGTCCATTCGGCAGGGGTAACGCAATAGTCTGTGCCCGGACGCACCGCCTCGGCCAGCCGTAATGACCGGCGAGTTCAGGGTGGAAGTGCGCAAGACTGGTCGGGGCGGATGCGAACGGACTGCCGGCCTGGACTTCTGAGGCGATCGCCCTGCCCTTGTGAAGGCGCCCGTTCGCATGCGGGCTCAGGCGACAGCGGACAGCTGCCTGAGCCAGACGTCCGCTGCCCCGGGAGGGTCGACCGCAACCAACCCGGTCATCGCAGGAGTGCCACGAGCACGCCGACGTTGACCGCGATCGCGGCCAGCGTGTTGAACGCGGGCCACGTCCCGAGAAACAGCCCGATCCCGACGAGCGAGACGACTGCCGACCCGAGGGCAAGCGCCTCGAGGGCATCCGCGGGGACGAGGACGCCCCCGAGAGCGAGCGCCGCCGCGACGAAACCGGTGAGCGCGAGCGCCCAGAAGGTGCAGGCGATCGCGGTCGCGGTGTCCGCGGGAAGCGCAGGCACCAGCCACGACCGCGCCGCGTGCCAGTCGCCCGTCGGGCCGCCCGGTCGGGCGGCGATCCAGGCCAGCGCGGCGATCGCGCCGCCGTGGCCGAGGCCATGCAGGAGAAGGATCACCGGGCAGTGCCGCCCGGACGGTCTGGGGATCCACGAGATGCCTCCTTGGTGGGGACGAGGATGGCCGATGCCGACGGTCAGGGCCGGGCCGGGACGATGGCCGCCGGTCGGGCCGGGTCGGGCGCCAGACCTCGCACCGTGGCGGCCAGCCGGCCGAGGCGCACCGCCACGAGGGCGTACCAAGCGACGAGCACCAGCACGGACAGCAGGGAGAGGCCGATGCCGACGACCGGCAGGAAGATGCAGAGTCCGAGGACGGTGCCTCCGAGCAGGAGGCGGCCCGCGGCGCGCCACCCGGCCGTGCGGAGCATGGCAACGCCCGCCAGCAGGCCCCCGACCGACGAGATGACGTAGCCGAAGACGAAGCCGGTCCCCATGTCGAGATAGCTCGCGAGCATCCCCTGGCCGGCGGCGAGGTATCCAACGCGCGAGGCCTCGGTCGTGGCGGCTGCGTGGCCGCGGGCGAGCGCGAGCATCTCGAACGCGGTGTTCGAGCCGAGGAGGAGGAAGCCGCCCGCAAGCCACAGCACGGCCGCGACGATCATCAGGGACTCGCTCTTGCGCCGCAGCACCACCCACAGCGAGATGACGACCGGGACCAGCAGGACCTGCTCCACCATCATGACGAGGTCCATGCTCATGAGGCCCCGCACCGGGTTCTCGTTGAACAGGCCGAACCAGTCGGCGACCGCACGGCTGGCCGGCGGCGGCCAGGCGATGAACAGGAGGACCTGGAGCGGGATGCAGGCCGCGGTCAGGGCGGCACCCGCCGCGCCTGCCAGGAAGAGCCCGCGCCAGCGGGCGTCGGTGGAGCTGTTGTTCATCGGGAGCCTCCGTTCGGTTCGTGGGAGATGCGGGAGACCGCCACGAGCCCGAGCCCCGCGTCGCGAACGCGTCGCAGCAGGCCATGCAGGCCAGCCTGGTCGAGCTCCGGCGTGACGAGCCGGGACGTGCCGGTGACCGCGGGAGCACGGCGCTCGCAGCCGAGGTCGCGACACCGGCGTTCGTCGATCTCGGCGTCGAGGGTTACCTCGTAGCGATCCATGCGGGCATGGTCGGCGAGCCGGGCGCCGGGAGCGCCTCCCGAACGGGAGGGGACGGGCCGAATTGCTCGCCTTATCGAAAGAATCGGCGTTCCGCGATCCGACCCGGTCAGACGAGCCCGAGCTCCTGCCCGCGCACGACAGCCCCGGTGCGGCTCGTTGCCCCGAGCTTCGCCAGGATGTGGGCAACGTGCCACTTCGCCGTCCCGGCCGAGACTCCGAGGTCCTCAGCCAGCTGCGCGTTGCGGACACCGGTCGCAAGAAGCCGCAGCACGTCGAGCTCCCTCGCGGTGAGCGACTCCACGAGCGCGCCATCGGGCCCTACCAGAACCGACGTTCCCCGTCGCACGGTCGTCCGTGGCGCCCCGTCATCCCGCAGTGCGGCGCGCACCCTCGCAACGAAGGCGGGTGCCACGCCCTCAACGTCGCCGAACAGCGACTCGAGCGAGCGACCGTCGTCGACGAAGCGCCGGACGTAGCCGCCGGGGGCCGCCAGTCGGATGGCGAGCGACAGGTCGGCGAGCGCGGCCTTCCCGTCGCCGTCGACGCGTGACGCCGCGGCCGCCAGGACCAGGGTCGAGATCCGGTCGGGCACGACGCCCCAGGCGTCGAACGTCGTGCGGGCGAACACGAGTGCCTGCAGCGCATCGGCGGCGCGACCCTCGGCGAGCCTGACCCTGGCCACTGTCGCGGCGGCGGAGGCGCGGAGCATGTCGAGCAGTGGCGACCCATCGGGTGACTCCGGTCGGGCCTCGTCCGCCCAGCGCGACGCCCGGGCGAGATCGCCCTGGGCGAGGTGGATCCGGGCCTCCGTCTCCCCGGCAAGCGACGGGAAGGCCATCGACGGCGCCGGTCCGCGCTCGAGGATTGCGAGCGCCCCACGGGCGTCGCCCGTCGCCTGGCGCGCGAGGGCGATAGAGGGCAGTGCCCAGCCGAGCACCTCGCGCCCCACGCCGAGCGATTCGGCTGCTGCCAGCCCGCGCTCGAGCTCGACGCGGGCCTCCACGACGTCCCCGCCCTCGTAGAGCGAGATCCCGAGCGTCAGGCGTGCGGGCCAGGCGATCGCCAGCGGCTCGTCGCCCGGTCCGGGGTGCGCTGCAAGCACCCGCCGGGCAATCGCCTCGGCCTCGTCCCGGTGGCCAGTCGCCACGAGCGCGTGCCCGAGTGGGTTGACCGAGGGCAGCACGGCGATCGGGAGTCCCGAGGCCTCGGCAGCATCGAACGCTGCGCGAAGCGTCTCGAGCGAACCCGCGACATCGGCCCGGGCGAGCTGCGCGAGCCCCACGGCCTGGAGCCCAAGTGATCGGAACAGGGCGTCGTCCCCGACCTGCTGGATGCCGGCACGCGCCAGGGACTCGGCGTCGGACCGCAACGTCGTGCCGACCAGCCCGAGCAGGACGAGCAGCCTCCCGCGGGCGGCCGATGGGTCACCGGTCTGTGCGGTGATCCGCGCGGCGATCGCTGTCGCACCTGCGAGATCACCCGTGTAGAAGCAGGCCCACGCCTCGAGCGACGCGATCTCGAGGTCGGAGTCCCGCGACTCGGGCGGCAGCGCGTCGATCCATCGTTCGAGGGTCCGGATCTCACCGGCCTCGAACGCGGCGCGCCCCTCGCTGACGACGAGGCGTCTCGCGAGGACCGGATCATCCGCCTCCATGGCCTGGGCCAGCGCCTCGCGTCCCATCCCGGCGGCCTCATACCAGGCGGCCGCGAGAGCGTGGAGCCGCCGCCGCTCGTCCACCGGAAGCCGCGAGCGGAGGTAGTCGGCGAAGAGGCCGTGCATCCGGAACCAGCGCCGCCCGTGGTCGAGTGGCGTGAGGAACAGGTTCGACCGGTCGGCCCGCTCCAGCAGGGCGGCCGCGTCGGCTCGGCCGGTCATCGCGGTGCCGAGATCGGCGGTGAAAGGCCCTGCCACGGCCGCGGCGGACAGGAGCTCGCGGAGTCCGCCATCGAGCCCGGCCATCACCTCATCGCCCAGGTAGTCGATCAGGTACCGGTGTGTCCCGGAGAGCGTCTCGGTGATGGATCGCGGCCCATCGGCAGTCCGGAACGTGATCGTGGCAAGCTGGAGCGCGGCGGCCCACCCCTCGGTACTCCCGAGCAGCCCCTCGACGATGGCAGCATCGGGCTCGGCGCCCGCGTCGACCAGGAACTGCCGTGCCTCGTCGGCCGCAAAGCGCAGGTCCTCGGCGCGGATCTCGACGAGGGCGCCGTGGGCGCGGAGGCGTGCGAGGGGCAGGTCAGGGTCCTCGCGGCCGATGAGCACGAGGTGCCCGAACGGCGGCATGCGATCGACCAGCCGGCGGAGCAGCACAACCGCTTCGGGTTCATCGGCGAGGTGACAGTCGTCGAGGACGATGACGAGGTCCTCGTCATCGGTCGCCACGGCCTCGACCACGAGATCGGCGAGCCCGCGTGGATCCGGCATCGTGCCCGGCGCGATCGCCTGCGCGACTGCCGCGGCACCGGGTCGGGCATCGGCGAGCGCCGCGAGCACCTCACGCGCGAGCCGTGCCGGATCGCCGGCCCCGGCGCCGAGGCTGACCCAGCTCGTCGGGATTGCCAGGTCCGCGATCCAGCCCGCAACGGCGACCGACTTGCCGTAGCCGGGCGGCGCGGAGACGACGGTCAGCCGCGTGGCGGGATCGAGCGAAGCGTCCAGCCGGGCGGACAGTCGCGGTCGACGGCGTCGAGCCACGAGCCCGGGGGGCGGACCGCCTCGCGCCCGGGCCGCCCTCGTACGAGCCGGCGCAGTCATATGCATGGCATCTGTCCAGGTTCAGGTCGATTTCGGCGGGCGCCGGCACCGGCTCGCCGACCTCCGGCCGCACCGCCATCGCGAGGACCTGCTCGGGCGTCGCCTCCATGTTGTGGAGCCGCCGGCCGTGCTCGATCGTCGCGGGCACGATGTCGGCCTCGATGCCAGTCGTCTCCCAGCCGCAGGCACAGCGGACGGTCAGGGTCTCGTCGGTCATCGGGTTCTCCTTCAGCCGAGGTTCCGGAACGGCTCGGGGACGTAGCCGGCGAGCACACGGTGCCAGGAAGCGGGCAGCTCGGCCGCGACCACGGGGTCGTCCTTCGCGAGCCACGCCATGTGGCGCAGGCCGTGCTCCACCACCTGCGCGAAGCCGATCTCGCGTGGCGCCGCGGTCGCTCCGCCGCGCGCGAGATCGCTCCGCCCGAGCGGCACGCTCTCCATCGTGCCGACGAGCGCGGCCGCGATCACCACGACGAAGCTCAGGATGAGCGCCGCCCGGTCGCGCCGCCAGGATGTGGAATGGACGAGGAGCGGCTCGCCCAGGACATCGCGGACGACGCGCGTGACGGCCTCGACCGGGTGATCGGTCTCGCCCAGCTCGATGAGCCACGGGGCGGCGCCGCACGGCCCGGTCAGCTCGAGCCGATCGCCGTGGAGCCAGACGACGAACAGCTCCGCCTGAATCGGGGCCTTCGACATCGAGGCCGTCCGCGAGTCGCACCATGGTCAGCGCATCGTACGCGAGACGTTCGGCTACTCGTCCCGCGGAAGGGCCGCGAGCACCCCGATCCGGTCGGGGTCGAGGCAGATCGGGCTCCTCGGTGGCATCCTGCTCGCCGGCCAGTCTGCAATGCCGCCGGCGACCTGCTGAGGGCAGGCCCCGGCGGCGAGCTGGTTGTCCCCCGATGGCTCGATTGAGTCTCAGGCGATGGCCTCGAGAGCCTCCGCCTCGACAGCCCGCGCCCGGACCGTTGAGAGGCCGTTGTCGCGGATCAGCCCGTCGCGCATGCGCACGACCCGGTCACACGCCTCGCCGACCTCGGGGTCATGGGTGACCAGGAGGAACGTCTGGCCATGCTTCTCGTTGAGCTCGCGCAGGAGCTGGAGGATCTCTGCGGACCGGTCGGAGTCCAGGTTGCCGGTCGGCTCGTCGGCGAGGACGAGCGACGGGCGGTTGACCAGCGCCCGGGCGATCGCCACCCGCTGCTGCTCGCCACCGGATAGCTCGGCCGGCCGGTGGTCGGCGCGCTCGGCGAGGCCGACGAGGGCGAGCGCCTCGAGGGCTGCGGCCTTGGCCGGGGCGCCTCGCACGCCGGCGTAGTCGCAGGCCAGCAGGACGTTCTCGATGGCCGTGAGCGTCGGGACCAGGTTGAAGTCCTGGAACACGAAGCCCATCTCGCGGGCCCGGATGCGGGTCCGCTCCCCTTCGCCCAGGCTCACCGTGTCGCGACCGCCGAAGACGAGCTCGGGTTGCGGACCGTGGTTCGGATCGGGGGCATGGAGTAGGCCGAGGATGTGCATGAGGGTGCTCTTGCCCGAGCCGGACGGACCCATGATCGCGACCATCTCGCCGGCCTCGATGCTGATGTCCACGCCGCGCAGGGCGGCGATGCTGTTGCGGCGGCTCAGGCGGTAGGTCTTGCGCAGGTTGCGGCCTTCGAGGAGCGGCATCTCAACGTTCTCCTGTGTCTGTGTGGGGGTCATTCGTAGCGGAGGGCGGCGACCGGATCGAGCCGAGCCGCGTGGAGGGCGGGGACGAAGCCGGCCAGGGCGCCGAGGACCGTCGAGAACGCGAGCGCCGTGAGGGCCGTGCCCGGGGTCAGCTCGAACAGGACGGTCCCGGAGGCGCGACCGGCCTCGTTCACCGCGACGACGACGGCGCTGCCGAGCGCCAGGCCGATGGCACCACCGAGGAAGCCGATCAGCGCCGACTCGGTCACGAACTCGCGGACGATCCGGGCGCGGCTGCCGCCGATCGCGCGCTTGATGCCGATCTCCCGGGTCCGCTCGGCGATGGACATCGCCATCGTGTTCACGACCGAGAGGCCGCCGACGAGGAGGCTGATCAGTGCGATCCCGACGAGGACCGAGTTCAGGATCGCCGTCGCGCCCCCGATCTGCTTGTCGAAGTCCTTGCCGGTCATCGTCGCGATCCCGGGCACCTCGGCCCGGATGCGCGCAGCGAGCGCCTCGACGTCCTGGCCGGGCGTCGGATAGACCGCCATCGAGGTGACGATGTCGGACGCCTCGAGCGAGGCCGCGATCATCGGGGGCAGCGTCTTGACGAGCAGCTCCTGGGCGGCTGCGAGCGGGAGTGACGCCGCCTGGTCGGGCGCGGTCAGCGTCGGGGCCAGGATGCCGATGACGGTGAACGACACGCCCTTGAACGTGATCGAGTCACCGACGTGCTTGTCGAACTTGCGGGCGATGTCGGAGCCGAGGACGGTCACGTAGGAGCCCTCGTCGGCCGCGGTCCTGGCCCGCCCTTCGGTGTAGCCGAGCTTGAAGCTCTCGCGGCCCTCGTCGGACCCGGGCACGCTCCCGGTGATCATCGGCGGGACGCCCATGGCCATCGCACCAGGCTTGTCGTCCATGAGCATCATGACGGCCGGGTCGACGACATCGACGCCCTCGACCCGGCGGACCGCGTCGGCGGTCGCGAGCGACATCGGTGCCGCCGAGAACCCCCCGACCGCACCCGACGCGTCGCTGATCGTGATCTTGCCCTCGTAGTAGCTGCTGCCCCCGGCGACGAGGGCGTCGATCTTGTTCGCCATCGAGCCGAAGACGACGAGCGCCCAGATCCCGATCGTGATCCCGAGGATCGTGAGCGCGGTCCGGACCTTGCGGCGGCCCAGGTTTCGCAGGAGCTTCATCAGCAGCAGCCTTCCGGGGTGGCGGTGCCGGCGCGCCATGCGACGACCCTGCGCACCGAGAATCGGCGAGGGGACGACACGTCATCCACCCGCGCTTCACGAGCCAGCCGTGCTTCACTGGCCAGCCGTGCCTCACGAGCCAGCCGATCGCCGCGGGCCTCCGCCTGCAGGCGCTCGTGCTGCTCGTGCACGATCAGGCCCCATCCGAGCAACCCGCCCGGCAGCATCACGTCCATCATCGAACTCCCTCTTCTCTGTGCGGGACCGCGCGATCCGGCGGCTCCGGGGACAGCCGGACGATCGAGACGAGCTCGAGTCCGACGTCGCGGAACCGGGCGAGCAGCCCGTAGGTGGCGGCCTGGTCGATCGTGCTGACGACCAGGATCGAACCGCCGTCCGGCAGCCAGGTGCACGCCTCGACGCCGAGGGCGCGAGCCCGTCGTGCATCGAGGTGGCCGACGACCCGGATCTCGTAGCGGTTCATGCCCTGATCCTGGTCCGGCGGAACCCGTGCGACGCCCGCAGAAAGGATGGTCCGCGGGGATGGTTGTTCGGACGAGGCGGGATGGGGACCAGCCGCCAAGCCCCCGGGATCGAGGCGCGGGCCGGTCGCGCGGGTCGGCCGCATCGCGAGCGATCCGCCGCCCGCGCAGCTAGACCAGCCCGAGCTCCTGGGCCCGCAGAAGCGCCTGGGTCCGGCTCTTCGCCCCGAGCTTCGAGCGGATGTGGGCGGCGTGCCACTTGGCGGTCGCGAGCGACACCACGAGCTCGTCCGCGATCGCGGCGTCGCCCGAGCCCCGGGCCATCAGTCGGAGGACCTCGAGCTCGCGCACGGTCAGCGCCTCGAGGGGTTGCCCCGCCTCGTCCTGCCACAGGGACGATGCGTTGCGCCGCCCGGGCAGGACCGTCGGCGCCGGCACCGCGGCGAGCGCGGCGGTGACCTCGTCAACGAATGCCGGCGCGACCCGTCGGACGGCAGGCAGGAGGTGGGCGACCGGGCGACCGTCGTCGGCCACGCGCCGCACGTATCCCTCGGGCACGGCCAGCCGGATCGCCGCCTCGAGCGCACGCTGCGCGGCCGCCCGGTTGCCGACTGCCTCGGCCAGGGCGGCGTCGAGGACCTCGACGGAGATGAGGTCGGCCGTGTCCTTCGCGGCCGAGGCCGCGGCCCGTGCGGCAGCGAGGGACGGCCTGGCGTCTGCGGACCTGCCCTGTGCGAGCCGGACCCTCGCCAGGGTGATGTCCCGCGACAGGCCGGCCAATCCCGGGGCGCCGGGTTCCCCTGCCGCGACACGGCCGAGCCGGTCCGCCCAGCGCGCCGCGGCCGGCAGGTCGCCCTGCAGGAGACGCACCCGCGCCTCGATCTCGTCCAGCGCGTCATCGACGCCGCCGAGCCCCGCCGCGCGCGCGTCGTGGCGCACCGTGCGGACCGCGTCGATCGCCCCTTCGGGCGAGCCTGTCGCCTGCCGGGCGAGGGCGAGGTACGAGACGGACGACGTCAGGAGGGCCCGGCCGAACCCGAATGTGCCGGCGGCGGTCCAGGCGCGCTCGAGGGCGTCGACCGCCTCGGCGAGGTCGCCCGCCTCGTACCGCACGATCCCCAGCCAGTAGAGCGCGTATGGGGTCCCTCCCGCCATGTGGCCGACCTCGGCCCGATGGTCTGCGAGGCACTGCCGGCAGAGGGCCTCGGCGTCCCGGCGGTGACCGGTGAGGTTGAGGACGGTCACGAGCGCCGTCGTGGCGGGGACGACGAGCGTCGAGCGGCGTGAGCCCGCCTCGAGATCGAGGGCGCTCCTCGCGGTCTCGCCGGCCGACTCCAGCTGGCCGGCGGCGAGGTAGGCGGTCGCCAGCGCCTGGAGGGCGCGCGCGCGATAGAAGCGATCGTCGCCGATGGCCTCAACGGCTGCCCGGCCCACGGCCGTGGCGTCCGGGGCGTTGGAGAATGCGGCAATGAGCGCGCACGCTGTGAGCAACGGCCCGGGCTCCGCGTCACAGGGGCAGGCGGCCTCGCCTTCGTCACAGGATCGCGCGGCATCCTCGACGCGGCCGACGAAGAAGCAGGCGACCGCGTGGAGGTACACCAGCTCGGGGCTGGAGGCCAACCTGTCGCGCGGCAGCGCGTCCAGCCAGCCGAGCAGGGTCGTGAGCTCTCCCGACTCGTACGTCCGGCGGCCCTGCCGCTCGAGCAGGCGGATCGCGCGCTCGATCGATCCGGCCGCGACCGCCTGGGCGATCGCCTCCTCGAGCAGACCGTCAGCCTCGAGGTAGTCGGCCGCACGCTCCCGGAGCGTGACCTGCTCCGCGGGGTCGAGCAGCGTGCGCAGGTAGTCGGCGAACAGGTGGTGGAAGCGATACCAGCGGCGCTCCAGGTCGAGCGGGATCAGGAACAGGTTCATCTGCTCGGCGCGGTCGAGCAGGGCGGCACTGTCCTCGCGCCCGGACAGCTCCCTGGCGAGCCCGGCCGTGAATCGCTCGGCGACCGAGGTCCGCACGAGGAAGCGTCCGGAGCTCGGGATCCAGCCCCCCGAGGACCTCGGCGGCCAGGTAGTCGAGGACGAAGCGCTGGGTGCCGGCGAAGGCATCGATGATGCCGACGGCGGCGGGCTGGTCACGCAGCGAGATCGCGGCAAGCTGGAGGCCCGCAATCCAGCCCTCCGTGCGCTCGACGAGGCGTCGGACGTGCTCGTCGTCGAGCTCGAGTCCGGGCCCGTCGGCGAGATAGCCCGCGGCCTCGTCGGCCGTGAACCGCAGGTCGTCCGCGCGGACCTCGACCAGGCGTCGGTGGGCGCGGAGTCGTGGCAACGGGAACGGCGGGTCCTCGCGCGTGATGACGACGAGGTGGACGAAGGGTGGCCCCTGTTCGATGAGAGCACGGAGCAGGGCATGCACGGGTCCCGCCGTGATGACGTGGTAGTCGTCGAGGACGAGCACGAACGGGTCGTCCGTCGCGGCGACGGCGTCGATCAGGAGCGCGGCGCTGTCGGGGCCCGCACCGCCCTCGATCAGCGTGGAGGCCACGCCGCCGACCCCCGGGCGCACCGGGAGCAGCGCGCCGACGAGGTAACGAAGGAAGCGCACCGGGTCGTTGTCCGCCTCGTCCAGCGAGAGCCACGCGTACGGGACGCCGCGCGATCCCAGCCAGCCCGCCACCGCAACGCTCTTGCCGTACCCGGGCGGAGCCGACAGGAGCGTCAGGCGGGTGACGTCATCGAGGGCGCGGTCGAGGCGCGAACCCAGGCGGGGGCGGTCGCCGTATGCGGTGACACGCGGGGCGTGGAGCTTGGTCGCGATGAGCGGGGTCGCGCGGGGCGATCGATCCGCGCCCGCTCTCGCCCGCAACGCCGGTTCAACGCCCTGCGCCAGGATCACGACGTTCACACCTCCGGCCAGTGATTGTGCGGACAGATCCAGGCACTGCAAGGGCCGAAGGGATCGGACAGTCATTGGGCTGACGGCGTCGGGACGGCACTCGGGCTCGCGCGAACGACGCGATCGCGATGGGCGCATGCTGTCGACCCACCCGCAGTCGACTGGAGACCGGCGCAATGAACTTCAACAACATCCTGATTGGATCCGAGGACGCGGGCCGGCTGGCCGAGTACTACACGAAGCTCTTCGGCGAGCCGACGATGAGCGATGGCGGGTACACCGGCTGGCTCATCGGCACCGGCTTCGTGACGGTCGGGCCGCACTCCGAGGTCAAGGGCAGGAACCCGAGCCCTGGTCGGCTCATCTGGAACATCGAATCCACCGACGTCCGGGGCGACTTCGATCGGTTCAAGGCGGCCGGCGCGATCGTCATCGCCGAGCCGTACAGCTTTGCCGAGGTCGCCGGTTCGCTGATCGCCACCTTTGCCGACCCTGACGGCAACTACTTTCAGCTCACCAGTCCGTTCGAGATGTAGCGGTTCCGCGGGGTCTGGCACGAGCACCCAGAGGGCAGGCCGCCCGTAGAGTCGAGCGGCTCGAACCCGGGGATCGAGGACGCGGCAGGCCGCCGTCAGGCTGCACCCGACGAAGGAGCCGAGACGCGACCCGTCCCCTGACGACGTCTCGCCGTCGGGATCCGCGATCGGGCGCGACGCCACGCGGCTGCAAGGCATAGGCCCGCGCCTCGTGCGTCGCCCGGCGCGCCTGTCCGATACCGTCGCCGGCATGGAGGAGAGCGTTCGAGGGCCATGGTGAGCGCCACGGATCCCGCGCCGGGCGAGCATCGCGGTCTGGTCTGGTGGTCGGACACCGAGCCCGCAATCAGGCGCATCCGCTCGGGGCGCGGGTTCCGGTACGTCGACCCGGACGGGGCGCCGGCGGCGGCGTCGGTCGTCGACCGCGTTCGGCGCCTCGCCATCCCGCCCGCCTGGACGGACGTGCGCATCTGCCCGCGCGACAACGGGTACCTGCAGGCGACCGGCCGCGACGCCCGGGGGCGCAAGCAGTACCGCTATCACCCGAAGTGGCGGTCCGCGCGCGAGGAGGCGAAGTTCCGCGACCTGCTCGTGTTCGGCGAGGCCTTGCCCGCCATCCGTGAGCACGTGGAGCGGGACCTGCGCCTGCCCGGGCTGCCGCGGGAGAGGGTGCTCGCCCTGGTGGTGCGGCTGCTGGACGTCACGCTCGCGCGGGTGGGCAACGAGCAGTACGCGCGAGAGAACGGGTCGTTCGGCCTGACCACCCTCGCGAATCGACACGTCGCCATCGACGGCGCGGAGATCCGGCTGCGGTTCCGCGGCAAGGCCGGCCGCTTCCACACGCTGGGCTTGCGGAACCGGCGGCTGGCGGGGCTCGTGCGGCGCTGCCGGGAGTTGCCGGGCCGCCAGCTCTTCGAATACCTCGACGACGATGGCGAGGTACGGGCCGTCCGCTCCGAGGAGGTGAACGCATACCTGCGTGACTGCGCCGGCGCGGAAGTGACCGCGAAGATGTTTCGCACGTGGGCCGCGACCGTGCTCGCCTCCCGCCTGCTCGCCGATGCGGACCCGCCCGATCCCGCGGGCTCGGCCTCAAAGGTGGCGCTGCGCGCAGCGGTCGACGCCGTGGCGGACCGCCTGGGCAACACCCCCGCCGTCGCGCGCTCGTCGTATATCCACCCGGCCGTTCCCGCGGCGTTCGCGGAGGGCGACCTCCGGCGTTTCCTTCGGCCGATGAGTGCGCCCACGCTGCCGTCCTGGAGCGAGGAGGACGAGGCTGCCACGCTTCGGCTGCTGCGCCGATGGGCGGCTCAGCGCTGAAGGCGGGTGCATCGCCGACGACGGAGGCGAGTCGCCACCCGTCGAGGACGACGTCTCGGAGTTGTACGGGCCGTGCGCACCAAGCGAGCCGCGCGCCTTACCCGGGATTCTAGGACGGCGGTCGGTTGTTCTGCTGCGCGACCTGCTTCTGGACCTCCTGGTCGATCTCGTTCTGGCGGCGCTGCCGAGCGCGCCTCACCACGATCAGGCCCATGACCCACGGCCAGATGAGCGCCACCACCAGGCCGACGAGGATCGCCAGTGCCCAGTTGGGCGTCGCCGGTGTCGCCATCCCTCCTGAGAGCCAGTACACGATCAGGAATGCCACCACTCCAAGGATGATCCCGGTGATCCGCCGAATCATTTGCGAGTCCTCCATCCCTCGGGCCGCCTCGCGCATGCGGCGCAGCGCCCTCGACCTGAGCCTAGGCGCCGCGGGTCGGCGCGTCAAACCATTCGAGCGTCATAAACCGTGACTGCGACCGGTAGCGGCAGAGGTGGTCACCGGCGTCCCCGTCCCGCTCAGAGCCGCGCGAGGCCGCGGCCGAGGCGCCGCCGATAAGCCGGCGCGGTGAGTGACCGCCAAGTCGGACCGAACGAGCGCCTGGCCTGCTCGACTCCCGCGTCGAGCTCGCGAACGAACCGCTCGATCGACTTCCGCTCGTGGTTCGGCAGCGATGCCGAACCCGCGACGAACTCTCTCGCCAGGGTTGCCGCGACGTGGAAATCGTGCTGGACGCCGAGCTGGTCCTGCACCGCGACGACCGAGCGGATGAGAGGCGTGGCTTCGGGCTCGATGGCCTCGCGGACGAACTCGAGCGTGTAGCGAAGCCACTTGCCGGCGATGCGGAGCTGATGGAGAGTCGCAAGATCGGCACCAGCGAGGCCGTCATCGAACGCCCACACGTCACCGTAGGCGGCCCAGGCCGTCGCCGGCATCCGGTTGCGGACGAGCCCGGGGGCGTGGAGGGCGACGGGCACGGCAGCCAGGCCCTCCGTCTCGGTGAAAGCCCCGTACTCGCCGAGGAGGCGGGCGAAGGTCTCGGACTCGAGGACCTCGACGAGCTCGATCCGGCGGGCTTCGCGCTCGGCGTCCCATGCGCGCAGCAGGGGCGACAGGCCGACGCGGCCGCGCTCGCTGCGACGAACGCCGTGATCGGCCAGGATCTCGAGCAGGACGTCGAGGTCACGAACCGCGCCGAGCCGCGCCCCGATCTCGCGCAGGTCCCGGCGACAGCCGCGCACGGCCTCCCGCTCGAAGCCATCCCCGAAGACACGCCACGCGGCACGCGCCCGGCGCGCCGCGACCCTCATCGCGTGCACCTCCTCGGGATCCTCACCGGCGATGACGCCCGGCACATGGGCGCACATCCGCGCGAGGTGGAAGCGGAGGACCTTGCGACCGGCCTCCGCCCACGCGTCGTCGCCACGAACGCCGGGCGTCCTGCCGACCACGAGGCGTACGACCGCTTGCTGTGCCGCAATGGGCGACGAGTGGTCGTCGTCGCCAAACGTCCCTGTGCCAGGGGATTGCGGATCTTCCGTCACCTGGTCTCCCCGTGGCCGCCCATCCCGCAGGGTGCGGCCGGGATGCGGACCTGCAGGAGAAGGGGCGGGATGGCTCCAGCGAACCGATCCCGCCCCATTCAGCTCAACCTGCCCCGTCGGCCGGAGCGCGGCAGCTCAGCTGGCGGCCTTGTCCCCGGCGGACTTGGCGGCGTCCTTGACGGCCGCCGCGGTCTCGTCGTCCACCGGGGCGGACTTGACGACCTTGGCGTCAGGGATCGCCTGCTCCACGGCATCGACCGCGGTGATGGATACGAGGGCCACGATGCCTGACGTGCCCGGGGCGATGACCGTGGAGAGCTGCTCCGCGACCCCGCTCTTCATCATCACGTTGCGCGCCTTGCCGATGGCCGCGCCCGCGACACCGGCATAGACGGCGCCGGCAAGGATCGTGGGCGGGAAGATGAGGCCGACGGCCGCGCCCGCGACGGCACCCCAGACGAAGCCCGTGCGCGTCTTGTGGTCGGTCATCTTCTGGATGTGGACCTTGCCCTGGTAGTCGGCGTTGGCCACCAGGACCCCGTCGATGTCGATCGCCCGATTGGCCTCGGCGTCGATCAGGGCGTAGTACGCGTTCTTGGCGGAGTCCATGTCGGCGAACTGCGCGACCACCAGTGCCTGGTTGCCCTGGACGGCGATCCCGGCCACGGCCTCGACACCGGCGTCGTCGCCCACGGCGACTACGGCCGCATCGACCGGCTGATCCGGCGTCGCCGCCGCATCCTTCGTCTCGTCAGTCATTCCAGCTGATCCTCTCACTGTGTCCGTGCTCGACCCACGAAGGGCTTGTTCAGGCGCTCTTGTCAGTCCGTCGCGTCCTCGACCTCCTCCGCGGCCAGGACGGTGGCGAGCGCCTCGTCGGCCGCTTCCTGCTCGATCATCTCTGCCGCGACGAGCGCGTCGACAGCCTCCTGGGCCGCCTCCCGCTCAATGAGGTCCGCGGCGATGAGCGCGCGCACGGCGCGCAACGCGGCGGCCGCCTCGATCTCGTCGGCCGCAGCCACGGCGTCCTCGGCCTCCTCGGTCGCCGCCTCCTCGACGTCGAGGGACATGCGGACGACGTTCTCGGCCTCGTCCTTCGCCGCCTCCTCGATGAGCTCGGCCGCGAACAACGTGTCGATCACGTCCTCGGCCGCGGCGTCCTCGATCGCGAGCGCGGTGGCCACGGCATCGGCCGCCTCCACGATGGCGGCGTCCTCGATGAGCTCGGCCTCGACCAGCGTCGCGGCGATCTCCATGGCGGCGGCCATCTTGACCTCCTCGGCCGCCTCGATGGCGTCCTCGGCCTCCATCTTGGCACGGAGCTCGTCGCCGACGAGGGCGAGGGCGTCGGGCGAGATCATCGCCTGCATGAGGGCATGCCCCCCGGCGTCGACGATGGCGTCGCGCAGGCTGGCGGCCCAGTGGTGCTCGATCACGAGGATCGCGGCGGCGCTGCCGGCGGGGATCGACGCGGCGAGCTCCTGCATGCGGTCCACCCCGAGGCCGGCGTCGCGCTCGGCCACGGCGAGCGCGCCGAGCTCCTCGCCGACGAGCATGCCCTCGAGGCCGCCCTCGTGGAGGCCGATCAGGCCGCCGGCGATCGAGCCCAGGCGCATCCGCTCGTTCTCGGACAGGTCGGTGAGGTGCATCGAGTTCTCGATGCCGCCGCTCTTGTTCTTCTGGACGAAGATCACGTCGACGATCCGGATGACGCCGCGCTTGCGAACCCGGCGCAGCTCGGCCATGATCCGGCCGGTCGCCTCGAACCTGTCGAACCCGATCACGAACACCTGGATCGGGCCGGTCACGTGCTTGTCTACCATGTGGCTGTATCTCCTTCGACCCTGCTTCCCGATGTCCGGCGCCGGTCGCCTCGTCGGACGGGTCACCGACGCTCCCTCAGGCTGCGGGCGCGGATGCGTCGTGCGCGGCCGCGCTCGCGGCAGCCTTGATCGCCCCGGCGGTCTCGTCGTCGACGGGGACCGTCTTGACCTGCTCGGCCTCCGGCATCTTCCGGGCGACGGCGTCGGCATCCATGGCCGAGACGAGCGCGAGGATGCCCGAGGTGCCCGGGGTGATGACGCCGGCGAGCTCCTTCTCCACCTCGGCACGGTGGTGCAGGTTGCGCGCCTTGCCCGCCGCGGCACCGGCGACGCCGAGCGCGACGGCGCCCGCCACGATGGTTGCCGGCAGGAAGACCGCCGCGACCACACCGCCCACGATCCCCCACTTGAGGCCCGTCCGGGTGCTGTGGTCGGTCATCTTCTGGACGTGGAGCTTGCCGTCTTCGCCCGCCTTGACGACGAGGACGCCGTCGACCTGGAGCAGGCCCGCGACCTCGGCGTCGATGAGGTCGTCGTAGGTCGACATCGCCAGGGTCGGGTCCGCGAAGCGGGCGACGATGAGGGCGTGGGGTCCCTCGGCCGCGACGGCGCCTTCCGCGAGCACCCCCTGCGCGTCCGACAGCTGAGTCGCGACGGTCACCGCGTCGTCCCCATCACCGGCCGTTGCCGCACCGGGGGTCGCCGCCTCATCGGTCATCTCGATACCTCCTCCGGTGGTCCTCGCGAGCATCTGCCGCGCGGGTCCACGACGGCGGGGGCACCATAGGTGGCGTCGCCGTGGGTGCGCATCCTCCCCGTCGGAGGAGGGGATCCCTCGGGGACCGTTGCGGGGCGAGTGCCATCGGCGGCAATCAGTGATCTCATCAGTGATCTCGCCGGTCGACGGCGAGATGGTCCCCCTGTTAGGCTTGCCGCGTCGACGGACCCCCTCGGCCGCTATCCGGGCCCCGCTTGCGAGCACATGCCCTCCTCCAACCTCTCTAGCATCGCGGTCCGGACCCAGCAGCGAGACCCCTCGCGCGAGCCGCGCCCGTCCGCCGGCCCCGACCCGCTCGTCGAGGCGAAGTTCGCCATCCCACGCCGCCAGTCGGTGACGCTGCGCCGCACGAGACTCCTGCGCGTGCTCCGGTCCGCCCGGGACCGCTCAGTGATCTCGATCGTGGCGCCGCCCGGCTACGGCAAGACGAGCCTCCTCGCCCAGTGGGCGACGGAGAGCTCCGGGCCCGTCGCGTGGCTGACGGCCGATGACAGCGACAGCGACCCCGTCATGCTGCTCACCGACCTCGCCGCGGCGATCGACCGCGTCGAGCCGCTCGGCACGGAGATCTTCGTCGCGATCGCGTCGGCCAGCGTGTCGACCCGGGCCGTCGTCGGTCGACTGCTGGCCGGGATGTCCCGACCGTCGGAGGGCGTCCGGATCGCCATCGACGACGGCTACCGGATCAGGTCCCGGTCGTGCCTGGACATCCTCGCGGAGCTGGTCGCGCACCTGCCCGAGGGATCGCAGGTGGCCATCGCGGGACGCGAACGGATGCGCCTCCCGTTCGTCCGCTGGCGAGCCCAGGGTTCGCTGCTCGAGATCGGCCCCGCCGAGCTCGCGATGGACGAGCGCGAGGCCGCCGGGCTGGGACGCGAGCTCGGGCTGCGGCTGGCCGCGGACACGACAGCCCGCCTGATGCGACGAACCGACGGGTGGCCGGCCCTGCTGGCGCTCGCCACGCTCGGTGCCGGAACGCCCAGGGTCGGCCCCATGTCGATCGACGCCGGCTCTGATCGGCTCGTCGAGGACTACCTGCGGTCCGAGGTCCTCGGGGGCCGCTCCGAGACCGAGATCGAGTTCCTGACCCGCACGTCGATCCTCGAGCGGCTGTCCGCGCCGCTCTGCGATGCCGTGATCGAGGGACGAGGATCGACCTCCCTCCTGCGGCAGCTTGCCCAGTCGACCCTGCTGGTGGACGACTACGGCGGTGCGTATCGCTACCACACGATCCTGCGCGACTTCCTCCGGCGCGAGCTCGCGGTCCGTCAGCCCGAGTCGATCCCCACCCTCCATCTGCGGGCTGCAACCTGGTATCAGGCGAACCTCGCCTACGAGCCTGCCGTCGATCACGCGTTCGCCGCGGGCGATCTCGACCTCGCCGCCAAATTGGTCGGCAACGGCTGGCACCTGTTCCACTGGTCCGGCCGTCGAGCGACGATCCGGTCATGGGCCGCGCGTTTCGGCGCCGATGCTCTCGGGGCGCGCCCATGGCTCGCCGTCCTGGCTGCCTGGGAGGAGCTCGCCGCGGGCGATGTCGGCGGGACGACGCGCTTCGCGGATGTCGCCGAGCGTGGAGTGTTCGAGGGCAGGCCGCCCGACGGCACCTCCTCGTTCGAGGCCGGGCTGTCGATGCTCAGGGCCGCAATGGTTAGGCGCGGTGCCGACGACGCCCTGGCGAATGCCGATCGAGCGGTCGAGCTCGAGGGGGACGGCGGCTCGTGGCGGGACTTCGCGCTCTGGCAGCTGGCGATCGCGCGCCTCACGGTGGGCGACCAGGCCGGCGCGGATGCGGCCTTCGCCGACGGGATCGAGGCTGCCGCAGCGTCCGGCCACGACGCTATCCGTTACTGCGTCCTCGGGCACCGCGCCCTCACGGCCGCCGGACGCGGTGCCTGGGATACCGCCGCGACGCTCCTCGCGGAGGTGGACGCGATCGAGCCCGCGCCACCGGTCGACGGGTACTTGTCGACCATCCCGTCGCGCGCCGCCCGCATCAGCCTCGCGATCCACCGCGGGGACGTCGCGGGGGCGCGTCGCGAGCTCGCTCGCGCGACGAGCCTGCGACCACTGATGACCGCCGCAGGCCCCGCCGGCGCCGTCCACTTCCTCCTTGCGTTCGCGCGGGCACACCTCGCGGTCGACGACTCCGCCGGTGCGCGTGCCCTCGTGGCGCAGGCGAGGGACGTGATCCGCGACCGGCCCGACCTCGGGGTGCTGCCTGCAGAGGTGGACGCGCTCTGGGCGACCTTGTCCCCAGTCGTGCCCAGCCGCGCCGCCGGTGCCACGAGCCTCACGGTCGCCGAGCTCCGCGTTCTCGCCTTCCTGCCCTACTACCTCTCCTACAAGGAGATCGGGCAGCGACTCGGCGTCAAGGAGACGACGATCAAGTCACAGGTGCTCGCGATCTTCGCCAAGCTTGGGGCGGCGAGCCGGAGCGACGCCGTCGATCAGGCCGTGGAAGCAGGGCTTCTCGAGCGCTTCCTGCCGATCGTCGCGCCCATGCCATCGACGGAGGCCGCGGGTTCCACGCGATAGTTGATGGAATAGCCACCGTCCTAGGGATGCTCCTCGACGATCCATGGGGCAGTGTCTGCCCGGGTGCCGGCTGCCGCCGCGAGAACGAAGGCAGCCGGCATCATCTGTCAGGGAGGATGCGCGGGGCGCCTACAACGAGCCACTCTGGCGCGACACCGGCCGGGCCCGCCGCGCAGAGGGCGATCAGGTCTGCCCGTCGGCCCGAGGGAGTTGACGATGCTTCGGCAGTTGGTCCTGGCGATCTTCGCCGACGAGGCGTCCGCGGACGCTGCCGCTGAGGAGCTCAACCGGTGGGCGGGACGGGAGGCCGCAGCGAAGATGATCGACTCCCATCAGATCCAGGCGATGGGAGTCCTCGTCCTCGACGAGAACGGCAAGCTCAAGGCCGAGAAGCTCGGGCCGCACAGCATCGGGGCGGGCGCCGGCATCGGACTGGTCCTGGCGATGCTAACCCCCATCGGTATGGCGATCGGGATCATCGGCGGCGGAGTCCTCGGCGCGCTCCACCACAAGAGCCTGATCATTCCCAAGGGCGATCGAGAGCGCATAGGTCACGAGCTGCAGGGCGGCAAAGCCGCACTCGCGGTGATCACCGACAAGACGAGCGCGCCAGGCATCGCCGCCGAGCTGGCCTCCCTGGGTGGCGCCCCAGAGTCGTCACGACCTTGATGACGCCGCCGTCGCCGCTGTCGATGATGCCGCGACCGCTGACGCCGCGGTCACGCAGACGGGTGATGGCGCGGACACGCCCACCGCATGACGGATCGGACGTCGATCCACCGATTGAGAGCGACATGCGCCGGGTCATGCCGGTTCCTGTCAGCGGGAGGCTCTGGCCCGCAGCTCAACTCTGACCGACGCGCGGTTATCACGACCGGCACCCTCGAGCCCGACTCGTGACAGCCGACCCGCTGCCCGTGAACGGAGGGGGGACGGACGGAAGGGACCCGGGGCCATGCGAGCGACCCAGGCCGCCGCCGACTGATCAGCGGCGCGCGTTTCCCGAATCGGACCGACGTGACGTCGGTCACAAACACAAAGGAGCTGCAACCGATGAATAGCTTGGGCGATTTCCTGCTCTGGTCGATCGAGGTGTTCTTCCTGATCATCGCGATCTGGGTCTTCATTGCGATCTTTTCGGACATCTTCCGCCGCACGGATATCCACGGTGGAACGAAGGCCGGTTGGATGATCCTGATCTTCATCCTGCCGTTCATCGGCTGCATGATCTACATCGTCGCCCGGCCGAAGGTGACGCCCGGTGATGTCCAGATGATGGCCCAGGCCGACGCGGCCAACAAGGCGGTCGCCGGCGTGTCCACAGCGGACGAGCTGGCCAAGCTGCAGCAGCTCAAGGACGCCGGCACGATCACCCAGGCCGAATACGACTCGCTCAAGGCGAAGACGCTCGCGAGCTGAAGCCGAGCCGCAGTTTGGCCGATACCATCGGCTGGGGTAGGGCAGCCTGCTGATCAAGACGTCCGAGACGATTCGGGGCGCCTCCGGGGTCGCACCGGACCAGATCGCATCGTGGCAGGTTGGGTTGCCATGACCGACGACCCGGAGCTGACGGCCGCGAGTTCGCCGAGGAGGACCTGTGTCGCAGATCGCCATCGTCGCACTCGTGGTCCTTGGCTACACCCTCCTCGCGGCCCGGCTCGACCGGCTGTCGGTCAGCGGCCCGATGATCCTCGTGACGATCGGCGTCCTCCTCGGACCGTCAGGGGTCGGAGCGATCGCGGCGCCGGTGACCACGGAGTCCGTCCAGCTGCTCGCCGAGCTGACGCTGGCCCTTCTGCTGTTCTCGGACGCCTCGTCGATCGGCCTCGCGCAGGCTGGCAGCATCGCCTGGGTCCCGGCCCGGCTCCTCGCCATCGGGCTGCCTCTGACGATCGTCGCCGGGGCCCTGGTCGGCTGGCTCCTCTTCCCGGCGCTCGGCCTCGGGTTCGCCCTCCTGATGGGTACCATCCTGGCGCCGACGGACGCGGCCCTGAGCCTGCCGGTGCTCATGGATCGGGCGATCCCCGTCCGGGTCCGGCGGACCATCAACATCGAGAGCGGATTGAACGACGGCATCGCGACGCCGTTCGTCACTCTGTTCCTGGCGGTCGTGGTCGCCGAGCAAGTGTCCGCGAGTCAGCACTGGTTCATCGATGCCGCCATCGAAATCGCCCTGGCGATCTTGGTCGCGATCGTCGCCGGCGGGTTCGGTGGCCGGCTCATCGCTCGGGCGCGTCAACGTGGCTGGGCCTCATCGGCGTCCGAGTCACTCGCCGTGGTCTCCTTGGCGATCCTCGCCTACGCGAGTGCGACGACGATCGGAGGCAACGGGTTCGTGGCCGCCTTCGCGGCCGGCATCTTCTACCGGACCGCGACGGCGGCGGCCGAGCCATCGGTCGAGTTCGCCGACTGGATCGGCGTGGCGGGGTCCTACCTGGTCTGGCTCATCTTCGGCATCGGCTTTGTTGGTCCGGTCCTCGCGGCAGGCTTTGACCCGGCTGTCCTCGTCTACGCAGTCCTGAGCCTCACGATCGTCCGCATGGGTCCGGTCGCGCTATCGATCGTCCGCTCACCGCTTCGTGCTGACACGATCGCGCTCATCGGCTGGTTCGGGCCGCGCGGCCTCGCATCGGTGGTCTTCCTGCTTGTCGCCTTCGAGCAGATGGGCCCGGCTCATCCCGCCAGTCTCACGCTCATCCATGTCGTGACCTGGACGGTACTCGTGTCGATCTTCCTCCACGGGCTGAGCGCGGGCCCGATCGGCGCGCTCTATGGTCGGCGAATGGCCAGGGCGCCGACCGGCGCGTGGGAGCTCGGAGAAGCAGACGAGCCGCAGCTCCGACATCGACCGATGACGCCGGCGCAACCGGCGGCGGGCGCTCCCGGGAGGGCATCGTGACCTGCGCTGCAGGAGGCGGCCTCATCCAGGCCGCGTCGTGCGGCTCAGGAACCCTCCGGGCGGGGTGTCTGACAGCGCGTCGCTAGTCAACATGGAAGGACCGGCGCTCGCGCAGAATCGTGGATTGCGCGGGCCGCTTGAGAGATCCGCGTAGCGCCACATGCGGGAGGCCGGTCCAATGGAGAAGGGTACGAGGTTCGTCGGGCTCGACGTGCACAAGGCGTCGATCGCCGTCGCGGTCGGAGGATCCTCCGGCGACCCGGAGGATCATGGCCAGATCGCCGAACGACCCGGCGGCGATCCGCAAGCTGCTGGACCGCCTTGGGGGCGGACGCCCGGCTGAGCGTCGCCTACGAGGCCGGCCCGACCG
Organism: uncultured Chloroflexia bacterium; assembly: GCA_963776395.1. Classification (GTDB taxonomy): domain Bacteria; phylum Chloroflexota; class Limnocylindria; order Limnocylindrales; family CSP1-4; genus CAIXZV01. The sequence continues at coordinate 148,769 of CAVZML010000007.1, read as the reverse complement.
GCTACGCGCTCCACCGCCAGCTCACCGCGCTCGGCATCGAGTGCATCGTCGTCGCCCCGTCGCTCATCCCGGCCAAGCCCGGCGACCGGGTCAAGACCGACCGGCGCGACGCGGCCAAGCTCGCCCGACTGCTGCGCAGCGGCGACCTCACACCGGTCTGGATCCCCGACGAGGCGGGTGAGGCGCTGCGCGATCTCGTCCGTGCCCGCGACGATGCCAAGGCCGACCAGCTGCGGGCACGCCACCGGCTCTCCAAGTTCCTGCTGCGCCGGGCGGTCTACCCGCCTGCGGGAGTCCGCGCCTGGAGCCGCGCCCACGAGGCCTGGCTCGAGCGGGTCACGTTCGCCGAGGTGGCCGACCAGGTCGTGCTCGATGACTACCGCGCCGTCGCGCGCGCCGCGACCGAGCGGGTGAAGCGGCTTGAGGCCGCCCTGATGCGGACCGCGGCCACCGGACCGCTGGCCGAGCTGATCAGCCGCGCTCCAGGCGATCCGGGGCATCGGGTTCCTGTCCGCCGTCACGATCGCCGCCGAGGCGGGCGACCTGCGCCGGTTCGCCAGTGCCCGCCAGTTCATGGCCTACACGGGCCTCGTGCCGTCGGAGTACTCGAGCGGCGCGTCCCGGCATCGAGGCAGGATCACCAAGACCGGCAACCGGCTCATCCGCCACGTCCTCGGCCAGGCCGCCCACAACGCACGGTACCGGCCCAACGTGAGCCCGGGCCTGCGGGCCCGCCAGCGGAACGTCCCACCGGCGATCGTCGAGCTCGACCGGCGGGCCCAGGCCCGGCTCCACCATCGATACCGCTCCCTCGTCGGGCGGATCGGCAAGAACAAGGCCGTGATCGCCGTCGCGCGCGAGCTCGCCGGCTTCGTCTGGGCCGCCGGGCAGCACGTGACGCCGACGGCCGCCTGATCGAACACGAGGCGGGGCATGGTCGAGCGGGACAGCAGCGCCGAGAACCCTCGAGCCAACTATGCGATCCCGACTCGCGAATCTAGTCCGAGGCACCTCGACGTCCGGCTCACTGTCATGCGGCAACGACCTGGTCGACCCGCGCATATCAGAGTGACCGACCGTCGCCAGGAACCTGGCCCCGGCCATGCCCTGCCAACTCCGACTTGACGAGTCCTTCCATATCAGTTGGCCGGGCAGGCAGTCGTTAGTGCGGAATCGACAGCTGAAGCTGCCGTCTTGATCTGCTCGATCGCCGCCTTCACCGCGACGAGCTTTGCGCCGAGGCTCGGCTGATCGCCGAGTCCGGTCAGCGTGGTCTGGAGTGCCTGGACGGAGGTCAGCAGATCGCTGATCGGCTGACCGACGAGCTCGCGCCCCGAAACAGCGAGGGCCTGGGCGGCCGACTGCACCTCGGTGAGCGCCGCGGTCACGCCGCTCACACCGACGGTGGCGAGCTTGAGATCGGTGAGCGCCGTCACGGAGGCGCGGAATCGCGCCGCGTCCGCGCACATCGCGGCAGCGCCCGCAGCGGTCGGCGATCCGGACGCCTCCGTCGTAGCTTGGGCTGTCGGCGCTGCCGAGGTCTGCGCCGTGGCCTGGGCTGTCGGCGCTGCCGACGTCTGCGCCGTGGCCAGGGCCGTCGGCGTGCCCGGTGTCGGCGACGAGGAAGCCGCACAAGCGGCGACGGCGAGCGTCAAGAAGAGCACGGAGGCGAGGGTGCGAACGTCTCTGGACATTGGTATTCCCTTCGGTCGGCGTGGTTCGATCGGCGAAGCGTCGTTCACGGCACACGGCATGTCGGTCAGGGACCGGTGGCGCGTGGGCTTGACGGCCCTTCGCGTCGGCGTCGACCGACGTGACGGAGACGATCTGTCTACCGTTGAGACCGGAACCCGATCTTGGCGACGGACGCGACGTGAACCCGCCGCCGCGTTCTTGACGAAGGGCCCGGTCACGCCGCCACCGCCGCCGTGCACGTGGACACCGTCACGCTAGGCCGCGAGCAGGCGCGCCGCATCCTCCCCGTCGGAGGAGTGAGCTTGCCAAGAATGGGAGATCGCGCGGCGGACGCGGTGATCAGCGACGCCATGGGCCGCTGCCGGGTTCCTCCGCCACGATGCTTCCTTGACCAACCGGCTCGGTGGCTGGACCTTCGCCGCCAGCCGATGGACCGGATGCCCTCTTCCACCTCCCCTCTCGAGATCGATGCGATCGAGCATGGAAGCCTCTCGATCGGGCAGGGTGCCCGCGAGTTCAGGCGTCCCACCCCGCGCACAGCGAGTTGGCCCTCGCCACGGCACCCTCCACGAGCGTATCGGCGGCCTTCGCATCATCGAACCGCGACTCCAGTGCATGTCTCAACGGCCACACTCTGCGGCCAGCTTCCCGTCGAGCTTTGACCAGGAGTTGGAGACGCCCGCGATGCCCGCCTCGACCGCCGCGAGGTTCGATGCGATCGACCCTGCGCCGATCTCGTCGAGCGTGGCGTTGAGCACGTCGATCTCCCCCTCAAGTGCCGTCACGGCGGGCGCCAGCTTCGCCGGGGCCGAGGCCTGCAGGGCACTTGCCCCCGTCGAGACGCGGTCGACGGCCGGCCTGAGCGTGTTCATGCCGCCCGCGACCGGATCGAGCGAGGCGAGGGCATCGAAGGCGGAGCCGAACGCAGCGGCGTCGGTGCACACCTTGGCCGGTGCCACCGTCGGGCGCGGCGATGTAGAGGCCCCATTCGAGCACGCAGCGACTCCGAGCAGGGCGACTGCGACCGCAGCACCGCGTACCGAGATGGGCGGCCAGGCGGGCATTGCTTGGCATCTCCTATGAACGAATTACCGGCGCCGGTCAGGCCTGTTCGGCGGTGCTGTCGGCGCGACGCGACACCTCATCGTTGTCGCTCAGTCTCCGGTCTTCGCGTCCATCCGGCCACACTGGCCCGGGCGATCGCCCAGGGTCATCCGGTAGCAGCTGCCTCTGGCTGGACCCGCGCATCGACGGGCAGCGCCAACGGATGGTCTGGGTCTGGAAGGGAACGCACCGCACCTGACCTTGGGCCATCACCGGCGGCAACAAGGCCCACGCTCGTGGTGGTCGAACAGCTTGCGCTTGCTCTTCTTCGTATTCCTGGCGCCGGTCTCATGTAGCCAGCATCGCGTCGCCACTGAGGTCCCTAACGTCGTGCTCGACGGCGTTCCCGCCGACGGACGCCGCACACCGAGACCGGCGACAGCGGTCGCCCGAACGGATCGATGAACAACGTCACCGGTCCGGCGGTCGCCGGCACGGACCCCTCGAGGACCTCGAAGGAGTACGAAAGCATCTCGGGCCCGAGCTGCGGATCCCGGAGCACGATGACCACGTCCTCGGGCACGCCCTCGCCGGGCTGGAGGAACGACAGGACCGCGTTGGGCGGGTCGGCCTCGAAGCTATTCTGCCCTTCGCCCCACAGGTTGACGAAGTCGATCGTCGACATCTGCCCGACGACCCGCTGCGGGCGATCCGAGAAGAACAGCGTGGAGAGGGCGACCCCGTCCAATCGCAGGGTCTTCCCATCGCTGGTCACCCCTCGGGCGTTCTGGACGAACATCGACTGTTCCGTCTGGAGGTCCGCAACCTGCGGTGTATCCATCGTTCGATCTCCTTTCGTGCTCCGAGATACAGCGTTGCTGGGCATCCAGCGGCTACAAACCTCGCCGGACCTCGGGTCGCCCATCATTTACGCAGAACCGCGCCTGGAGCTCGCGGGTCTGCGCGACGCGCGCATCACGCAGGATGCACTTGGTTCGGGTCGACGTTCATCCTCTGGGTCGGAGGATGCTCGTGCAAACCGAGCGCGAGTTCGCGGGGCGCCGGCCAGTCGACAGGTGTCTTCGCGTGAGCGCCGCTGGTACGTCCGGCTGGCGAGGTACGAGAGATCGACCGTCTCCTCCGACACGGAGGATGCTTCCGCGATCGGAAACGGCCGGAATAGAGATCGCCCGTGGAGGGGGCACAATACTCGCGACCGCGACGAGACCGACCAGCCGCCGCCCAAACCCGAGGGCCATCGTACTGAGCGTCGCAGCGAGACGGTCTCCTCACGGACTCCAGACGAGAAGTCCCAAGAGCCCTCAGCCCGGAACTCGAGTCATGAACGACAGTGTCGATGCCTCGATGGACTCGGCGGGTGACCCAGCGTCGCGCTAGACGGCAGATGGAGAGGATGTCCCCATGGTTGACCTCAGGCCGAAGCGGATCGCCGAGTTCATCGAGCCCTTCCGGGTCGAGCCCGGCCGGCGGGTTCGGCTGCCGAAGGACTTCGACACCGCCGGCACTCGCAAGCAGTCCACCCACGAGGCGAAGGAGATCCTCGCGGCGGGTGTCGAGCTGCTCGCCGAGTACCAGGCGCGGCTGGCGGCCCAGGACACGCTACGGCGTCGTCATGGTCCTCCAGGCGATGGATGCCGCCGGCAAGGACGGCACGATCCGCCACGTCATGAGCGGGGTGAACCCCCAGGGCGTCCAGGTCAGCAGCTTCAAGGTCCCTTCGTCCGAGGACCTCGACCACGACTACCTGTGGCGCTACGCGAAGAAGCTGCCCGAGCGCGGCAACATCGGCATCTTCAACCGCTCCTACTACGAGGAGGTCCTCGTCGTCCGGGTCCACCCCCAGATCCTCGCCGGCCAGAAGATCCCGCCGAAGCTCAAGGGCCGCGACATCTGGAACCGGCGCTTCCGCGAGATCAACGACTGGGAGCGCTACCTGACCGACCAGGGCTTCCGCTTCGCCAAGCTGTTCCTCAACGTCAGCAAGGAGGAGCAGCGCTGCCGGTTCCTGTCCCGCATCGACGAGGCCGAGAAGAACTGGAAGTTCAGCGCCAACGACTCCAAGGAGCGCGCCTACTGGGACGACTACCAGAAGGCGTTCAGCGACGTCCTGTCAGCAAGACGAGCACGCCGTGGGCGCCCTGGTACGTGATCCCCGCCGACGACAAGCCGTTCGCGCGGGTCGCCGCTGCCGGCGTCCTGGCCCACACCCTGATCGACATCAACCCTCAGCTACCCGACGTCTCCAAGGAGGCGCGCGACGGCCCTCCAGACCCCAAGGCCGCTCTCGAGGCCGAGGCCCCGCCGGTGCCGCGCCGGACCCGTACGCGGCCGAGGTCGCTGAGAAAGCCGGCCGGAAGTGAAGGGCGGCAGGCAAGCCGCGAAGGCCGCGGAAGGGGAAGAAGTCATGACGGCAGCCTCGTCGCCCGCGCTCCGAGCCCCGCACAGGGCGCGAACCACCGCCTGGCACGCCCTCACGCCCCGAGGACGCTCGCGGCCGCAGGGCGTCGAGATCGACACGGGCTGACCTCGGCCGAGGCCGACGCGCGCCGGGCCAAGGTCGGCCCGAACACGTTCACGGCGGCCAAGACGCCGTCGCGCGCGCAGCTGTTCGTCCGCCAGTACGCGGACCCGATGCAGATCGTGCTGCTCGATCGCCGGCATCGTCTGCCTCTTCCTGCCCGGTCAGTTCTTCACCGGCCTGATGCTCATGCTCCTCACGCTGGGCAACGCGATGATGGGCCTGAACCAGGAGAGCAAGGCGTCGGCGGCCGCCGACGCCCTCAGCCAGACGCTGGCCGTCACCGCCAAGACCCGCCGGAACGGCGCGCTCGTCGACCTCCCGATGGACCAGCTCGTCCCGGGCGACGTCGTCAACCTCCAGGCGGGCGACCTCGTCCCGGCCGACGCCCGCATCCTCTCGGCCGCGACCCTCGAGATCGACGAGTCCGCCCTCACCGGCGAGAGCGTGCCCACGCCCAAGCAGGTGGACGCGGTCGCGGCCGACGCCGCGCTCGGCGACCGCGTGGACATGGCGTTCATGAACACCCAGGTCACCCGGGGCGTCCGGCATCATCCTCGTCGTCACCACCGGGCATGGACACCCAGGTCGGCAACATCAGCGGGATGCTCTCGGCGACGGTCGCCGAGGAGACGCCGCTCACGAAGCAGATCAACGCGCTGACGCGCCAGATCCTGGTCCTCGCCGCCTTCGCGCTGACGGCGTCGATCCTCCTCGGCATCGCCCGCGGCGTGCCGGTCCAGGAGCTGTTCCTCACCGCGGTCGCGTTCATGATCGCCGCCATCCCGACGGCGCTCCCGGCGATCGACACGGCCATCCTGTCCAAGGGCTCCCAGATGCTCGCGGCGGCCGGCGCCATCGTCAAGCAGCTCCGCTCGGTCGAGACCCTCGGGTCCACCTCGGCGCTCAACTCCGACAAGACCGGCACCCTCACGATGAACCAGATGACCGCCGTCCAGATGGCCATCGTCGGGCGGCGCTACTCGATCTCCGGCACCGGCTACTCCACCGAGGGCAAGATCACCCAGGCCGCCGGCCAGCCCGAGCTCAAGCTCGAGCCCTACCTGCTGCCGATGGCCCTCTGCTCGGACGCCGAGATCAAGGACGGCGACCTCATCGGCGACCCGAACGAGGGGTCGCTCGTCGTCCTCGCGGCCAAGGGCGGCGTCGACGCCGACCTGACCCGCGCGCAGTACCCGCGCGTCGCGACCCTGCCGTTCGACGCGGCCTACAAGCTCATGGCCACCTTCCACGACTGGACCGACGAGCAGGGCAACAAGGTCGTCCGCGCCTACATCAAGGGCGCGCAGGACCAGCTCCTCGCGCGCGCCGCGGCCGCCCACGGCCCGGACGGCGCGGAGGTCCCGATCGCGCACCTGCGCGACGCCTACCTCGCCGAGAGCGAGCGGATGGGGAAGGAGGGCCTGCGGCTCATGGCCACCGGCCGCAAGGACTTCGACGCGGCCACGTTCGACCCGGACGGCGACCTGCTGCAAGGCGATCGAGGGCCTCACGCTCCTCGCGCTCGTCGGGATCACCGATCCGCCGCGGCCGGCCGCCAAGGACGCCATCGCGACGGCGCAGAAGGCCGGGGTCCACGTCCGGATGATCACCGGCGACGCACGCCGTCACGGGCGCCGTCGTCGCCGCCCAGCTGGGGATCCCCGGCAAGGCGATCACCGGCGCCGAGTTCGCGCGCGATGAGCGACGACGACGGCCCTCAGCCAGGTCGACGGCATCGGTGTCATCGGCCGGGTCACGCCCCAGGACAAGGTCCACCTCGTGGACGTCCTGCGGGAGCAGGGCCACATCGTCGCCATGACCGGCGACGGCGTGAACGACGCGCCCGCCATCAAGAAGGCCGACATCGGCATCGCGATGGGCATCACCGGGACGGCGGTCACCAAGGCCGCCGCCGACATGATCCTCGCCGACGACAACTACGCGACGATCATCAAGGCGATCAGCATCGGTCGCAACGTCTACGACAACCTCCTGCGGTTCATCCGCTACCAGATGGCGGCCTGCTACGGGTACATCACGGTGTTCCTGGGCTCGTCGCTCCTCAACATCCTGGGCGGCGTCCCGTTCCTCCCGCTCCAGACGATGTGGCTCAACTTCACGGTCAACGTGTTCCAGGCGATCGGGCCTCGGGTTCGGCAAGCCCCGGGACGGCCTCATGGAGGAGAAGCCGCGGCCCAAGGACCAGAAGATCCTGCCGCCGCCGGCTCACCGTCTGGCTCATCGTCGTGGGGCTCGTGATGGGCGGCGGCACGCTCGCCGTGATCGCGTGGGCGAGCCGATTCCCGTTCGACGGCGACACGGTCGCGCGGACGATGGGCGTGACCACCTTCTCGCTGTTCCGCATCGTGTCGTCGCTCGAGACGGCCGACGAGACGCGGTCGGTCTTCAGCGGCTACATCCTCGGCAACCCTGCGCTGCTCAAGGCGACGGGGCTGTCGATCGTCACCATCGTGCTCGCGACCGAGCTGGGCATCCTCAAGAACGTGCTCGACATGACCAGCCTGACCGGCGAGCAATGGCTCGTGTGCATCGGCGTGGCCCTGTCGCTGATCGTGGTCGAGGAAGTGAAGAAGCTGCTCAAGATCAGCACGGACGCGGAGCCGGTCCGGACACCGGCGCTGGCCTCCTAGACCAACTTGCTCCGTCCGGCCGGCCGGCAAGGAGCTATCGGTGGAGCAGGTTGACGGCGCCGTCAATCTCCCCTGGGACGAGTTCGTCCGATGGGACGATTCGTCCAGCGGTGCCCAGGGGCTACCCGCGGTGCCTGGGCTACCCGCGGTGCCTGCGACGGCTACGTGCCCTCCTGCGCCTGGATGCGGCCGGAGTCGGCTGCCTGGCGCAGCGCGGTGTGGTCGCGTTCGTTCTGGTCGGCGTAGGCGATCGCGAAGTCGCCGATGGCACGGTCGAAGGCGTCGTTCGAGCCGAGATACGCCGCGATCGCGATCCGGTCGCCTGATCGTGCGTGGGCCCGCGCGAGCGTCCACCCGCATGCCTGCGCGTACAGCGCGAGCCCTCGCGGCAGGATCGCGTCGAGGTCGACCGCGACCTTCCAGTCCCACAGCTGGCGGACATAGAAGTCCCGCGCAGCGCCGTCGATGCCCTGGGGGACTCGAACCCACCCAAGGAAGATGTCACTCGAGGCCTGCATCATCCGCTGGCCCTCGACGACGCGGCGGCCGTGGTTGCGGAACTCGCTGCGGCCGAGGTAGGGCTCGAGGACGGAGGCCTGCGCCTCCTTGGCCTGGAGGAACAGGGGGTCGCTCTCGTCCTTGGCGAACAGGAGCATGATCCACGCCCGCGTGCCGACGCTGCCGACGCCCGACGACCTTGCGCGCGAGGTCCGCATATCGGAACTGCTCGAGCAGCTTGCGGCGATCATGCTGCAAGGAGCTGCGATAGACGCGGAGCAGGTCGCGGAGTCGTCGCCTCCAGCGTCGGCGCCCGCCTCGGCCCGGGAGGAGCTCGTGGATCGGCACGATGAGCGGCGGGTCGGAGATGATCCGTGGCTGGCCGTCGACCACTCGCGTCAGCTTCCCCAGCGCCTGCAGGCTGTCCTTCGACCGCGCCTTCGCCACCACCTGCCCGGCGGCCTTCGCCCTCTTCTTGTCGAGCTGGGATCTGAGACTTCCCGCGAGTGCGTCGACGTCGAGGCGGGAGTACCAGACCTCGAGCAGGTCCATCGGCGCGAAGCCGAGCATCGCCTCGCGGTAGGAGCCGACCACGGCGAGCACCGCCGTCCGCCGTTCGGCGACCGCGAAGTTGCGGTCGCGACCCGCGACCTCGAAGCTTGCCGCAAGGCGCTTCACGTCCCACTCGAACGGCCCCGGCAGCGTCTCGTCGAAGTCGTTGATGTCGAACACGAGGGTGCGCTCGGGGGAGGCGAAGCCGCCGAAGTTGGCGAGATGGGCGTCGCCGCACAGTTGGACCTTGAGGCTCGTGCGCGGCGTCGTCGAGAGGTCGGCGGCCATGACCGCCGCCGCGCCCCGGTAGAACGTGAACGGCGACGCGAGCATCCGGCCGTAGCGGATCGGCAGGAGCTCGGCCACGCGCGACACGCCCTGCTCCTCGAGGATCCGCACCGGTTCCCGGTCCGCGGCCGCCTTAAATGCTCCGTGGCTGGATCGGGGAACGGCTTCTCGCGCAGCCCTGCCCTTTGCGGCGCGCTCGGCGTCGGTGAGGTGAGGGACGATCGCCGGAGAAACGACAGGCCCTTCGCCGACTCCGAGTGCGGCGGTCATGAGTCTCTCCCTTCGGGCATCAGAGCTGCCTGGCGAGCGTGGTTGCGACGTCTGTGCACGAACGAGCCGGCGAGCATCGACGCGAGTGCTTGATCCGGCGTACCTCGCCGGCCGTGATCCCGTATTCGGCATGAAGCGGGCGAAGGTTGTGGGCTCGACAAGCTCGACGAGCTCGAGCCGACGGGCTTGCGCTCGGCGTGCGCTGCGCGCAGCCGGCGCGGCCGCGCTCGCTGCGGAAGAACGCCGTGATCGGCCTCGAAGACACGCCACGCGGCACGCGCCCGGCGCGCCGCGACCCGCATCGCGTGCACCTCCTCGGGATCCTCACCGGCGATGACGCCCGGCACATGGGCGTACATCCGCGCCAGGTGGAAGCAGACGAAGGCGAGCCCTAACAGGGGACCATTTGCACGGGAAGGTGCCGGTCATCACGGCAGAGACCGGCGATGATGCGGCCGTCCCGGAAGCCGTCGCGCCGACGACGGCCTGGCAGGCGGTCCTCGCCTCTGGGACGTTCCAGACTGCGACGAGTCAGCTGCCGCCGGACGACCGCGGACCGCGGATCGCGGTCACAATCTCCCGGAACGGGATGACGAGGTAGGCCGACACCGCGAGGAAGCAGAGGGCGCCGAGCGTCGGGATGACGACGCCGACCGCGGTCGCGAGGAGCAGCAAGAGGAGGCCGGGCGTGGCCTTCGCGGCAAGCGTCGAGACCTCGTCCTGGCTCACGTCGCTGCGGAGAAGCTCGTGCGAGCGTCGTGCGTAGCGCCAGAGCCCGACGAGCAGCGCGGCGATCGTCACCAGGACGAGCCCGTAGAAGACGACCGCGACCCGCTCCGGGTCGCTCTTCCCGAAGTAGTCGGCCATCAGCCGGGTCGGGAACGGCAGGAACGCGACGACCAGCAGGAGCAGGAGGTTGAGCCGAAGGAAGAGACTGTCCGCGCGCGCCATCTGGCTCGTGATCGCCGCGTGGCCGATCCAGACCCACCCGACCGTCAGGAAGCTGATGACGTAGCCGAGGTAGGAGGGCCATGCCCCGGCGAGCGCCCCGACGAGATCTCGCTCTGCGGCGAGGGGGACGGCGATCTCGAGGACAAGCAGGGTGATGGCGATCGAGAAGACGCCGTCGCTGAACGCCTCGAGGCGTGAGAGCGGCAGGCCGCGAGCGCGCAGGCTCGAGGTGTCGGGAGTCGGGTCGGACATGGGTTGGAGTGTAGGGGCGATTGTCGGCACCGGCTGGACCAGAGGGCACGTTAGCCCGCGCCGATCGACGAGGCGTCGAACACGGGACGTTGGCCCGCCGACCGCCTCCGACACTGAACTGGCCCCGGTGCCGGTTCTCAGGGATTGCCGCTGAACGTGTCACAGCCATCCGGCGACCCCGCCTGGTAGCCGGCCGTGAACCACTTCTGGCGCTGGGCGGACGAGCCGTGCGTCCAGGTCTCGGGCTCGACCTGCCCCTGCATCTCCTGCTGGATCCGGTCGTCGCCGACGGCCGACGCGGCATCGAGCGCGTCGGCGATCTCCGCGTCTGTGAGCGGCACGAGGTAGCCCGTCGCGGCCGCGTTGCTCGCCCAGACGCCCGCGTAGCAGTCGGCCTGGAGCTCGGTCCGAACCGACTGCCCGGCCGCCCCTTCCTGGCTCGTCCCGCCCGACAGTGTTCCGACCAGATCCTGGACATGGTGCCCGTACTCATGGGCGAGGATGTAGGCCTGTGCGAACGGGCCCCCCTGGGCGCCGAACGTCGAGCGGAGCTCGTCGAAGAACCCGAGATCGATGTAGACGTACTTGTCGCTCGGGCAGTAGAACGGGCCGCTGGCCGACGTCGCGACGCCGCAGCCGGTGCTGATCTGGTCGGTGAAGAAGCGTGTCCTGGCCGGGACGTAGCGCTGGCCCGAGGCGGCGAACTCGTCGGTCCAGTAGGCCTGGATGCTGTTGACGTAGCCGACGATCCGGCAATCCTCGCGTGGCGTTCGCGTCGGCCCCGGTCTGGCACTCCGCGGCGAGGGCGCTGCTGGCGGGCCCCGGCTCCTCCGCGCCGCCGCCGATCGTCTGGCCCACGAGGCCGCCGACCGTCTGGCCGGTCTGGGGGCTGCCGCCCAGGAGCACCCACAGGAGGGCGACGATGATCCCGATCCCGCCACCGCCGCCCACCATCAGGCTGCGCCCACCGATCCGCGAGCCGCGGACGTCCTCGACCTGCGATGGATCGAGCTTCGCGCCCGGGTTGAATGACATCTCCGGAGCCTCCCCGGTGACGCGCTCACGGCGGGCTTGGGACACCGCCGGGTCGTCCCCTGCCGTCACAGCCTGACGATCCCGGCGTTACAGCCCCATGACTCCGACACGACGAGCATCACCACGACGATGACGATCACGCCGGTGGTCCCTGGGTTCGGGCTCGTCCTCGGCGACTGAGCGGCGAGGATTTCGCCCGTTCGCGCCGCCGGAGCTGGCACCTCGCTCCGCGCGTGCCCGGGACATGATCGAGAGATTCCAGCAAGGCGTGTCGTGGCTGACCGCATCCCGACGTATCACACGGCCACACACCCTTGCCACTGGATCAGCTCTGCCCGACCGGTTGTCCCGGCGGGTCCGACGAGGCGCTCAGTCGAGTCGACGCGGGCGGATTGCGCCGCGGCGGAGACGGCAGGAACACGGAGGACCACATGACGAGGATCTCGAAGGACATCGACGTCGATGTCCCCGCACGCATCGCGTACGACCAGTGGACCCAGTTCGAGGACTTCCCACGTTTCATGGAGGGTGTTGACCAGGTCGTCCAGCATGGAGACCGGTACCTCGACTGGACGGCCACAATCGGCGGCCAGACCAGGCACTGGACCGCGGAGATCGTCGACCAGACGCCGGACGTCCGGGTCGCATGGAAGGCGACCGAGGGGACCGAGAACGCCGGTGCGGTCCTCTTCCTGCCGTTGGGTCCCGACCGTACCCGCGTCTCTCTCACGATCGACGCGGAGCCGGAGGGGCCGGTCGAGACGGCCGGGGCCGCGCTCGGGTTCCTCGATCGGCGTGTTGAGGGCGATCTCGAGCGCTTCAAGACCTTCATCGAGGATCGCCGAGAGCCCACTGGCGCGTGGCGCGGCGAGATCCATGGTTCGAAGGTTGAACCTGCATGAGCGCCTCCCCGCAGGTGCTCGCCGTGCGCGAGTTCGCGGCACGTGCGGCGGATCTGGGCGCACGCGCAGGCACCGGTGCGGGGCCGCTCGCCCGCCGGATCGCTGTCGTCACCGAGGTTGTCGGCGTGCGAGTCGCGGTCCGGGCGCGTCACCTTGCCTCGGACCTGCGCCGTGACGGGCGGTCCGGGAGTCACTCGGCGAGCAGCCCCGGGGTCGTGGACGCGGAATGGCGCACGGGAGACCAGGCGTGATGCCATCGCTCGTTCGGCTGATGAGCCTTGCCGGCGTGGCGACGATGCCCGAGACCCGCCGCGCCGTCGCCGAGGCGGTCCGGTCCGGTGCGCTGACCGACGTGGCGAGGCGAGCCCGGTCCGATCGCCGCGGCCTCGTCCGGGACCTGGCCGATCCGGGTTCGGCGGCCCGGCGGCTCCGCCGGGCGATCCGTCACCCGGCGACTCGTGAGCTCGCCAATGTCGGGCTGTTGCTCCTTCCGGGGCGCTACGTCCCGCTCGGCCTGATCGCGGCCCGTCTGTCTCGGCGGCTCGGCTGGGGCGCCGCCGGCACGGGCCGTGGCAGCGCCGGGATCAGGTCCTCGCGGTAGCCGTCGCCACCGTTCCAGCCCGAGCAGGCACTCAGGCACCACGGCGTGCACGTCTTCTCCGCCCTGGCGGAGGTGCCGCTCATCGTGGTCGCCTCGTCCAGTATCCGGGCCTCGCGGACCAGGCGTCGCTGGACCGTCATGGCGTAACAAGCGCGACACCGAGTAGACGCCCCATCCGCGGGTAGAATCCGGCTCTCGCCCCTACGTCGAATTGACGCGACGCGAACGATCTCGTGTCCCGCCGATCCCGCCGCGCCGACCGCCCACAGGAGCCAACGATGCGCGCGATCCTGCCGAGTTGGAACGATGGTGCCGCGAGGCGCGCGATCATCGCGTTCGTCGAACGATCGGCGACCGAAGGGGCAGGCTTCATCGCGCCAGCCGACCGGATCGCGACCTTCGACAACGACGGCACGCTGTGGGTGGAGCAGCCGATGCCGCCGCAATTCGACTTCGTGTTCCGACGATGGGCGCAGGAGGCGCAGGCCGACCCTCGCTCGCGACCAGCAGCCCTACAAGGCCATCCTGGAGCGCGACCAGGCATTCTTCGGGCGCGTCGCGGTCCAGGAGCCGGACGCGGTGCTGGCCCTCGAGCAGGCGTTCGCTCGCTCGTGGACGGGCACAACGCCCGACGAGTTCGATGCCCAGGTGCGCGAGTGGGTCGCGACCGCGAAGCAGCCCAAGCTCGGCGTCGGCTACACGAAACTCGTCTACCGGCCGATGCTCGAGCTGTTCGCCTACCTCAAGGCCAACGAGTTCCGGGTGTTCGTCTGCTCCGGTGGCGGCCGCGACTTCATGCGCGTCTTCGCCGAGGAGACCTGGGGCATCTTCAAGGAGGACGTCATCGGCTCGGCGGCCGAGTACGCGTACCGGGACGGTCAGCTCAGGCGCGAGCGGATCCTCGGCGGGCTCGCCCTCGGCCCAGGCAAGCCCGAGCACATCTTCGCCCGCACCGGCCGCCTGCCTGTGTTTGCCGGGGAAACGCCGACGTGGACATCGAGATGCTCGAAGTCGCGAAGTTCGCGCTCCTCGTGAACCACGACGATGCCGACCGGGAGTTCGTCTACACGGCGGGCGCCGAGAAGTCGGTCGCCGCGGCCGCAGCGAGCTGGGCTGGACGGTCGTCAGCATGAAGGACGACTGGTCGACCATCTTCGCCGGACCCGAGGCAAGCGCGTGACCGACCTGACCGCCATCGACATCCTCGTCAACCCCGACGCGGACACGCTCGGGCGGGCACGCGAGATCAACGCCCGGATGCGCCAGAGCGTGCCGGACGGGTTTCGCCCTCGATGCCACCCATCAGCCGCACATCACGACGCTCCAGCGATACGTTCGCACCGCGGACCTGGAAAGGGTCCACGACGCAGTCGAGGCCACCCTCGCCGCGACCGACATTGCGACGTTGACGTACGAAGCGGTCGCGATCCGGCACGGAGATTGGGGGGTGCCGGACCAGGGCCTCGCGGTGATCCTGCTCGAGCCGGGTGCGGCCGTGCTCAATTTCCAGGCTCGGCTGCTCGCCGCCGTGACGCCATTCACCGAATCAGGTGGAGCGGACGAAGCCTTCGTGCGGGACCCGGGCGAGGCGATCAGCCAGAGCACCAAGGACTGGGTCGACGGGTACGTCCCCAACCAGGTCGGCGCGGGCAAGCTACATCGCCCACGTGACGGTCGGCTTCGCGACCCTCGACGACCTCAAGGTCATCGAGGCCCAGCCGTTCGCGCCCTTCGCCGTCCACCCGGCGAGCGTCGCCGTCCACCAGCTCGGCAACAGCGGGGCCGCGCGGCGGCTGCTCAGGGAGTGGTCGCTCGATTGACTTGAGCCGGCCACATCAGGCGCCGAACGCCCAACGAGCATGGTTGATCGAGCGCCGACGCGAGGAGGCTCCTCCCGGGGTGGAGCGGCGCCTGCACGGAGCCGCAACTGATTGTCGAGATTTTGCGTACACTTGTCGGCATGACACGACGACTCGCAGAGGTTGCACGCAAGGTCGGCGTCAGCGAGGCGACGGTGAGCCGGGTGCTCAACGGCAAGCCCGGCGTTCCCGAGCCGACTCGCCAGGCGGTCCTCACCGCTCTCGACGTCCTGGGGTACGAGCGACCCGTCGAAGTTGCGCGGCGAGCGCGCCCGGCTCGTCGGGCTGGTCCTTCCGGAGCTCCAGAACCCGATCTTCCCGGCCTTCGCGGAGGTGATGGGCGTCGCCCTCTCGCAGCGCGGGTTCACGCCGGTGCTGTGCACCCAGACCGCCGGCGGCGTGTCGGAGGCCGACTACGTGGAGCTGCTGCTCCAGCAGCAGGTTTCGGGCGTCGTGTTCGCCGGTGGCCTGTACGCGCAGGAGGACTCGCCGCACGGTCACTACGCGCGCCTCGCCAAGCGCGGCCTGCCGACCGTGCTCATGAACGCCTCGATCGACGGCCTCGGGTTCCCGCGGGTGTCGTGCGATGACGCCGTCGCGGTGGATCAGGCCATGGGGCATCTCGTCTCGCTGGGTCACGTCCGCATCGGCATGCTGGCCGGTCCCATCGACCATGTCCCCTCACGGCGGAAGGTCGCCGCTGGCCGCGCGCTGGCCGAGAGATCGGGCATCCCGCTCGCCCCGGACCAGATCGCCAGGTCGCTGGTTCTCGATCGAGGCCGCCCAGGCCGGCGCTGCCCGGCTGATCGATGCAGGCGTCACCGGCATCGTGTGTGCCAGCGACCTGATGGCGCTCGGCGCGATCCGCGCCGCACGGCGGGCGGGCAGGAGCGTGCCCGGTGACGTCTCGATCGTCGGCTTCGACGATTCGTTCCTGATGAACTGCACCGATCCGCCGCTGACGACGGTCCGCCAGCCGATCGAGCCGATGTGCCGGATGGCCATCGAGCTCCTCGTGCAGCAGGTCTCCGGTACCGGCGATCCAGCACGACGAGCTCCTGTTCGAACCGGAGCTCGTGGTCCGCGCGTCGACGGGGCCTGCTCCCGCTTCCTGACGGCTGCAGCGAGCCGACGAGACCACGCTTCCACTGCCACCTCCCTGCCGCTCTCTGCCGCTCTCTGCCAAGTTTTGCTACTATTCTTGTAAACTTCTTGCATTCATCTGTCGGATCGTGTACCGTGCGCGACAGCGGCGGCATCGTTGCCAACTCAGTGCCAGTGATCCGCCCAGATCCGAGGCTCACCAGTGGCTCAGCTGACACTCCCATCCACAGGGACCGGCCCCGCGCCGGAATGGGGCGGGCACACGACGAACTCGCCTGGTGGCGCGACGCGGTCATCTACGAGGTCTATGCCCGCAGCTTCGCGGACGGCAACGGTGACGGGATCGGCGATCTCGCCGGCGTCCGGTCACGGCTTCCCTACCTCGTCGACCTGGGGTCGATGCGATCTGGTTCACGCCCTGGTACCGGTCGCCGCTGGCGGATGGCGGCTACGACGTCGCGGACTACCGCGCGATCGACCCGGCGTTCGGCACCCTCGCGGAAGCCGAGCTGCTGATCTCGGAAGCCGCGGCCGTGGGGATCCGGACGATCGTGGACGTGGTGCCCAACCACGTGTCCGACCAGCACCCCTGGTTCCAGGCCGCCCTTGCGTCCGCACCGGGCTCGCCCGAGCGCGCCCGGTTCTGGTTCCACCCGGGACGCGGCCCGCTCGGCGGCGAGATCCCGACGGGCTGGCCGTCGAACTTCTCCGGGCCATCCTGGACCCGCACCACGGACCAGGACGGCATGCCCGGCGAGTGGTACCTCCACCTGTTCTCGACCGCCCAACCGGACCTGAACTGGGACAACCCGGACGTGCGTCGCGAGCACGAGGACATCCTGCGCTTCTGGTTCGATCGTGGCGTGGCTGGGATCCGGATCGATTCGGCCGCGCTGCTGGTCAAGGACCCGGCTCTCCCGGAGATCCCCGCCCAGCCCCTGCCCGGCAAACATCCGAACACCGACCGCGACGAGCTGCACGACATCTATCGCAGCTGGCGTGCGATCGCCGACGCCTACCCGGGGACGCGGGTCCTGGTCGGGGAGCTGTGGCTCCCGGATCGCGATCGGTTCGCGGACTACCTGCGCCCGGATGAGCTGCACACGGCCTTCAACTTCGACTTCATGGCGCGCGCCTGGGATGCGGCCGGCCTGCGCGCCTCGATCGACGCGACGCTCGATGCCCATGCGCCGGTCGGCGCGCCGGCCACCTGGCTCATCTCCAACCACGACGTGACCCGCCCGGTCACCCGGTACGGTCAGGAGGACTCGTCCTTCGCGTTCAACCGGAAGCGCCGCGGGATCCCGACGGACCTCGCGCTCGGCATGCGACGCGCGCGCGCCGCCGCGCTCCTGTGCGCCGCGCTGCCCGGGTCCCTGTACATCTACCAGGGCGACGAGCTCGGCCTCGAGGAGGTGCAGGACCTGCCCGAGGAGCAGCTCCAGGATCCGATGTACTTCCGCTCCGGCGGTGCGGATCCCGGCCGGGACGGGTGTCGCGTCCCGCTGCCCTGGGCGGGCGAGGCGGCGCCGTTCGGCTTCAGCCCCGATGGCGCATCGGCCAGGCCGTGGCTCCGCCAGCCGGATGGCTGGGGCCAGAGGTCGGTCGACGCCCAGCGGCGCGATCCCGGCTCCATGCTCAACCTCTATCGCGCCGCGCTGTCCCTCCGCCGGCTCGATCCCGGCCTGGGGGACGGGCCGATGCGCTGGCTGGACACGGCGCCCGGCGTGCTCGCCTTCGAACGCGGGCAACGGTTTGCCGCCGTCACCAACCTGTCCTCCGATCCGATCGCGCTCCCCGTCACGGGTGAGCTGCTGCTGGCCAGCGCCGAGCTGGACGGCGGCCGCCTGCCGCCCGACGCGTCGGCGTGGATCCGAACCGACCACGACAGCCTCGCCCGGTCAGCCGGGTGGCCGACAAGGGAAGCGGAATGAGGAGGAGCTGATGACTTCGGGGTCACGGCGTCGCGATCGACGCGGTGATACGACCCTTCATGAACCTGGCGCGTCCCGAGGAAAGAGAGTGAACCAGCGATGACAACTGCTCATCCGCGACGACTCGCGGCTTTCGCCCTCGCGGCGACGACGGCGATCGCCGTCAGCGCCTGTGGGTCCCCCGCGGCCTCCTCGGCGCCCGCGACCGCGGCCCCTGCCGCCAGCGCGGCGGCCGTCGCCGCCCCAACCGCTGACCCGATGGCCGGCCACGAGCCGGTCACCATCACCGTCGGCGCCCTCCGCCCCGGTGCGACCCAGGAAGCGGTCGACGCGCTGATGCTCCAGATCAGCGAGTTCCAGGCGAAGTACCCCTGGGTCACCGTCCAGCCGGCCGAGTACGACTGGACCGCCCCGACGTTCACGACCGCCCTCGCAGCCGGCACCCTGCCGACGGTGTTCACGATCCCGTTCACGGATGGCAAGGGCCTGATCGCCCAGCACCAGATCGTCAACATCAGCGATCGCGTCGCGGCGCTGCCCTACGTCAGCAAGTTCAACCCCAACGCCCTCGTCAACGGCCAGGACGCCGACGGCAAGGTCTGGGCGCTCCCCACCCAGGCGTACGGCATGTCGCTCACCTACAACTGCAGCCTGTTCAAGGCCGCAGGCCTCGATCCGGCCAACCCGCCGAAGACCTGGGACGAGGTCCGCGCGGCTGCCAAGCAGATCGCCGAGAAGACCGGCGTCGCCGGCTACGCCGAGATGGCCACGTCCAACACGGGCGGCTGGCAGCTGACGACCTCGACCTACGCGAACGGCGGTCGCATGGAGACCGTCGGCGCCGACCACAAGGTCACCGCGACGCTCGACAACGACGCCACCAAGGCGGCCCTCGAGAACCTCAAGGCGATGCGCTGGACTGACAACTCGATGGGCTCGACGTTCGACTACGACTGGAACAGCATCAACCAGGCGTTCGCCGCAGGCCAGATCGGCATGTTCACCGGCGGCTCCGACCTGTACACGAACATGGTCCAGAACAACAGCCTCAAACCCGATGATTACTGCGTGACGGTCATCCCGCTCTCCAGCAGCCCCGACGCCGGCGTCCTCGGCGGGGGCACCCTCGCGGCCGTCAACGTCGTCACCACCGAGGCCCAGCGCGACGCGGCCGTGGCGTGGATCGACTTCTACTACATGCAGAAGCTCCTGACCCAGGAAGGCGCCCTGGCCGATGCCAAGGCGCTCAAGGCCAACAACCAGCCCGTCGGCGTGCCGGCCCTGCCGATCTTCGACAAGGCGACCTACGACGAGGCCCAGACCTGGATCAAGGACGACATCAACGTCCCCACGAGCCAGATGACGCCGTTCACTTCCCAGATCTTCGACCAGCAGATCGTCACCGAGCCGACGGTCCACACCCAGGATCTCTACGCGGCCCTCGACCCCGTGGTGCAGGCCGTCCTCACCGACAAGAACGCCGACATCAATGCGCTGCTCGATGCGGCGAACAAGCAGGTCCAGGCCGTCATCGACGCCGGCTGACCCACGACCTCTCGATCGGGCTCCTGCCCTCCCAGGGGCCCGATCGACGCCCCAGGACGACACCGAGGTAGATGCGAGCCATGGCATCGCACGCACAGCTGGCAATCGCGATCGAAGGCGAGCGCAGGCGCCGGTACCGGAAGCGCCTCATCACCCGGGACGGTCTCAGCACCCTCGTGTTCCTGCTGCCGTTCCTGCTCGTCTTCGGTGTGTTCTCCTGGTTCCCGATCGTCCGGGCGTTCGTGATGAGCCTCCAGGTCACGAACCTCGTCTCAGACCCTGTCTTCGTCGGCCTCAGCAACTTCGGCCGGGTGCTCGCGGACCCGCTGCTCGGGATCGCCGTCAGGAACACCGCGTGGTTCGCATTCCTCGCCCTTGTCTTCGGCTTCCCGATCCCGATCATCCTGGGCGTGCTCATCAGCGAGACGCGCCGCCATCGGGGCCTCTACAGCGCCCTCGTCTACCTGCCCGTGGTCATCCCGCCGGTCGTCTCGGTGCTGCTGTGGAAGCGGGTCTTCTTCTACCCCGAGGCCACGGGCCTGTTCAACACGGTGCTCGGCTGGTTCGGGATCGCGAGCCAGCCGTGGCTGCAGAACGCGGCCAGCGCGATGCCGTCGATCGTGCTCGAGGCCACCTGGGCCGCCGCCGGCGGGACCGTGATCATCTACCTCGCCGCCCTGCTGAGCGTCCCTCCCGAGCTGTACGAGGCGGCCGAGGTCGACGGCGCCTCGATCTGGCAGAAGATCTGGCACATCACGCTGCCCCAGATGCGCGCCGTCCTGTTCGTGACCCTGATCCTCCAGCTGATCGCCACGGCCCAGCTGTTCACGGAGCCGCTCCTGTTCACGGGCGGCGGTCCGGCCAACTCGACGATGACGGTCCTGCTCCTGATCTACCACTACGCCTTCCAGAACAGCCTGGGCGGCGACTATGGGATGGCCGCGGCGCTGAGCGTCATGCTCGCGCTGTTCCTGGGCGGGTTCACCGCCATCTACTTCTGGCTCACCCGCTCCTGGAGCACGACGTGACGCTCACCCGTTTCCGTGGGCGGGCCGGGACGCCCGCGACACCCGCGACGCAGGAGGACCGCCGACTGATCTCGTCCTCGGACTGGCACAGGCGGCGGGTCCGCTGGACGATGAACGCCGTCCATGGCGGGACCCTGCTGTTCCTGCTGGTCATCGGCCTGGGCCCGCTGCTATGGATGGCCAAGGCCTCGATCACGCCGACCCAGGACACCCTGCGGGCCCCGCTCGCCCTGTGGCCCCACGGCTTCAACCTCGGCAACTTCGCGACGGCGTGGTCGCAGACGCACATCGACCGCTACCTGTGGAACACGGTGTGCATCGCGTTCGGCTCGTGGGTCGTCCAGATCGTCGTCGCGACGACGGCCGGCTTTGCGCTCGCGGTCCTGCGCCCGAGGCTCCGGCGCGTCCTCCTCGGCCTGGTCATCGCGACGCTCTTCGTGCCGCCGATCGTGCTCCTCGTGCCGCTCTACCTGACGGTCGTTGACGTCCCGCTCCTGCACGTCCGGATGATCGACACGTTCTGGGCGGTGTGGCTGCCGGCCGGAGCCAGCGCGGTCAACATCGTGCTCATGACCCGGTTCTTCGACAGCCTGCCGCGCGAGATCTTCGAGGCGGCCCGGGTCGACGGCGCCGGTCCGTTCCGGCTGTTCTGGTCGATCGTGCTGCCGATGTCGCGCCCGATCCTCGGCGTGGTGTCGGTGTTCGCCGTGATCGCTACCTGGAAGGACTACCTGTGGCCGCTGCTGGTGCTCCGGAACCCGGACCTCCAGCCGCTGTCGGTCAGGCTGCCCACCCTCGGGCCAACGACGGACCTCGCGATCTTCATCGCGGCGCTCACGATCGCGAGCGCGATCCCGATCGTGCTGTTCCTGGTGTTCTCGCGCATGTTCCTCAACGGCGCGGGCATGAGCGGCGCGGTCAAGGGCTGAGCCAAAGAGGTCTGAGCCAAAGAGGGCTGAGCGGGAGGCGGGGCTGAGCCGTCGCGGGACCCGGCATGTCCTCGAATCAGCCCGAGCGCTCCGAGCGGGTCGGTGCCCCATCGCGGCGGGCGGGGATGAGCGCGACGAGGATGGTCGCCGCGGTGAGCGTGAATGCGGCCCCGAGGCCGCCCGCCCCGGCGAGGATCCCGAAGCCTGCGGCCCCGAGTCCGTACCCGGCGTCATAGACGAGGTTCCAGACCGTGCTCACCGTCGCGTAGCCGTCCGAGTCGACCCGGGCGAACATGACCGCGAGGGTCGCCGACTGAAGGAGCCCGAACCCCACGCCGAACCCCGCCGCCCCGGCGAGGACGGCGACGGGCTGCCCGGACCATGCGAGCACGCCAATCCCCGCCGCGGCGGCGACGACGCCCGGTGCGAAGAGGCGCCGCGCATCGTGGCGGTCGGAGAACCGGCCTGCCCACCACCGCGCGACCGTCGCGGTGAGCGCCTGGAGCAGCAGCGCCGGTGCCACGACCGCGGTGGCTGCGCCCGTGGCGGCCAGCGGCAGGAACGTGACGACGATGCCGGCGGCCACGGTCGGCGCGGCGAAGACGAGTGCCGGCCGCAGGATCCCGGGTCGTCGCAGCGCCGCGCCGAGGCCAAGGCCATGGCCATGGGGCGCCCCATCGGCCGGCCGCTCGCCCGGGAGCGCGACGATCGCCGGCACCGCGGCCATCGCCGCGACCGCGGCCGCGACGACGACGAGCCCCGGGCCGGCGACGTCCGGCGACCCAGGCCCCGAGGGGCAGTGCAACGATCGCCGGCACCCCGACGACGATGCCGTACAGCCCGAGGCTCTCGCCACGGCGGCCCGCGGGCGCGAGCGACGCGACGAGGGCGCCACCGATCACGACCGAGATCCCGAACCCGACGCCGCGGGCGACGCACACCGCGAGGATCACACCCGGCTCCGTGCTTGCAAGCAGGACGAGCGAGGGCGCCCCGAGGAGGACCGCGCCGAGCGCGAAGGCGGCGCGGCGTCCCAGCCAGGCGGACAGGCGCGTCGCGCCGAGCTCCCCCACGACCGAGGCGAGCATCAGCGACGCCGTCGCAAGCCCCGCGTCGCCGGTGCCGCCGCCGGCGCCGGCGAACGCCGGCACGACCGCGAGCAGCAGGTAGAGGGACGCGTCCACGCCCAGCGAGGCCAGGAACACGAGGACGAGCGGCCCGACAACGAGGCGGCGGGCGCCGATGGCTGGGCGGAGGGAGCCGGCGGCCTGCGGGATTGACGAGGCGGCTGCGGTCATGGGACGTCTCCTCGGGGTCGGTGGGTCCCGATCGTCGCCGATGATTGGTCATCTGGTAAGGTCCATTCCCATGACCGATACGAGGACCACTTCTCCTGGCGAGCTCCTCGTCGCGCTGCGCCGTGACGACGGCGTCCCACTCCATGGCCAGCTCGAGCGGGCGCTCCGCGACGCGATCCACGATGGCCGCCTCGCCCCGGGCACCGCCCTCCCGGCGACCCGGACGCTCGCCGGGCAGCTGGACGTCTCGCGCGGCGTCGTGGTCGAGGCGTACGAGCAGCTCGTGGCCGAGGGCTACCTCGCCAGCCGCCACGGCGGCGGGACCTGGGTCGCGTCACGCGGCGCCGGCGAGGCCAGCGCGCCCATCGCGGAGCCTGAGGTGCCCGCGGCGCGGTTCGACTTCTCGTACGGTCGGCCCGACGTGACGCAGTTCCCGCGGCCGGCCTGGCTCCGTTCCCTCCGGCACGTTCTCAACGAGGCCCCGAGCGAGCGCCTCGGCTACCTCGACAGCCGCGGCGCGCCGGAGCTCCGCGAGGCGCTCGCGGCGTACCTCAACCGCGTCCGCGGCACCCTTGCCATCCCGGGGCGGATCGTCGTCACCAATGGCTTCGCGCAGGCTCTCGACGTCGCTGTCGCAGTGCTCCGCGCCGGCGGTGCGAGGCGGGTCGCGGCCGAGGACCCGGGCCAGAACGACACGCCACAGGTCGTGGCGCGGCATGGCCTGGACGCCGTCGGCGTCCCGGTCGACGACGAGGGGATCGTCGTCGAGGCCCTGGAGCGGACGGGAGCGGACGTGGTCGTCGTCACGCCGGCCCACCAGTTCCCGGCGGGCGTGGTGATGTCTGCCGAGCGGCGGGCGCGCCTGGCGGCGTGGGCCCGGTCCGGGGATCGCATCGTGATCGAGGACGACTACGACGCGGAATACCGCTACGACCGGGAGCCCATCGGCGCAGTCCAGGGCCTCGCCCCCGAGCGCGTGCTGTACGCCGGATCGGCGAGCAAGACCCTGGCGCCCGGCCTGCGCCTCGGCTGGCTCATCTGCCCGGCACGACTGATCGAGCAGCTGGCGGCGGCCAAGGAGGCGAGCGACCGCGGATCCGCGAGCCTGGAGCAGCTCGCGTTCGCCGACTTCCTGGCCCGTGGCGAGTTCGACCGCCACCTGCGCAGGATGCGCCTGGTCTACCGAAGCCGCCGGGATGCCCTGCTTGCGGCCCTCCGGGAGTCCGCGCCCACCCTGCGGCCGACCGGTGCCTCTGCGGGGCTCCACGTGACGGCCTGGCTGCCCGACGGGACCGACGAGGCCGCCCTCGTCGCGCGTTGCGCGGAGCTGGGCGTCCGCATCACGGGCATCGCCAGGTACCGGATGCCCCCGGGCGGCGGCCCGGGAGGCGTCCTGTTCGGCTACGGCTCCATCGGCGTGGGCGAGATCCGCGCGGGAGTGCGCCTGGTGGGACGCGCGCTCTCCGAGGCCGCTGGTGGCGCCCGGGCCGACACGCGCGAAGGTCGCGCCGGTGATGCGCCGACCCCGGCCGTGGTCCCGCCCGGCGTCAGGAGGCGGGCGCCGGCACGTAGGTGAGCACGAGGACCCCGTCGGGGCCCACGGGCTGGGCCGTCACGAGGCGCATCCGCGCGGACGGCGAGGTGCCGTCGAACAGCGTGCGCCCCCGACCGAGCACGATCGGGAACACCATCAGGCGCAGCTCGTCGGCGAGCCCGCGGGCGATGAGCGCCCGGACGAGGCGGCCACTCCCGGACACGAGGACGTCGCGCGCGTAGCGCGCCTTGAGCGCCGCCACCTCGTCTCCCAGGTCGCCGTGGACCACCGACGTGTTCGCCCACGCGGGGTCGACCAGCGTCGAGGACACCACGTGCTTCGGCATCCCGTTCATCCGGTCGGCGAAGCCGCTCGTGTCCGGCATCGTCGGCCACGCCCTTGCGAAGCCCTCGTAGGTCACGCGCCCCATGAGCTGCGCGTCGGCCGCCATCAGCTCGTCGAACTTGAACCGGTCGCCGTCCGGGCCGCGGTCGAAGGCGAACGTCCAGCCGCCGATCTCGGCGCCCTCCGCGCCGCCCGGGTCCTCGAAGACGCCGTCGAGCGACACGAACTCTGTGATCACGAGCCTGCCCATCGCATCCTCCTCGGGTGGTCCGCGGCCGGCCACGCCGGCGCACTCCATGGCCGGCCACGCCGGCGCACTCCACGCATGGTCGCGCCGCCCGTCCGGTCCGCGACAGGTCCACGTCCGGTCATTATGATCGGACCACTCGGGACGAATACCTGGCGATTCTCACTGAGATGATCGCGCACCGCGTCCTCGACGGCCCCGCCAACGACAATGCGCTCGAACGGGATCGATCGTCAGGTGCGGCCGGTCGGTGCTCACCATCGTGCGGAGCGGCCTGACCCCGCTACTCCGGCAGCTATGAGCGGGGCACGGCCGGGAACGCACTCCCATCCAGGAGCGTTCGGGTCCCGATCGGCCGGGACAGGACCACCGTCACCGGCACCTCGGGGTTCGCCGGGCAATCGGCACCACCGGGTACCTGCCGGACGACCAGGGAGATCGTGATCCCGGCATCGGTCTCCATGACGATCGGCGCGAGCATCCGCGCACCTGGCGGATGGCCGCCGGCACACGCCGCCTCGCGGGCGAGGAGCGACAGGGAGGTCGCCGACGGGTCAGGCGGATTGGCCGGATCGAGACGCCAGGTCGCGTATCCGTCGGATTTGGGCAGGCGAACGGCCAGATCGCAGTGGCCGCCCTCCCAGAACTGCCAGTCACCACCCGCCGCCGGCGCGAGTGTGGCGAATGCCCAGGTGTCGTCCCGCGGCGCGACGAAGGTCACCGAGGCCGCGGTGGTTATCGCCGTCCGCCAACCGTGCTCCGGGAGCCCCAGCTCGGTGGCCGTCTCGGTGCCGAGCACTGCCCGCAGGGCCGAGGCCGGTGCGCTCGGCCCGAGCTCCGCGAGCGCGGGCTCGTTGAGCACTGCGACCGGGAACGCCACATCGGTCCCCGTACAGGCGAGCGTGCCGACGATGCCCGGGAGCTCGCCGGCGGCGGTGGGCGTCCCGCTCGCTCCGGTGGTCGGCGCACCCGTCGTCGATGCTGGCGGTGACGCCTGGCCCCCGGGGACGACGGTGGGATTGAGCAGAGCCGAAGCCACGGTCGCGGGGCTGGTTGATTGTGCGCCCGACGGGTGCGGCGAGGTGTCGCCGCACCCGATCATCGCGACCGCACAGAACACGCCGCCGGCCAGGAGACCGGCGGTCGCGCGCCTCGATCCATCTTCGGCCAGACATGATCGACGGGACGTTCAGGCTCACGCTGAGGAGGCTCACGATGTCAGACGAGAGTGTGACGTTGCCGCTCCGACGATGTGATGACGCGGCGGGCGGGTGACCCCTCACCCCACGAGTTCGACGCCGGCTCGTTCGCAGGCGCGCCTGAGCCTCGCGTCGACGGTGGCCAGGGCGACCCCGCGACGCGCCGCCAGTGCGAGGTAGGCCGCGTCGTAGGCGGTCAGATCGAGCTCGCGCGCGAGCTCGGTCACCTCGCCGAGCGCCGTGTCCAGTGGGACGCCCTCGATCTGGATGGGGAGTGACACCAGCAGTTCGCGGACATGCGCCATGTCGGCCAGATCGAGTCGTCCGCGCCGCTCCGCGGTGCGAAGCCCGTTGGCGACCTCGAGTGGCCAGATCGCCGGGGCAAGCGCCTCGTCCTGCTCGAGCCGGTCGAGGACGCGACCCGCCAGCTCGGATGACTCGTCGGCGAAGCACCAGGCGAGGGCAACCGAAGCGTCCACGACGAACATCAGCGCCGGCCCTCGTCGATGAGCTCACGGAAAGACAGCCCGTCGAGTGGGTGGGCCCGCCGGAAGGCCCGCAGACCCTCGATCGCCTCGTGCGCGGTCCGGGCCGGGCGCGCCGACACGGGCACGAGCAGTGCGACCGCGACGCCGTGCTTGGTGATCGTGATCGCCTCCCCGGCGGCCACCTCGTCCAGCAGTCGGGGGAGGTGGGTCTTCGCCTCATAGGCGCCGATCTGTCGCATTCGCCACCTCAATCTGGTCTGAGACTAGTCTCCTGCTCGGACGCGTACGGGGCAATCCACCAGCCGCCCAGACCTGCCGAGCGACGGTCCGCCGCTGCCGGTTTGCTCGGACGATCCGACGTCCGGCGAGGAGCCCCTACTCGGGTCGGGGCGACAGGATGACGACCGCGGTCTCTCGGGACCGCCGGGCCGCATAGCCGTCGAGATCTCCATCCTTGTTGAAGGCGGCCCACCTGGCCCACAGGCGGGGCCGCTCGGCCTCGTTCGCAGCGCGTCCGTGGACGGCGCGCGACCCACCGGGCAGATCGACGGTGACGTCGGGATGCTCCTGCAGGTTGAGCCACCACGCGGGTTCGGCATCGGCCCAGCCGTTCATGGCCATGGTTACCAGGTCGGGACCGTCCTCGAGGTAGCCGAGGATGGCAGTCCGCTCCTCGCCGCTGCGGCGCCCGACCGTCCGCAGGCGCAGCATGCCCCAGCGGTCGGCCGTGGCGGTCCGGAGGCCAAACCGGCCGCCCGTGACCGAATAGGCGGCACGTTGCACCTTCCAGAACGAGCGGATGAACCAGCGCGGTGGCAGCGGTGGTGACTTCGTCGACGATTCGGACATGGTGTGCTCCCGATCGGTGTGAGGGTGGTTATGGCGTCGGGCGGACGCCGGGGCTGGCGGTCTGCTGGTCACCGTGGTAGGCCACGACCTGGTGACAGAGCCGAGAAGTTCGAGACGTCGAGGAGCTCCGTGACGGCCCGTGGCGCTACTGCTGGTAGCGCTCGACCACGTCGACGGGGCGCACGGCGGCCGAGTCCGGATCCAGGCCGGCTGCACGACGGGCCTCCCGCTGGTGCAGGAGGTCGTAACACTGGTCCAGCTCGACCTTGATCGTGTCCAGCCGCTGCTGGTCGGCAAACGCGAGCCCGCCGCCCTCGGAGGCCCGCTCCCAAAGGCGTTCCTCCTCGGTGGCGAGGGCGTTGATCTTCGCGAAGATCGGCTCGTCCGTCATCGCCGGGACTCCCGATGCGGATGGTTCAGGCTGGAGCCTACCCCACCCTGTCCGCTGTCGACCTCGAGGACCCGACGTACGGCGAGCCTCCTTCTGTGGAGCGGCCCCGGTCGCACCCGCTCATACGAGCCGGCCGGTCATGGTCAGCGCATCGAGCGAGCGATGAACCACCCGGCGCGAGCGAGCCAGCCGGCGAAGGCGAGACCCTCCGCCTCGAGCAGATCGCGGAGCGCCGGCTCGTCGAGCAGCCGCGCCCTGAACGACTGATGCCAGATCTGGTCATCGACACCGTACCGGACTTCGGCATCGAGCAGATCGCCATCGACGACGGCCCGGGTCAGTTCGATCCTGGCGTCACCCAGCCGCTGCTCATGACCGACCGCGGACGCGGGGTCCCAGCCGGGCGGGTATGTCTCCCCGACGACCAGCCCGCCGGACACGACGTGGGCGGCCGCCGTCGCCACGAACGCAGGCCCGTCGTCCGGGGCGGCGACGAGGTGGCTCGCGAGGAGGACGGCCCCGAAGCGACGGCCGAGCCGGACGGTCCGGGCATCGGCGACCACGCCCTCGATCCCTGGCGGGAGCGCATCGATCATCGCCGGCCCATCGTCGACACCGACGACGCGATGCCCCAGGGCGGCCAGCGGACCGGCGATCCGGCCGGGGCCACACCCGAGGTCCAGGACGGACGTGCCGGGCCCGATCACCTCGTGGATGAGCTCGGGCTCTCCCGTCGCGGGCAGACGCCGGTAGAACGCGACAGGGCTCCCGTCGGGAGAGAGATCGAACATGTCGGGCGGTCGGTCGAGCTCGCCATGGGGGTTGGTCGACAGTATGCCGTCCGCCGAGCTATTGAGCGGCCATCGCTCGGCCCTCTCTACGGGCGACGCCACGGCCCCGGCTGCAGCGGCCGTAAACCCGCTCTCCTACTCGGCGCGCCGCTTCAAGCCCTCCGCAAAGCGGCGGAACGACGGGCCGAGGTCCGGGATCGACTTGAACACCATGCCGGCGAGCGGTCCGGTGTACTCCTCCCGCATCGTGAACCGGGTCCCTGCCGCTTCCGGGACGAGGGTGTACGTCCGCCTGCCGCGGAAGAGCCCGAGCGGCATGCCACCCAGGAACACCATCCGCTCCGGGGGGTTCAAACCGACGACCTTCACCGGAAAGGCGCGACCTGGGTTGGCCTCCACCGTGACGGACACCTTCTCGCCAAGAGCGACCCGCCCGTCGACCTTCACGATGCCCGAGTCCCAGGAGGGCCAGGCCGCTGCATCCGTCAGGATCGGCCAGACCCGTTCGGGGATCGCGTTGATGAACGAAGTTGCCTCATACGCGCGCATGTCGTCTCCACTCGGGCTGTCGCCGTTCGGGGTTCCGGCCCCGTGACCCGCTGGCCTCAGGGCAATTGCCCGTAGGAGCCGACGACGGTCGCCACGATCGGAGCCGGCGGCTCGACACAACGGCTCATCAGCTCGCGCTGGAACTCGACGAACGCCGGCAGCGACGCCAGCGGGGTCCCGCCCTCCCCGTGCCGGGCGACGTGCACGAAGGTGACGCCATCGTCGAGACGGAAGGTCGTGTAGGCGAAGTCAGGCGGCGCGGCCTCGGCGAGCGATGCGAAGACCGCCTCGACGAGGCGCGCGTTCTCGTCGGCCGCTTCGGGCCGGGTTCGGTAACGGACGACGACGTGGCTGCTCAACTCGCGACCTTCCTTCCAGCCGGATCGACCAGCGGTCGATGGGCGCCTACCGTACTGGATGGACTGCTATGTTGCAAGTGATCTTGCGATTTGGTAGTTGAGTATCAGGATCGCCGGACGGTGTACGATCTCGGGCATGCCGTCGACGGACATCACCGCCCGCACCTACGCGCAGCTCTGCGGGATCGCCACCGCCCTCGACGTGATCGGCGACCGGTGGGCGGCGCTGATCGTCCGTGATCTCCTGCTCGGCCCGCTGCGGTTTGGCGAGCTCGCGGAGGGGTTGCCGGGGATCGGCACCAACACCCTGGCGTCACGCCTCAGGGAGCTCGAGGCGTCAGGCGTCATCGGGCGCCAGCTGATGCCGCTGCCGGATCGGGGCACCGTGTACGAGTTGACGCCCTACGGTCGCGAGCTCGAGCCGGTCCTGATGGGGCTCGGTCGCTGGGGCACCAAGAGCATGGGCCGGCTGGCGCCCGACGTCGCCACGAGGTCGCGATGGCTGGTCGCGGCCATGCTCGCCTTCCATGACGAGACGCGGCGCGTGGCCAGGCCCATGACGTGGGAGCTGCGGCTGACCGACGGGACGTTTACGGTCCGGGCCGACGGTGCCGCCTTCACCGTGGCCGCAGGGGCGCCCCACGCTCCCGATCTCGTGATCACGACCCGGGACGAGATCCTGCACCGGCTCCTGACCCACCGGCTCGATCCGTCCGAGGCGATCGCGACCGGCGCCGTGAGCGTCGATGGTGACGCGTCGCAGCTCCAGGACCTGGTCGAGCTCTTCGCCTTCCCGGCCCTTGATCCGGCCGGCGGAGATTGATCGGGAGCAGGTGCCGGCCATCAACCGGCCCCTGCGGCATTGCGGGGCGGCGCGGGCGACGCTCGGCGCCCACCTTCCGCGGCAGCACGGGGTTCGAGCACGACGACCGCGGTCTGCCCGGAACGCATCGCCGCCCAAGCGTCGTAGTCGTCGCTGAATTCGCGCCACCGGGACCAGAGCCGGTCGCGCTCCTCGCCTTCGGCGGCGCGACCGCGAACGGCGCGAACACCGTCCTTCAGCTCGACGGTCGTGTCGGGCTGCGCCTGGAGGTTCAGCCACCACGCGGGCTCCGCCTCGGCCCAGCCGTTCATCGCCAGGGTGACCAGGTTCGGTCCGTCCTCGTAGTAGCCGACGATCGCGACCCGTGGCTCGCCAGACCGTCGACCGATCGTCCTGAGGCGCAGCATGCCGAACCTGGTGCCGGCCTCGGGAGGCCGGAGGCCGATCCGCCCCCCGCTGCACCGGTAGAGGGCGCGGTGCAGGACCCAGGCCGCCCGAATGATGAGACGCGGAGGGAGCGTCGCCGTCCGCTCGCGCTCGGCGGTCATGCGGCACCGGCCGTCGTCGCCGTCGGGATCGGCGACGAAGTGGCCGCCGCCGACGCATTCGTCTCGCTCGTGTCTGAGGCAAGCGCGGCGACGGCAGGGGGCCGGAAGCCCTTGAACGTGAGCCAGAGGCCCAGCGACAGCTCCCAGAAGAAGATCGGGATGACGGCGATGCCGGAGGCCACGGAGGCCTGCTGGTTCAGGCCGAGGATGGATGCGGCTGCGAGGACCAGGAACGGCAGGGCACCGATGAGACCCATCGTGGGGATGGCACGGGGCACGAGTCGCGACCGGTACAGCACGTAGCCCAGCAGAAGCGCATTCAAGCCGGGCATGACGCCGGGCCCGACGAGGAAGGTCTCATCCCGCACCGCGATGAGGCCTTGACCCACGGCGACCAGCGCGGACGCATCGGTCCCGACAGCTGCGCCGGACTGCCGCAGGTTCACGACGGCCATGAGGCACACGACGCCGACGACGATGACGGCTCCTTCGAAGATCCTGGTGGCGACGAAGCCGATCGAGGCGGCTCCGCTCTGCCGCTTGATCACCGGGTAAAGCGCGACGGCAGTCCCGATGCAGGCGAGGGCGGTGATGAGGTCGAACAGTGCGCCCAACAGCACCTGGCTGTCGGCACCGGGGCTGAGGATGTAAGCGGGATCGGTGAGCACGGGGCCATAGAGGAAGACCGCCGGGATCGAGAAGATGAAGGTCATCAGGTACAGAACGCCCCCGGCGAGCGCGAGCTGTCTCCACGCGTCCGTCCGGACTCCGATCGTTCCTGTCTTGCGTGCGGTGTCGTCCATGTCTGTCTCCTTGAGTTGGGATTGAGCCGTCAGGTCAGCCGCGTCACGCCGTGCTCTGCCCGCGCGATTGGTCGGATCGGCCTCGCTTTCGTTGATCGAGATCAGCGTCACGCCAAGGTCGCGCAGCTTCTGGAGCAGGCCATGGAGGGCGGCCTGGTCGACGACCGGTCCGGCGAGGATGGTCGTGCCGTCGCTCGTGTGGGTCAGGGACACCTCGCCAAGCCAGTCGGCCCAGCTGTTGTCGAGGCGACCCTTCAGGCGGATCTCGTAACGCGGCGCATCGTGGCGACCGTCGGGCGATCCGCGGCGCTCGTCCATCCGGCTCCTTCCTCTGTTTCCCTGTCGGCAATGTCGGCGTCTGCGACGGCCGGGGAGACAAAGGTGGCCCGGAAGGTGGGGACGGCGCCTCCCCACACGTGGGGAGGGCGATGGGGGTTCCTAGCGGTCGCCGCCTCGCGCCAGGAGGCCGAGCTCTTCGCCGCGGCGAACCGCCGCTCGGCGGCTGTTCACACCGAGCTTGGCGTAGATGGCCTTCGTGTGGGTGCGTATGGTGCTCAGCCCAACGACCAGCTCTTCCGCGATACCCGGGCCATCGAGGTCGGACGCGAGGAGCCGGAGGACGTCAAGCTCCCGCTCGCTGAGGGGCTCGACCAGGCGCCGGTTCAGCGTGGCGCGATCGCCGGTCTGGGTTGCCGCCAGCAGACGCCGAACGTACTCCGGCGCGATGCCACGCCTGGACGCGGCCGCCAGCATCGCCGCCATGGGTGCGCCTTCCGCCACGAACACCCGGACGTAGCCCTCGGGCTCCGCCAGGTTCAGGGCACGGGCAAGGCGCTCGAGTGCCGCCGAGCCGGTGGTGCGGTCGTGGCGGGCAAGAGCCTGCAGGACGAGGATCTCGATGACGCTCCGCCACCGTCCACCCGTTTCGGCCGCCACCAGAAGCCGCTCGAGGAGAGTGACCGCCCGTTGGATCGGGCGCGGGTCGTGGGTCCGGGTCCCCTCCGCCAGGAGCACCCTGGCGAGGGTGATGTGCTCGTACTCGCCGACGTAGCCGAGGTCGTCATCGACCGACAACCCGCGGTCGTCGACCCAGGCTCCGGCCTCGCGCAGCCGGCCATGCGCGGCGAGGATTCGCGCTGCCTGCGCAGGGATGGGCCGGGTCACGGGGTAGTACTCGCTCACGAAGACACGTTTGGCGTCCTTCAGCAAGGCGAGGGCGCCGTCTGCATCTCCACGAGTCACGCGGAGCTGTGCCATTGCGAGGCGCCATCGGTAGGGGTTCTGGCCCAGGCCACCGCGGTCCCCAAGGTCGTCGCTCTGCCTCAGATGATCGGCAGCAGCATCGAGGTCGTTCCACTCAAGGCACAGCTCGCTCATCCCCACGTGCATGTCGCCCGCCCCGCGCAGCACGGTCGTCCCGTCGGCGGTCGCCATTCGCAAACCCTGCTCGTAGGTCCTCATGCCCTCCTGCAGACGACCCTGGGCGATCCGGATCTCGGCCATCGGTCGGTTGCATCCGATCGCATCGACCTCGTGACCCGCGCGCCGCAGGCAGGCCGTGGCCTCGGCCCAGAAGCCGTGGGCGGCCTCGAGATCACCGCTTCCCCAGTGCGCCAGGGCAAGGAACCCCGCCGCCCCGCCGCGCCCGAGCGGATCGTCCTCGCCGGCGAGATTCAAGGCCTGCAGGGCGAACGCCTCCGTGCGCTCCCGGTCTCCCTCGATCTGTGCCTGGGCGGCC
This sequence comes from uncultured Chloroflexia bacterium, assembly GCA_963776395.1. GTDB lineage: Bacteria > Chloroflexota > Limnocylindria > Limnocylindrales > CSP1-4 > CAIXZV01. The sequence goes on along the minus strand of CAVZML010000007.1, from coordinate 115,127 downwards.
CGATACAGGGCGACCGCGCTGGGCAGCCGCCGGAACTCCGCTTCGTCCACGACGACCATCGCGGGAGGTGGGGTCCGCTGCTCCACACCGGCGTCGGACGCGGGCGCGAGCCACCGCTCAGCCCCTCGCAGCAACACCTCGACGTCCGCGAACTCGCCATTGGCCATGAGGGCTCCGACATACCCCACGCTCAGAACGGGTCGAACCTCGAAGTGGGAGACGGGCAGCAGCTCGAGCCACTTCCGCATCGTCGCTTCCTGGCGCGCCTGACGGAGGCCCGGGATCGCCATCTCGATCATCGCCGCGGCCCGCTCGTAGTCCTCCCCGGCGAGAGCGTGTCGAATGGCCTCCGACCGTTCACCGCGCTGCTCGTACCACCTGCTCGCGCGTCGGTGGAGGTCATGGACGCGCTCCGGCTCCTCGCGCTGCAGGCGCGCCCGCAGGACGTCCGCGAACAGGTGGTGGTAGCGGTACCACTCGCGGCGCGCATCGAGCGGGATCAGGAAGAGATTCCGCCGATCGAGGACCTCGAGCGCCGTCTGGCCGCCATCCTGTCCAGTCACCGCATCGCACAGGTCACCGGTCAGCCGATCGAGGATGCAGGTCCGGAGCAGGAACCGGCGTACATCGTCAGGTTGTCGCTGCAGGACCTCCTCGGCGAGGTAGTCGACGACGAAGCGGTCGTCACCCGTGAAACCCGCGATGAAGCCATCGACATCGTCCCGGCCCTGCATGGACAAGGCGGCGAGCTGAAGCGCGGCGATCCACCCCTCTGTCCGCTCCTCCAGGGCCGCCACCTGGCTCGCGTCCAGATCCAGGCCTGTCGCCCCCTTGAGGTAGCTCGCAGTCTCGTCGCGGGCAAAACGCAGGTCGCCGGCCCGTACCTCGACGAGCTGGCCCTGGGCCCTCAGCCGCGCCAGCGGGATCGGTGGATCGGCGCGCGTCGTCATGACGACGTGAGCCGACGGCGGCAGATGCTCCAGCAGGAACGCCACCTGGTCGTGGATCTCCGCGAGGTCGATCGCATGGTAGTCATCGAGCACCAGCACGACGTCGCGGCCCACGCCGCCAAGCTCGTTGACTAGCGTGGTCACGATCGTCTCGATCGGTGGGACCCGAGCCTCCTCGAGCATGGCGATGGTTGTGCCCAGCTCGGGAAGGACCCGATGTATCGCCGTGGCGATCGCCGCCCAGAAGGGACCGGGCTCGTTGTCAGTCGGGTCGAGGGACACCCATGCTGTGACGTGCTCGTCCGGGTCCGATGCCGCCAGCCACTCCGCGAGCACCGTGGTCTTGCCGAACCCCGGCGGGGCGGAAACGAGGGTCAGCTTCGCCCCCAACCCGCGGTGCAGCAGGGTCATCAGCCGCCCACGGGGCACCGAGGACTCGCGTGGACGCGGGACGTAGAACTTGGTCTCGGGGAGGATGCGGGCCACGCGTCAGGGTATCGCGCGATGGCGGCCGCGGCCTAGCCAGTTTTCGGTCGCCGCCCGGAGGCATGACCGGGTGGTCTGGGCTAGGTCCGCACGGAGTTGCCGGGCACCGGCATCGCCAGCTCGAGCACGGCCTCGGCGATGACGAAGCCGATCGCCCCGGTCAAGAGGAAGAACTGAACGTAGTCGGTGGCCACCAGCGTCTGGACGGCCGGGTCGCCGATGACCCGGAAGTCGATCAGCCCGATGGTTATGCTGAGGACCGCACCCTGGATCGCGGCGATCCCCAGGCGGCGGTACCACGGGGCCCGATCCGCCGGTCCGACAGGGACACGGATCGCGGGCAGGAACCACTCGGCGACCGCGACGACCGCGGCAAACAGGACGATGTCGGCCACCACGCTCGGGATCTTCGGGCCGACGCGTCGATCGAGCGTGAGGTTGTACTGCGACGACGCCCACGCGATGCCGATGACGTCGCCCACGAGCGCGCCGAGCGACCCGCGGGCAGCGGCACGCGACACGTGCCATCGGCCGCTCCGGTACGGATCCGCGTCCGGCGGCTCGGCACCGACGTGATCGCCCGTGGCCGCCTCCCGGGCCGGGACGACCCCGCCGGACGTCGGCTCTGCGCGCGATTGGGACGCGGGCTCCGCGCGCTCCTGGGTGAGCGGTGCCGCGTCGATGCGCTCTCGGGGCAGGACCCTGGCTGGCTCCGGCTTCGGGAGCTGGCGCACGGCCTGCGCCAGCGGGTGCCCGCACGACGACGCCCGTCACGTGAACATTGGCGGTCCCGGCCGGCCCGTCCACCGTGACGATCGCGTCGATCTCACCAGCGGCCGCGGTGTCTGCCTCGATGCGGATGGTTCGCTCGATCCGCCGGACCCGGACGGCGGGCGAGGACGTTGCCACGCGGGAGGCGACGGCGAGCGGAGCGCCCTCGATCGACACTTCCAGCGGCGGCGCGGCTTCCCCGACACGCAACGTCCCTACGTCGACGGAGGCAGCCGACAGGCGCAGGCCCGTCCGCTCGACGGCGTCGGCCGCGGCACCCGCGACGGTCCGGCTGTCGTCGTTGACCATCCGCTCCAGGACGCCGCGAGCCCCCGCCGCGAGGGGCAGATCCGTCCCCTCGGCGATCCGGAGCAGCACCTCCACCGCTCCCAGCCGGGTCGCGGGAAACGGATGCACGGTGAGCTCGACGAGGTCGGGCGGCATCCGTGCAGGGACGACCACCCGCTGCGGGTTCTTGGCCAGGATCAACTCGCCCTGGAGGCCGAACTCCCACTTCCCGGGGGTCTGGCTCGGAGCGTCGTGGCGGACCCGTTCGAAGACGTAGTCGTAGAGCTCTCCGAGCGCCACCAGGCCGTCCTGGTCTCGATCGGCCTTGCCGGTCGCGAGGCCCTCGACGACGGCACCGGTGAAGACCGACGGCCTGGTCGCGGACGAGTCCGCGAGGTCGGTCCCCTCGAACGCGAACTCCATCGCGTTGGAAGCGGTGATGACGACCCGACCACGTCCTCCGCCGAGCTCCTGGTCCTGCTGCTGGAACTGGTCGGCCACGTCGACGGTCCCGGCCGCCCGCGGGATCATGCCGCGCTCGAAGGCACCGCCGTAGCAGCAGTCGAGGAACAGCACGACTCGCTGCGCTCGGCTTCGTCGCATGAGCCGGTTCACGAGGGCCGCGTCGACCGCTGTCGATGACAGCAGGGCCGGGCGGGTGTTCGTCGCCGCCAGGAACAGCCCGCCCGCCTCGTCCTTGAGCCCGTGACAGGAGAAGTGGAGGACGATCAGGTCCTCCGGCTTGCCCCCGGTCAGCAGGGCCTCGACGCGCTCGCCGATGGCCGAGCTCGTGCCGTTGCGAAGGACCTCGACGTCGAACTCGCCCAGCTCCGGATCGGCGAGCACGTCGGCCAGCGCCTGGGCATCCGTTGCTGGGGCCCGCAGCTGCCGAAGCCCGGGATCGTCGTACGCGTCCGTGGCGACGATCAGGGCGAGGCGTCTACCGGCCATCCTGCATGCCGCGGCTTGCCCGGATGAATGCGGCGACCAGGTCGTCCTGCTGCGCGCTGGAGGCCGCGCTCAGCTCGATCGTCTGATCGCCCAGCGTGATGTGAACCGTCCGGGTGGGCTCGGGCGATCGCTTGAGCCAGGCACGCACCGTCTCGATGACGTGGGACAACACATCAGTCGACTGCTTGACGGTGACGAGCAGCGCCCCGATCGTGGCCAGCTCGATCCCGCGGGTGTCGGGCGGCGCGTTGCCGGCATTCACGCGCTCGACGTCGTCGACGTCCAGGGCCAGCAGCTCCTCGCGCAGCTGCGTGGTCAGCTCATCGAGCCGCTCCGGGTCGGAGCCGGGTTCGCTCAGCTGGATCGCCAGTGCCGAATCCATGGGCTCAGGTCCTCACGGTTCCCGTCGTGTCTCGCGGCCTGTGACGGCGGGGTCCGGCGTGCGTCCGCAGATCCCGGGCACACGCAGGATCGCTCGACCACCCGCCCATCGCGGACATGGTAACCGGCCGGTCCATCGTGTCGGCCGGGGACGCATCAGATGTCCGGCGGGCGGCGACCGCCTGCACGGTTGGGATCAAGAAACCCCGTGCCTGACGACCGAACTCAGCACCTGCCCTGACGGGCTTGACCGCGCGGCACGTCGAACTATACTAAGTCGCACTTAGTATGTCTGACTGAACAATGGTGACGCGTGGAGAACGACGCAGGGCGGCTCTCGGACCCAGGCCTGCTCATCCTCGCGAGCCTCGCCGAGTGCGCGAAGCACGGCTACGGCATCCTCGAGGACATCGCCCGCTTCAGCAACGTGCGGTTCGAGCCCGGCACGCTCTACGGTGCGCTCGCCCGCCTCGAACGCGAGGGGCTGATCGCCGCCCTCGAGCCGACCGGTCGACGCCGGCCGTACGCGCTCACGCCCGCGGGCCACAGCGTGCTCGAGGCCCGGCTCGCCACCATGGAGCGCGTCGTCAGCGTGGGGCGCGAACGGGCCGCCCGTGCTCCGCTGGAGGCGGTGCAGTGAGATCGCGCGGCTGGCTGCGCAAGACGTGCCGGATCGTGCTGGCGCTCTACCCCGAAGCCTGGCGCGCTCGCTACGGCGCGGAGCTCGAGGACGTGCTCGATCAGCACCGTGTCAGGCCGTCCACCGTCGCCGACCTCGCGGTCAGCGCGCTCCACGCCCATCGCCACCCGGAGCTGGGCCCAGGCGACGTGCTCGCGATGCCGGCGCCTCTACGATCGAGCCTCGCTTCGGTGCTGCTCGCCACGGTCGCGTTCGCGCTGGCGTGGGCGGAGGTCGTCAACGTGAGGGTCCGAAATCCCCGCGCCTGGATCGTCCTCAATCCTGACGGCGCGGACGAGGCGGTCAAGGCCGTCGCGCTCGGCAGGCGCCGTCGGCCTGTTCCTGGTCATGGCCGCCGCGCTCCTCTTCCTCTGGTCTTCGCCTCTGCGGCGAGGACGGCGGCGTCGCGGCGTCGTTGCCCCGCTCGCGGTCACGGCCCTCGCGTTCGCCGCCTTCGTCGGGCTGTTCGCGGCCTCCGCGGCCGCGGTCGACTCCGAGGCCAGCGGCGCGTTGTGGCGCGTGGCCCTCCCGGCGTGGGCCGTCGCGGCGGCGGTTGTTGCGCGAGCGGTCGCCCACGCATCGCCCGATGAGAGGATCCTCCGTCCGTGCATCACCCTGGTGCGGCTCGGCGTGGGCGCCATGGCGTTTGCCGTGGCCGGCAGCGTCTGCGTAGGCGCCGCCCTCTCGCTCGAGGCCCCAGCGATGGGTGCTCCCATCCTGCCGATCATGCTGATGGCCGGTGCGGTTGTGTGGGCCGCCGCCGCCCTTCGCCGCGCCAGCATTCAGAGGCCGGGCAGCCAGCGGGTCGCATAGGCACACGGACGCGCCTTTTCAGGCGCCCCCCGCGGACTGGCTGACCGTCGTGCACGTCGACGAGGGCCTCGAGCGCGAGGCGCGGGCCTGGCTCCGGCGCCACGACGAGCGGGTCTACTCGTTCGTCGATGCGACGAGCTTCGTGGTCATGCGCCGCGATCGCCTCGGGGAGGCACTGGCGTTCGACGGCGACTTCAGCGCGGCGGGCTTCGTCGAGGTTCGACCCTAGGCCCGAGCCGGCGACGGAGATGCCTGGCGGTCGCTCGATCCCGCCGACGACGATCTCGCCCGTTTTCGTTCGCTACTTCAGGGTCGTGCGCACCGTCGTCATCGACAGCGGCCGCCGTCTCGTTGCCGCCCGTCTCGTTGTCGTGGACGCCCCCCGATCCCACTTGCACCGCCGCTAATCAGTGTTACTATGTACCGGTAGTCAGTCATGCAGAGTAGCCGAGGCGGTCCGTGGGCAAGCAGATGACGGAAATGCTCAAGGGGACGCTGGAGGGCATCGTCCTGGCAATCCTGGCCGGCCAGTCGGCGTACGGCTACGAGATCACGGCGCGGCTGCGGGCGAAGGGGTTCACCGATATCGCCGAGGGCACCATCTACGCGCTGCTCGTCAGGATCGAGCTGAGAGGCTTCGTCGACGTGGAGAAGATCCCGTCCGAGAAGGGCCCGCCACGCAAGGTGTACTCCCTCAACGCCCAGGGACGCGAATACCTCGATGAGTTCTGGAAGACGTGGCGCTTCCTCGCTGAACGGCTCGAGCAGCTCCAGGAAGGAGGCAGGTGACCATGTCCGACGAAGAACAGGGCGGCTTCATCCCAAGCGTCATCGCGAAGTTGATCGGCGACAAGCGGCGGTGGCGCGCGTACAAGGCGCGCGTGAGACAGCTTCCCCCGGCCTATCGCACGACCGTCGATGCGATCGAGCGGTACCTGATGCACTTCGGTCCGATGGACGTCGACAGTGCGGCCTCGCTGCTCGACGACATCGCAGACCTGTTCGAGCGGGCCGCAGTGGATGGAACGCCGATCCGCGAGATCGTCGGCGAGGATCCCGTGGAGTTCGTGGAGGCGTTGGTCCGGAACTACGCGAAGGGCGGCTATGTCGACCGCGAGCGGCAGCGACTGGTCACCGCAATCGAGGGCGTCGAGCGGGAACAGGAGAACCGATGACAACGATGGAGGTCCACGGGCCCGCGATCCGCGTGCACGGCCTGGAGAAGTCCTACAAGCAGCTCAAGTGCTGCGCGGCGTCGACTTCGACGTCGCGCGGGGCAGCATCTTCGCCTTGCTCGGCTCGAACGGGGCGGGCAAGACCACGATCGTGCAGATCCTGTCCACGCTGCTCAGGGCCGATGCCGGGACGGCCAGCGTGAACGGCTTCGATGTCGCCACGCACGGTGGCGAGGTGCGCGAGTCGATCAGCCTCACCGGGCAGTTCGCCGCCGTCGACGAGATCCTCAGCGGCCGGGAGAACCTCGTCCTGGTCGCCCGGTTGCGACACCTCAAGGACCCGGGCGGGATCGCGGACGACCTGCTCGAGCGCTTCGCGCTGACCGACGCCGCCGCGCGCAAGGTGGCGACGTACTCGGGTGGCATGCGCCGCCGCCTCGACATCGCGATGAGCCTGATCGGGAGTCCGCCGGTCATCGTCCTCGACGAGCCGACGACCGGGCTCGACCCCGAGGCGCGCATCGAGGTGTGGAACGCCGTCAAGGAGCTCGCCCGCAGCGGCACCACGGTCCTGCTGACGACGCAGGATCTCGACGAGGCCGAGGCGCTCGCCGACCGGATCGCGATCCTGCGCGATGGCCGGATCCACGTGAACGGCACCCTCGCCGAGCTCAAGCGGCTGATCCCGCCGGCCAAGGTCGAGTACATCGAGAAGCAGCCGACCCTCGAGGACGTCTTCCTTGCCATCGTCGCCGGCGACGCTGCGGACGCCAGCCAGGGCGCGGACGGCACCAACCCCAGGAGCAGCTAGGAACCCACCATGACCGCGAACTTCATCGCCGACACCGGTGTCCTGACGGGACGATCCCTGAAGCACGTCACGCGCAGCGTGGACACCATCATCACCACCGCGATCATGCCGGTCGCGATCATGCTGCTGTTCGTCGTCGTCTTCGGCGGCGCCGTCAACACCGGGTCGGATTCGTACGTCGGCTTCGTGCTGCCGGGCATCCTGCTCATCACGGTTGCCTCGGGCGTGTCCTACACCGCGCTCAGGCTCTTCCTGGACATGCAGAGCGGCATCTTCGAGCGGTTCCAGTCGATGCCGATCGCGCGGTCGTCCGTGCTGTGGGCGCACGTGCTGACCTCGCTGGTCGCCATCCTCGTCTCGCTCGTGATCGTGGTGCTCGTCGCCGTCCTCCTTGGTTTCCGCTCCAGGCAGACGTCCCGGCATGGCTCGCGGTCGCCGGCATCCTGGTCGTGTTCACCCTCGCGCTCACGTGGATCGCCGTGATCGCCGGTCTCACCGCGAAGTCGGGGGAAGGCGCGGGCGCGTTCGCCTACCTGCTCATCTTCCTGCCGTTCATCAGCTCGGCATTCGTGCCCACCGCGACCATGCCCGGCCCGGTCCGCGTCTTCGCGGAGAACCAGCCCGTCACGTCGATCGTCAATGCAATCCGCGATCTGCTCACGGGGCAGCCGGTCGGCACCGACATCTGGATCGCCCTCGCCTGGTGCGTCGGCGTCCTCGCGGTCGCGTACGTCCTCGCGATGGTCGCCTACCGCCGCAGGATCGCCTCGTAGGACGTCCCACGACCGGCGACGAGTCGCGGCTCGTCGAATGCCGCTCTGGCCCGGTGACCAGGACGGCCGCCCCCGCGGCGACCCTCACCCGGTGCGAAGCGCCTCCATCGGGGGCAGCCTCGAGGCGCGCAGTGCCGGGTACGCACCGGACACAGTCCCGACCAGCATCGCCGCCGCGATCCCTGCCAGGAGCAGCCCCGGCGGCAGGTCGAGGCGCCACCCGTTCGCGACCGCGAACGCCACCGTCAACAGCGCCCCGAAGGCACAGCCGGCGAGGCCGCCGATCCCGGCGAGCAGCACCGACTCGCCGAGGAACTGCGTGGCGATGTGCCGGCGAGTAGCGCCGAGGGCGCGCCGGAGGCCGATCTCGGCCCTCCGCTCCAGCACCGAGATCAGCATCACGTTCACGATGCCGACCGCAGCCACGAGCAGCGCGACCAGCCCGAGCGCAACCAGCAGGTAGGTGAACGTATCATTCGCCGCGGCCTGCGCGGCGAGCGCGTCGGACGGGCGGCTGACGAGCACCTCCGACGGGTGGGCCGGGTCCGCCGTCCTGCCCAGGATCCCGCGCACGGTCACGACCTGGTCCTTGTCGGCGCGGACGTAGACGGTCGTGGGATGGCCGTTGAACCCGAAGCGCTCGGCGGCGTGCTGCCAGCCGATGAAGGCCGCCCGGTCCACCTCCGGGGCGAGCGGGACCGGTTCGAGGATCCCCACGACCAGGTAGGGCTGATCCGCGAGCCAGACCTGGCGGTCGCCGCCGACGGTCTCGATCCCGAGATGCGCCGCCGCCTTCGCGCCCAGCACGACGACCGGGTAGCTCGCGGTCGCCGCATTGAGGAAGACGCCCGAGCGCAGGTGGCCGTCGATCGCCTGGAGCAGCGCCGGATCGGCGGCGCGAACGCCGATGCCCCCGCTCTGGAACCGCGGGATGAACGGCGATCGCCGCACCGTGACGCCGTCGACGCTGGCGACGGCCGCCGCGACGTCGACGAGGGGGATCCGACGGATCATCCCGAGCGCGTCCGCCGAGAGCTCCGCGTCGTCCCCGCCCAGCTGCTTGCCTGGCTCGACCGTCAGCAGGTTCGTGCCCAGCCGATCGAGCTGGTCCATGAGGTCCGCGCGCGACGACGCCGAGATCCCGGTCACGCCGACGATCGCGGCGATCCCGATCGCGATCCCGAGCGCCGAGAGCGCCGAGCGCACCCGGCGCATCCGCAGCCCGACGAGGCCCAGCCCCAGGCTGTCCCGGCGACGCAGCCGGCTGCGCGGCATTCCCGGGCCGGTCACGACGCCACCGCCCCGGTTCGGCCGGGCTCGCCTGCCATGGCGACACGCCCGTCGAGGAGACGGACCTGGCGATCCGTCGCCCCGGCCACGGGCTCACTGTGGGTGATGACCGCGATCGTGGTCCCGGCCCGGTTCAGCTCGCGAAGGAGCGCGAGGATCTCGGCGCCCGCGACACTGTCGAGGCTGCCCGTCGGCTCGTCGGCGAGGACGATGGCCGGCCGGCCGACGACGGCGCGCGCGATCGCGACACGCTGGCGCTCGCCGCCCGAGAGCTGGGCGGGCCGGTGCGTCAGCCGGTGAGGGAGCCCGACCCGCTCGAGTGCCTCGATTGCGCGTCGCCGGCGTTCGCTTCCGGCAACCCCCTGGTAGAGCATGCCCTGGGCCACGTTCTCCCAGGCCGTCAGGCCATCGAGCAGGAAGAACTGCTGGAACACGAAGCCGATCGAGGCAGAGCGGAGCCCCGACAGGGCCGCATCCGAGAGGGCGGTGACGTCCGTCGCCGCGGAAGAGCATCCGGCCCGAGCTCGGCCGCTCGAGCGTGCCCATGATGCCGAGCAGGGTCGACTTGCCGGACCCCGACGGCCCGACGATGGCGATGAGCTCGCCGTCGTGGACGTCGAGCGACACGTCGGACAGGGCGACGGTCGGCGGCTCGCCCGGATAGGACTTCGAGACGTGATCGATACGCAGGACGGGAGGCGCCGCGTCGAGTGCGCTCATGCTCCGGGGACCACCACCTGGTCGCCCGCCGCGACCCCGTCGCCCTCGATCTGGACCATTGTCCGGTCGTAGATGCCCGGCGTGACTCGGACGAAGTGCGTCGTGCCGGCCGACGCGATCTCGATGCCGAAGGTGCCGTCCGCGAGGACGACCAGGGCCGCCACCGGGACCGCGAGCGCGTCCGGCGCCGTCCCCGTGGTGACATCGGCGGTCAGCGTCGAGCCCGTCGAGACCGGCCAGGGCCGCAGGATCGTCTCGCGGTCGCGATCACCTCGACCTGCAGCAGCCCGGCCGGCCCGTTCGGCCCGTCCTCGGTCGACGGCGCCGGCGCGCCGACGCTGACCACGGACCCTGGGATGTCGGTCCCGCGCGGGCCGCTGAACCGGATCGGGTCGCCGACGTGGACCGACGGCGCGAGGCCCGGATCGACGACGACCTTGACGACCTCGTCGACCGAGGCGACGTCGAGCATCGGTGCGCCGGGCTGCGCGCCGCCGCCGACGGCGACATGAGCGGCGCTGACCCGCACCTCGGCCGGCAGGACGACCGTGTCGCCGAGCCGGACGATCCCGCTCGGGTCGAGGTGGCCGGCTGTCTGCCAGCGCCTGACCGCGAGCGTCGTCGCGTGGTCGAAGGTGCCGTCGGTGCGGATCGCCGGCGTGCCGCCGAACCCGAGGGCGACGAGGTTCTCCTGGAGCTCCTTGACGTCCGGCCCGACGTCGCCCTCGCGGATCGCGCGATAGGCAGGGGTCGTGCCGACCAGGAGGACCACCGGGCGACCGTCGAGCGCGTAGATGGGCTCGCCCCGCGCCACCCTCGCCCCGACGGCGGGCAGCATCGTCACGGTGCCCGCGGCCGCAGTCTCGCTCGACTGCCTCGCCGCCAGCTGACGGTTCGCGGCCGCCAGCCCGCGCCGGGCCGCGTTGACCGCCCCGCGGGCCATCGAGACGGCGCCTGCCTGCGCGATCCGGTCGAGGGCCCGCGTGCGGACCGCATCACGGCGAGCGGCGCCCGCCGGCGCGGCGGCCACGGCCGCGTCGTCCCGAGCCTCCACGAGGACCCGCGTCCGCGCCGCCGCCGTGAGGGCCGACCGTGCCGTCGCCAGCTCGTCCCTCGCCGCTGCGACCGCGTCGGCCGCGGCCGCGACCTCGTCGGGCGCCGGACCGGTCGGCGTTGCGATGGTCCAGGTCTGCGCCGACGTCACCTGGCCCGATACCGGTTGGGTGGCGAGCAGCGTGGTCCGGACGACCGGGACGAGTCGAGTCGCCGAGGGGCTCGTGCTGCCGGCGGGCGACCCTCCGGCCGCGCGCAGCTGCGAGAGGACGAGACCGGCGCCGGCGACCGCGACGACGACGGCGACCCCGGTCACGACGATGCTGCGCCGCATCACGGGGCCGGCGACGGCGAGGCCGTCGTCTCCACGAGCAGCGGCTCGCAGGCGACGAGCGCCGCGAACACCGTCGGGTCGCGCTTGTCGATAGCCCGCAGGCATGCCTGCCGAGAGGTCGTTGGGGTCGGGGTCCGGCCAGTCGGCGAGACCGTGCTCGCGCATGCAGTCCGCATGGGCGACCTGCGACTCGTACGAGTACGAGGGCCGCTGGCGGCCCTTGCCGCCCGCCTCGTTCACCGCGGCGATGATCGGGTTGCAGTCGGTCTGGATCTGGGCCGTGATCAGCTTCTTGAAGTCCCCGCCCGTCCAGCTCGGATCGCCGTTGGCGTCAACCTCGGGGTCAGCGACCTGGAGGCCATGGGATCGAAGGCACGCCGCGAACGCGGGCCAGGCCTCGGCCGGATCCGTGATCGCGCCGGACGGCAGCGAACTCGCGGGTCCGCCCGTGGCGTCGGCGCTGGCCGGGGCGGACTCCCCGGCGCCGGGGAGCACGGTCGGCAGTGCGTTCGGGGCAGGGCTGCAGGCGGCGCCGACCGCCGCCAGGATCCCGGCAAGGACCAGGCTGCGGAGCGCTCCAGCGTGGAAACGTGACATCGCGGGTCTCCTCTGGTTGGTGGGAAGCCCGATCACGGCGACACCGTGTCGAAGCGAGAGTGCTCTCGCATGCGGCGAGCGCGGCCATGACGGCGGGGTCGGTCCGACCGAAGGCGTGCGGCCAGACCCAGTTGCTGGCGTTGGCGTCGGGGTCCGGCCAGCCGGTCAGGCCGTGGGCCCGGACGCATGCCGCGTGCGCGACCAGCGAGTCGAACGAGAAGCTGGGCACGCCGTGGCCCCGCAGCGTGCCGCCCTCGTCCACGATCGAGATGATCGGGCTGCACTCGGCGCGGACGGGCGCTGTGAGATTCCGTTTGAGGTCGTCGCCCCAGTGCGGGCTGCCGGTCGCGTCGAGCCCTGGGTCGGCAACGTCGAGGCCGTGCGCCCGGAGGCACGCGGCGAAGGCCGGCCATGCGACAAAGGGGTCGGCAGCCGGGCCAGTCGCCAGGGTTCCGCTCGCATCGCTCGAGGCGGTGGCGCCCGCGGAGGGTGAGCCCGACAGCGCTGCGCTCGGCAGGGCGGGTGGCGTGATACTCGGTGCCGCGCCGCACCCGGCCACTGCGGCTGCGATGACCAGCACGACGACCAGAGCCGGGGTGCTCAGGGGTCGGACTCGAAGCATGTCGCTCTCCGGTGCGTCGTCGCGTTGGCGGGCTGTTGCACCCAGTGGAGCCTCCGGACGTGTGGTTCACGAATGCCCCGTCTGTGAGAACCGTGTGAAGGCACCGATGGAGGCGATGTCACAGGCAACGCACATGAAGGTCGGGCAGCATGTCGCAACACATGTCGGAACAGCAGCTCACCGCACCTGGGCGCACGGCTCCCCGCCGGCCGCCCCTCGTGCTCGTCGTCGACGATGAGCCGCATATCGCCGACCTGCTCGCGACGGCCCTCCGATACGAGGGTTTCGAGACGGCGGTCCGCGACCGCGCCGGGACGGCGCTCGCTGCCGCCGAGGACCTGCGGCCAGACGTGATCCTGCTCGACGTGATGCTCCCGGACTTCGACGGGTTCGAGGTCGCCCGTCGGCTGCGCCAGTACGGGCACGAGGTACCGATCGTGTTCCTCACCGCGCGCGACGCGCCCGCCGACGCGATCAAGGGCCTGACGCTCGGCGGCGACGACTACATCCGCAAGCCCTTCAGCCTCGAGGAGGTCGTCGCCCGTGTCCGGTCCGTGCTTCGACGGACACGGCCGGCGAGCGAGCAGGGGCCGTTGCGGTTCGCCGACATCGAGCTCGACGACGACGCCCACGAGGTCCGCCGGGCGGGCGTGCTGGTCGAGCTCACCCAGACCGAGTTCAGCCTGCTGCGGCTGTTCCTCGAGAACCCGCGCCGCGTCCTGAGCCGTGCGCAGATCCTGGATCGGGTCTGGAGCTACGACTTCAATGGCAACGGCAACGTCGTCGACCTGTATGTCGGCTACCTGCGCCGCAAGCTCGATCCGCTCGGTCCGCCGGTCCTGCGGACGGTGCGCGGCGTCGGCTACGTCCTGCGAGCGGAGTAGGCATGTCGCTGCGGAGGCGCCTCGTCCTCATGACGGTCGCGGTGGTGGCCATCGCGCTCGCGGCCGCCGACGCGGGAGCGTACCTCGCCCTGCGCTCGTTCCTTGTCGCGCGCGCGGAGCAGGACCTGGTCCAGGTGACGAACCAGGCGGCGAAGATGCTGCTCGAGCCCAAGCTGCTCGACGGGAGGGTAGCCACGGACGCCATGGTCGCGCTCCGTGCCGAGATCCAGAACAGCGCCTTCATCCTGTACGACGCGTCGGGACAGGTGATCGCGCACGTGCCGGCGATCGGGCCCGACAAGGTGGAGCTGCCGGAGCCGGCCCCGCCGGATCCGGTCGTCGTTCCGCAGATCAACGTGACCCGGGACCCACCATTCGCCGCCGTGGACGGGCAGACTCTCACGGTCCCGGCAGCCGGGGCGCCGTACGACTACCTCGTCGTCGGGATCGGACGCAAGGACCGCTCCCTGTTCGTCGTCGCCTGGTCGATGCGCGACGCGGCGGCGACGCTCGGGCAGCTCGCCGCGGTCGAGATCCTCGTGACGCTCACCGTGCTTGTCGTGGTCGCGATCTTCGCCACGCGGCTGGTCGCCCTGGGCCTGCGGCCGCTCGCGAGCATGGAAGGCACGGCGGCCCGGATAGCCGCCGGCGACCTCGGGCAGCGGATCGAGACGACCGACCGGCGGACGGAGGTCGGTCGGCTTGGCCTCGCCCTCAACACGATGCTGGGCCGGATCGAGGCGGCCCTCACCGCCCGCGAGGCGTCCGAGCAGCAGCTGCGCCGTCTCGTCACCGACGCGTCGCACGAGCTCCGCACGCCCCTGACATCGATCCGCGGCTACGCCGAGCTCTTCCGCCGAGGCGCCGTCGACCGCCCCGCCGACCTGGCTCGCGCGATGCGCGGGATCGAGCTGGAGTCCGAGCGGATGGGGGTCCTGGTCGACGAGCTGCTGCTCCTCGCGCGCCTCGACGAGGGGCAACCGCTACCGGCCGCCGAGGCCGACCTCGTCCCGGTCGTCCGGGCCGCCGTCGACGCGGCTCGGGCCGTCGAGCCGGATCGGCCGATTGACCTGATCGCGCCCGCGGCGGCGATCGTCCGCGCGGACGCCGTCCGCCTACGGCAGGTCGTGGACAACCTGCTCGCGAACGTCCGCGTGCACACGCCTCGCGGGACCCCCGCGACCGTCACCGTGCAGGCCGACGACACCGGCGTGGTGCTGGAGGTGGCCGACGCCGGCCCGGGCATGGATGCCATCGCGCGGTCGCGGGTGTTCGAGCGGTTCTTCCGGGTCGATCCCTCCCGATCGCGGAACAGCGGCGGGTCCGGCCTCGGGCTGGCGATCGTCGCGGCGATCGCGCGGGCCTACGACGGCGAGGTGGCCGTTGAGTCGGAGATAGGCAAGGGCTCGAGGTTCACGGTCGTCTGGCCCGCGGCGGGTCGGCCCGGTTCTTGCTCGGCCGGCACGGGACTTCCAGCCGGGTAGCGTCTAGCGGGCAACGGCGCCGGAGACGTTAGCTTCCGGAAGCTCCGTGAGATCGAACCGCTTGCATGACGAGCGGATCTGATCTATCGTCCGGTGGATGGAAACCGCTCGCGTGTCAAGCGAATGACCCTCCACCTCACGTACCGCGCGGACACGCACGTCCGCGAGCGGATCGCCCGATGGGAAAGCGTCGTCCGGCGGGACATGGAGGTCCGACCGGGCAACTGGCGGATGCTGGCGGTCTGGCCCGCAGCCCGCGACGCGGCGGTTTCCGGCAGCACCGGGATCGAAGGCAACCCGCTTGATCCGGCCGAGGTTGAGCAGGTCCTGGCGGGTGCGTCCGTCGAGGCCGATGGGGCGCACGTCCGCGAGGTCGAGAACTACAACCGCGCGCTGAACCTCGCACGCGACGCTGCCGCTCGGCCGGATTTCGCCTGGTCGAACGAGGTCATCCACCTGATCAACGCGACGATCACCGAAGGACTCCCGCGCGGCACCCACGGAGACTATCGGAGGCCAGGCGAGGACGTGTTCGTCGGGATCTTCACGGGTCCAAGCCCGGTCGTCGTGCCGTCCCTCATGGACGAACTCATCGAGTGGCTCCGGCGCGATGACAGCACGCCCCCGCTGATCCGGTCGGCGCTGCTCCACGTGAACGTCATCGCCATCCACCCGTTCAACGACGGCAACGGACGGACGGCAAGGATCCTGGCGGCGATGGAGCTCGTTCGCGACGGGATCCGCGCCCCCGAGCTCATCAGCATCGAGGCCTACCTGCGGCGGAACCGGGACGAATACCTCGCGGCCTTGCGGACCACCCTGGGGCCCAGCTACGACCCCGACGACCACCCCGTCACCGAATGGCTTGACTACTACACGCGGATCTCCCTGGATCGGCTCGAGGCGCGCAACCGGATCCTCGACGCGCTTCCCACGGATCTCGGTGTCCTCGCCTCCGCCCTCGCCGATGCCGGCGAGCCGCTCGAGTGGGCTGCGACGCTGCTCGCTGCCCGAGTTGGCCGCCTTCGCACGGGAGCGCTCGCCGGACTGACGGGACGTTCGATGCCGGCCGCGCGCGCGGAGCTGGGTCGCCTTGCGCACGCGGGTTGGCTCGAACCGCGTGGCGTCACCCGAGGCCGCTGGTATGCGCCGTCCGCGCGACTGGCGGCGCTACCGCTCCGCGTCCCGTCACTGATGACGCGGCTTGCCAACGGCGACCAGCTCAGCCTGTTCGACGCCGGGTACCGCACCGTGATGGCGTAGCCCGATCAAGGGGCGGCATCGCTTCCTCAGCCTCGAGCGGTGGACGCCAGGCGCTGCGCGGTCGAGCGCCTGGCGTCCGGCCGGCGTCTCAGGCGCCCACCCGTTCAGCCCCGCGGAGCGGAGTCGAGGCGACCGACCGCCTTCACGGCAACGACAGCGGCGGCGAGGAAGCTTGCGACGGAGATGGCGCCGAAGACCCACCAGACCTCGGCGATGCGCCCGGCCATCGCCAAGTCCGCGGCCGCGACCGAGACGTGGTACTGCCGCGACGGACCGCCTGGAACGCGACGGCCAGGGCGAGGAACGTCACGCCCGATACGAGGAGCCCCAGGACGGCTGACGATGCGACGAGGGCGATCGCGATGGTCGCCGCCAGACTGCGATGTTCACCGTGGCGAGGCTGCTGGGTGACAGGAGAAACTGTCATTGGGGGCCGAGACCACGGCCTCGGACCGGAGCAGCAGCGGCCCGATAGCCTCAAGACCGCCGACCTCGGCGCGGTCATTCAGGGCCCGGATCGCGGCCTCGGCGTCGGCGGCCAGGTCGGCAACCTCGAACGGGACGACCGGCACCAGCTCCGCGATCGCGTCAGGGACGAAGGCGCGGTACCGAAAGGAGACCCGCGCGCGCCGCCCTCCCATGGCACCGGGATCTCCCTCCCAAAGCCGCTCGACCGTCCGCGCCACGCTTCCTCACCCTTCAATCCTGCAGTCGGATTGAAGGATTGACGCAACGTTGGTCCTCTAATCGTTCAATGTCAAAGGTCGAATGAAGGGGTGGCCGCGCTGACCGGGCCGGGTCGCTTCAAGACTGACGGTGGCTGGCCCGAAACGGAGGTCGGGCACGTGGCTCGACATGCGGTCGTTCCGCAGGCTCAGGGGTCGGTGGCCCTGCGCAGGCGCTCGAGCTCGCGCCGGAGACGCTTGCTCGGCCGGCCTTCCCCGCGGATGAGGATGATCTCCGGGCCGGCAAGCGGCACGACCGGCGGGCTGTGGTCGAGGTAGCAGGTCGCGGCGACGCCGGCCCCCACCCGCGACTCGATCGGCCGCATGACCTCGACGACGCGCTCGCGGTCCGCAATCCGGGCCTCCACCCGATCGCCCGCGCGAACCTTCGTCGACGGCTTCGCCGGTGATCCATTGACGACGACGTGGCCTCCCTCGCACAACTGCGTCGCAAGGGGGCGGGTCTTCACGAGGCGCACCGCGCACAGCCAACGATCGATGCGCGTCTCGGCGCCAGCGCGGGCATCAGTCATGCGTTCTAGGATCGCATGGGTGTGACTTGAATTCGCCGGAGGCAAGGCGGGTGAGCGGTCTGCCCATAGGTGACCGAAGGTCGACCCCGGGCTGCCCAGCAGGCTCCCGGGGTCGCACAACGCCGCTGACGACGCCCTGCGGCCCAGCGGCCCAAGCTGACCGGGCGAGGCTCAGCTACCTGTTGTTGCCGTGACCCGGCCCGACTTGATCGCCTCGAGCAACGCCGCGTGGTCCTTCTCGTTCTGGTCGGCATAGGCCGCGGCGAAGTCGGCCAGGGCGTGGTCGACCGCGTTGTCGTCGCCCAGGTAGGCGGCGATCGCGACCGGATCCCCCGACCTGGCGTGACCGCGTGCCAGCGCCCAGCCGCACAGCCGGCCCCAGGTGACCAGGTCGTCCCGGGTCATGGCCTCGATCACGGCGCTGCCTTTCTGGTCCTGCAGCTGACGGATGTAGAAGTGGCGCCCCGCCGGCCCGACCGCCCAGCCAAGCAGGACGTCGCTGGCCGCCTGGAGGATCCGTTGACCGGATACGACCCGCTCTCCACTCGTGGCGAACGAGCTTGGCCCAAGGAAGCGCTCGAACACGGACGCCTGCGCCTCCTTGAGCTGGAGGAAGACCGGGTCCTCGTCGGCGCCCTCGTCCAGGAGGACGACGATGGCCGCCAGGCCGACGCTCCCCACCCCCACCACCTTGAGGGCGAGATCGACGATCTCGTAGCGGTCGAATAGCGCCCGCCGGTCGACCAGGAGAGATTCCCGGTAGGCCGTCAGCCCGACCTTCAAGGCCACGCCGGTCAGGTCGGGTCGATGGGCCAGGGTCGGGGGCCGGTCGCGGATGCGTCGGCGGCCGTCCGGGCCTATCTCGGTCAGCTTGGGCAGCTCGTGCAGGCTGTCGTGCTTGGACGTCGAACGGACGGTCGACTGGAGGAACGGCATGGCCCGCTTGTCGACGTAGGCGCTGATCGCCGCGACGTCCACCCGCGAGTAGAACACCTCGAGGGCCGACATCTCGGCGAACTCGGCCATCCGCTGGCGGTAGCTGTGGACCGCGGCGTGGACCGTATGGGCGTTCGTCGCCCGGTCGAACCCGAGCTCACGGCCGGCCACGATCAGACTCGCCGCCAGGCGCTTGAGGTCCCACTCCCACGGCCCCGGCAATGTCTCGTCGAAGTCGTTGATGTCGAACAGGAGGTTGCGCTCGGGCGAGGCGAACAGCCCGAAGTTCGACAGGTGGGCGTCGCCGCAGGCCTGGACGGTCAGGCCGCTGACCGGCGTCGGCGCCAGGTCGACCGCCATCGGCAGCGCGGCACCGCGGAAGAACGTGAACGGCGTGGCTGCCATCCGCCCATACCGGATGGGCACCAGCTCCTGGACACGGGTCGTCGCTTGCTCCTCGAGCAGGGCGATCGGATCGGGTCGGTCGGCCGCCGGTGTCCACCCGCCATGCATGGACGCCGGGACCCTCGTCCGGGCGGCCCGGCCCAGCTGGGCGCGTTCTTCGCGGGTCGGAAGCGTGGCCATGGACCTCTCTGTCATCGGGTCACCGCCCGTCAGCTGGCCGCTGGCGCCAGCTTCGAAAAGGCCGTCACGACGTCGATCGGCCGGTCGAAGAAGTGGTCGGCTCCGATCTTGTCGGTCAAGCCGTAGGCGTCGAGCAACCTCCGCACGGCCGGATCGACCGCGCACAGGACCAGCGTGGCGTCCCGGCCGACCAGCTCGTTCTGGATCTGGCGGACCGAGTCGGCACCCGAGAAGTCGATGTCGCCGATCGCCGCGGCGTTGATCGCCAGCCACCTGAGCGGCGGATCGGCGCTCTCGACGATGTCCATGATCTCCTCGGTGAAGCGGGTCGCGTTGGCGTAGAACAGCTCTGCTCCGAAGTCGTAGATGACGAGCCCGGGGGCCGCCTGGACCGGCTGACCGACCGGGGTAATCACCGGCTGCCCTTCGGGGCTGAACGACAGGATGCGGTCGTGCGGCCTGTAGACATGCATCAGGACGAGGACCAGCGAAAGGATGATCGCCAGGATGATCCCCTGCTCCACGCCCACCCCGACGACCACCGCGGCGGTGATCGCGGCGACCACGAACTCGTCCTTGCGCAGGCCATAGATGCCGCGCATCCCGATGTAGTCGACGAGCTTGATCCCGATCAGGAAGACCACCGCCGACAGGACGGCGTTGGGCATGTACGACAGGGGAACGGTCAGGAGCAGCAGGACCACCACAACGACCGCGCCGGTCGCCAGCATTGCCAGCTGGCTGCGACCGCCGGCGTTGTCGACCATCTCGGTCTTGGTCGGTGAGCCGTTGACCACGAAGGTGCCGCTGATGCCGGCCGCAGCGTTGGCCAGCCCCAGACCGATCAGGTCGACGTTCTCGTTGAAGCTGTCGTCGTATTTCATGGCGTAGGCGCGAGACGTGGCGGCGCTCTGGGCCAGGATCAGGATGAACATCGAGAAGACGATCGGCAGGAGAGCCACGATGTCGCTCGCCCACTCGCCGGCAGGGATGGCCGGCAGACCGATCGGGGGAAGGCCGGCGGGGACCGTGCCGATCGTGGTGATCCCGCGAGAGGCGAAATCGAAGAGGTAGCTCAGGACGATCGCACCGACCACGGCGATGAGCGCTCCTGGGATCTTCTTGTTGACCCGCTCCAGACCGACGATCGTCGCCAGGACCGCGATCGACACCACCAGGGTCGGGACGCTCGTGTCTCCGGCCGCGATGGCCCTGAGTGTGTTGGCGAACTTCTCGAGAGTCGTCCCGCTCCCGTCGCTCACCCCGAACATCCCGGCGACCTGGCCCATCGCGACCTGGATCCCGACGCCCGTCAGGAAGCCGATCAGGACGCTGTGCGACAGGAAGTTGGCGATGAACCCGAGCCGGATGATCCGGCCCACGATCATGAACACCGCGCACATCAGGGCGGCCAGGCTGCCCATGGCGATCCAGCTGGCCGATCCGGGTGCCCCAGCGGCGGCGATGCCGGCCAGCCCGGTCGCGAGGACCGCCGCGGTGGCCGAGTCGGCTCCGACCACCAGGTGACGGGACGAGCCGAAGAAGGCGAAGGCGGCCATGGGCAGGACCAGGGTGTACAGGCCGAGGACCACCGGCATCTCGGCGATCTTGGCGTAGCCCATCACCTCGGGCATCGCCAGGGCGGCCAGGGTTAGGCCGGCGATGACCTCGGTCGGCACTCGGGCCATGTCGATCGGCAGGACGCCCTCGAGGATCGGGAACTGCCTCTTGGTCTTTGCCGCGCGAGTGCCAGCATTGGCCGCCATGGGTTTCCTCACCTCATCAACGCGGGGCTCGTGCGCTCGTCGCGCGGACCCGAGCCTAAGCATTTGCGCTCGCCGTGGCAACAGGCGATTTGGGTGACACGTCCGACGTGGAGCGGACGAGCAGGACGCCGGGCGAGAGGACCTGTACCTATCGGATCAGGTCATCGAACGGTGATCGACCGTGGGACGTGGGTTCGCGGCGCGACGAGCAGGCGCGGGTGGTCGTCGGCCGCGTTCATGGATCGATGTCGAGCGTCTCGATGACGTTCCGCGCTGGGTTGCGGCGTCTGCGTGTAGGAGAGGATCACCGAGATGAGCCGGCTGCGGGCTCACGCGAGAGCGTGGTCGCGAAGCCCGGTCCGGGGGACACCCTCGCTGAGGGTCGAACACGAGGTGGCTGCGTCGAGTCCCCGGCCGACGCCTTCTGCGGCGGCTATTCATCCGGGAGCCTTCCCCAAGAACGGTTCTCGCCGGCGGGGTCGAGGCCCTCCTGGATCACAACGGGGTCTGAGCCTGGGTCAAGCGGACGTGAGATCAGTGCCCTACCCGGCCGTCCGCTGATCCATGCCGAGTACAGGAGCTCTTTGCCGTCGGGCGACCAGGTGACACTGTCCGGGCGCCAGGAGACCGACGCATCGTCCCCCGGCAGCCGCAGATCGGGCAGGACGAGATCGCTCCCGCCATCGGGCGTCATGAGCACCACGTCGTGCGCTTCCGTTCCGGCAGTCTTCATCCGTTGGTAGACGATGCGATCGCCCGTCGGAGACCACACGGGTCCGACGCCATAGATGGATCCGAACTGACGGGTGAGCCGATGTTCCTCGCGGCCGTCGACCCGCACCACCCAGATCTCCTGGTCCATCTCACCGCCGTCGCTCCGACCTCGCTGGTAGGCGATCCGGCTGCCGTCCGGTGACCAAGCCAGTTTCCAGACGCCCCAGGGTCCCGGTTCGACGAGAGTCTGCATGTCGCCGCGGTCCGCGTCGTAGAGGCGGATGGACCCGTCGCGCAACGACCGCCCGGAGACCGGATCGGTCTGGCCACTCGCGATCGCGAGCTGCGAGCCATCAGGCGACCACTCCAGGTCGGTGGCCGACTGGGTCGATAGCACATCGACGTGGCCGTCTGCGACCGTCGCGATCCATACCTCATTTGCCGACGCCGATCGATCGTTGCCTGGAGACGTCGGTGAGACACCGAAGGCGACCCGGCGACCGTCCGCCGACCACACGGCGCACGGCGGCGGGAAGGTCCCTCCAACGTCGATCCGCATCGATTCCGACGCGTTGCCGGCGGCGTCGACGTCAGAGATGACCAGCGCGGCGTCGTGATAGGTGGTATCGGGGGTCCCTTCGGCCTCGCCGTGCGCGAGTCGCCTCCCGTCGGGCGAGAAGACGGGACAGATCTGGTCCAACGTCTCGACCTCAGACCCGACGATCCGATGGGCGGCCTGACCCTCCCGAACGAGGTAGATGTCACGCTCGACCCACCCGTTGGAACTTCGCGGGCCTGAGCCGGATCGTGTGAAGGCCAGCCACCCATTGGAGGCGGGGCGAATCTCATGGTGGCGTCCGACTGCCACCAATCCCGCCAGCAGGCCGACCAGCAACAGCGCCGTCACGGCGATGACCAGCGCCAGCCGGCCCACGCTAGCGGGACCGCGCACGACCGGTTGGGCGTCGAGTGCCAACGAATACGGGACGTACCGGGTCGCGAAGGGCGGGCCCTGGCGAAGGGCGCGCTCGAGGCGGCGCTCGTCCATCACCAGCCCTCCTCGCTGCTGAGGCGCTCGCGCAGAGTCGCGATGCCGCGGCTGGCATGGGTGCGGGTCGCGCTGGCCGAGATGCCGACGACGTCGGCGATCTGTTCGAAGGTCAGGTCCGCGACGTAGTGGAGGTAGAGCACGTGGCGCTGCCGAGGAGGCAGGCCATCGACGGCCGCCCAGACGGTCACCCGGTCAGAGCTCTCCGGCCCGGCGTAATCGGTTCGGTGTGGCGCGAGTCGGGGAAGCAGCCGCGACAGGCGATCGCGCCAGCGATGCTGCTCCATCGCGAGTCGGTACACCGTGCGGTAGAGCCAGGCCAGCGGGCGCTCGATGAACGTGCCGCGGCGGATCTCGCGCCAGAGGCGCAGGATCGCCTCCTGGAGCGCATCGGCCGCCTGCTCGTCGCTCAAGCCCAGGTGGCGCGCGAAGTCATACAGGGCCGCTCCGTGAGCTTCGTGAAGCTCGGTCACCATCGCCGCATCGGCGGCGATGGGACTCGGGTGGATGCCGCTGGCCACGACGGGCTGCAAATTCGTCACACCCTATAGATGCGCGAACCGGGCAAACTGCCTAGTCGATCACGCCCTCGAAATCCTGAGCCGCGCGAGACCTGACGTCGAGGGCCCGCAAGTCCGAACGAGCACAATGCGCCGCCGCGCCTGGTCCTGCCGCTTGACCGTGTAGGTCGGGACGGCTTCCTGTGGCTCGTGGTGGGGGGCGTGGCACTCGTGAACGGTGGACGCCTGAGTCAGAACCAGGGTACCGGGGCGATCCCGGAGGCGTTGGCTGCCTGAACGGCCGAGCGCTCCATTCGGCGCGCCGGCGACCGGCTGCCAAAGACAGGACGTCGAGTCAGTCGCGCCGACGACGCCGTCATCGTCGGCAGCGCGGTCCATATGGGCCGCTGGATGGGGCCGGCCCGCGATCTCGTGAACGGCTCGGCGGATGCGCTGCGCACACGACCGGTGTGGCTGTTCTCGAGCGGGCCGCTCGGGCGCGACATCGTCGATCCTGCCGACGCGCGGAGGGCATGAGGCTCCTCGGGCTCGTCGGAGGCCGAGAGCATCGCGTCTTCGCCGGCAAGGCGGACAAGGCCGATCTCGGGTTCATCGAACGGCGGATCCTGTCCATGGTCAAGAACCCCTACGGCGACCATCGGGACTGGGTGGCGATCCAGGACTGGGCAACGTCGATCGCGAGAGACCTCACGATGGTCCACTCCGGAGAACGGCCGTGACGGAGACGGGGGTGTCGAACCTCGATCGGGACGCGGTCGGCGAGATGATCGAGGACCGCGAGCTGCTCGCCTTCCAGCCTCTGGCTCAGACTCTTACTCGAAGGCTTCGGTCACCATGCGCGGCCAGTTTGGGGCCTGAGCGAGGGGCCACGACCGTCCACTTCGTCTGGCGGCCGTCAGGCCGGCAGCCGCTCACTCGATCGGTATCCGCTCGACGGAGTTCGCGGGCGTCCTGATCCGAACACCCGACGGACCGCCGCTTTGGTCTGCGCTCGCTCTGCTGCGGTGGCTGACGATCGTGTAGGTCTCCATGGAACCGTATCCGCGAAGTCGAATTGGACCGCGGGGCTCCGCATCGAACTGGTCCTCCACGTTTCGCCAGGTTGCGGCGCTGACGTGGACACGTCCAGCGATGCCCTGCGACTCGAGCCTGCTCGCGATGTTCACGGTTGCGCCCCAGATGTCGAACGCAAACTTGCGGCGGCCGATCACGCCGCCGATGACCGGCCCTGAATGCACGCCAACTCGAAGCCGAAGGTCGGCAAATCGGTCGCCCTCTTGCCTGGCGACGTCGATCATCGCGAGCCCGAGATCGACGACGCGAGCTGCATGGTCTTCGAGTGGCTCGGGAAGTCCGCCCGCCGCCATGTATGCATCGCCGATGGTCTTTATCTTCTCGAGGCCGCGTGCGGCTACGAGCTCGTCAAAGCGCGCGAAGAGTCGGCCGAGCATCCCGACCACTTCGTCGGCTGGCAGACGCGCGGTCAACGACGTGAAGCCAACGATGTCAGCAAAGAGCACGGTCACGGCCGGGTATTCATCGGCGATCGTCCGCTCGCCGGCGAGGAGGCGCGAGGAAATCGATCCCGGAAGAACGTTGAGCAACAGCGCGTCGGCCCTCTCTTTCTCGAGCCTCAGCGCGTCTCCCTGTTCGGTGATGACGATGTCCTGGTAGAAGACGCGGCGGCGTGACTGCTCGAGTAGTCGCAGAGCCAGGAGGGTGCCGATCACCGCGGCTCCGAAGATGAATGCGTCGACGAGGAGGCTGCCCCGACCGCGATAGAGGATGGCAGCGACGACGAAGCCGGCGACGATGACGGCCGAGCGCCACGCGGCAAAGATGAACCCGGTGCGTGCCACGAACCCGAAGGCGAATAACAGCATGATCGCGCTGATCCCGTATCCCGGCAGGACGCCACCCGTGGACGCAAGCCAGAGAATGACCAGCCCGTTCACGGAGGTCAGAACGGAAGCGATCAAATGCTGTCGATCCAGAGTGGCAGCCCGGGCCGAAAGCAGGAAGGCCGCTGCGTTCAGTACCGCCATCGCCAAACACAAGGGGATCGCGCGATCCATGGGAATTGGTGTGCCGATCGGAATGATGACGGCAGCCAACAGCCACACGACCGCCGCAGCGCCGGTGGTGATGCGGAACCCGGCCTGGCTCTCGGCGCCTCCTTGGCGTTGGTAGAGTTGTTCCACCCCGTCGTCGAGGAACCGCAAGCGAGCCCCGTCGGAGAGCCCCGCGATCGACGTCGAGCTCGGCCGTCGGTCGGTCTGCCGGCTGGGACGTACCTCGCGCAGCGGCTGAGCCCTCGCCGCTGTCGGGACGTCCAACGCTCCCAGGGCGATGCCGAACAGGAGCTGTCCTGTTCACGCCTTCAGTGATCTTGCGGCACTGCGCCGCCGCCCTTTTCAGTGGCGGACAGCATGTGAAGTCTGGTTCCGGGATGCCTCATGGTGATCGTTCCTCTCGCCCGTCATCAATTGGCGGAAGGATCGTAGGCGCAGGGACAGGCGGCGTCTAGGGTTTCCGGGACTGCGCGTTAACCGGGGTTCACCGGGCCGGGTCGGCTGGACCAGCGGTCCAGACTCCTGACTCCCTGCGCGCAACCGGTGGCCCACGACTCCACCTCCAGACAAGAGCTCGCCGGTGGAGTTCCTCCGTGGATCCACAGATGGACCACGAGTCCATCCACGATCAGGTCTGCCACGCCTAGCTGGACTGCGGGTCTAGCCGTCGCCCGGCTGGTGCGCCAGATAAGGTTGAGCACCCCCGCGTTCTGTGCGGGCTCGCAAGGGACGAGGCGAGCCCCGTCCATCACGCCGGTGGTCCTGACCTCCACGCGTGAGGCGGGCTCGCGACGGAGTGTCCGGACGCCGGCCCGGGCTTCGGCTCGACTGTCCGTCACGCTTTCGAGGCGCAGGAGCGGCGATGGACGTGGGTCAGCGCCGATCCATGACTGCCGGTCGACGAAAGCCCCCGCGGGAGGCCACCGTGACGGGTGTTAAGCCTCGCCACTAACGCTGTCGGACGACAGCCTTGCCACTAATGCACTGGTCTCTCTTGCGCTCCGGCCCCTACCGCGATTGAGCAGCCTTCTCGGAGCGAACACCCGCACCCGAGGTTGTCGCGATGCTCAACAGGGCGTTCGGTGCCGCGGTCCCGGCCGTCTTTGCCGAGGGTGGGACGATCGTCCAATTAATGGGAGATGCCCTGATGGCCGTGTTCAATGCGCCGCTTCGCCAGCCAGACCATGCGCTGCGGGCGTGTCGCGCGGGGCTCGCCCTGCAACGCGGGATGGACGCCATCGAGGGCGGCGCGGACGGGGCCAAGCTTCCGCGTCGGGATCAACAGCGGTCCGGCCCTGGTCGGCAATGTCGGCAGCGCCGAACTCCACAACTTCCTGGCCATCGGCGATACGACGAACGTAGCCGCGCGACTCCAATCCTTCGCCGAGGCCGGCACGGTCGTCGTCGGTGAGAAGACGTACCAGCTGGTCCGCGACCATGTCGAGGTCCGCCTGCTGGGGGCGCCCGAGCTGAAGGGAAGGTCGATCGCCATGAACGTGTACGAGCTGATCGGCATCCGGCCGGTGGCCCATCCGACTCCGCCGGGAATGACGTGATCGCGGCGCTCAGGCCGATACTGGCGGACCCACCTCCTGCGGGACCGCGACACGCACCCGCTCGAGCAGGCGATGGCGCAGTGACCGACCTCACTGTCCCGGTGATGTGGCCGCTGCGGTGCCGCGTCGCCGGCCGGGCGACGGCCGGGCCTCAGGCCTCCGGCGCCGACGCTGGGACCGCCCGGACGACCAGGCCGTCGATGCCTGCGAAGTCGGACGGGTTCGCGGTGTAGAGGGGGAGGCCGTTCGCGATCGCCGTCGCAGCGATCATCGCGTCGAACGACCGCGCCGCCGACGTACGCCCCGAACGCCGGTACGAAGAGGCCACCAGGCCGAACGCCCGGGCGGCGGCGGCGTCGAACGGGATCGGGTCGAAGTCGGCCTCGGCCTGCTGCACCTGGGCGAGCCGCCTCGCCCGCTCCGTCTCGTCGGCGGCGACGAGGGGCCCGACCGAGAGCTCGGCGAGCGTGACCGCCGAGATCAGCACGACGTCAGGCAGCGACGACGCGTCCGGCAGGCGGCGGATCGCCAGCAGGGCGCTCGTGTCGAGGAGGCCCTCGGGGTCGCTCACAGGCCCTCGTCGATCACCGCGTCGACGTCGCGGCGCAGCGCGTCCGCGTCCACCCCGGAAGGCGGCGCCATCGCTCGAGCAGGGCGGCCGCCGCGACGCCACGCGACCGGACGGGGCGCAACTCGGCCACCGGCCGCCCGTCACGCGTGACGGTCACGCGCTCCCCAGCCTCCACCCGGTCCACCACGTCGCCGCCGCGGTTGCGCAGCTCCCGGATCGTGACGCTCTCCATGGCGCAACGGTATCACCGGTGAGACGGCCGTCAAGACCGGCCGGCAACAGGCGGTGGGCTACGCTCGCCGACGGCCGATGCGCCGCTGGCTCCGTCACGCAGGCCGAGCAGCTCGTAGACCTCGACCGGCTGCGACTTGCCTTTCAGCCGAGGCGATCCCAGCGGCCGGACGATCGCCCGCTCCCGGATCAGGTCGTAGGTGCTCGCGCCGATCACCACGGTGCCTTCGGCGGCATATGTTTGCAGGCGGGCGGCGAGGTTGGTCGTGTCGCCGATGGCCGAGAAGCTGCGCATCTCGGCCGCGCCGATATTGCCCACCAGCGCGATGCCGCTGTTAAGGCCCACCCGGAACTGCGGCCGCGTGCCTGCGGTGAGCATCTCCCCTACCCCGCGCTGCATGGCGAGTGCCGCGCGGGCCGCCCGTAGGGCATGGTCGGGCTGTGGGCTTGGGGCGTTGAATATGGCCATCATCGCGTCCCCGATGAACTGCGTGACCGTACCGCCCTCGGCGAGCACGATCGGCACCGCCACCCCGAACGCGGCATTGAGCATCGCGACGACCTCGGCGGGTGCCGTGCGTTCCGAGAAGGCCGTGTAGCCGCGAAGGTCGGCGAAGAGCACCGTCACCTCGACCTCCCCCCCGCCCAGCGCTGCGCGGCCAGGGTCCTCGATGAGTGTGCTCGCCACGTCCGGCGAGAAGTATTGGTGGAGCAGCTGGTCGACGCGCTGGTGCAGCGAGCTCACGAGCCGGCCCTGCGCGAAGATCGCACGCTGGGATCGCTCCAGCAGGTATGCCCCGACGCACCCACATGCGACCGTGGCGGCCACGAGGAAGACCTGGACTGGCAACTGCGACCCGATCCCGACCGCGAGCGCGAATAGCAGGAACAGCAGGCAGTAAGTAACCCCTAGCCCGACGGAGCCTACGAACGGGTGACGGGTCACCGAGAAACCGACGACGGCGGTGAGCATGATGGCCGGCATGGCATACACAGCGAAGGTGCCGGTGATTGTCGTCAGCACCAGTGCCGCGACGCCCGCCGCAAGTTGTTGACTCAATCCGATCGCGTCACGGCGATGTTGCGTGGTGGCCCAGTGGCTCAGGCCTGCGCTTGCGAGCAGGAGGACAGTCATGACGCCCGAAGTCAGCCAAACGGGCTCGGCCGGGACGTCCAAGGCGGATGGGGCGATGAGGGCCACGACCACCCACACGAGGGTCGCGCCGAGACTTGCAGTCCGGACGCGTCGCACTCCCTCGGCCTGATCCGCGTGCTGGTATGACCTGCTCCAACTCCGGATCGGCGAAGCGAAGTGTCCAGCGGTCGCGACGGTCCCAGCCAGCTGGAAGGGCCATCGCGCAAGTCTACGGGCCGATCCTGGAGGTGGTCTGGTAGACCTGAGCCGCACGCCAACACGGATGAGTTCAGCCGAACCCTCGAAGGCGACTGACGGCCCTGCGCTCGACGGAGCGCGCGTCCGCCCGGCACACTTGGGGCATCAGGTGGGAGGACAGCAGCTGAGCAAGGGTCGGATCGAGGCGTTCAGCGACGGCGTCATCGCGATCATCATCACGATCATGGTCCTGGAGCTGCGGCCGCCCGAGGGACACGACGCTCGAGGCACTGCGTGGGCTTGCGCCCGTCTTCGTGAGCTACCTCCTGAGCTTCGTCTTCGTAGCGATCTACTGGGTGAACCACCACCACCTGTTCCAGGCCGTCCGGGCGGTCGACGGACGCGTCCTGTGGGCCAACCTGTTCCTGCTGTTCTGGCTGTCGCTGTTCCCGTTTGCCACAGCGTGGATGGGCGAGCACGACTTCGCCGCGGTGCCCGTCGCACTCTACGGCTTGGTCCTCTTGGCCGCGGCGATGTCGCTACTTCCTCCTCGTGCATGCGCTCCTCCCGATCCAGCCCGAGGGCACGCGGCTCGCGGAGGCCATCGGTGACGACTGGAAGGGAAAGTTCTCGCCCGTGATCTATGCGGTCTCGATCCCGATCGCCCTGGTCGCGCCTGCGGTCGCGTTCGCCATGTATGTCGTGGTCGCGGTGATCTGGGTCGTGCCGGACACGCGAATTGAGCGCACGCTCAATCGCTGACCGATGACCCCCGTCGTCAGGCCGCACATTCGAGGCGCATGATCCGCCCATGAGCAACACCAAGCGAGTTCCCCTGAACATCAAGACCGACGCCGAATGGCGCTCCGAGTTGACCCCGGAGCAGTACCGAGTCCTTCGCGAGAAGGGCACCGAACGCGCCTTCACCGGCGCCCTTTGGAATGAGCACCGGGCCGGGACCTACCGGTGCGCCGCGTGCGGGACGGAGCTGTTCAGCTCCGAGACGAAGTTCGAGTCGGGAACCGGCTGGCCGAGCTTCTTCGCCCCAGTCGCCCCGGATGCCGTCGCGACCGAGACCGACCGGTCCCTGTTCATGAAGCGGACCGAGGCGATGTGCGCGACCTGCGGCGGCCATCTCGGGCACGTCTTTGACGACGGCCCGAACCCGACCGGCCTCCGCTACTGCATCAACTCGGCGGCGCTGGCGCTCGACCCCGAGGCGGACGACACGCACTGACCCCCTTCGCGTCTTCAAACCGCTCGGGATCGAGCAGCATCAGTCCGAGATCCGTCGAGATCTGCCATCAAGGGAGCAGCGGATGAACGTCGCCGGCCGTTCGGGCGATCCTGGCCGGGTGGTCGATCGGGATCGGCTCTCCGACCCCCGCGCGGTCAGCCCCCTTCGAGGGAGCCGGCCGACGTCGCCTTGGACAGCTCCTCGAGGAAAGAGTACCCGAGGCCGGTCAGCGCCTCGACAGCAGGAAAGCCGGACCGCAAGGGTCCGGATTTGGTGTGTCTCGAGAGCTGGTCGGGGGAGAGGATTGGCCACGACGACATCGATGCGAGCGGAGGGCGCTACGCCTCCAGGGACTCCAGGAAGGCGGCCGGCGTCCGGACCGGGAACCGGTCGGCTAGAACCGTGAGGTGGGCATCACCCGACACGAGCACCGCCCGCTCGACGGCAGCCAGGGCGATCAGGTAGTCGTCGGCGGGATCGACGGCGTGGACAGGTGGCTCGCCGTCCGGGTCCGCGGCGAGTAGCGCCGAGCGACCCATCCAGGCGACGAATGCACCCGCATCCGCCGGCGGGACGAGCCGCTCGACCTTGGGATACGCGAGCGCCCGGCGCAGCTCGGCCAGGAGCGCCGGCGAGACAACGAGGTCGAACGCCCCGGCCTGCCAGGCGAGCAGTAGTCGGGTGGGGGTTCCGCGCGGCGACAGGATCGCCGAGATGAGGACGTTGGCGTCGAGGACGGCGCGCACGCGGGCGGCGCCGTCAGGCGCGGGTTCGGGTGCGGTGCTCGGCCTCGGTCGCGAGGGCGTTGGCGTCGGCCTCGTCGAGGTCGTTGGCCGCCCACAGCCGGTCGAGCAAGTCGAGCCCAAGGTCCCGGCGCAGGGCCTCCTCGATCACGTCGCTGTCGCCCTTGCCCAGGCGGGCGGCGCGGATCTTAAC
The DNA here is from genome assembly GCA_963776395.1 of uncultured Chloroflexia bacterium. Lineage (GTDB taxonomy): Bacteria > Chloroflexota > Limnocylindria > Limnocylindrales > CSP1-4 > CAIXZV01. The sequence continues at coordinate 84,038 of CAVZML010000007.1, read as the reverse complement.
GGCGCGGAGGACCTCAGGATCGATCGTCAGCGTTGTGCGCACCTTCGTCATCTGCGCATCATAGCATCACGACGCGCCGGGTGATGTTGCCGTGAGGGACCGATGAAGCGGACGTTCGGGGCGCCTTTCGGAGCCCGCGTCAGCGCCGGCCAGGCGGGCTCGACGCCAGCCTGGACGACGGGCATTCGTCGACGTGCCCGGGCGGCTCCGTTGCTCCGCCTCGCTACAGGTCAAACGTCTCGCGAAGGCCGCGCGAATTGGTCAGCGCAACGCGCGAGCGCATGGCGCGGACGTCGAGGTCGAGTACGCACGTCTCCGCTCGCGTTGCCCATGCCAGGGTGAGCCGGTCGTCCGCGCAACTCGCACCCGGAAGCTGCCATCGCACGCCGCGTTCGAGTTGCGCAGCCGACAGCCGTTCCAGGCCTACGCCGCTTAGACTGACAGCTTCCCGGTCTCCCTCGCGACTGAAGTTGTGGCGATTGACCTCCCGGCCGTCACCCGTCCGCGCGGCCGCCTCCTGGTCGTTCTCGCCGGCGAGGAGCCCCACGTAGTAGATCTGCGGGACGCCGGATGCCGACCGTCCTGGGCGCCGAAGTCGCGTTCCTCCGCAGGCACCTGCTTGGAGCCGACGACACCGGGGCCGCGCCACCGGTGACCTGGATGCTGACGCATGTCGGCCAGCAGGTCTCCCAATCGTGGCCTCCGCCCGGGGCCCAAGTCGTTGTGCCTGTATCTCGGCGATGCCGGACAGGCCCGTCGCGGCCCCGAGGGCGGCTCGCTGTCGATACGGCCGGACCACATCCCGATGGAAGCACGATGGCGCCATGACCCTCCAGACCTGGTCCCGAGCCTGGAGGGCGAGGCCGTCGACGGATGGTTCCGACGGCCGGACGAACGGTCAACGCAGGTTCGCGACGACGTCCTGACGTTCACGGCGGACGCGGCTCGCGAGCCTCTTGACCTCGCCGGTCCCGTACAGGCGCACCTTGTCGTCCGAGCGCCAGCCGCCGGCGGCCACGTGATGGCGAAGCTGTGCGACGTGTATCCGACGGGAGAGGCGCGCCGCATCGTGGACGGGGCGTACCGCCTGGACGGCGACGCGGACGCAGTCGTGACTGTCGATCTCGGACACACCGGCTACCGGCTTCGGCCAGGCCATCGCCTCCGCCTCGAGATCGCGTCGAGCGCGTTCCCGCGCTACATCTGGCATCCAGGCACGACAGACGATCCTTGGGTCGCCGCCCAGACGCACGCCATGGAAACCGGCCTGCGAACCGGTACCGGGGCCTCGCGCCTCATCCTGACGGTCCAGCCCCGGTGATGCATGCCACCCTCACGGGCGGCAGCCGGCTGCTGGTGGACTGCCGAGGCCACGAGGTGTTCGGCCCCGCGCCAGCGGACTCCGCATCGACCTCGCCCGTCAGGTCGACCGGGGAGCCGCGGCTGCCTTCAGCCGGCGCTGCAGGGCAGGTGCACCTCGAAGCGGGCTCCCCCCGCCTCCGTGTCCGTGACCCGGATCGATCCAGCGTGGCGATCCACGATCCAGGCGGCGATGGCGAGCCCGAGCCCCGAGCCGGAGCCACCACGGGATGTGCCACGCCAGAAGCGGTCGAAGACGCGGGCCCGCTGCTCCGGCGGGATGCCCGGACCCTCGTCCTCGACGCGCAACAGGACGCTGGTGCCCGCCCGCGAGACTGTCACTCTGACGGACCTTCCGCGAGGCGAATGGCGGATGGCATTGTCGACGAGGATAGTGACGAGCTGGCGGAGGCGCCCTGCGTCGCCCTCCATCAGAGCGGGCTCGGTACTCGACAGCAGCTCCACCTGGCGGTCGCGCGCCAGCGACTCGAGGTTGCCGACCGCTGACGCCGCGATCTCGGCGAGGTCGACGGGCACCCGCTCGACCTCGATCGCGCCCGCGTCAGCGCGCGAAAGGACGAGGAGGTCGCCCACGAGGCCAGCCAGGTGGTCGGTCTCCTCGGCGATGTCGTCGAGCGCCAGGTGGACGGCAGGCCGCGAGCCGTCGGGCTCGGCGCGCAGGTCGTCTACCGTGGCTCGGATGATCGCGAGCGGCGTCCGCAGCTCGTGGCTCGCATCCGCGGCGAACTCCCGCTGGCGCCGGAGCGAGTCGCGGATCGGGACCAGGGCCCGCCCGGCATAGAACCAGCCCAGCGCGAGCGAGGCGGCCATGATCAGCAGCCCCCCGACGACCAGGATGGACACGAGGGTCGTGACCGTACGGACCTCGTTCGTGATGTCCGCGACCACCTGGACGACGAGCGCGGTTGGGGCGCCCTGGATGACCTCGGTGAAGATCCTGACCGGGATGCCGGCCACCTGTGCGGTGCGGAGGTCGGGGCCAAGCCGTCGCGCCGCGTCGACCGCGTCGGTGATCGGCAGGCCGCTGGGCAAGTTGCCGAGGTCGTGGGCCTTCCCGTCGGGCTCGACCACGATCGCGACTGTCCCGAGATTCGGGGCCGCCGAAGGCCGGGCCGACCGGGAGGTCTGGGAACGCGATGGGAGGCCCCGAGGTGACGAGGTGCGAGATCTGGTTCGCGCGGTTGGCCAGCTGCTGCTCGCTGCTCCGGCGAAGGGAGTCGGCGGTCACGACGCCGAGCGTGACGCCGAGGACCACGAGCAGGACGAGCGTCGACCCGCCGCTCCACAGCAGGAGCCGCAGGCGGACCTTGCGCATGGCCGGCGCATCCGGCTGGCCTGCGCCCGGGGATGCCGTAGGTCGACGCCGAGCGAGGCGCCCGATGAGCCGCATCATCGATCCTGGAGCCGGTAGCCGACGCCGCGAACCGTCTCGATCCGGTGACCCGCCGGGCCGAGCTTCTCGCGCAGCCTGTGGATGTACGCCTCGACGGCGTTCTGGGTCAGCTCCGCGCCGAGGGGCCACGCCCGGTCCATCAGCTCGTCGCGGCTCATCGCGCGGCCGACCTGCCGCATAAGAGTCTCGAGCACCACGAACTCCTGGGCGGTGAGCAAGATCGGGCGCTGGTCGACAGTGACGTCGTGGCGGATCTCGTCGAGCACGATGGGCCCCACGGTCAGCGAGCCCGGCCCACCCCGACTCGCCGAGCGCGGTCGCCGGCCGAGGGCCCGCAGCCGCGCCACGAGCTCCTCGTACGAGAAGGGCTTGACCAGGTAGTCGTCGGCGCCGGCGTCGAGTCCGGCGATCCGGTCGCCCACGGTGTCACGGGCGGTCAGCATCAGGATTCCAGCCGGATAGGCAAGCAGACGCAGACGGCGGGCAACGTCGAGGCCGGATCCGTCCGGCAGCCCGACATCGAGGATGACCACGTCGAACTCCTTTGTCATCTCGGCGAACTCCAGGGCCGTACCGGCGTCAACGGCGAGGTCCACGACGTGCAGGTCGCGTTCGAGCATCCGCCTCAACAGGCGCCCGAGCTTGGGATCATCCTCGACGACGAGCACCCGCATCCGTTCCTGCCTTCGGCTGACCGCTCCGAGAGGGACCGCGTTCGGCTAGGGGTTGGTCGGGACGGCCGGGAAGTGTGATCCCGCACGCCTCGAGGGCAGCGGCCACCGCGGGGTCGGCGGCGCCGCCCCTGAAGCCGCCGGACGGGGGCACGAAGCCGGACGGGGGCACGAAGCCGGACGGGGGCACGAAGCCCGACGGCCGCGGCCCGAAGCCGCCGGACGGGGGCACGAAGCCCGACGGCCGCGGCCCGAAGCCGCCGGACGGGAGCGTGATCCCCGCAGCGGCCAGGCATTGCTGGATCTTCGCGGCGTCCGGGGCGCCTGCCGGGGCGCCTGCCGGAGCGGAGGCGGCCGGACCGGAGGCGGCCGGAGCCGCGGTGGCCGGAGCCGCGGTGGCGCCACTCGGCCCGCAGCCAGCGGCGACGATGGCTGCCGCGATGATGAAGGCTGGGATGAGCATGCGTCGGGAGGTCGGCATTCGGGACTCCTGGAGTGTCGATCGATGCAGGTGGAGGCGCTGCGACGTGCGGGAACGCATCAGCGGCGCGTAATGGTCGTGGCGGTCACGGTACCGTCATCCGCCTTCGTCCCCTCGATGCTCACGGTCGTTCCGGGCGGTAGGGACGTTGACCAGTCAGCACCGGTCACGGCGAACCCGGTCGTTGCGCCCGTGTGGACGGCGTGCGTCTTGCCCCCGAGATCCTTGACGGTGATGTCGCCCCCCGAGACGCTTTCGATCGTCCCCACCAGCACGGGACCGCTCGCGGCGGTCGACGGGCGGCCGCCTGTCGATGAGCCACCGCCGGTCGCCCCGGCTCCCGTGAGGAAAGCCGGGAGGCCTCCAGGGCCACCCGGGGAGGCCGGCAGGCCGCCCGTCTGGCTGGCGTCGTGCTGCTTCTGGACGAGCACGCCGCCGGCGAACGAGATCGCCACCAGGATGCCGACGACGAGCAGCTTCGTCAGCGCGGGCACCTGCCGTTTCGGCGGCAGCTCATCAAACTCGGCGTCGTCGTCCGGCGCCCGGTCGGCGGGACGGGCAGGCTCCGCCGGAAGCGGCGCGTCGCGCCTCTCGTCCGGATCGGCGAGTCCGGTCGCAGCGATCTCGGTCATGATGTCCTCACTGGTTGAAGCGGAGTGCGTCGATGGGACGCAGCGATGCGGCACGGTTGGCCGGGTAGATGCCGAAGACGAGGCCCACGGCGATGGCGACCCCGAAGGCCAAGGCAACGGAGTAGGGCGCGATCACGGGTTGGACCCCGAGGATCGTGAACTGTGCGCCGACGACGCCCACCACGACGCCGAGCAGACCGCCGAATAGCGTCAGCATCGCCGCCTCCAGCAGGAACTGGCTCACGATGTCGCTGCGGCGCGCCCCGATCGCCTTGCGGATGCCGATCTCCCGCGTCCGCTCGGTGACGCTCACGAGCATGATGTTCATGACCCCGATGCCGCCGACGAGCAGCGAGATCGCGGCCACGACGCCGAGCAGGACGGTCAGGGTCTCGGTCGACGACGTCGCCGCCGAGATGATCGACGAGGGGCTGAACACGCTGTAGTCGCGGCTGGACGACGTGACGCCATGGCGGTCGTCGAGGATCGACTGGACCTCGTCCTGGGCCAGGGTCGTCGTCGCCGCGGAGCTGGCCTTGACCGAGATCGACGACAGCGCGCCGTAGCCGGCGAGCGTGTCCTGGACGGCGGTCGCGGGTGCGATCACGCGGTCGTCCTGGTCCTGGGGCCCGGTGCTGCCCTTGGCGCCGAGGATGCCGATGACGGTGAACTCCTTGCCGTTGAAGGTCACGGTCTGGCCGACGATCGAGGTCCCGTCTCCGCCCGCGAGGTTCTTGGCGACCGTCGTGCCGACAAGCGCGACCCGGCGGTGCGCCTCGTACTCCGCGTCGGTGAATGCCTGGCCCGAGGTCACCGTGTCGTTGTCGATCAGCAGGTATGCGGGCGTTGTGCCCGTGAACGTTCCGACCGTGTGGGAGGCGCCGTCGTAGGCGGCCGTGACGGACTGCGCCGAGACCACCGGGGCGACGCCCAGCACGTCCGGGGCGCGCGTCGTGTCGGTCAGGGCCCGGGCGTCGTCCATGGTCAGCTGCCGCGCCTTGGTCTTGGTCCCGTTGGTCGTCGCGGGGGCGCCGCCACCGAACAGGGCGCCGATCGCCACGAACCCGCCGCCTCCGCGCCCGCCTCCGGCCGTCGAGGTGGAGCTGACGGTCAGCGTGTTGCTGCCCAGCCGGCTGATCGAGGCCTCGACGCTCGCGCTGGAGCCGGTCCCGACGGCGACGAGGATGATCACCGCCGCCACGCCGATGAGGATGCCGAGCGTCGTGAGCGCCGAACGCAGCTTGTTCGAGGTGACGCCCTCGACCGCGAACCTGGAGCTCTCGCGGAGGTTCATGACGCGGCCAGCATCGGAGTCGCTGGGGCGGGCGGCCCCTGGTGCCCCGCGAGCTGCCCTCGTTCGTCGCCGACGATCAGCCCGTCGCGAACGCGGATCAGGCGGTGGGCGTGGCCCGCGACGTCGGCCTCGTGCGTGATCATCACGACGGTCCGGCCGGCGGCCGAGAGCCCGTCGAACAGGGCCAGGACCTCCTCGCTGCTGTGGCTGTCGAGGGCGCCCGACGGCTCGTCGGCGAGGAGGAGCACGGGGTTGGTCACGATCGCGCGGGCGATCGCGACCTTCTGCTGCTGGCCGCCCGAGAGCTGGGCGGGCCGGTGGTCCCCGCGGTTGTGGAGGCCGACGAGGTCGAGCGCCTCGAGCGCCCTGGCCCGCCGCTCGGCGGCCGGCACGCCCGCGTAGGCGAGGGGCAGCTCGACGTTCGCGAGCGCGGTGCTCCGCGGCAGCAGGTTGAAGCTCTGGAACACGAACCCGATCTTGCGGTTGCGGATTGCGGAGAGCTGGTTCTCGTCCAGGCGCCGCACGTCGATGCCGTCGAGGCGGTACCGGCCGCGGGTCTGCACGTCCAGACCGCCGATGATGTTCATCAGGGTGGACTTGCCAGAGCCGGAGTGGCCCATGATCGCGACATACTCGCCGCGCTCGACCACCAGGTCGACGCCGGCGAGGGCGTGCACGGCGGCCTCGCCCTCGCCGTAGGTCTTGGTGACGCCGGCGAGGTTGACCACCGGTGGTCGCCTGCCGTTCACTGCCCCAGCCCGCGCGAGATCCCGCCCGGGAGGCCGCCGCCGGGGAAGGTGAAGCCCCCGGGGAGGCCGCTGCTCGTGGGCAGGACCACGACGTCGCCCTCGGCGAGGCCGCCCGTGATCTCGGTCCCGCTGTCGCCGGCGAGCCCGGTCTGCACCGGTGTCGGCGTGTCCTTGCCGTCCTTGCGGACCGTGACCGTGTCAGGGGCCCGACCTTCGAGATCGCCGACGAGGGGACGTTGAGGACGTCGGCCTTGGTCCCGGTCGTGATGCTGACCGAGGCGGTCTGGCCGAGCCTGAGGTCCTTCGGGGCGTCGGCCAGGCTGACCGTCACACCGTACTCGACGACGTTGTTGTTGACCGTGGACGCGAGGTCCATCGCGGTCACCGTGCCCGCCGCGGTCTCGTTGAGCGCCGAGAACGTGACGGTGGCTGGCTGGCCGAGGGCGACCTTGGCGGCATCGGCCTCGGCCACCATCGAGGTGACCTGGAGGTGGGACATGCTGCTCAGGACGACGAAACCCGACGTCGACGACGAGGTGCTCGAGGCCGAGCCGGCGGAGGACGGTCCGCCAACCGTTCCCGCGATCGAGACCACTGTCCCGTCGACGGGCGCCCGCAGGGTGGTCTCGTCGAGGGCCAGCTGGGCCTGGTCCACCTGGACCTGGGCCGCGGCGATCTGGGCCTTGGCGGAGGCGATGCTGCCCGCCCGCGCGCCTTGCGCGTTCACGGCCGTGGATGCCTTCGTGTTCGATAGGGCCGCCGATGCCGAGCTCACCTGACCACGGGCCGTCTGAATTGCCTGGCTGTCCCGGAGGAGCGTGCTGGAGCGGGTGTTCTTGGCCTGCGTCAGCGCCGACTTCGCCGTCGCCCTCGTGGCCGGGTCGACGGTCGTGTCGTACACACGCTGAGCCGCCTTGACGAGGGCATCCTGGGTGGTCTTGTCCCGGGAATAGGTTGCCTGTGCCTGCCTGACGGATGTGCTGGCGTTGTTGACCGCCACCTGCGCAGATCGCACCTGGGCTGCGGCGCTGGCCTTCTCCCGCGCCGTCCGCTTCTGGGTCGTGGAGGCCAGCTGCGCCTTCGCCGACGCCAGGTTGGCCTGTGCGGACGCGAGCGACAGCCTGGCACTCGTGTCATCGGCTGCGGCGAGCGCCTGGCCGGCCGTGACCGTATCGCCTGCCTTGACGGTGACCGCCGTGACCGTCCCGCTGTTGGCGGGGAAGTTGACACCGACCGTGGTCTCGGCAGACAGGTTGCCGCTCGCGGACACGGTCGCCGTCACCGTGCCACGGGAGACGGTCGCGGTCGGGGTCGCGGCAGCGGTCGTCGGGCTCGGATCACCGACCGCGAGGACGGCCGTCGCGCCGGCGCCGACGAGGGCGAGCACCAGCAGGCCGTTGATCAGGACGTAGCGGCGTCTCATGGCGCGATCGCGCCGCGGGAGAGGACGGAAGCCATGCTGGCGACTCCTTGCGGGATGGCGGCGGCCAGTTCGGCCGGCCGCCGGGCGATGGACCTGGTTGGCGTCCCGGCCGGCCGCGGTCCGAGAGCCGGACGTCGTGACGGGACGAGGACATCGCCGACGATAGGCTTGGGATGCTGACGGAGTCCTGACACCACCGGGGTGCTGAGCGCCAATGTCGCTGGCGTGGACCAGTTCTACGAGCTTCATCAGGGCCGCAGAGGATGGAGCGAGACTTCGCGACGACCCAAACCGCAGCGCTCTCGCTTCAGGCTCCTCCCGTCGCCCGCCCAGCGTCGCGCTGCCCTCTCGGCCGTCTAGCTCTGCTTGCTCAACTTCGTGAAGCGCATCGATGCAAGCCGTCCGGCGTGAGCCGGTAGCGGTGGCTCTTCGGGATGCGTTCGAGGAGCCCGTGCCCGACGAGGCGGCCCAGGTCATAGGGCATGCGCGCGTTCGTGTACTCCTCGAGCGGCAGGCTCAGGAGCACGGCGACATGTCGCCGGAGTTGGGCGTTCGCAAAGCCCGCGGGGAGCTGCGCAATCGCCGAGACCGGGACGCGGCGGCGCTCGAGCGGACGATGCGCGAGCTCGACGCCGCGGAGCAAGCGGCCCGGGGGAGCCGGGAACTCCCGACACTCGCGCCCGACGAGGTCCGGGGCTACCTCGAGCACCTGCCGGACTGGTGGCGGGATGCGGATGCTGAGGACCGCCGGGCGCTCGCGGTGACGCTGTTCGAGCTGATCCGGGTGCTGGGGGTCGACCGCGTCCGGGTGGAGCCGTCGCAGGAGGCGCGCCGCCACCGGCTGGCAGACGCCGTTGGACCTGATGAGGTCGTTATGGTCGGGGCGACAGATCTCAACGCGCCGGGACCGACGTCAACGTCCCGGTCGCCTGGCGGTTGCCCGTTCGCGTGGTCTCGATGCACGATGGCCCGGCAAGTCGGGGCCTCTTGATGCCGAGGCGTAATCTGTCGCCGAGCGCGGGGCTCCGCGATCCGGCGAAGAGGGCGAGCGATGGACGTGGCACGACGGGCACGCCTCGGCTGGGCCGCATGACGGCAGGGCTCCCGCGGGCCTCGCTCCCCGAGAACGCCCGCTTCGTGCTGACCTACGCCCTCCCGAGCCTGCTCCGCGGTGCCCTGATCCCGCAGCCGTTCTGGACCGAGCTCGCCACCCGCCTGAATACCGGGCAGTGGGCCGTCGCGACGGTCGAGCGACTCTCCGGGCGGCATGGCGGACGTTCCCTGGTGCTCAGCAGTGCCCTCGGGCAGACGCTCCTGGTCCTGGCGACGGAGGACGTTCGCCGCGTGCTCGATTCGCCCGTCGATGTGTTCTCGCTCGATGCGCGCGAGAAGCAGCGCGCGCTCGATCCGTTCGCGCCGGATGCGCTCAACGCGTCACCACCCTCCCTCCACGTCCAGCGCCGCCCGTTCAACGAGGCGGTGCTCGGCTATGGCCACGAACCGCATCGGCTCGCCGAGCGGTTCCTCGCGGTCATCGACCAGGAGATCACGGCAATGCTCGGGACTGGCGGTGTCCTGGACTACGAGCGATCGCTCGCGGGCTTCCGACGGATCAGCCGCCGCTGCGTGCTCGGCGACGCGGCGGCCGATGACACCGAGCTGAGCTCTGAGCACAGCCGCCTGCGCGAGGACGGCAACTGGCTCGGCCTGAAGGTCTGGAATCGCGGCCGGGATGCACGGCTCCGGGCGTCGATGGACGAACGGATCCGGGGCTACGTCGACGCCTCCGAGCCCGACACGCTGGTCAGTCTGTTTCCGAGCGCGCCGCAGGAGCGGGAGACGCTGCCCAACGGCCAGGTCCCGTTCTGGCTCATGGCGCTCGATGCCGTGCGGACCGTCGTCGCGAACGCGATGGCACTGCTCGCAACCCATCCCGCGGCGCAAGCCGTCGCGATGGAGGAGATCGCCGCCGCCGATCTGGCCCACGGCCGCGGCACGGTCGCCGGACTCGCGGACCTTCGCTTCATCCGCGCATGTGTCCAGGAGAGCATCAGGTTGTGGCCGGCGGCCCCCACGCTCGTCCGTCGAACAACCACCGACACCGATTGGCACGGCACAACCGTGCCCGCGGGCGCTCGCGTGCTGATCCCCGCCGCCGTCTTCCATCGCTCGGGAACACGCCCGTACGCGAACCGGTTGGCGCCGGAGATCTGGCTGGACGGGTCGGGGGACTCCGACTGGTCGCTGAACATCTTCTCTCGAGGCGAAGCCCAGTGCGCCGGCAGGAACCTCGCCCTGATGCTGGCCACTGCGAGCCTCGCCGAGCTGCTGCGACAGGCGGAGTTCAGGCTCCTGAAGCCGCGGCTCAGCCCCGACCGCCCGCTGCCGTACGCGATCAACCCGCTGACCACCCGGTTCGCGGTCAAGCGGCGGCCTTCGCGCCCCGATTGACAAGGAGCGGAGCGCGCAGTCCTCCCCGGCAGCCGTTCCGGCAGCGATCTCGCCTACCGAGTGGCGAAGACCCCGCGTCGCCGAGTTTGGTTGTCGCATCGCCGTGGCCAGGGCTGGGACGCTCATCCCCATGGCTCGGAGCGGAGGCGCTGGCACCAACAGACGGGCCGGGGACGAGGAGCCCTCTCGGGGCTGAGCAAGGCTCGACGATGAGTCAGGTTTGGTCGGGGCGAGGTTTGAACCCTCCGCACGCGGCCCGCTCGCCGACGAACGCACCGTGCCACACTCGTGGACCGGGGGGCGAACGCCGGATGCGGAGGCGACGCGATGTGCAGACCAGCCTTGGAGGGCGCCGGATGACGACCGTCATCGTCATCGGCGGCGGGGTCGCGGGGATGAGCGCTGCGCACGAGCTCATCGAGCGCGGGTACAGCGTCCGCGTCTTCGAGCGCCAGGGGCTGCCGGGCGGTAAGGCCCGCAGCGTCTCTGTCGACGGAACGGGCACGGACGGACGGAAGGACCTGCCTGGGGAGCACGGCTTCCGCTTCTTCCCGCGCTTCTATCGCCACATCATCGATACGATGGATCGGATCCCGGTGGCAGGCGGTCACTCGGCGGCCGACAACCTCGTAGAGGCGAGCCGGGACGAGATCGCCATCGACGGCCGCACCTCGATCGTCATGGCGGCGTGGTTCCCGCGATCGTTCGCCGATGTGCGGGTGATGCTCGCGGAGCGGTTCGAGATGGCAAAGCTGGGCCTGACCGTCGAGGACGAGGAGGTCTTCGCGAGCCGGGTCTGGCAGCTGATGACGAGCTCTCGGGAGCGGTCCCTCCAGGAGTACGAGCGGCTGCCGTGGGTGACGTACCTTGGCGCCGAGCAGCGTTCGGAGGCATTCCGCAAGATCCTGGTCGGCGGCCTGACCCGGAGTCTCATCGCCGCGACCCCGAAGGAAGCCAGCACCGACGTCGGCGGGACCGTCCTGACCGAGCTGTTCTACGCCCTGTCGCGGCCCGGGACGAGCGCCGATCGCCTGCTCAACGGTCCGACGAACGACGTCTGGCTGACCCCGTGGCTGACCTGGCTGCGCTCGCGCGGGGTCGACTACCACCTCGAGGCCGAGGTCACCGCGATCGATGTCAAGGATCGGCGCATCGCGGGGGTCACTGTTCGGGAGGGCGGCGTCGAGTCGACGGTCACTGGCGACTATTACATCGCGGCGGTCCCGGTGGAGCGGATGGGCCCGCTCGTGTCGAAGGCGATGACCGATGTCGATCCCATCCTGGCCGGGATCAAGGTCCTCGCGGGCGACACGCGCTGGATGACGGGTCTCCAGTTCTACCTCTCGCAGCGGGTGCCGATCGTCGCGGGGCACGTCACCTACATCGAGACGCCGTGGGCACTCACATCGATCTCGCAGGCCCAGTTCTGGACCGGCTACGACCTCGCGGGCTATGGCGACGGCACGGTCCGGGACATCCTGTCGGTGGACATCTCCGATTGGGACGCGCCCGGCGTGCATACGACCACGAAGCCCGCCCACGAGCTCCCGCCCGAGGCGATCCAGGCCGAGGTCTGGGCGCAGCTCAAGGACGCCATCAACCGGACCGGCGACGAGATCCTGACCGACGACATGAAGCGCGGCTGGTACCTCGATCGCGACATCTCGACGGGCGGCACCGTGGACCCGGGCGACATCCACGTCGAGGGGATGGACGTGGATGCCGAGCCACTCCTCGTCAACAAGGCCGGCCGCTGGGGCCTCCGACCCACGACCCACACGGGCATCCCGAACCTGTTCCTCGCCTCGGACTACGTCCGGACGAACACGAACCTCGCAACGATGGAGGCGGCCAACGAGGCCGCCCGACGCGCGGTCAACGGCATCCTCGACGCGACCGACTCGCCGGCCGCCGAGTGCCGGGTCTGGCCGATCTACGAGCCGTGGCTCCTCGCTCCGCTGCGCTGGTACGACGCGCGTCGATACGCCCGCGGTCTGCCCTGGGACCCGCGCCCGCCAATCATCGTCCGGATCATCCACACGATCGTCTCGGGCATCGGCCGGTTGGTCATCCTGCTGCGGATCAGGATCCTTCGGCGCTGAGGGGGCCCGAGTCGATCGGTGAGCTGAGGAGGTCTCGGGCCCGGCGGGCGTCGAACCAGGCCCCGTTCGGCTCGAGGCCGGCGAGCGCGCGTGTCGCGGCCGGGAGCCGGTCCGGGTTGCCCGCCGGGAAGCTCGCGGCGAGTTCGATGTCCGCGAGCGCCGCCTCGTACGGCATGTCGAGCCGCGTGGCGATCGCCCGCGCCCGCTGCCACGACCGCCGCGCTCCTGCGACGTCGCCGTCGATCCATCGGGCCTGCCCATCGAACAGCGCCACGCGCGGTCTGGCCGCGTGGTTGAACCGTGCGAACCGGCGGAGCCCGGTGATCGCATGGCGCGCCTGTCGACGCCTGGTGCGATCGGCCGGGGCGGCTGCCCAGCGACCGATCAGGACCTCGGCGGCGCCCTCGATGCCGAGCATCGTGTGAAACGACGGCGGCGGGAACCGGTCGACGAGCGGCGCGACGGAGAGCGCGTGGCGCAGCGCGGCGTCGTCGTCGCCCGCGCGCGCGAGTGCTTTCGCGACGAGCCCGCGGACGAGCAGCTGGTCGGCGTCGTGGACGGCCGGCCCGAGCAACCCGTCGAGTTCGGCGATCAGCGCGGGGTCGAGCCGGTCCTGCGCGAGGTCGCACGCGAGGACCGCCGACAGGCTCCACAGGCGACTCTGGAGCAGCCCCTCGGACCCGAGTGCGATGACCGCCTCGCGAGCGTTCGCGGCAGCCCGGTCGAATCTTCCTTGGTGCAACCAGGCGTACCCGATGTGCGAGTGGCAGGTATGCCAGCGCATCCGATCGCCGATCTCGCGGAAGATCGCGACGCCCTTCTCCGCGATCCGGTGGGTCGACGCCCAGTCGGCGACCACGAGGTAGTAGACGCCCTCGAGCTCTGCTGCGTATCCCGCCGCGTCGGGATTGCCGACCCGGGCGCTCGCCGCGTCGGTCAGGCGGCGATAGTGTCGGGCGATCCTGTGGAGCTGGACCAGGCCGAACAGGAAGCCCACCGAGGCGAACGCGACGACGCCCTCCTTGGAATTGCCGGCGGGCTCGGCGTGGTTCAGGGAGGCGAGCATCGCGTGGACCATCCGGACCAGGTCGTTCCGCCAGTAGGACACCTCGGCGAGGTAGCGATGGCACTCGGAGATCGCCAGCGCCCGATCTCGCTGATCAGCTGCAATGCGGCTGTGGTGGACACGCCTCCAGCCCTGGAGCGCGAGTTGGCGCCCGACGGACAGCGACCGCCGGACTCGACCGCGCGGGTTGGGCGCCCTGAGGAGTTCGAGACACGCCTCGAAATGGGGCAACGCCTCCCGATACCGGGCGGACTTGACCAGGGCGATGCCGGTCCAGCGCTCCCAGTCCGCGCGGGTCGCCGCCGGTGTCGGCCGGCCGGCCGCATCGTCGAGGGCGAGGGCCTCCGCGAGGAACATGAGCGCCTCGGTGTTGGCGTAGTTCTGGAGTGCCTGACCTCCCGCTCGGCCCAGGTACTGGACGGCTTTCTCGGTCACGCCGGCCCGGCTCCAGTGATGGGCGAGGAGCGGAACGAGCGGCTCCAGGTCCGTCACGTGCGCCTCGTACCACTCGGCGACGGCCCGGTGGAGCGGACGGCGCTGAGCGTAGATGAGGAGGTCGTACGCGACCTCCTGCGTGATCACGTGGGTGAACAGGTAGGCGAGGTCCGGGTCCGGCGTCTCGAGGCGGGTCAGGTCGAGCCCGGTCGAATGCTCGAGCTCCGTCGGGACCGAGCGCCGTGCGTCCTCGAGCGGGTGCACGTCGGTGAGGATCCCGACCCGGAACAGGCGACCGATGACGCTGGCCACCTTCAAGGTGAGCTGCTCCGACGGCGACAGGCCGTCGATCCGGGCGGCGACCACGCCATGGACCGAGTCGGGCACGTCGAGCGCCCGGAGATCGGTCACGCCACCCGCCAGGCGGGCGACCGGGCCATCCACGACGAGGTGACCCGCATCTCGAAGCGCGTAGGCGAGCTGTTCGCTGAAGAACGGATTGCCCTCCGCGCGCTCCATGATGAACGACGTGACGCCGGACGGCAGGGCCTCGACCCCGAGCGCCCGTCGGACCAGGGCCTCGGCGTCGTCGGCGCCGAGCGGGCCGAGCGAGATCCGCAGCGCGCCCGGTTCGGCAAGGGCCCGTTCGAGCTCGGCTGGCGCCGTTTCGCCCATCGGTCGGGTCGATAGGACGAGAAGGATCCCGGGCACACGCCGGGCGACCGCGAGGAGGAGCGCCCAGGAGCTCGAATTCGGCCCAGTGGACGTCCTCGAGGACGATCATCCGCGGCGCCGACCCGACGGCGGTGGCGAGCAGCTGGATCGCGAGGTCGCGGATCGCGTCGGCCCGGACGTCGGCCTCGAGCTCCGCGATGCGCGGCGGGACGACCAGCTCGATCGGCAGGATCGCGTCGAGAAGCGGTGCGCGCTCGAGCAGGACCGGGTCGCCGCCGAGGCGGGCGAGCACGGCGGCCTCGATCACGGTGTGGTCGGCCGGGTCGGTGAGGCCGATGTCGAGCGACTCGAGCAACGGACGGCGCCAGACGTAGTACGCCGTCGATCGCTCGATCGCGTCGGCCTCGCCGAGGTGGACCCGCACCGGCGGCACGGCGCTCGCCTCCAGCCGGCCGACCAGCTCGGACTTGCCGACACCGGGCTCACCTTCGAGGACCACGACCCCACCGTCCCCGGTCGAGGCAAGCCGCTTCACGCGCTCGGCCAGGCTCCCCCACTCCGCGGTCCGGCCGATCAACTGGCGTCCAGCGGTCCGTGCGATCGGCTCGCCCGAGCGTGCCCGCGAACCGGTGCCGGGCGATCGCGTGGACTCGATGCGGAAGGCCTCGATCCCGTCCGACTTGCCCTTGAGCTGAAGGGCGCCAAGCGCTCCGGCCGACAATCCCGCCAGTTCGAGTCGCGGCGCCGCGGCCCGCTCCGTCGTCGCGTCGGTGCGGACCTCGCGTGACCCGCCGAGGGAGCTTCCGGACTGCATGAGCCTCGCTGCCAGGTTCACGACGTCGCCGAGCATCGCGTACTCGCTGCGGATCCGACCACCGCGGACGCCGGTGAAGGCGCGACCTGTCGTCACCCCGGCGCTGACATCCAGGCCGAGGTCGCCGAAGGCATCCGCGATCGCCCTGGCGGCGAGCGCGCCGCGGACCGGATCGTCCTCGTGGGTCCGATCGGGAAACCCCCATGCCGCGACGAGGGTCAGACCCTTGTCGTCGTCGATGATCTGGTTGAGGCTGCCGCCGTAGTGATCGATCAGCGTCTGCGCGGCGCGGAACGCGGTCTGAGCGAGCGTCAAGGCGCCCGGAGCGTCGCCATCGAACCCGCAGACGCCGACGAACACGACCGTCAGCCGCCGAAACTCGGCGAGCCAGCCGGTCTGGCCGGCAACGATCCGGCTCACCAGCTCGTGCGGCAGGAACGTCGCCAGGAGTTCGTCACGGGGCAGCTCGCTCGATCCTCCGGCGGTGTCGGCATCTGCCGGCTCGTCCATGGCCCTGGTCGGCGGCCCGACCTCGGCGATGACCAGGTGACCCGGGTCGCCTTCGACCGCGGGCCCATGCAGCCCGCCCGTGGCGGCTGCGCCGGCGGTCAGCACCAGCTCACCCGGACGTGCCAGCGCCGCCGTCGCCGCGGCGCCACCCATGGGCGGTCCGCCGACGACCCAGCGCCATTCGTCGCCGACCCCGCCGACGATCCCGACCCACAGGTCCCCGACGGCGATCCCGGCCCGGGCACGAACCCGGACCGCCTCGACCGGAGGGCGAGCCTCGAGCAGACGCTGGCATTCCAGCGCGCAGGTGGCGGCCGCGACCACCGCACCGGACAGGTCGTCGGCGGCTCGTGGCCAGACCGCATGGATCGCGTCGCCCGCGAAACTGACGACGTCGCCGCCCTGAGCCCGGACCCGCTCGATGACGTCGCCGAAGGATTCGTTGAGGATCGAAGCGAGCGTCTCAGCGCCGCCGGGACCGCGCTCCGCGAGACGCTCAGTGAGGGCCGTGAACCCGATGATGTCGATCACCAGGACGACCCCGGCGGTCCGCCAGACGTCGGGCGCGGCCACATCCCGTCCGGTGCGCGCGAGACGCTCGGTCAGGATCGCGGGGACGAACGGAGCGAAGGGCGACTCCGACATCCGCGTGAGGATACTCGCGTGTGCGACACTCCCGGTCACGGTCGCTTCGCCGGGGGCCGTTCACCGTGATGGCCGACCGATCGTGGAGGTGCCTGGCCGATGTCCGACGTACGCCGGATCGCGATCCTCGGTGGCGGCGTGGCCTCGCTGTCCACCGCGCTCGAGCTGACGAGCGCGCCCGACTGGCAGACCCGATATGACATCACCGTCTACCAGATGGGCTGGCGGCTCGGCGGGAAGGGCGCGAGCAGCCGCAACCCGGCGGTCGGTGGGCGGATCGAGGAGCACGGGCTGCATGTCTGGTTCGGCTGCTACGACAACGCGTTCCGGCTGCTGCGCGGGTGCTACGACGAGCTTCGCCGCCCCGCCGACGCGCCCTTCGCCACGATGGAGGCCGCCTTCACGCCGCAGAACCTGACGCCGTATTTCGAGCGGGTCGATGGTGCCTGGACGGTCTGGCCGCTGTGGTTCCCGCCGAATCCGTCACGTCCCGGCACCGGCGGCCCGATGCCCTCGATCTGGGACGACCTGGTCATGGCCATGGAGGCGATCGTCCATGCGGCCGAAGGGATGCTCCACCTGACCGGGCCGGCGGCGGCCGCCCCGCCGGTCATACCACCGCACCCGGGCATCGTCCACTGGCTGACCAGCCACGTGCCTCACCCCGTCTTCGATGTGACCGACGCCGTCCTCGGCGGCATCCTCCACGTCGCGCACTCGATGCCCCGCGATCCGGCGGCCCACAGCCCTATCCACCTCGCATCCCTCCTCTGGCTGCTCGAACGCGCGAAGGACTGGTTGCTGACGCATCTGAGCGGTCTGGCCGCCGGGTCGACTGAGTTCCGGCGAGCCGTGATCGAGCTCGACCTCGGGTTGACCCTCGTCATCGGCTGCCTCCGCGACGGGGTTCCGACCGGCGGCTACGAGGCCATCGACGGAGAGGATGCTCGCGCGTGGTTCGCACGTCACGGAGCGGCCCCGAGCTCGGTCGACTCGACCCCCATCCGAGCACTGTACGACCTCTACCTCGCCTACGAGGGCGGCGACCAGGCGCGTCCGGCCATCGCGGCCGGCGTCGCCATCCACGCGGTGCTGCGACTTGCCCTTGGCTACAAGGGCGCCGTCGTCAACGAGATGCGGGCAGGCATGGGCGAGGTCGTGATCGCCCCGATGTACGAGACCCTCGCCGCGCGGGGCGTCAAGTTCGCGTTCTTCCACCGGGTCGAGCGCCTCGAGCTGGATGCCGACCGGTCTCGTGTCGAGCGGATCCACATCGCTCGCCAGGTCGAGCTGGAGGACGGGACGACGACCGGTTATCGGCCGTTGTGGCCGGTCGGCGGCGTGCCGTGCTGGCCGCCCTCGCCGCTCGTCGATCAGATCAAGCACGGGGAGGCCCTCGGCGACGTCGACCTCGAGTCGCGCTGGAGCGGCTGGCATGACGTCGACCATCCTGTCCTCGAGGCCGGCCGCGACTTCGACGTCGCCGTGCTCGGGATCTCGCTCGGCGCGCTCAACGAGCTGTGTGCCGACTTTCGGGCGGACGACCGGTGGCGCGACATGCTCGACCACATCGGGACGACCCAGAGCGGCTCCGCCCAGCTCTGGATGGACACCACGCTCGAAGACCTCGGCTGGACGCTGGGCCCGGTCCCGGCGGACGCCGCGCCCGAGCCGCTCGACGTCTGGGCGGACCGCACGGAACTCCTGCCCCTCGAGCACTGGCCGGCCCCGGGCCCGCGCTCGCTCCAGTATCTGTGCGGCGCGATCCCAGGCGAGGAGTACCTTCGCCCGCCGACCGACTCTGGCGTCCCGGCCGAGGCACTGGCGCAGGTGACCCAGATCACGACGGACTGGCTGTCGACCGCGGGGATCGCGCTCTGGCCGGGGGCACGCGCCGCCGACGGCGGGTTCGACTGGAGCCAGCTCCACGACATGGCCGGCGGCAGCGGACCCGCGCGCCTCACCGCCCAGTACCTGCGCGCCAACATCGACCCATCCGAGCGCTACGTCCTGTCGCTGCCGGGGACGGTCCAGTACCGGATGGCAGCAGACGGCTCAGGCTACGAGAACCTGATCCTCACCGGGGACTGGACGAAGACCGACTGGAACGTCGGCTGCATCGAGGCGGCCGTGACGTCGGGGATCAACGCGGCCGCGGCGATCGAGGGCGAGCCCGGATCCTGAATGGCCGTCGCCGCGCCCAGCGGTCCGCAACCGGCCGAGCACGACGATGCGGCAGAAATGGTCGGGGCGAGAGGAGACAAGCCCCCACGACCGACCTTGGTGTCCCGACCCGACTGCAGCTCGAGATCGCACTGACAATGGTGGATCGAAGGATCGGCGGCGCGGTCGCGAGATCGGGACCCGGTGACCCTGGCATCGAGTGTCACCGCACCCGAGATCACACCCGGCCGATCCGAGCGCGCGGGGTTTCCGATCCCAGGTGATCGCAGTCATCAACCCGATGCGGCGACCGAGCGAACCCGACCGAGGTCGAGATGATCCACGCAGGACGGATTTCGACCAGTTGTTCTGCCGGCGGCGACCGCGTCGGCACCCCGATGGCTCGGGACAGTCTGGGACGTCCCGCGGGGAGACCTTTCCAAAGCCTGGGCTCGACGTTAGCCTTCCCCAGATGAGCGAGAACAGGACCACGGAGCAGCGCATGGCCGACACCCTCGCGCTTTTCGCCGGGAACCCTGCCGGCTGGCTCGCCACTGCAGGTGAGGGCACCGGGGCACACGTGATAGCCGTGTCCGTCTGCTGGACGGGCAGTGCCCTGCTCATCGCAACGCGGAGTGACAGCCCCACAGCGCACAACCTGGCAGCGACCGGATCCGCCACGCTCGTGCTCGGGACGCCGGAGGACGCGGTGCTTGTCGACATCGCCCTGGCCGAGCGGCGGGTGTCCGGGAGTGCGGCAGGCGAACTGGGCAGCACGTTCACGAGCGCGATGGGGTGGGATCCGGCTGACGAGCCCGGCTCGTGGGACTACTTCCTGCTCACGCCGCGTCGCGTCCAAGCCTATCGCGGGTACAACGATCGGAGGGGTTCCACCATCATGCGCGAGGGTCGCTGGCTCGCCTGAAACCCTGAAACGGCGCCGATGAGCTCCGCCAGGAGGGCGACGCTTCCGAAGGTGCGCCGCAGCTCGTCGCCGTCGAGCCGGTGCGCGGCCTCGAACACGAGACCCGGCAAGAGGAGCGTCTCGGCGAGGCCTGGCGAGTCCTGGAGACTGTCGTGGATCGGCAGCGCCGCAACGAGGAGGCCGACAACGACGATGTGCGGGGGCCGCAGCCGACCTGCCCCGATCACGACAAGTGGCGATGCCACGAGGACGCGACGAACAGCGCGAGCATGCCCGGCGCAGTGCTCTCGATCACGAGCCATCGTAGGCATCGTGACGCCCGCGTCGCTCCTCACCCCGTCTGATCGGCGCGATCCCACCAGAGAGCATCGGGGTAGGCCCAGTTGTCCTCGATGGCGTCCTTCTCGTCGGGCGCCAACAGGCGAAAGCCCCGGTTGACCGGCATGGCCCAGGCGGCCGAATGGCAACCGCGGCCCTCCGCCCGCACGCCTGCGGGCATTGACGGCGCGCTGGTCTGATCCACACCCACACCCGGGTCCCGCCACGCGCCCACCGCCTCGGCCTGTCGCACTTGACCGTGAAGCACCAACTGGCGAACGCCCGATCCAAGGTGAGGGGCAACGACCGCACAGCTCGTGTTGATCCTGGCCCCGCGGCTGCCCGAACCCGAGGGCGCGGGCCGCATCTGGCACGGCGGCGACTATCCTTCGCCGATGCGGGAGATCCTGACGACAGAGCGCCTTGTCCTCCGGCCGCTCGAACCCTGCGACCTTGACGCACTGATCGAGGTCCTGGGCGATCCAGTGGCGATGCGCTACTACCCGGCACCCTTCGATCGCGACCGGGTCGCCGCGTGGATCGAGGGGGCCCGCCGGAGCTACCGGGACAACGGGTTCGGGCCATGGGCGGTCATCCGCCGCTCGGACGGGCGGTTCCTCGGCGACTGTGGACCAATGCTCCAGACCGTGGAGGACCAGGTGATCCCTGAGGTCGGCTACCACATCGTGCCGGCCGAGCAGGGCCGGGGCTACGCCACGGAGGCCGCGGGGGGCTGCGTCGCGTGGGTCCTCGCGAACACGACCTTCGACATCGTCTGCTCCCTCGTGGTCCCGGAGAACGCGCCGTCGCGCGCGGTCGCCGCCAAGGTCCACGCCTCGATGCGGGAGTTCACCTGGGCCAAACACGACAGGACGATGTGCCTCTACTGGACCGAGCGCCTGCACTCATCGGTGTGACCGCGCGGGCTTCGGTCCATCAGCCGCTCGGCCCGACATGCAGGACGGGCATGACCGGGCGCTGCGCCATGCTCGCGTTCGTCGCCGTCCGGCTGCTGGTCGCCGTGGTCTTCGGGCCCGGCGTGATACCTGCGGAGTACGTCGGTCGCCTGGTCGATCGCGAACAGAACGACGCCCGCCGTGACAGGCCCGAGCGGGGGCAACGCCTCCGAGCGACGGCAATGCGCCCGCTCGCGCACGTGGGCCAGGTCAGGGGGCCAACGTGCTCCCGAGTTCGATGCCATTGGCCCAGTAGATGCCTGTCCCGCCGGAGGGCAGGACGTCGAACGTCCGGCCACCGACGTACGAGATCCGGCCGACCGACACGACGATCGAGCCGTCGAAGGCATCACCCGGCCCGAGCACGCCGACCGGGCGTCCGTTCGGGAGCGGATGACCAGGTGACACGAAGACGGCGCGACCGTCGGCCAGGACGAGGTGCACGACCTCGTGGTCGGACGGGACCGCCATCGACCCAACCTGGACGACGGTAGCCGGGACCCGGCGTCCGAGGTGGTCGAGGGTCCAAACCGGATCGCCGGGGCGAAGCGCCTCGACCGCGACCTCGCCACCTGGGGTCGCGATCCGCGTGCCACGAGCCAGGCAGATCGGGCAGGGCGGCGGCCCGCTGGGCTCCTGCCGATCGACGTGGATCGTCCCGTCCGTCGCGATCGTGCCGACGACATGGCTGATGCTCTGTGACGCACTCGCGTCCGGGCCGGTCCCGCCGAACCGCGCATCGAAGGTCCAGCCCTCGCCGGACGTCGTGAGCGCGAGCGCCCGGAGCATCTTCCAGTCGCGGTACGCGGCGAGAAGCGCGTCGCCGCTCGGTTTGGAAGACGGGTCGAACCGGTGGTGGGCGGCGATGGCGGCCCACGCATCCGTGTCGGCGCGCATCGCGGCCAGGTGTTCCGCGGCTGCACTGGCCTCGTCGGCCCGCGCGACCGGGTAGAAGTCGGGATCGCAGTAGACGAGCGGTCCGAACTGGACGAGGAGCGCTTCCTTTGCTGCTGGCTCGGTCAGTGGGCTGCCGCCAGGGGACGGGGACGGAATCGGGGATGCAGTGGCCGCACAGCCGACAACTAGGGTGGCCAGCATTGAGGCGAGGATGACGTGGGTGAGGACGCGTCCCGAGGGGAAATCCATGTCACGCGGACGATAGGCGACCGCGTCCGGTTCCGTCCGCCTCGTACCATCCCGGCATGGCTCCGCTGCTCGCCATCGTCGTGTTCGCGGTCGGCGTCGTCATCGTCGTCGTCGCGACCGAGCGACTCCTCGTGGGGATCGTCGATGTCGCGGCGGCGCTCCGGATCGCGCCGTTCGTGGCCAGCGTCATCCTGTCTGGGCTCGAGGCAGAGAACATCGCCGTCGGTCTCGCCTCGCCGGGGGGGCGCGGTCAATCGGAGATCGCCCCCGGGACGGTCTTCGGGGGTGCGACGTTCCTGCTCTGCATCGCGCTCGGGGAGGGTGCCCTGTTCGCGCCGGCCCCATGCCCGTCTCCCGCGAGGCGTCGTGTTCCTGGTGCCGGTGGCCGCGATCCTCGCCGGCCTGCCGATCGCCTTACGTGATTCGCCGCGCACGACAGGGGTCGTCCTCCTCGTCGCCTTCGGGCTCACGCTCACCTATCTCGTCCGGGCCTCCCGCCGTCGCTTCACGGCCGTCGACGAGGAGCACGGCGCCGGGCAGGGCCGGCCGCTTGGCAATGCAGCGCTCGTCACCGCGGGCGCGCTCGTCGTCATCGCCATCGGCGGCGAACTCGTTGCGATCGGCGCGGAGGGGCTCATGAGCACGATCGGTCTCTCGGCTGGACTGGTCGGCATGGTCATCACGCCGGTCGCGATCGAGGCTGAGGAGATCATCGCGCCAGGTCATCCCAGCGCGCCGCGGGTACGGTGACGTCCGTGCCGGCAACGCGGTCGGCACGGCCTTGTACTTCGTTCTCTTCAATATCGGTCTACTCGCGCTGCCCACCCCGGTAGCCGTCCCTGACGCCGTTCGGATCCTGGACTGGCCCTGCCTCGTCCTCGCGGCCACGGTGGCCGCCGTGTTCCTGCTTCGAGGCCTCGTCGGGCGTTTCGGGGGCAGCGATCCTGGCAGGACTTGGTGTCCTGTACGCGGCGCTGCACATCGTTCGGTTCTAGGCGCGAACTGGCCGAGTCCCGCGGTCGGTGGGTCGGAGAGGGCTTCGGGACAACGGGACACTGAAGTCCGTCGGTGCGACTTGGTGCGGCAGCGCAACGCCGATCGGAGGCGCCGTGAGCACGCAAGCTCGAACGGATGTTCTGGCCGGGGCGAGAGGTCTCAAACCTCCCGGGGCTGTCAGGGCCGAGTCCGCCAGCCCGATCCGGTTGAAGTCGGCGATGGCGACCCCAGCTCGCCGCGTGCAGCGAACCAATGGCCTTTCCCGCGGGGATCTGGACGGCGGGTCCGGCAGAGGCGCAGACTGCGCGCCTCACGTCCGCGGACGCGGCCTGAGGGGCGGGCGCACCCGTGCGTGAGGGGGAGTCGCAATGACCTCCATACGCGTCCCGAACTTCCTTCCGTCGGCCAGCGGGTTCGCCTACAGCAGCAGCTGGCCCCACAACCCAATCCGCCAGTTCAAGTTCGACAACATCACCACCTTCAACATCGGGGATGCGGCGAACGGGCTGTGGGGCCGCGTCTCGCTCCGGATCTGGGACCCGAACTTCGGGCGCGACTCCGACGTGGAGCTGAGGTTCCACACGGCGGACCCGTGGCGCGTCGTCACCCCGACCCGGAACCGGGACGACCCGAAGCCGGTGTGCTTCTTCTCGGCGCCCTCCGCCTCGAGCAATCCGGCTCCGTTCGGCGGCTGAGGCGAGACGACTGCTCCCGATGGCTTCGCCTCGAGCACCGAGAGTGTTCATCAGCTACGCGCGAGCTGATGGCCGCGAATTCGCCGAGCGCCTGCACGATGCGCTCGAAGGTCGGGGCATGTCAGCTTGGTACGACCAACGCGACCTTGACGAGAACCAGGACTTCACGGCCGCGATCGAGGACGCCATCGAGGACGCCACGCATGTGGTCGTGTGCATCACGCGCGCGAGCAAAGGGTCGGCATCGTTCGTGCGGCGCGAGATCGAATACGCAATCCTCCTGAACAAGCCCATCGTTCCCGTGCGGGTAGAGCGGATCCCGCCGCAGATTCACATCGCAACGATCTCGTGGATCGACTTCTTCACAGGCTGGGATGCGGCGCTCGACCACCTCGTCAAGCGGCTCGCCAGTCCGGGCTCCGAGGAGCAGCCGTCGAAGGCTGAGGACAGGTTTCGACCCCACCTCGAGAGCCTGAGCCAGTTCGTCATCGGCGAGATCCGACGGACTGTCCTGAACGTCGATGCAATCCTGCAGTTGCGGACGTCCGCGGATGTGGTGCAGCCGCGCTTGGTCCCGATCGCGTACCAGTCCCGGGCGCCGAATTGGTTCGATCGTCGGCCAACCGAGCCGAGCGATCGGAGCTTCTCGTCATTCGGTGAAGCGTTTCAGCACCACGGTCGGCGGGTCGTGCTGCTCGGGCAACCAGGAGCTGGGAAGTCCACCGCGCTGTACGCCTTTGCTCGGTCGACGGTCACCGATCGTCTTGCGGACCCACAGGAACTGCTTCCGGTGTTCGCTCCAATTCGCACCTGGGACGGCCAGAGCGACCTGGTGACGTGGCTCGCCGGCGTGACTGGACTGGCTCGTGAAGCGCTGCTAGAGGAACTGGATCGTGACCGCGTCCTGCTCCTCCTCGACGGACTGGATGAGCTCCGCGGGTCAGGACTGAGCACAAGTGACACCAGGCTGCGCACGTCGTTCATGCAGGAGCTGAACAAGCTTGGCGGTACGGCCACCGTGGTGACCTCGCGAGTCGAGGAATGGGACGAGCTCGTGGAAGGGGCTCCGACCGGCTTCGAGGCTCCGGCGACCGTTCGGCTGATGTCGATCGACGATGACCGGATCGCTGCATATCTCGGCGACGATCAGGATCTTCGATCGGCGCTCGCGGCAGACGACGAGCTCCGAGAGCTCGCCCGGAACCCGCTCGTGCTGACGCTCTTCGCGCTCGCCTATCGAGATCAGGGCGACGCCGCGCGACAGCTCAGGGACTTCGCGAGCAGCCCGACGGAGATGCGGGCACAGGTCTTCTCGCGCTACATCGCACGCAGGTTCGAGTACGAGCAGTCGAGGGCCGCGGGTGAGGCGATTCCGGGCCCAAGCCTTGATGACCTCTATGGCTTTCTGTCCGAGTGCGCCCTTGGCCTGTTGGACAGCTTCCAACGCGTCGTCACCGAGTCCTCGGGAGGTCGCTATACCGCAACCCAGACCGCGGGCCAGACGGTCGATCTTGTCGATGTAAGCGTCGCAGGCATCCGGCGTGCGTTCGGCCCTCCCTCGCTCGAGCTCATTGCATTCGCCGAACGACTGCAGCTCCTCATATCCAGCAGTCCGCCCGCAGTCCGGTTCGTCCATCTCCTGATGCGCGACTTCTTTGCCGTCCCTCGGGCGATTGCTCAGCTCGGCGGCGACGATCTCTGGGCGCGTCGGCGGGCGGCAGGCGTCCTCGGGCTCATCGCTGACCCGCGGGGGTTCGAGCCGCTGGTCGTCGCGTTGGCCGATCAGGACGCGGCGGTCCGCACGCGCGTCCTGTGGGCCCTCGGCGAGTTGCGCGACCCCGCGGCGGTCGGGCCTATCAGCGAGCTACTCGAGAGAACGAAGGCGGGCTCGGCGCGCCAGTCAAGGACCACAAGTTCACCCGACGCCGAGACGGTGGCATTCCTCGGCGACGACGAGACTGCGTTCCACGCGCTCACGATGTCGTTCGGGATGCGCGCCCTGGCGCGCATCGGAGGAGACGACGCCCAGCGCGTCGTCGAAGATCTGCTGCCACGGCTGCGCGGCCAGGATCCGCTCCTGCTGATGGAGTGGATGTCAACGCTGGCCCGATTTGGCGTGTCTGGTGTCCCGCCGCTGCTGTGGGCCGTCGAGAATGACTACTTTGCGCATTGGGCGGCCGAGGCGCTTGGCGAGATCGGCGACGCCAGCGCGACGGACACCCTGATCGCCGCGCTCGATGATGAGAACATCGCAGACGAGGTCGAGGAAGCACTCGGGCGGATCGGCGACACGAAGGCGGTACCGGCCCTGGCCTCGCGCCTCGCGAAGGCCTGGTCGGAAGACGGTGTCGGGGCCCTGACACGCATCGGCGGGTCAGATGGTGCCCGTGCGCTCGCGAGCCTCATGGCCGATCCCGACCCGTCGCATCGGACCATGGTCGCGGTGGCTCTCGGTCACGTACGCGCACCGGATGCCGTCTCGACCCTGATCGAGGCCGCCAAGGATCCCGACATTCGCGTCCGATGTGCGGCCGCAGATGCTCTCGAGCAATTGGACTACGACAGGGCGACGGTTGAGCGACTGCGGCCCTCGTCGACAAACCTCATTCGGGCGCTTCGCAATGGCGATGCCAGCTTCCGACAGGCGGTCGCGCAGCTGCTGGGCGCCCGCCTCGAGCCCGGCGTCGCCGATGCGCTCGTCGGGCTGTTCGTCGATCCTGACGCCGACGTTCGCAGGGCGGCGATGCTGTCTCTCGCGCGCCATCGCGACCCACGCGCCGTCGGACCACTCCTGGAGCTGCTGTTTTCGCAGAGCTCCGAGCTTGCAGAAGTGGACCCCTCGATTGCGTGGGCGCTCGGTCTTGTCGGCACGCCCGAAGCGGCCGATGCGCTCGCCACTGCGCTCGACGAGTCAGAAGACAACCAGGGCAGCGTCGTTGAGGGATTGATCCGAATCGGCCCGAACGCGGTCGCACCGCTCGTGTCCATCCTGAAGGCGACGGATCCTGCGTTCCAGGTCTCGATTGCCCGGGTCCTCGTCGCGATCGGTCCAGCGGCGATCGCAGACTCGGTCCAGCTCCTGGACTCCCCGGCTCGGTCGGTGGCGGTGGAGATCCTGAAGGCACTCGGGGAACCGGCCGAGCAAGCCGTGCAGCCGCTCCTGACGAGTCACGCCGCTGCCGAGCGCGAAGCCGCGGCGTCCGTCCTGCAAGGCGTCGGGACGGTCCGCTCCCTCGAGCTGCTCGTGTCGCTCCTGGCCGACACGAACATGCACGTGCGCAGAGCCGCCACCGACGCCTTGATAGCGATTGGCGAACCGGCAGCCGACCACCTTCTTGCGGCGCTCGCGGACAACGCTCATCAGGTTCGTGCCGCGTCGGCGCGAGCTCTCGGTGAGATCGGCTTGCACAGGGCGGCGGAAACACTGATCGCCGCCTTGGAGGATCCGGATTCCGGTGTTCGATATCAGGCCCTCATCGCCACGGCGCAGGTTGCAGGGTTTGTTCCCGGCGACGATGCCCAGCGACTCCTCGCGGACCCTGACGTCGTCGTTCGACGCATGTCGGCTGAGCTCCTGGGCACGGATGGCACGACCGGGCTCACCGACGCGGAGACGCGGAAACTGACCATCACCTTGGCGAAGCGAACCGGGAACTGGTCCGCGGCGGCCGAGGCCATGCTCGCCGTCGCGGGCGAGGTCGCTGCGCTTGTCCAGGTGGTCCTGGATCTGGACCCGTTGGCGAGGGATGCCGCACGGGCGATGCTGAGCGCGGATGCCGAGACCATCGCGGCGCTCCGGGCGTTGCAGAAGGGTGCGAGCCGGGAGCACCGCTTCGCGATTGCCCAATTCCTCGCGAGCCTAGGCGATCCAAAGGCGATCAATGCCCTTGTCGCCTCCTTGGACGAGGACAGCCGGCTCCCGGCGACGCGACGGCTTCGATCCTCCTCGACGTCGCGGATGCGTCGGTGCCCGTGCTAGTGCGTCGAATGACCGACCCTGCAAAGGGGCACGTGTACGCTGAGTTGATCGCGCGCTCGGGAGCGATTGCTGTCGATCACCTGATCGCGCAGTTGATCGGACATGACGTCGAAAAGTGCACGATTGCCGGCGATCTCCTGGCCCGAATCGGACGGCCCGCGGTCGGGCCACTCATCGAGATCCTTGGGAATGGCGGCAAGGAGCTCGAGGCGCGCCTGCGAGCGATTGGCGCGTTGGCCAACCTCGAGCACCCCAGGGCATCGGCTGCACTCGCCGCTGTCACCGATGCCCATGCTTCGTACACCAACTGGCTATACCCGATCGCCTTGCGCCTGGCGGCAGTCGATGCACTGTCCCGGTCCATGAACGAACTGGCCACCGCCGGTTTGAAGCGAGCCCTCGTCTCACCTGAACGAAGGGTCCGATCCGCTGCCGAAAGGAGGTTGCGGGGTAAGGCGACACCGCAGGCATCACGGTCCGATGTGATCGCCCATTGACACGCTGGCGCGCGGCGAGCGAAGAACCGGCGCGGGGTGCGCAGCGAGACGGTCAGGAACGCGCACTTGAGGCCACGCCTCTGCTCGTGCGCCAAGAACCGGGTCACGTGCGCGGGTGTGACCTCATCGACCGTCGAAATCCCGTCGGCACACTGGCAGGGTGAGTACACGGCCGTCCTTGTCGACGAGTACCAGGACATCGAGCCGGCGCAGGAACTGCTCATCCAGGTGATCGCGGCGCCCGAGGACCTGCTCCTGTGCGTCGGCGACGAGGACCAGTGCCTGTACGCCTGGCGGCGCGCGAGCGTCGAGCGGGTCATCGAGCTCGACCAGCTCTACGCTCAACTCCTGTCGGGCGCGCCACTGTCGGGCCGCCACAGCAAACTCCGGCCGCACGAGTTCGGGCACTCGACGCCGGGGAGGCAGCGGCTTCGGGCGGTTCGGAACGGCCGACGCTGCCGCCCGACGAGGGGACGCCAGGCCTCCAGGGACGCCGGGCGTCGGTCGGCGTTCGAACCGATGGGTCGCCCCTGCACGGCCGCCAGCGTTGCCTTCCCAACGGCCGCGGTGGCCGCGTGGACTAGGAGATGGTGATGGAGTGCACGCTCGACACCGTATGTGCGGCATACACGGTGTTGCTCACGATGGCCCGGTCCGAAACGGCCACCTCGAGGACGTAGCAGCAGGCCTCGACCCCGGCGGCCCAGGGGTCGTACAGGAAGGTGATCCCGGGCAGGGGCGCCCCGGTGTCGAGGACGTTGCCATCGTAGGACTTGGAGAAGACCGGGTAGGACTCGTTGCAGCCGCCCCGCAGGGAGACCGACAGGGCGGCGAAGTTGACGTCCTCGCCGGAGACGGTGATCTCGAGCGGACCGCCCTTGCTCGTGACCTCGGACCCGCAGCATGGCAGCTCCTGGTCGCCCTGCGTGATCTTGAAGGTGAAGTCGCTGGGGTACGTGTTGTCCACCAGGATGGGAACGAGCCCGCTCTCGAAGTCCACGCTGGACGAGTTCCGCGCCGTGAGCTTGAGGTAGTACAGGCCGTCGGGCGCCGGGGTGGACCAGTTGGCGAGGTCGGTCTTGTACAGCCCCATGGCGGCCACCTGGAACCAGTCGCCGACGGGGCTGCGCAGGTAGTCGACGAGCGCGACCGGGTCGAAGTCGGCGACCGGATTGAGCATCGGCGTCCATGGTCCACCGGGACTGGGCGCCGCCTCGACCTTGTACTGCACGACGTTGGCGACGCCGAAGATGCTGCCCTGCACGTTGGTGAGCCCGCCGAACGGGTGGTGCCCCATCGATCCGGGCGAGAAGCTGTCCCCCGGGGTGAGCCCTGGTGGGGCGCTCGGCCCGGAGCCCAGCCCGGCGGGGCTGATGTGGGTCGCCGGGATGAGGCCGACCTTGGTGATGCTCGGCAGATCCGGGCAGAGCTTGCGGCAGGCGACGCGGCACTTTACCGAGCACAGCCAGTGGCAGAGCTGATGCCAGAAGCGCGGATCGATGCCGAGCTTGCTTCAGCAGCGCCTGGAACGCGTCCGTGTCGGCGTCGTCGACCGCCTTCAGCAGGGTCGTCACCATGGCCCGGTCGGCACCGACCACCCGCACGGCCCGGGTGAACTCGAGGACCTCCTTGGGGTCGTACTCGCCCTTGGCGTCGGGGGGGCCGACCAGCTTGCGGCACACGAGCACGCAATGCTTCGAACAGAACCAGCGACAGATCTGGTGGCAGTGCTCGAGGAGCCCGGCCCGCCCGAGCACGCTCTGGAACGCTTCGGCGTCCTCGGAACGGAACGCCTCGAACGCCGTGAGGAACGCCTCCGGGTCCTCCGCGAGCTTCACGGCCGCGTCGATCGTCTCCGTGACGTCGTCGAGGCGCGCGTTGAGGGACTCGTCAGCCATCGGTTCTCCTTCGGGACCTGGTGAAGGTCATCTCGTGGAGCGGTCGTGGGCCGCCTTGGCGGCTCGAACGGAAGGTCCTTGACGCAGCGTCACCCCGCGCTAGCGATGGACGACGGGCGCGCTCGATGGGGTACGCCAGGGAGCACATCGCGACCCAGAGGGGGCTGCCCGCGCTGCGGCGGGCAGGCGAGCGGCTCGAGGTCATCATGGCCATGACACCGGCCCCCGCACGGTATGACATCTGGCTCCCTCGGCGCGCCGACCGCGCCCAAGCGAGCGGTATGCGCCACAGATCGGCTCGTGTCAACCGGGTTATCCACATTCGCTGGCGACCCGGCTCGCATGGCACGAGCCGCCGGGCGCGGGATACGCACGCCGACCTCAGGTGTTCTCCGGGAGGCGCTCGATCGTGACGACCTGGAGCTCCCGCTCGGTCATCTTCTCGTAGGTGGCGAAGTGCGGGATCGCCGCGACGTGGGCCGCCCACAGACGGTGACGCTCCGCCCTCGCCATAGGTCTTGGTGACGCCGGCGAGGTTGACCACCGGTGGTCGCCTGCCGTTCACTGCCCCAGCCCGCGCGAGATCCCGCCCGGGAGGCCGCCGCCGGGGAAGGTGAAGCCCCCGGGGAGGCCGCTGCTCGTGGGCAGGACCACGACGTCGCCCTCGGCGAGGCCGCCCGTGATCTCGGTCCCGCTGTCGCCGGCGAGCCCGGTCTGCACCGGTGTCGGCGTGTCCTTGCCGTCCTTGCGGACCGTGACCGTCGTCAGGGGCCCGACCTTCGAGATCGCCGACGAGGGGACGTTGAGGACGTCGGCCTTGGTCCCGGTCGTGATGCTGACCGAGGCGGTCTGGCCGAGCCTGAGGTCCTTCGGGGCGTCGGCCAGGCTGACCGTCACACCGTACTCGACGACGTTGTTGTTGACCGTGGACGCGAGGTCCATCGCGGTCACCGTGCCCGCCGCGGTCTCGTTGAGCGCCGAGAACGTGACGGTGGCTGGCTGGCCGAGGGCGACCTTGGCGGCATCGGCCTCGGCCACCATCGAGGTGACCTGGAGGTGGGACATGCTGCTCAGGACGACGAAACCCGACGTCGACGACGAGGTGCTCGAGGCCGAGCCGGCGGAGGACGGTCCGCCAACCGTTCCCGCGATCGAGACCACTGTCCCGTCGACGGGCGCCCGCAGGGTGGTCTCGTCGAGGGCCAGCTGGGCCTGGTCCACCTGGACCTGGGCCGCGGCGATCTGGGCCTTGGCGGAGGCGATGCTGCCCGCCCGCGCGCCTTGCGCGTTCACGGCCGTGGATGCCTTCGTGTTCGATAGGGCCGCCGATGCCGAGCTCACCTCGCTGTCGCAGGGCGGCGTCACGTCTCGGGGTCCACTAACTGGCTTGGTTCTCTCTCGGGAGCCGCGCCGCGTCTGCCCGGAGCCGTTTCGACAGCTGCACGAAGATTGGCGGTCGCCGCGGTCAAGCTCTCAAGCTGGATTGGCTGGGAGGGTTCCGGGAAGCCGCCGTAGCGCCTCAGGATGACCACGACGCTGAGCAGGCAAAGCGCGAGTGAGACGAGGAGGATGACCAGGGCGCCGCGCTTCCGACGATGAGCTGCACATGCCACAGGTCGAAGTGGTACCCGCTCAGGAAGCCGACCGTCTCGCAGACAAGGTCGAACGTGGGCCTCAGGCACAGGAGCATGAAGAGCAGACCGACGACCAGCGCGTTCCTGGAGAGGCGTCGCCTCAGGACGACCAAGCTCACGACGACGAACGCGACATCGATCGCATACGGAGCGCAGTGCTGACCAGCTGCTGCCACGGCTGATCAGCCCCTCGGACTTCACGGCAACCGCGAAGGTGCCCTCCCAGAAACGGGGATCAGCTTGATGTCCACGATCTTGCCGCCGACCAAGGTAGTCCCGAGGGCGTGGCTCAGCTCATGGATTGGCGCATAGGTCAGGTACCACACCACAGGGATGCCACACAGGCACGCTGTCACGGTGCGCAGGGGCCACTGCCCGCGAAGAAACAGCGCGAGCAAGGGCGTGACGATGGTGAGGAGGATCTCGAAGGTGGTCAGCAACGTGGCCGTCCCCAGTCACACCGGGAGGGCTGGTGACTGGTTGGTCGTGCCGAGCCTGGAGCCGCACTGAACGCGCGATCCGCGCCGCGAGCGGACGACGGCCTTCAACTCCGAGCCCCCTCCGCCTGCAGATCCGCGTCCCGCCCCACCGGCGGTAGACCTGCTCCGGAGTCGACGACCTTCACGCCCATCACGAGGAGCCACAGGCCCAGCCCGACCTCCGCGACGAAGCTCAGGGCGAGCCCGGGGTAGTGGATCGCGGGGTAGGCCGGCAGCAGCAGGGCCTGGAGGAACCAGATCAGGACGGCGAACCCGTCCAGCACCAGGAGGACGCCCAGGAACCGGGGAAGGAAGCCGGACTTGTAGACCAGGTAGCCGAGCGGGAACAGCCACGTGCCGAAGAACAGCTGGGCCGTGACCCAGCCCATCTTGTAGGCGTTGATGGACAGGTACGCCAGCCCCTCGAGCTGTCCCGCCGAGTAGGCCTGCATGTGGCTGGCCGTGTCTCCCTGCAACAGCGCGGAGATCAGCGACAGCATGCTCGCGCCCTGGATGGCGACACCCACGGCGTTGAGCAGCAGGAACAGCAACGCCAGGTTCCTGTTGACCGGTCGCAGCAGGATATAGAGACCCCAGGCGACCATCAGGAAGAGGAACCCTGAAGACAACGCGATGACGAGACCCAGGCGGAACGACGCCTCGTTGGTCACCATTGCCTGGTAGACCTGCGGCGCTGTACCCAGCCCGATCTGCCCCAGCATGGTGGCGAGGACGGACGCCACGATGTAGGCGAGGTAGACGCCACCCGTGATCCTGGCCACCTTGCCCGGTGCGAGGTGAACGGTTTCCGTGTTCATTCCGAATCTCCCGTGATGGTTCCCTGGGCGCGAACCGCGGCAGGTAAGGTCCTGAGGTCCACCACCTCGTGACCGCGCAGCGCCTCGAGGAATGGCTGGAAGCTGCCGCTCACCAGGCAGCGCAGGATCTGCCCGTCGACCTCCATCTCGCTGACACCCGATGCCCGCTCGACCTGCCGCGCGGGAGGGGCGCCGACGAAGCTGACTTCCACTCGTTGTGTCGCGGGCTCTCTGGTCATGCTCGCGAGCCTAGGGGCGGCACATCGGAGCGGACATCGATGGAATTCGTGATCGGGTCGCTAGGCGATCGGCGTCGGGGTCCTTGCCGTGCGTGACACCCGGATTTGCCATGGCCGAGCCCGCTCGCTCAGGGCCGACGTCCGACGTGACATCTGACCCACCTGCCTGGCCCGTCCCGAGCGTCGTCGGGGGGCAAGGTTCGACAGGACTGACCGAGACCAGGGGCATTCCCAGCTCACGCACTCTCTTGAGCAGTCCGTGCAAAGCGGCCTGGTCGACTACCGGCCCGGTGATGAGCGTGTCGCCGCCGTCGAGCGTGATCGTCAGGCCCTCGAACCAGTCCGTCCATCGAGCGCCGAGCTGGCCGGTGATCCGGATCTGATAGGCCATCGGTTGGCTCGAGGCGTCCTGTGGGTCGAGCTCTCGGGACATCGCTCCGTGCTCGTCGTCGGCCAGGACGAGCGCCGGGTCGTTGACGAGGCCCCGGGCGATCGCCACCCGCTGCTGCTCGCCGCCGGACAGCTCGGATGGGCGGTGCGTCGCGCGCTCGGCCAGTCCGACCATGCTGAGCCGGGCGATCGCCCGCTTACGAGCGCCTGCGCCTCGATCTATTGGTCGGCCAGCACGACGACGAGCGTCTCGCCCCAGTCACCGAGCGGAAACGGCTGGTGCTTACCGCACCTCGAGCGCGATCGGCAAGTCGGCGGCCCGGACTCGCGAGGGTAGGTGTACGCCTCGAAGTTGGGCGCGTCCGGCACGGCTCACGTTGTTCCAAGCCGGGAGATGATCGTGTTGATGTCGTCGAACCGGTCGGCGGTCCCGAGGTTGTTGTGGAGGTCCGGGTCGAGCTATGCGGTCAGCGTGCCTAGAGCACCTTTGACACCGCGAAGAGGACGGCCGCGGTGATGGCCGCGGTGAAGCTCACCGGCTTGAGAAAGAACCCGGACTCGGTCGCGTTGTCCGGCATTCTGTCAGCCTTCAACGCCTCCTCGATGTGAAACTCCATGGGCGTCAAGCGAAACCAGACGCGGACTCGCGACGTGTACGCCTCTCTGGCCGGCGCGCCCGTCAGAAGGTAGATGAAGTACTGGAGCGGCACCGCGACCAGCAGCCATGCGAAGCATGCGACGACGAACGACACGGCAAAGAACGCCGTCAATAGGCCGTCGACCCACAGGCCCGTCGGAACCTCAGCGTCGGCAGGAACATCAGCGGTCTCCGAGGCCGGGTCTGGCGGTTGGGGACGACCCGCCGGCCGGAGCACTGTCGCCAACGCGGTCGGAGGAAGCCCTCCAAGCCTCAGCCAGGCGGCTGCGTATTCCAGCGGGTGCGCCGAGATCAGGTGGGTCATCTTGTTCAAGTCGCCCCACGCCAGCGTCACGAACCCGAACACGAGGCTGATCACAAAGCCGTTGGCCAGGTACCAGCGTAGGTAGTCGGTCTCGAACCATGCCCGGAAGGCAACTTCGTCCAGCACAACAGCACCGGCGAGGACGACCAAGCCGATGGCACCCGACACGGCGCGCTCTCGGCGTGTCGATCCGATCAACCCTCTACCGCGCGAAGTCAATCGACATCCTCACAAGCGGCTGGCGGTCTCCCGTCGTTGGCGGACGAGCAACATTGTCGACTACAGACTGAGGTGACGTGAAACGGGTGGTGGTCGGACGGCGACCGGCTCGTCTTCGGTCCTGCCCGGGTTCGTCGCAATCTCGAACCGGGCCCCGGGACAACGAACCATGGCACGCGGCACCGCCCTCGGCAACTTGATTCTGCCGGCGCAGCCGGAGCGGCCGGGCGCGATTCCCGTGTGCCCGACCCGGCGTCGGAAGGAGCTCCCGGTCGCGATGGTCGCCGGCATCCTGGACTCGGTCCAGAGCAGGGCGCTCGAGTTCACGCTCGAAATCGAGGCCGCCAACCCCGAGGCCGACGAGGCCCGGCCCGGCAGTGCGCAGCCGGTCGCAGTCGCCCGCACCGAGGCCATCTTCAACAAGGTCATCCTCGGCGGCAACGTGGCGGTCGGCCCCGGCGCCACGGCCCACGTCGTCGCGGGCGACCTCAACAGCCTGATGGCCTACCTCGAGGCGCGGGGCGTGGACGAGGCCGACCGGCGCGACCTCGCGGCCGTGTCATGGACGGGGCATGCTCCCCGCGATCCGACGGTCGGCCTGAACGGGATAGCCCCGCCACCAACGACCTTCCGATCACCATGCGTCTCGCCGAGCCGCCGGAGCCCTGCGAGTGGCTCCGGAGGGCATGAGGAGACGGTCATCCCGCCCCGCCGAGCGCGCGACCGACCGCAAGGTCGGCGTGGTCGCAGCCGTCTTGGTGACCGGGTCGGAGAAGGCGGCCGCGCACCGCCTTGGCCTGTCGCACTCGACGGTGAAGCACCGCCTGGCGAACGCGCGGTCCGGGCTGGGCGCGGAGGCCACGACGCAGCTCGTGTGGATCTTGGGGCCGGGGCTGCCCGAGCCCGAGGACGTGGGCCGGCCCGACGAGTAGGGCAACACCCGTCCACAAGTGCCGTCCGGCCACCGCCCTGGGCGTAGCCTCGGCCCGCAGAGGTCGAGCTCGCCCGGGGAGGAGCGCCGGGTCAGTAGATCCAGGGAATGAGGCGAGGCGTCCGGCGGCGGTACTCGGCGTACGTCGGGAACATTTCGCCGAGCCAGGCTTCCTCGCGTCGGGACTTGAGATCGAAGAACAGCGCGAGGAGGATCCCGCACAGGAGCGTCGGGCCGGACGCCATCACCAGGCCCCAGCCGAACGCGAACAGGACCCCGCCCCCGTACATCGGATGGCGGACGAGGCCGAACGCGCCGTCCTCGATGAGCCGGCCGTCGTCCACGGGGCGCGGAAACGCCGTCGAGCTGTCGTCGCAGCGCGACGACCCCGCCGACGATGAGCGCCATCCCCGCGGCCATGAGGGCGAAGCCGGCGAGGGCACCGATCGCGCGCACGGGGCCGGCCCAGACCGGGCCCGCGAAGCCCGTGGCGATGACGGCGACGAAGAGGATTGCCTGAAGAGCGACCCAGCCCTCGCCGCGAGGACCGAGGTCGGGGATGTGGACGCGCGGCGTGCGGCGCGTGATGGCGGTCACCGCGCGGCCCGTCCCTTCGAGAGCACGCCCACGATCAGCGCGAGGCCGCAGGCAACCAGGAAGAGCGCGAACACCGGGATGTAGACGCCGGCGATCGTGCCGCACCCGGCGACGAGGGCGCCGGTGCCGAGGATCACCCCGAACCACTCGAACGCGAGCCCGAGGCCGACGCGCACGGCTGCGAGACCGAGCAGCAGGACGCCGAGACCGACGAGCCAGGTGCCCTCGGGCAGGCTCGGGAAGAGCATCAGGACCCCCGTCATCAGGAAGAAGATGCCCCAGCCGAGGACGTCGAGGCGGTGGGCCAGGTTGGTGGTGTCTGCGTTGGTGGTGTCTGCCACGCCAGTCATCTGCGTCTCTCCGGTGGCCCCAGCCACCCCTTCCGTCGGCTCCGGCACCCCATCGGCACCAGCTCACCGACTGCCTGCACCATAACGAGCGAGCGCTCGCTTTTCTAGAGCCATTCGTCTCTATTCGAACGATGGATGTCTTGCTACCATTCGAGTGTGAGCGCTCGCTCTTGTTACCGATCCGGAGGGACCGATGCCGCGCATCTCGGCCGAGCGTGAAGAGGCGACCCGCCGCCGGATCCTCAAGGCGGCCCGGCAGGTCTTCGTCGAGAAGGGCTTCCACCGGGCGAGCATCGACGACGTGGTCGCCGCCTGCGGGCTCTCGGTCGGGGCCATCTACACCTACTTCCCGAACAAGGACGAGCTGATCCGGGCGAGCATCCTCGACGCGAACCGCGGGGAATCCGAGGCGCTCCTAGCTGACACGCGAGCGGCGGGATCGGTCGGCGAGCGGCTCGACCGGGGGATCCGGGGCTGGTGGCGCTACACGATCGAGGCGGAAGGGGCGCCCGCGTTCCTGGCCGAGGCCTGGGGCGAGGCCTCGCGACGGCCCCTGATCCGGGACCTCATGGCCAGGCGCTACGAGCGCGGAATCACCATGACCTCGATCATGTTCCGCGAGTGCGTCGAGCGGGGCGATCTGCCCGCGCACGTCGACGTGGACGCGCTCGCCCGCACGATCGGGGCGCTCACGGACG
Source organism: uncultured Chloroflexia bacterium (assembly GCA_963776395.1). Classification (GTDB taxonomy): domain Bacteria; phylum Chloroflexota; class Limnocylindria; order Limnocylindrales; family CSP1-4; genus CAIXZV01. Next base: position 46,427 of record CAVZML010000007.1, on the reverse strand, counting down.
GCATGGTGCTCGAGTACGTCGTCTCCGGCGGTACGCTGCGGTTCGAGGACGCGCAGAATCGCATCCGCCTGGTGCTCGAGGCCGCCATTCGGGAGGCCGCCGCCTAGAGGGAGCGACATGATGGGCGCGCGAGCGCGGCTGCTGGTGGGTGTCCCCACCGGCGTCGTGGCCACGGTCACGATGGATGCCGCGATGGTCGCCGCTGCCGCGATCGGCGGCGAGGCGTTCAACTCGGAGCGCACCGACCTCGCCGTCATCGGGCGCTGGGCCGGTGGCCTGCCGCGCGGCCGATGGCGCCACGTCGACGCCAGCCGCGAGGATCCGGGGGCGCTGGACGTCCCGCTCGGACTGATGACCCACTACCTGACCGGGATCGTGCTCACCGAGGCGTTCGTCCTGGTCCCCTGGCGGCGACCCGCGCCCATGTTCGCCGCGGCCGTCGCCTACGGCATCGCGACGTCGGTGTTTCCGCTGTTCGTGCTGTTCCCGTCGCTCGGGTACGGCCCGGCAGGGCTGCGCTCGGGCGAGGCGGCCAGGCTCGCGCGGATCATGCTCGTCGGGCACACCGCGTTTGGCGCGGGGATCGGCCTGGGTGCTGCGCTCCTGGTGGCGCGCCGGCGTTGATCAGGCAATGGAACGCGGGCATCACTTGACCTTCGAGCGGCTTGAAGGACTACGCTCGCGTCATGCGCATCGCCGAGCTCGCCCGCCGCGTCGGGATCGCCCCGTCCGCCGTCCGCTGGTACGAGCAGGCGGGCGTGCTCCCGGCGGCCGAGCGGGCCGACAACGGATATCGCTCCTACACCGACGCCGACGTAGCCCGGCTGCGACTCGTGGTCTCGCTCCGTCGCCTGGGCCTGGGGCCTGAGGACGCCGGGCGGCTGGCCCGCCTGTGCCTCGAGCGTGGCTCCGTGGACCTCGACCTCGCGCCGCTCCTCGCCCAGCAGCGCGCCGCCATCGCCCGCCAGCGGGCAGACCTCGAGCGGCTCGAGGGCGAGCTCATCGATCTCGAGTTGACGATCGCGGCCGCCGGCCGCGCCAGGAGGACTGACCCCGTGCCCGACCGCCAGCCCATCCGCGTGCTCTTCCTCTGCACCCACAACAGCGCCCGCAGCCAGATCGCCGAGGCGCTGCTCGGCCGGTACGGCGGGGACGACTTCTACGTGCGCTCCGCGGGCACCGAGCAGACGCGCGTCAACCCGAACGCCGTCCGCGCCCTCGCCGAGCTCGGCATCGACTGGGCCGGCGCGCGCAGCAAGGTCCTGACCGAGTTCGTCGACCAGCCCTGGGACTACGTCGTCACGGTCTGCGACCGCGCCCGCCAGGCGTGCCCGGTGTTCCCCGGCGCCGTGAACTCGCTGCACTGGGGGCTCGACGACCCGTCCGAGGTCGAGGGCACCGACGAGGAGAGGATCGCCGCCTTCCGCCGCACGGCGACGGAGGTGTCCGTCCGGCTCCGCCCGTTCGTCGAGATCGCGCTCCGGGCATCCGGGCGACCCACGCGGCCGGTGACCGCCGGGTAGGCGGACGGGACCGACGGCCCCGGCGCGCACCCGCGCCGCCCCCTACGCTTGACCCGCCTCCCGCAGCCAGAGGACATCCTTGACCGCCTCCGCCGCGACATCCGCCACCACCCCGGCCCGCCGCTTGAAGCTGCTCGACCGCTACCTCACGGTCTGGATCTTCGCGGCGATGGCGGGCGGCATCCTGCTCGGCGTGCTCATCCCGGGCGTGGTGCCGTTCCTCGACCGTCTGTCCGTGGGCACCACCTCGATCCCGATCGCGCTCGGGCTGATCCTGATGATGTACCCGCCCCTGGCCAAGGTCCGCTACGAGGAAGTCGGCCGGGTCTTCCGCGACGTGAAGATCCTGGCGCTGTCGCTGTTCCAGAACTGGGTCGTCGGCCCGCTGCTGATGTTCGCCCTGGCGGTCATCTTCCTGCGCGACTACCCGGAGTACATGGCGGGCCTCATCCTGATCGGGCTCGCCCGCTGCATCGCGATGGTCATCGTCTGGAACGACCTCGCCCGCGGCGACCCCGAGTACGCCGCTGGCCTGGTGGCCTTCAACTCGATCTTCCAGGTGCTGTTCTATTCGGTCTTCGCCTACGCGTTCATCACGGTGCTGCCCACCTGGTTCGGGCTCCAGGGGACGACCGTGCAGATCACGATCCCGCAGATCGCCCAGAGCGTGTTCATCTACCTGGGGATTCCGTTCATCGCGGGGTTCCTCACACGCATCGTGTTGATCCGACGGAAGGGCAGGGACTGGTACGAGGGCGTGTTCATCCCGCGCATCAGCCCGATCACGCTCGTCGCGCTGCTGTTCACGATCGTGGTCATGTTCAGCCTCAAGGGCGAGAACATCGTCGCGCTGCCGCTGGACGTGGTCCGGATCGCGATGCCCCTGCTGATCTACTTCGTGGTCATGTTCCTGGTTACGTTCTGGATGAGCCTCCGGGCGCGGGCGACCTACGGGCAGACGGTGTCGCTGTCCTTCACCGCCGCGTCGAACAACTTCGAGCTCGCGATCGCGGTGGCCGTTGCGACGTTCGGGATCAGCAGCGGGGAGGCATTCGCCGCGGTGATCGGCCCGCTCGTCGAGGTCCCGGTCATGATCGCCCTCGTCAACGTGGCACTGTGGCTCGGCCATCGGTACTTCAACAGCGCCGGGGAGCCGAGGGCCCGGCAGGAGTCGGCGGTCGGCTAGCGCGTCCGCGGTCCTCGCCGTGGCGACCGGCTGGGCCCGAGGGCATGGCCCAAACGGCCGAATAGGAATCGTGGCCCGCCGCCCTCACCCTTGGGGGCATGACGGCGCTGGTCCGATCCTCATTGGCTCCCGGGCTCGCCGGCCTTTCGCGACCCCCGGGTACGTCCGCGCTGTCGACCCCGCGGGGTCGCGAAGAGCGGTGACGACCCCGGCGTGGCGTTCCGCTCCGGCGTCGTGATGGGCATCCGAAAGCCGACGATCCTCGCCTGCCTCCGCCAGACGGCAACGCCACCGCGACCGCGATCGAGGAGCACAACTACGCCAACCGGGCGTGCTCCGCTGGACCCTCCGCCCCGGCGTACATCGACCGCGACAGCACGATCGTCCGCGCGATCGACCCCGTTGCCTACGCGGCCCGGAGCCAGGGCGACATCGCCTCCCCAACACCAGGGTCCCGACGGTTGCGTGTGTCTGGAGACCGAGCGGGTGTCCGCGATCTGGGGCACGATGCTCGCGACGCGGGTCGAGCGGCCCGCACGCCGGTGAGGGAGCATGGTCGAGAAGGGACACGCCAGCGACGGCTTGCGATCCTTGCGTACCACGACGGAGGAGCACCACGCGCTCCTGGTCCCGCACGTCGACCGGCTGCTCACCCTGGGTGAGATGGTCGGCCATGTCGACTGCTCGGCGCTGCACGCGGGCTTCGACAAGGAGTACGACTTCATCGTCGGCCAGTTGCTGCCGCACATGGACGCGGTGGAGGCGACGCTGTACGACCAGCTCGAGCGGCTGATGGAGGGCCACCACTCGATGGCGCCGATGCGCGAGGAGCACCGTGCGATGCGCCAGATCGTCGAGACGCTGGGGCACTACCGGGACCATGTCGACGACTGCGCCTGGACGGCCGTCGAGGGGATGGCGCTCCGGCGGCTGCTGTACCGGTTGCACGCGCTGCTCAAGGTGCACCTCGCGGAGGAGGAGCTCTACCTCGGGGTGCTCGAGGCGCACCTGAGCGATGCCGAGAAGGACCGACTGGCCCGTAGCCTCGACCACGCGATGGCGGAACAGCTCTAGCTCTAACCAGATCCTGCGGGCCTGGTCGACTACAGGTCCCCGGCGGGACCGCGCCGTTCGGCGATCCAGGCGAGGTACCCGGCGTCGAACTCGCCAATGAGGCGCTTGCGCTCCTTCATCACCGCCGCCCACTCGTCGAGCGCCCTGAACCCGGCCGCTGTCATCTCGTAGTCGCGGCGGGCCGGACCGGTGCCGGTCATCCAGATCGAGCGGACCTGGCCCGCCTGCTCGAGCTCACGGAGCGTCCGGTACACCTGGCCCACGTCGACCGAGCCGTTGGTGATCCCGAGCTGCACGAGCTCCGCGACGATGGCGTAACCGTGCACCGCTCCGCCGGCGAGCATCACCAGGACGAACGGCTCCATCCACCGGTGGTGGGACCCTGTCGGGGCCCAGCCGCGGTGCAGCGGGACGCCTCCGCGTCCGTGCGCGGATGCGATTCCCAGGTCGGCCGGGGTCGGCGGGTCGAGTGCACCATCGGTCTCGACGGCACCGACACCCGGTTCCTGCACGGGCGCGGCCGGATGCGCCGCGGCGTCGGAGGCGGGGGCCACGACGGAGTTGGCGGAGCGCGGGCTAGAAGCACCCATCGGTCGGCAGCATATGCCCTGGATCAGAGTCACGCGGGCGCCGTCCGCGGACGTCAACCGGCGATCGGGTGGTTGAGCGCGACGGCGAGCACGTCCGCAGTCTCGGTGTCCACCCCACGGTCGATGATCCGGAGGTAGGCCTCTTCCTCGGCGAGGTGGATCTTCACCAGGGCGTAGAGCTGGAACATCACGCGCCGGAGGGCGAGCGTCCGGGAGAGCGTGACCGGCCCCGTCCCGAGCTCGCCGGTCAGCCGCGCGTACTCCGCCACCAGGCGTCGGACCTCGTCGTGCTCGCGGCGCATCGGCGCCATCGAGTGGCGGTTCTGGAACATGCGCTCGAGCTCGGGGTAGAGGGTTCGCTCGGTCGCTTCGACGTGGGGAACCAGGGTGCCGGTCAGGAATTCGCTGATCGCGGCCATGCTCGAGCGCGCGTCCTCGGTCCTGGCGGCGAGCAAGCGATCGGCGATCGCCGGCATCTGGTCGACGTGGTGGGTAATCCGCTCGTGGTGGTCGTGGGCCACCTGGGGCAGCGACTGGGTCATCGGGAGGCTCCTTCCGGGTCGGCGGACATCCGCCGTGGCGTTCGCTTCGGAGGCACAGTTCTCGGGAGCTTGGGCGGCCATCTAGCGGGTGCCCTCCTTCGGCTGCACGGCGAGCGCCACGAAGAAAAGGGCGACGGGCCGGTAGACCGCATGGGCGAGCTTCATGAACGGGGCGAGGAGCACGAGCTCCATCGCTACGGCGACGTGCACCAGGAACAGCCAGTAGCCCCATACGGGTGCGCTCGGCAGGTACAGGGCGAGCTCGATCGCGAAGCCGGTGACCGCGGTGATCCACAGGAGGGCGAGCAGCAGCCAGTCGGCAGTTGTCGAGCCCGTGACCGAGCGGTTCGCCTTGCGGTAGCGGTCGATGATCAGGACGGTGGCGCCGTAGACGAGGCCGGCGCCCGCGACCGTGCCCAGCAGGCGGACCGGGTACCAGATCGGCACCGGCGTCCCGGTCTCCTTGACGCCGATCAGCGCGAGGCCGTAGTCGAGGCCGGTGGCGGCGAGCAGGCCGACGAAGCCCCAGACCACGAGCGCGTGGACGAGCCAGCGGCGGCGGTACCACGGCACCGCCATCGAGACGGCGTCGGCCTCGCACTCCTCGCGGAAGCGGACCTGGCCGAACGACTCGCGGCCGATCGCAGCCCACAACGCACGCCCTGTGCGGGTGAGGCCACTGCGCGACCCGAACGCACCACGGAGGGACACGCCCTCCCTGCGCCCGATGTCGCGAACCATGGTGCCCACGCCGACCAGGCCCGCGAGCAGCACGAGCACCATCACCACGATGCCCATGGTGTGGATCAGCTCTGCGGGGATGAACCTGAAGATCGCGAGCTCGTCGCCGGGCATGGGCCCATGCGCGGTGTACATGAACGCCGCGAGGAACAGCGCGATGAGCACCGCGAGCACCGATGCGGCCGCGGGGCGCGTGTACATCGTCCTGGCGAGACGGGTCGGGTCATACGACGCGATGGCGTAACGGCGGGTGGCGGCCATGAACTCCGACGGGTCGGCCTTCGTCGGGCAGGTCTCGGCACATTCGCCGCACTGGTAGCAGGTCCACAGCTCCTTGGAGCCGAGCAGCGCGTCTTTCATGCCGAGCTGCGCGTACCGGATGATCCGGCGCGGGAACGTGCCGTCGGTCTGGCTCATCGGGCAGGTCGCGGAGCAGGTGCCACACGAGAAGCAGGCCCTGATGTCCGTGGCGCCGAACTTCTGAATCTCGGGGTAGAGGCCGAGGTCCACGGCGATCGGGGCGGTGGCGGGAACGGTGGTAGCAGTCATCAGGAGACCCGTCCGGTCGGCTCGTAGCGGAAGAAGCCGTCGCTCTCGCTGCCCTTGATCTCGGCAAGCCAGCCGTACCGGCGCATGCCCATGACCCAGAACACGACCTCGTGTGTCGGCGCGCCGACCGCGCTGGCGATCTCGGGCACGGTCATCGGGCCGGCGGCGAGCGACGCGAGGATCCGCGGCCGCATGACCGCCTCCTCGCGCATGATCTCGCGGGGGTCCCGGTTGGTCGCGGGCATCAGGCGGGCACCTCCACAAGGGCGTCGATCATCGAGGTGATCTCGGCGTCGGTGTAGCCGAGCAGGTCGATCGCGTTCTCCGGGCAGATCGGCACGCAGCCGCCGCACCCCTTGCAGCCGGTGGGGCTGATGACCGCGAAGTGGCGGTCGCCCTCCTCGGCCATGGAGATCGCGTCGAAGGGGCACGCCGTGAGGCAGTCGCCGCAGGCCGTGCAGGCGTCGGGCTCCACGATCGCGACGAGCGGGTCGAGCTCGGTGAAGCCCTTCTTGAGGATCGCCGCACTCTGGGTCACCGCGGCGAGCGCCTGGATGACCGACTCGGACGACGTCTTGGGGCCCTGGCTGGCGCCGGCGATGAGCACCCCGTCCACCACGGTCTCGACCGGGCGGAGCTTGGGGTGGATCTCGTTGAAGAACCCGTCGGCGCCCTTGGGGAGCTTGAGCACGTCGATGAGCGGCTGGTTCTCGCGGGGGACCATGGCCGTCACGAGCACCACGAGGTCAACCGGGATGGCGAGCTCGGTCCGCTCCGTGAGGACGTCCCGCACCGTCACAGTCAGGCGCCCGTCGGGGCCATGCGCGATCGTCGGCGGCTCGTCGTTGTCGAACTTGAGGAACACGGACCCCGCGTCGCGGGCCTCCGTGTAGAGCGGCTCGAACTTGCCGTAGGTCCGCATGTCGCGGTAGAGGTGGAACTGGCGGACCGACCGGTCGAGCCCCGATACCTGCACGGCCGTCTGCACCGTCGACGCGCAGCAGAAGCGCGAGCAGTACGTGTTGGCGCAGCCCGCCGTGTTCCGGCTGCCGACGCAGTAGACGTACGCGACGCTGCGGACGGGCCGGCCCTTCCAGGCCAGCGGCCCCTTGGCCGCGTCCACCATGGCCTTGAAGTCCGGCAGGGTGACGACGCCGTCGAGGCCGAAGCCGAGCTCGCCGTCGCCGGGTGTGTAGCTGTCGAACCCGGTCGCCACGATGATCGAGCCGACGGCGACCTCGATGGTGCCGGCGCCCTCGCCGCCCACGCGGACGGTGACGCGGTAGTTGCCGAAGCTGCCGGCCTTGCCCACGACCTCGGCCCCGGTCAGGACCGTGATCGCCGGGCGGCGCTTCACCTCGGCCACGAGGCCCGCGATGAGCGTCGCGCCGTCCCGGTTGTGCGGGTACATGGAGCCGAGCCGCCTCACCCAGCCGCCGAGGACGTCCTCGCGCTCCACGAGCGTGACCCGGAGCCCGATGTCGGCCAGGCCGACCGCGGCCCGCAGCCCAGCGATGCCGCCGCCGATGACGAGCGTGTGCGGGATCGTGTCCACGACGAGCGGCACCAGGGGGACGGTGTTGCGGGTCCGGCCGATGCCCGCCTTCACGAGGGCCGTGGCCTTGGCCGTGGCGCCCTCGGGGTCGTCGGTGTGGACCCACGAGCACTGCTCGCGGATGTTGACCTGGGTGTACTCGTACGGGTTCAGGCCCGCGCGAGCGGCGACGCCGCGGAACGTGTACGTGTGGAGCTTGGGCGAGCATGAGGCGACGACGAGCCCGTCGAGCTGGTTGCCCCTGATGTCCGCCTCGATGTCCTGCTGGGAGGCGTCGGAGCAGGCGAACATCGTTGTCCGCGAGACGACGACGTCGCCGCCGTCGCGGATGTCCTCGATGACCTTGTCGACATCGACGTAGTCGCTGATGTTCCCGCCGCACTGGCAGACGTAGACGCCGATCCGGCGGCCGCCCGCGGTCTCCTCGGCGACGGCGGTGATGGTCTCGTCGCTCATGCCGGAACCATCTCGATCCGCGGCAGCGAGGTCCTCGCACGCTCGAGGTGCGCTGCGACCTGGGCGGCGGCGGCCCCTGCGTGGACAATGGAGTCCGCGATGTCCTTGGCGCCCGAGGCTGCCCCCGCCACGTAGACGCCCGGGATGCTCGTCGCGCCGGGGTTCACGTCCTCCTCCGGCTCGTCGACCCACTGCCACGGGTCCGTGGCGAGCTCGCCGACGTTGAAGAGCTGCTCGGCGTCGTGGTTGGGCTGGACGCCGACGGCGAGCACCACCAGGTCGTACTCGGCGTGGGTGATGGCGCCGCCGTTCTCGATGTCCTCGTACTTGAGGACGAGGTCGCCGGCGGGCGTCTCGGTGACATCGGCCACGCGCCCCTTGATGTAGTTGGCGCCCATCGCCTTGGCCTGCTCGTAGAACTCGTCGTAGCGCTTGCCAGGTGCCCGGATGTCCATGTAGTGGACGGTGATGTCGGCCAGGGGCAGCGCGCCCATGAGGAGCTGGTTCTGCTTGATCGAGTACATGCAGCAGAACCGCGAGCAGAGCGGGTTGCCCACCTGCTCGTCGCGCGAGCCCGTGCACAGGATGTAGGCGATCCGCTCGGGGACCTTGCCGTCGCCGGGGCGCAGGATCGTGTTGAACGGCCGCGTGGGAGCGAGCAGCCGGTCCATCTGCATCCCGGTGATGACGTTCTTGAAGACGCCATAGCCGTATTGCGGCTTGAGGTCCGCAGGGAACAGCTTGAAGCCGGTCGAGACAACCACGGCGCCTACGCGGAGCTCGCGAGTCTCGTCGCGCGCCCGCAGGTCGATGCACCCGTCCACCGGGCACGCCTCCACGCACTCGTTGCACTCGGAGCACACGGCGCAGTCGATACACCGTCCGGACGAGCGGCGCGCCTCGGCCTCGGTGAGCGGGGCCTCCACCTCGCGGAAGTCCACGGGCGCCGGCTCGAGCTTCATGCCGTCAGGCGTGGGCGCGGCCAGCGAATACGCCTTCTGGCGCGCGAGCACGGCCTGCTTGTCCACGACCGGCAGCCGGTCGTCCCAGTCGTCGAACGCCCTGCCGTTCAGCCAGGCATCGATCTGGTGGGCGGCCTTGCGGCCCTCCCCCACCGCGCGGGTGATGTCCGTCGGCCCGTGGACCGCGTCGCCCGCCGCGAACACATGCGGCACGGCGGTCTGGCAGCTGGCCGTGTCCGAGGCGAGCCTCCCGTTCGGCAGCACCGCGACACGGTCGCCGAAGGCGCTCGTGTCGGGCCGCATGCCGATCGCGGCAATGATGATGTCGGCCTCGATCGCAACGCTGGAGCCCTTAACGGGCTCGGCCGAGCGGCGCCCGGTGGCGTCGGCCGCGCCGAGGCGCATCTCGTGGCATCGGAGGCCGGCGACGGCGCCCTGCGCATTGCCCAGGACCTCGGCCGGGGCGACAAGCAGGCGGAAGGCCACGCCCTCCGCCTCGGCGTCGGCCGCCTCGACGTGGTGGGCAGGCATCTCCGCCCGGGACCGGCGGTAAGCGACGGTCACCGAGGCGGCGCCGAGCCTGCGGGCGGTCCGCGCCGCGTCCATCGCGACGTTGCCGCCGCCGACGACGACCACGCGCCTGCCGGAGATGTCGACGGGCTGGTTCAGCTTCACCCGGCGGAGGAAGTCCGTCCCGCCGAGGACGCCCAGGCGGTCCTCGCCCGGGACACCGAGGCTGGTCGAGCGGTGGGTGCCGGTCGCGACCAGCACCGCGTCGAAGCCCTGGTCCGTGAGGCCGGCCGGGTCCTCGACGCGGTGGCCGGTCTCGATCACCACGCCGAGGTCCGTGACATTCTCGATGTCGCGCTCGACCACGGCCTCGGGGAGGCGGTAGGACGGGATGCCGAGGCGGAGGAACCCGCCGGCGACCGGGGCGGCCTCGAGGATCCTCACCGCGTACCCGAGCCGGGCGAGCTGCCAGGCCGCGGTCAGGCCCGTCGGGCCGGAGCCCACGACGGCGACGCGCTTGCCGTTCGGCGCAGGACGCACGACGCCGTTGCCGGCGCCACTGGCGTCATGCTGGTCCGATGCGAAGCGCTTGAGTCGCCGGATCGGCAGCGTGCCCTCAAGCGAGCCGCGCGTGCATTCGCCCTCGCACGGGGCGTAGCAGGCGCGCCCGAGCGTGCCCACGAGCGGCGTCGCGTCGAGCACGAGGCGATACGCCTCCTCGTCGAGGCCGCTGCGGATGAGGGACACGTAGCCGTGCGCCTGGATGCCGGCCGGGCACGCGAACGAGCAAGGCGAGCTGCCGGCGCGGTCGATGACCGCCTTCTTCGGCACGGCCTGCGGGAACGTGATGTGGGCCGCGCGCCGCGCGACGAGGTCCGCGTTGAACTGGTCGGGCACGGCCACGGTGCACGCCGTCTCGCACTTCTGGCAGCCGGTGCACGCGTCGATGTCCACGAACCGCGCCTTCTGGGTCACGGTCGCGCGGAAGGTGCCGTCGGCGGTCTTGCGGACCTGGTCCACCCGTCCGTAGGTCATGGGCGTGATGTTCGGGTGGTGGATCGTGGACGCCATCTTGGGCGTCGAGATGCACGACGCGCAATCGAGCGTCGGGAACACCTTGGACAGCAGGATCATCTTCCCGCCGACCGAGGCCTCCTTCTCGACGAGCAGGACCTTGTAGCCCATGTCGCCGAGCTTGAGGGCGGACTCCATGCCGCCGATGCCGGCCCCGACGACCAGGACGTCGTAGTCGAGGGCCGCGGGGGCGTCGGCGGTGGGGCAGGTGTCGATCGTGTCGGTCATGTCGGTCAACCTGCCTTCGCCCGGCCCATGGCGACGAGCGCCGCCGAGAAGTTCGTCATGTGCTTGGTGAAGGGCTCCGCGCAGACCGAGCAGATGGCCGCGACGCGGATGCGGCTCGCGTCCATCCCCCGCTCCTTGAGCGCCTTCTGGGCGGTCGTGACCACCTTGTTCGAGCGCTTCGCGCAGTCGTGCAGGTAGGCGCATTCCTCGCCGTCGGTGGCGATGAACACGCCGTCGAAACCCGTCTCCAGGGCGTGGAGGATCCACGAGGGGCGGATCCCGCTCGTGCAGGGCAGCGAGATGACGTTCACGCCGGGCGAGTAGTGCAAGTGCGCGGAGCCGGCGAGGTCGACGCCCGGATCGGAGATGTTGTTCGTCGAGAACACGAGGATCCGGGGAACGAACGCCCCGGCCTCGGTCCCGGGCTCCGCGGTCGCGGTTGCGGTCATCGACGATGCTCCTGCGCGAGGAGGGTCGTCGTCGCGGCGTCTGCCCGTGGCTGACAGCGCCGCGACGACGGCAGAGGAGGAGGGCTTACTTGCGGCGGACCACGAACACCCGGTCGTAGCCATCGGCCTCGAGCACACCCAGGAAGTCGTGCCCGACCTTGGCGGACCACGCGCTGATGTCGTTCTTGGTGGCGGGGTCGGTGGACCAGATCTCGATGGTCGAGCCCAGCGGGACGCCGGCCATGCCCTTCTTGGCCTCGAGGAGCGGGCCGGGGCAGGCAGTGCCGCGCGCGTCGACGATGGAGTCTGCCTCGATGGTCTCGAGTTCGGCGAGTGTCGTGGTCATGGCGGTGGAATCTCCCAGTAGGTCAGGGCGTTTAGTAGGTCAGGGCGTTGGTGGCGGACGTGATCTCGGCGACGAACCGAGCGGCCGCAACGACTTCGGTGCCGGCGATGAGGTCGTCGGGGATGGCGATGCCGCGGCTCTTGAGGCACGGGTTGCAGACGAGGAGCGCTCCGCCGAGCTCGCGAACGTCCGCGAGCAGCTTGGCGAGCGGCGGGAACCCCTCCGCGGCCACGGTCTCGGCGACGCCGATTCTCATCAGCTCGACCCCGTCGCCCTGGAACCCCATCACCACGGCGACGTCCGATGCGAGCGCAGCCGCGGCCATGACGAAGGGGATGGTCGCGAGCTCGGGCTCGCCCGCGCCCTTCGTGACCATGAACACGAGCTTCTCGGTGTCGGCCATGCCTGGCGATCCTTTCTTAGATGAAGACGAGCTGGCCGTCTTCGGCGGCCAGGAGGAACACGGCGATCCCACCTGAGGAGTCCACGAGGGGATCCAGCGTCGTGACGTCGATCCCCAGCACGTCGAGCGAGCCCGAGCAGGCGAGGATCGACACGGATCCCAGCTCCTTCGCCATTCGGAAGGTCTCGAGCCATGGGATCGACCTAGTGCCGTTCACGGGCCGGCTGGTTCCTTCGGCATTGGAATCCCACGCGAGGCCGTGACTCTCCTCGATCCGCTCGGTCCGGAACGCGTCGAGCGCCCAGTACTGGAGGAGGATGTTGACCGGCCGGTCCATCGCGGCGGCGCCGGCCGCAAGGGTGGCGGCGGCGTGCAGCTTGTCGGCAGTCCCGGAGAAGAGGACGAGGTTCAGCGCGTCGCTCATGCAGGTGCTCATCTGGTCGGCAACCCAGTCACTCTGGACTGGTAAGTGCGTATCACCTTTATATGCTACTAGCACTTAGTAGCCTTGAGTCCTCCGGCCCCACTTCGGCAGGACCAGCGGCAGGGGTTCCCCAGCGAGCACCGCCAACCCTGTGCGCGCTACGACCATGTGACGATGGTCGACAACGCGGTCCGGTTCGCCTCCGACGAGGACCGTGCGCGCTGACGGCCGACGAGGCCGGCGGAAAGGCACGTGTCGGGGTTGGAGGGATGCTGCGGCGGCTGGCTCAGTCGATGAGCGGAACTGCCTGAGGCGCGAACCGGATGCCCAGCGTCTCCGGCATCGACACGAGCAGCGGAAGCCGGATGCCGAGGTCGATCGCGACGAATGCCAGGAACACGTACTGCGGCCCGACCCGGTCCCAGATGGCCCCCGCGATCAGCACGAGTGTCGCGCTGACCAGCATCTTCACGACTCGGGCGATCCCGATCCACCGACCCATGTGTGCGGCGGGCACGAGCTCCCGTTCCATCGCCGCGGCGATCGGCCCACCGATGTAGTAGAACGACTGGAGCGCTCCGGCGAGGATCAGGGCGACCGGGCCCGGAGCCCAGATGAGCACGAGGCAGGAGAGCGAGAAGAGCGGGATCGTCAGGTAGAGGACCCTCTTCCGTCCGACGCGGTCCGCGATCCTGCCCAGCGGCACGGCCAGGGCGATGGAGCCCACCGCGGCGGCGGCCGCCATGCCGCCCAGAACGACGGCGTCGGCGCCCTTGATCTCGTGGGCGTAGACCGACGAGAACGCGAACACCATCCCGACCGGGAGTTGTCCGATCGCGGCGATCACGAGCCAGCGCTTGAGGTACCGGCCCTCCCGCAGGACCACGCCGAGATCGCTGAACACTGCCCGACCCGACCCGCGCGCCCCCCACCGCTGCCCGGAGAGCTGGGTGAGGATGAACAGGAAGGACGCCACGGTTATGGCGAACGCGATGAAGAAGAGCGGCCGGATGGCGGCGGCGTCGACGTGGCCGGACGAGACGACGATCACCGTCCCGACGATCGGTCCGATGATGCCGAGCAGCCCCGCCGCGACCGTCTCGCAGAAGGTCATGCCGGTTGCCCGGTCCTGGTTCGCGAGGCAGTTCCCGCAGATCGTGGCGCAGCTGTGGCCGCTGATCGAGTAGCCGAGCCACCAGGCCATCATCGCCATGATCGTGATGGGCCAGCTCTGCGCGAGCGCATACGTGAGGTACGCGACCGCCAGCAGGGCGATGCCAGCGAGGTAGAAGGACCTGGGCCCGTGGCGGTCGATCAGCCAGCCGGTGAAGGGGCCGGCCAGGCCGGCCACCAGCATGCCGAGGGCGTTGACGAACCCCAGTTGGGTCGCCGTGGCTCCGAGCGCGATGATGTAGATGGAGAGGTACGGGAAGACCATCTGGTAGGCGAGCCGATCCAGCGAGGTCCGGACGACGGTCACCACCCAGTCGCGCTGCTGGCGGCGCAGGAACTCCAGCATGGGGCCGCCCACGCGCGCACCGGGCTGCGAAGGACTGCCCTGCGTCACGTCCTTCGCCCTCTCCGCTCGTGCCCCTGCCGTGGTCCGTTCGACCGTACGGCCGATGGCGCACGCACCTACGGGTCGGGGATCACGATCTCCGGGGGCTGTCTCGCCTGTCCTGCCGTGCCGACCGAGAGAGAACGCGATCGGGGACGGCGTGAGGTCGATCACGCGGGCGATTTTGGCACTGGTCGCGAAATCGCCTCCGCGGCACTGGACGGCTCCGGGGCAGGCACCCGTCGGAGAGTCCCCAGTCGGTCAGGCGAACACCGTCAGGCGGACGCCGACGACGAGCAGGAAGATCCCGAACGCGCGCTGCGCCACGACCGGGTCGAGCGATGTCCCGATGCGGGCTCCGAAGAACGCGCCCACCAGGAGGCCGACGGCGATGATGAGCGCGGCCCTCACGTCGACCTGCCCCGCGCGGTAGTACTCCAGGGCGCCGAGGAGGCCCACCGGGAGCAGCAGCGCGGCGAGCGATGTGCCCGCCGCCTTCGCGGCAGTGAAGCCCGCGAGGATGATGAGCCCCGGCACGATCACCAGCCCTCCGCCGATGCCGAACAGCCCGGACAGGATGCCGCCAGTGAGTCCGATGGCGGCGATGAGCACGAGGGCGGGCATGGTCGATCTCCTGCTATTTGGTCGTCAGGTCGAGGTGCCCGCGCTCCTCCTGGTGAGGGTGTTCGGGCTCCGCTGACGGACGGGGCCCAGGCGACGCGGACTACATCGAGGGGGTGTGGCCGACCGCCAGGAACGTCTCCGGGTCGTCGCCGAACTCGAGGAGGCATCCCTTGCCGCAGAACCCGTAGTCGCGGCCCTCGTAGGTGGTCGTCAGGCCCTTGGTGCGGGCGACCTCAAGGTCGACGGTCATCCCGCAGACCGGGTCCGCGTCGGGAGCGATGGTCCGGTGCTCAGCCATTGTCGATCTCCTTGCTGGGATGCCTGGCGGGTTCACGGGAGCGTTGCGTGCGATCCCCGCGATGCCTACCGGATGATCGGCCGTCCGCTCCGTGCCCAGGCGCCGGTCCCGCCGCGAACGCTCACGGTCCCCTCGAACCCGTTGTCGAGGAGGTAGTGCGTCGCCCCGGCGCTCCGGCTCCCGGACGCGCAGATCACCGCGTACGGCTTGTCCTTCTTGAGCTTGGCGACCCGGTCCGGGAGGCGCTTGACCGGGACATGGATCGCGCCCGGCACATGGCCCGACTTGAACTCGCCGTCCTCCCGGACATCAAGGACCCGAACGGACCCGCTCGCGACGAGCGCGTCCAGCTCGGCGACGTCGATGGACGGGGTGCCGGCCATCAGCCGGCTCAGGAACGAGAACATCGGAACCTCCGGGTGTATCGCGGTTGCGGTTGGTGTCTCACGGGCGCCCGACACCGGCCGCCCATGTCGCGTAGCCGCCGTCGAGGTTGCGCACGTCGTCCCAGCCGTGCTGGCGGAGGATCCGGGTGGCCGTGTGACCGCGGACGCCGACCGCGCAGTGGATGATGACCGGCCCCTCCGGGACCTCGCCCAGCCGGTCTCGGAGGGCATCGACGGGGATGAGGATCGAGCCCGGGATGTGGCCGCGCCGGTGCTCGCCCGGATCGCGCACGTCGATCAGCGACGCCCCGTCGTACAGCGCCGCGGCGAGCTCGTGCCACTGGACTGTGGGCGTGAGGCCGCCGCGCGCGTTCATGGCCGCGTAGCCGAGCATGTTCACCGGGTCCTTGGCCGAGGAGAACTGTGGTGCGTAGGAGAGCTCGAGGTCGGCGAGGTCGCTCGCGGTGAGGCCGCCGGCCATGGCCGTGGCGATGACGTCGATCCGCTTGTCGATCCCAGACCGGCCGACCCCCTGGGCACCGAGGATACGGTCCGTCTCGGGATCGACCAGCAGCTTGAGCGACATCCCGTCGGCGCCCGGGTAGTAGCCGGCGTGGGACGACGGGTGCGTGTGGACCGCGAGGTACGGGCGGCCCGCCGCGCGCAGCCGCTTCTCGTTCCAGCCGGTGGTGGCCACCTGGAGCCCGAACACGCCGACGATCGCGGTCCCGTAGACGCCGCGGTCCGTGCCGGGCCGGCCGGCGATCACGTCGGCGACGAACCGGCCCTGCCGGTTGGCTGTGTTCGCCAGCGGAATGAGCGCCTCCGACCCGTCGAGGCCGTCGCGCTTCTCGACCGCGTCGCCGACGGCGTAGACGTGCGGGTCGCTCGTGCGGAAGCTGCTCGTCGATGGCGATCCCGCCGCGCGGGCCGATGGTCAGCCCGGCCCCCGCCGCGAGGCCCGTCTCGGGTCGGACACCGATCGCGGCGACCACGAGGTCCGCGGGGATCCGCTCCCCGGTCGCGAGCGTCACGTCGTTCACGCCGATCGCCGTCACGGCGGCGCCGAGCCGGAGATCCACACCATGCCGGCGGATGCGGCGGTGGACGATCTCGGCCAGCTCGGGGTCGAGGGGTGCCATCACCTGGGCCGTCGCCTCGACGACCGCCGTGGCAAGCCCGCGGTGCACGAGGTTCTCGGCCATCTCGAGGCCGATGAAGCCGCCGCCGATGACGACCGCGGTCCGGGCCTCGCGGGTCGCCTCGACCAGCGCGTCCGTGTCCTCGATGGTGCGCAGCGCGAGCGCCCGCTCGATGCCGGGGATCGGCGGCCGGATCGGGGTGGCCCCGGGCGATAGGACCAGCGCGTCGTACGGCAGCTCCACGTCGGTGCCGCCGTCGAGGTCGCGTACGACGAGGACGCCACGATCGCGGTCGATGCGAACGGCTTCGTGGCGGACGCGGACGTCGAGCCCGAAGCGTGCGCCGAGCGACGCGGGCGTCTGGAGGAGCAGCGCCTCGCGGTCGGGGATGACGCCGCCAACGTGGTACGGCAGGCCGCAGTTGGCGAACGACACGTGGCCGCTGCGCTCGATGATCGTGATCGAGGCCGCCTCGTCGAGGCGGCGGAGCCGGGTCGCCGCGGACATGCCGCCCGCGACGCCACCGACGATCACGACCCGCATGGGTTCGGTGCTCATCCGCGCGTCCCGGTCTCGAGCGCGCGCCGAGCAACGAGGACGGCGTCGAGCGCCCGGCGGCCGTCCCCGAGGTCCCGTGCCACGGTCTCGGCCCGCGCGATGTCGAAGCCGGCAAGGTCGTGGGCGATCTCGTCGGGCGTGAACAGGACGTCCGGGTCCTGCGGGCCGCCCGCGCCCTCGGTGAGGTTCGTGCGGTCGTGGCCCACGACGAGGAACCGGCCGCCCACGGCAACGGCTTCGGCCGCGCGGGCGTAGATCGGGCCCCGCTCGCTCGGCGGGAGCTGGAGGAACACCAGGGCGACGAGGTCGAACAAGCGCGGCTCCGGATGCCACTCGAGGAGGTCGGCATTGACCCAGCGGACGCTCACACCCGCCGCATCGGCGGCTGCAGAAGCTCGCCCGATCGCGACGGCCGAGAAGTCGACCGCGGTCACGTCCCAGCCGTGGGCGGCCAGCCAGATCGCGTTGCGCCCGTCGCCCGCCGCGAGGTCCAGCGCCCGGCCTGGCGTCAGCCCGCCGGCGACGTCCGCGAGGGTCGGGTCGGGCTCGTGGGACTCGATGGGCTCGCCGGCCGAGTGGCGCTCGTCCCACATCTGCTGCCGGGTCATCGGGGCGTCGCCGTCCGGCTTCTCGGTGCGCGCGATGCGCTGGCCGTCGGCCGTCCGCCCGAACCGCGCGCACAGCTCGGCCGAGACGGCGGTCGCCACCTCGTCGGCGCTGCCGTCCCGCTCGGCGTCCGCCGACCACGCGAACTCGTCGAGGTAGTCGTCCGTGCCCGCGAGGCCCTCGCGCATCGTGATCCGGCTGATCTCCTGCATGAACCAGCGCGGCATCGGCCGCTTGACCACGACGCCCGTGGTCTCGGTCGCCTCGACCTGGGTGGGGATATCGCGCCATGCGAGGACGCGGTATCGGGTCATGTGGGCTTCTCCGCCGAGCGGGTTCGGGCGCGGGATGCCGGCGTCCTCACGGCTGCGTCTTGGCGCCGGCCGCCACGAGGTCCGCCATCGCTCCCCCGTCCGCGATGTCGGTGAAGCCGGCGGCGGCCATCTGGGTTGCGGCGATCCCGCTGCGGCGGCCCGAGTGGCAGTACACGAGGTACGGCGCCTTCTTGTCGAGCGTCGCGATCCTCGAGCCGAAGTCGGCGGCCTCGACGTCGATGTTCTGGGCACCGGCGATGTGGCCGGCGGCGTACTCCGACGGCGTGCGCACGTCGATGACGGTCCGGGAGTCCAGCATGCCGGCGGCCTTCGCGGCGGACGGATTCTGGATGGCCGAGCCCCCAGGAGCTGCCGCACCCGCCGCGACGACCAGGACGAATGCGGCGAGGACGAGCGCGAGGGCGCGAGTCGGGAAGCGGTGCATCAGGCAGCTCCGTTGGTGGACGGACCGCGGTTGGACTCCGGTTCCCGTGGGGACGACGAGGATCAGGAGGGCGGACCTTGGGTTGGGCGAGGCAGTTGCCGCGCACCGGTCGCCGATCAGGATACCGTGAGTTGCGTGGTTGCGCAAGTGAATGAATGGCAGGGCCAGCGCCCGGAGGCTTGCCGTGGCTCAGGGTCTGGACGCGTTGCCGAGGTGTTCGACCTGAGAGCGGATGCCGCCGAGTGATCTCCGTCTCGACGACGGAGTCCGGATCCCGCAGCCCGCCGAGCGTGGCGCGGATCCCGACCAGGCTTGCATACAGCGGCGGGCACGTCGGGCAGCCCTCGAGGTGCGCCTCCACGGCCGTCTTCGTCGCGTCGTCCAGCTCCCCGTCGAGGTAGCCCGAGATGTGGCGGCGGGCACGCCAGCAGCGCAGCGGCTGTGCCTCGGAGGCCAGACGCCGTTCGTCATCGGCGGCGAGCGCGCTCACAAGCATCATCCGACCCCTCCGCAGTCGCTGCTTGGTGGCCGGCAGCCCGGCCCCGGTCGCCTCGGCGATCTCGGCGCTGGTCCAGCCCAGGGCGTCATGGAGGACGACCGCCACGCGGTAGACGACGGGCAGCCGCGCAAGCGCGTCCTCGAGCTCGTCGCGCATCTCCGCGCGCTCGAGGACCTGCTCCGGGACCACCGACCAGTCGTCGTCGTGCCAGTCGGCCTCGACAGCGTCGATGTCGAGCTCGTCGCGGTGCGCCGCTGGACCGGTCGATGATCCGGTTGACCAGGCTCCGGCGCAGCCACGCTCGGACGGCCTGCCGTCGCGGAGCTGGTCCGCGCCGGCGCCACGCCCCGACGATCGTCTCCTGGGCGCAGTCCTGTGCCTGGTCGGGATCGCGGACGAGCGGGCCGCGGGCCGCAGGTGGACGAGCCGCGGGAGCTCAGCCATGAGGGCGCTCGCGAAGGCGTCGCCCTCGCCGTCGCCCGCATGGCCCTCGAACGCCGCGGGGTCACGGCCGGTCCGGCTCCTCTCGATGTCAGCGCGCGGCTCCCTTGGTGCTGACGCGGAAGATCGCGTACAGCGGGCAGAACCCGACGACGCCGGTGACGAGGGCGATCGCCGCGACCGACCCAGGCGACGCGGCAAGCGCGCCCGTCGCCACGCCGGTGATGGCGAGCGCCGCGAGGATGACGCCGATGACGATCCGGACGATCCGGTCGGCGGTGAATTCGTCGGTCTTCATGGTAGGTGCTCCGTCGCGTGGCGCTCGGGCCGCGGTCGCGACCCTCTCTGCTCCATTGACGAGATCCGGCGCGAAAGGGATACACCACGCCCGGCGCTCCACCGCAGGCCAGGCACGCGAGGGACACGGCGAGCTTGACCGCCCTCCGCACGCGTCCGTCAGGCAGCCACCACCTCCACGAGTAGTCCGCCAGCATGACGGTGCGCCTCGACCACCGTGAGACCGGCCGCCTGAACCGCGCCGACGACGTCGTGGTCGAGCCGGCAACCGCCGCTGACGCGCGCCCAGGAAGGCGCCGCCCACGACTGGAGCGCGCCCAGGCCCCGATGGCTGGAGCGTGCGTGCTCGAGCAGCCGGATCGTGCCGCCCGGCCGCAGGACCCGCCGGGCCTCGGCCAGGCTCCGTCCGACGTCACCGACGGAGCACAGCACGAACGTGGCGACGACGGTATCGAACGTGGCGTCCCCGAAGGGCAGAGCGCCCGCGTCGCCCTCCATGAGCGCCACTTGCCCTCGTCTCCTGCCGGCTCGCTTGGAGGCGATCGAGAGGGCGGCCGGGCTGGGTCCAGGCCGTGGACGGCGACGCCGTCGGCGTACGCGTCGAGGTTGGACCCCGTCCCGATGCCGATCTCGAGCACGTCCCCGCGCGCACGACCGGCAATCCTCGCTCGGGCGCGCCGGACACCGGCCCGATCGGCCGCGCGCATCACGCAGTCGAGGAGCCGTGCCGTGCGCACGTCGCCGACCTGGAGGCCGGGGGTGGCCCGGCGCGGGGCGAGGAACCGGTTCCCGGCCAGGTTCCCGAGCTCCATCAGGAGCGAGGCTGCGACGAGCTCGCGCCTGTGGCGATGGGACAGGACCGCAGGCGGCTCCACGACGCCAGGCCCGGAGCACGGCGAGCCGCTGCCCGAAGTCGTACGCAACCACCTCTGCGGGCCCGAGGTCGTCGAGGTGCAGGCCGATCCGGCCGGCCCACCGCCCATGCATGGCCACGCAAGCCTCGCACCGGTTGATGGAGGTGACCCCGAGCATCGCCGCCTCGCGGGTGCGCGGCGAGAGGCGACCGGGGACGAGGTACGCGGAGAGGAGCCACGGCGACTGCCGGACGAGCGGCGGGCCCCAGCGCAACAGGGCCCGGCTCGTGAGCTTCGGGCGGAACACGGCTGCCGTGCCGCGCACGCTTAGCTCTCGTGTTGGGTGGGCACGCATGTCGTATCCCTCACCCCACCGACGTGACGAGCTTCGATTTCGATACACATCGCCCACGTGGCCGGCGGCGGTCGCCGGCGTGAGCCGGGCGGCACCTCCGGTGAGCCGCTCGGTCGCCTTGGACGAGTGCGACACTACGCCTCCGCGGTCAGCCAGGCCGCGATCGTCCAGGGCGTCGGGATCTTTCCGGTGCTCACGACCTTGCCGTCGATGACGAGGCCGGGCGTGTTCATCACCCCGCGGCTGGCGATCTCGGCGTAATCCGTCACGTGGCGAATCTCCGCCTCGATGCCGGCCTGGACGACGGCCTCGCGGGCGTTGGCCTCGAGCTTCTGGCAGTTGTTGCAGCCGGATCCGAGGACTTCGATGACCTTCACGGTGAACCTCCTGGTGGACAGGTTGAGCCTGGAGCCAGCCGCTGGTCTCACGACGTGGCGGCAAGCGGCCGGCGGCCACGGCCGTGCCGTCGATGACGAGGGCCGGTGTCTTCATGAATGATCCGCGGCCGGCGATCTCGACCGGATCCGTGAGTGGACCTCGACGCCCGGCGCGCGGTGCGCGCCGCGTCGCGCACGAGCTCGTGCGACGCGTTGCTTCGCCGACAGCCCGGCCTGAGCACCTCGACGAGCTCGGACATCAGGCGGCCAGCCAGTTGAAGAGGTAGCCGATGACGACGATCCCGGAGGCGACGATGGCCACGAACGTCGCGAGCAGGCGCGGCTTCATGACCTTGCGCAGGATCACCATCTCCGGCAGCGACAGGGCGGTGATGGCCATCATGAACGCGAGCGCGGAGCCGACCGGGAGGCCCTTGCCCAAGAGAGCCTCGATGATCGGGATCGTGCCGGCTGCGTTCGAGTACAGTGGCACGCCCAGGGCCACGAGCGCCGGCACCGCGAGCGGGTTGCCCGGCCCGCCGATCTGCACGACGAGCTCGGTCGGCACGAAGCCGTGGATCACGGCGCCGATGCCGATGCCGACGATGACGTACGGCCAGACCCGACCCACGATGTCGAGGGTCGAGCGCCAGGCTTCGCGGGTCCGATCCTCGAGCGTCGGCCTGTCGTCGGTCACGACGCTCCCGGCGTGGATCTTCCAGACGTAGTCCTCGACGTAGCCCTCCAGCCCGAGGCGGCCGATCAGCAGCCCCGCGAACACCGCGACGACGAGCCCGGCGACGACATAGGCGATCGTGAGCTGCGGGCCGACGAGGCCCCAGAGCAAGACGATCGCGACCTCGTTGACCATCGGGGACGCGACCAGGAACGCGAACGTCACCCCCAGCGGGACCCCCGCCTCAAGGAAGCCAATGAACAGCGGCACGGCCGAGCACGAGCAGAAGGGCGTGACGATCCCGAAGCCCGCAGCCGCGACCGTCCCGATCGCGGCGTTTCTGCCGGCGAGCGCGCTCCGCACCTTCTGCGGCGCGACGAACGAGCGCATGAACGAGACGAGGGTCACGATCCCGGTCAGGAGGAGCAGGACCTTGGGCACGTCGTAGAGGAAGAACGCGACCGCTTGGCCGAGCTGCGACGCCGGGTCGAGCCCGATGACGTCGAAGGCGACCCAGGTCGAGAGCGGCAGGGCGAGGAACCACGCGAGGGTCCACAGGACGGTGGCGGCGAGGACGGTGAGCCAGAGCGGGACGTCCGTCCGGCGAACCGCGAGCGTGGTCACCGAAGCAGCTCGTCGAGCGCCGCACGGGCGGTGGCCACGGCCACCTCGTCCCGCTCGTAGTACTGGAATCGGCCGTTGGTCTCGTGGCGGATTGCGTGCACGAGGCCGGCGTCGCGCAGCTTCGCCAGGTGGTTGGAGATGTTGTTCTCGCGCTCGCCGAGAGCCGCCGCCATCTCGCACACGCAGTGCGGGCCGTCGCGCAACATTCGGAGGACGGAAGCGCGGACGCGGTCCGCGAGGAGGGCGGCGACGGCCCGCGCATCCGCGACGTCTGGTGCTGCGAGGTCCATTCGGGGGGAGGCGATGACGGGCAGTTCAGTGCGCACGGGGACGACCTCTCAGGAAACTCATCTCAGCGGTGAATGTGTCAGCAACGGCTGAGATGTCCAAGGGCCATCGGTCACGAATGCGCGCTGAGCGGCCCGCGCTTGACATTCGAGTCACTCGAAGGTCGACACTGCGGCGATGCGACGCGCGGCATCAGTCCCCTTGACCTCGGACGGGTCGTCGAGGCATCGGGACCCCGACCTCAGTCCAGAGGCGTGGTGGGGATCTCGAGCCAGAACCGCGCGCCGCCTGCCGGCCGGTTTTCGACGCCGACCTTGCCGCCATGGGCCTCGATGATCGCCCGCGCGATCGCAAGTCCGAGGCCAGACGTTTCGGAGGCGCGGTCGCGACTCGGATCGGCCTGGTAGAAGCGATCGAAGACGCGGGTGGCGTCCTCGACAAGGACGCCGGGGCCGTCGTCGAGGATCTCGATGCGGGTCCGGGCGTTTTGCGAACTACCCCGAACAATCACGTGGCCGCCGTCGGGCGCGAACCGGATCGCGTTGTCGACCATCGTCGCGACGGCCTGGCCGAGGCGATCGTTGTCGGCCGTCACCGTGATCACCGGCAGCGGAGGGTCCGTGCGAAGCGTGATCCCCCGCGCCCCAGCCTTCGCGGCGAAGGCCGCGACGACGGAGCCGACCACCTCGTCGACACGCACCTCGCCAAGGCTGAGCGGCAGCGCCCCCGCATCGGCGAGGCTGATCGTGCGAAGGTCGTCGACGACCCGGCCGAGCACGCGCGTCTGCTCGCGGATCGTCGCCAGGTGACGGTCGTCGTGGTCGTAGACGCCGTCCATGACGGCGGCGGCGGTTGCGTCGATCACGGCCAGCGGGGTCTTCATCTCGTGCGCGGCATCCTGGAAGAACTGCCGCCGCGAGGCCTCTCCCCGCTGAAGGTCGGCAGCCATGGCATCGAACGAGCGCCCGAGCGAGCCGATCTCGTCGCTGCGGCCCGACAGGCCGGACCTCGCTGCCAGGTCACCGTGGGCGACGGCGGTGGCGGTCGCCTCGAGGCGCACGAGGGGCCGGGCGAGGCGACGGGCGATGAACACGCCGAGGAACGATGCCAGCCCGGCAGACACCACCGCGACGATGATGATGGTGGTGGTCGTCTCCTGCTGGACCTGGGCGGCGTAGGCGCCCTGGCCGGGTCCCATCCCCGCACCCGGGCCCATGCCCAGGCCGTGGCCGGGACCAAAGCCGCCACTCCCGTCGGGAGCAGCGGAGGCTTGTGAGGCCTGCATCATCGCGAAGCCACGCCCGACGATCGGGGGGGCCGCGAGCGCGACCGCCAGCGCGGTTGCGAGGGCCACGCCTGCGAAGGCGACGGCGAGCCTGACCGCGAGTCCGGTGCGGGCGACCCGTGACAGCGTCATTCGCGTGCCGCCCGGTAGCCGATGCCGCGGATCGTTTCGATGTACTCGCGGCTCTCGGCCCGATCGCCGAGCTTGCGGCGGAGGTTCTTGATGTGGCTGTCGATCGTCCGGTCGAAGGCGTCGTAGTCCTCGCCGAAGACCCGGTCCCCAAGCTGGGCCCGCGTCCACGTCACGCCGGCCACCTCCGACAGGGCCACGAACAGGTCGAACTCGGCGCGCGTGAGGCCGAGCTCCCTGTCGGCACGGCGAACCTCCCGCGCGGGCTCGTCGATCTCGAGGTCGAGATAGGCGCGGGTCGGGACGGTCGCGGCCGGCGTCACGGCGGCGACCGACGCCGAGGCTGACCGGCGCAGGACGGCCCCCACGCGCGCGACGAGCTCACGCGGCTCGAAGGGCTTCGTCATGTAGTCGTCCGCACCGATCTCGAGGCCCGCAACCCGGTCGATCACGTCGTCGCGCGCGGTGAGCATGATCACCGCGGGTCGTCGGCCGGAGGCCCGAAGCTCGCGCAAGACGTCGAACCCGGAGCGTCCGGGGAGCATGACGTCGAGCACGATCAGGTCAGGCTCGCTCTCGATCGCGGAGGCGAATGCCGCATCGCCGTCGGCGGCGTACCTGACGACGTGGCCCTCGCGGGCGAGGTACGACCCCACGACCTCGCGGATGTGGGGCTCGTCGTCGACGACCAGGATGCTGCTCATGGCGGGCACCATCGTATGGCGGGCGGCCAGGGCAAAGCCGCCCGCCAGTTTCTGGGCGGTCAGCTCGACGGTGCGGCGCTGGCCATCGGGCACGCGCCGTTTCCGGCACCGGCGCCGCGCGTCATGCCGCCGCGGCCCGCGCCGGCCATGCCGTTGGCACCCATCCCGGCCCCGGCCATGCCGCGCATCGTGCCGTTCGGTCCGGCGCCCACGGCCACGCCGCGCATGCCGCCCATCGCTGCCTGATAGACCATCGCCTTCGCCTGGACGACTAGGTTGTCGTTGAGCGCCTTGGCCTGCTCGGCCGTGAGCGCGCCGGCGGCGGCCCGGGCGTCGATGCGGGCCGACCACTGCGCGACGAGCGCGTCGATGAGCTTCTGCGGATCGACCTTCTGCTGCTCCGCGATCTGCGCGAGGCTGAGCCCCTGCTGACGGAAGGCCATCACCTGGGCATCGGTCAGGCCGAGGATCGCGGCGACCGCGCCGGGGGTAGCGACGGGGGCTGGCGTCGTCGTCGGTGTCACAGGTGCCGGCGATGCAGCCGAGACCACACCGACAGCGAGGAGGAGGACCAGGCCCGCGCCGGCGAGGGGGATGACGAGCTTCTTCATGACGACTGACCTCGATGCGTGGCGCCCTGCGGTGGGAATGCTCCTTGGTGGGGCGCTCGTGGTGACCGCATCGTCTGCCGCGTCCGTGGAGTGTTCGTGGACGCCGCGTGGAGATCGCGAGGGTTCGCGGAACGGGTGACCTGGACCCGACGGCTGCCAACAGTGGCAGCAAGTGGCCGGCGCGGGCGTTCCCGCCGCTCTCCACGAAATTCCCACAGCACTCGGCCAAGCGACTTCAGACACAGCACCGTGGCCCTGGACATCTAGGTGCTCGTAGCATCCAAACGGCAGGGAGGCGCGGTGACTTCCGCGGCAAGTGGCTGATCCCGGGAGGGATCGACGGCCACACGCACATGGAGCTGCCGTTCGGGGGCACCTTCGCCAAGGACACCTTCGAGACCGGCACCCGGGCCGCGGCCTTCGGCGGGACGACGACGATCCGACCACTGCCCGTTCGACTTCCACGGCCAGAAGGAGATGGGCCGCGGCGACTTCCGCAAGATCCCGAACGGCGTCCCAGGTGTCGAGGAGCGGGTCGACCTCATGCACGACGGCGGCGTCGTCGCCGGCCGGATCTCGCCGAGCCGTTGGGTCGAACTGGTCTCGACGGCACCGGCACGGATGTTCGGCCTACCCCGCAAGGGCTCGATCGCTGTCGGGATGGACGCGGACGTCGTCGTCTACGACCCGAACCGGAAGCACATGCTCAGTGCCTCGACCCACCACATGAATGTCGACTACTCGTGCTACGAGGGCCGCACGGTCCAGGGCGGGTCGGACGTCGTTATCGCCCGCGGGATGATCGTCGTGCAGGATGGAGCATGGCTCGGCCGCGCCGGTCACGGCAAGTTCCTGCGTCGAGAGCCCCGTGGCTTCTCCGAAGCTACGCAGACGAAGCTCACGGGGCCGACGGCGACCCTGGTCAGCTGACCGCCGGGCCACGTCCGGTCCTCCTCCCGGGCGTGGCCCAACCCTGCCCACCGCGAACAAACGCCGCGACGTGGGCGCGCGATCGCGCTCTTGGTTTCGTGCGGCTGGTCGGCGGTATCAAGTCGCCCCCCGGCCTCGACGCCCATGGGTTAGCCATGAGCTCGAGACAGGCGATCGACCCGACGGCTCGATGTCGCGGTCAGACGTCCAGGAGGCGGCCCCCGCCAGCCGCCCTCGTCGTGATGGAGGCTTCGCGCGAATGATGCCCTTTCCCAGCGCCGGCGGGTCGGTCGGGATGGTCGCGCCCGTCATCGCCGGGTACTGAACGCGATTCAGCGCGCCCGCAGCTTGACCCATGCGGACACACATGGGCGGGGCAGGATGCCGGACCAGGGCCACCTCAAGCCGCGTTGGGCAGGCTGACTCTCGATCGTCTTACTCAAGGCTGCCGGGAAGCAGACGGAGCGCCGGTTCACGCGCAGCCCCGCCGGTGGGGTGATCGCACGGGCTGGCCCCGCTGACCGGCCCAGATGGACGCGGTCACCTGCGACCGTGCGCAAGCCGACCCAGCTGAGACTCGCATACGGCGGCAGGCGACGGCTGTGCGTTACATCAGGGCGGATGTCGACGCAGCCGTGGATCTCCACGCCTTGCCCTGGACCGGGCGCAGAAGCCGGCCGACATCCTCGACGACGACCGCGACGGGGCCCCTCTCGGGAGGCTACATCTACATCGAACCCATGGCGCCGATCTGCCAGATCCCCATCATGCCCAGGTCTTCGTGGTCGATGATGTGGCAATGGAGCATCGCCATGCCCGTGTAGTCCATCACCGGCATCAACAGCTCCACCTTGCCGAGGGCAGGAACGATCGTGACGTCTTTCCAGGCCGGAGCCGTCGTGTATAGCTCCGCGTAGCCGGCGTCGCCGCCCTCGATCGACAGGACCTGGCAGGAGTTCGTGTGGTGATGGAAGGGATGATCCATCGGGCTCGCGTTCGACACTTCCCAGATCTCGTACGTGCCGAGCTCCGACTCGAGCGTGAACGCGTGCTCGTGATCCACGTACGTCATGCCGTTGATGCCGACGCCCATGTGACTCATCTCGAGCACGATCTGACGTCGCGGGAGCTTGGCCAGATCGATGCTCAGCCGGCTGGCGGAACCGTCGACCGTCTGCGGCAGCGCGTCCGACCGCGGGGCGCCGTCGTACGAAACCGTCATCAGCGTCAGTGGGCTGCCGCCGCCCGACATGCCGCCCATTCCCATGCCCGACATGCCGCCCATGCCCATTCCCGTGCCTGTTCCTGACATGCCGCCCATCCCCGACATGCCCATCATCGATCCGCGATCGTATGGAAGCGACTGCCACCGGTAGGACCCCGCCGGCTGATCCGCCTTCACCAGCAGATCGACTCGCTCGCCCGGCGAAAGGAGCAGCTCGCTGACTGGATAAGGCTTGTCGAGCAGGCCGCCGTCGGTCCCGACGACATGCATCGTGTGGCGTTCGAGTGCAAGGCGGAAGAACCTGGCGGTGCACGAGTTGAGAACGCGCCAGCGCTGGATCTGTCCTGGCGCGATCATCAGCCTCGGGTTCTGCTGCCCGTTGACGAGCACCAGGTTGCCCTCGACGCCCATCATGTACATCATCGCGCCGCCGTGCCGGAAGGGCTCGGATCCGGCGAGCGACATGTCCTTGAGGACGAGCACTTTCTCGTCGAACCCGGCGAGCGCCGAGCCGTCGTCCTCCACGATCAGTGGCGTCGCCAACCCCGCCCACATCTGATCGGTGACGGTGCCGTGGATGTGGGGGTGGACGAAGTTCAGGTTGCCCGCGGCGTGCTTCGAGAGGTCGTACTCGTAGACGGTGCTTTCGCCCGGCTTGCACGCGACGAGCATGTTGTCGGCGTGGGTTCCGTTCGCGTTGTCACCCGGCGAGACGTGCAACCCGTGGGTGTGGAGGTTCGTGATCCGAAGGTCGTGGCCGAGAACGTTGCGCGCTCCGTCGTCCGGCAGCTCATTCCTGAACTTGAAGCGCAGCCCCTGCGTCTTCCGGACGCGGACGAGCGGACCGGGATACTGCCCGTTGTACGTGAGCAGGTTGGCCGTCGCACCCGCGATGCTCACTGTCGCGCGACGCGCCGCGAGGGAGAGCTCGAACACACCGGGATCGGGCGATTCGTTGATCGCGACCGTCGGCAGTTGGAGCGGCGGTCCGATGGGCGGGTCGACCATCGCCGCTCCGGCCGCCGAGGCGGTCGCGCCCATGCGCATCCCTGCAGTGGATCCCGCGGCCGTGGGCGGCTTGGCGGCGCGGGTACTCAACGCCGCAGCCGCAGCAGCGACGGGTGGGACGCAGACCGCGGCTCCTGCCGCGCCCGCCGCAACCTTGAGGAAGTCGCGGCGTGTGATGGATCGCATCGATGCCTCCTCCGACGGGACGCCTGGTCCTCAGCCAGAACGGGACTGACGGCGGCCGCGCCCGCTCACGAGCCGGGCGCGGGAGGGGTGGGTTCGGGAGCTGCCTTCGCGGATCCCGTGCGGTTGGCGAGCCAGCGATAGCCGGCGACGACGGCGAACAGGCCGGCGATGGTGACCAGGATCAACAGCGACCAGCCGAGCAGGCGCCAGGGATCCTCCCACCACTGCTGGCTGGCGACCGTCATGGCGCCATTCATGCCCGTCATCGCATTCATGCCCGCCATCGCGCTCATGCCGGTCCCGGACATGCTGCCCGTGCCGTTCATGCCGGTCATGCCGGTGCCCGTCATGCCGGACATGCCGGTGGCGGACATCCCGGACATCCCGGACATGCCGGTGGTGCCTGACGTCCCGGTGCCCGTCATGCCCGCCATCGAGCCGCCCATCATCGGGCACGTGCCACTGGCCATCGCGCCCGGTTGCCAGGAGGCGTCCGGCGAGGCAGGGGCCACCGACGGCGATGGCGAGGGAGAGGGAGTCGTCATTGGCTCCATCGACTCGGCGGCGCGAGCGCCGGGCGCGCTGCCGGGAGCACCACCGATGACCGGCAGCACCGCCGCGGCAAACGCGAGGGTGACCGCGACGACGAGGACGGCCGACCCTCTGGCGTGACGGCTGTTCATTGCAGGGACTCCTTGCCTGTGGTGATGCGGCCCGCTGCCATCTCGACGGCATGCGTGCCGTAGGAGAGAAGCTGCCGTGTGTGGGTGACGAGGACGATCGTCATGCCCATGCCGCTGTGGATCTCGGCGAACAGGTCGAGAATCTCTCGCTCCGTGTGCTCGTCGAGGTTGCTCGTCGGTTCGTCTGCGAGGAGCAGCCTGGGCCTGTTCATGAGCGAGCGTGCGATGACCGCTCGCTGCTGCTGCCCCGCGGAGAGCTGCCGCGGCAGGGCGAGGCGCTTGTCGGCGAGGCCGACCCTCTCGAGCTGGGCCGCCGCCAGGTCGCGAACGGCCTTGTCGGGCCGCTTGCCCAGGCCGGTGGGGAGGACGAGGTTGTCCTCGACCGTGAGGAACGGGATCAGGCTCGGAAACTGGAAGACGAAACCCATGGACTCGTTGCGGCGGCGCGACTGGCTTGCGTCGCTGCCGGCCCACACATCGGCGCCGTCGAAGGTGACCTGTCCCTCGGACGGCCGCGTCAGGCCGGCCATCAGGTTGAGCAGGGTGGTCTTGCCGGACCCGGATCGTCCGACGACCATGACGAAGTCGCCTCGATCCACGGTCAGCGTGGCGTCGATGACGGCCGACACCGCCGGGCCCGCCGTGGCCGGGTAGTGCTTGCCAACTTGCTTCAGCACGATCATCGTCCTACTCCCGCATCGCGCTGGCAGGTTCCTGGCGACTGACACGCAACGCCGGGTAGACCGCGGCGACCCCGACGGCGACCACGGTCAGCGCCATGCCGACCGCCCCGAAGGCGAGCAGCTCGGGCAGCGAGGGCACCACGAACGGGATGCCGAGCGAGACGATGATGAGCCGCTGGAACAGGGTGACGACGAGAAACACGAGCGCGATGCCCGCCGCCGCCCCGATGACACCGAGGATCGCCGCCTCGGCGAGCAGGGAGCCGAAGACGTAGCGCCGTGTCGCGCCCATCGCCCGCAGCACGCCGAGCTCCCGTCGCCGTTCGTTCGAGGCCATCGTGAACACCAGCCCGAGGAGCAGGAGGGACAGGGCGAAAGTGAGCGCGAGCGTGACCAGCATCGTCCGCAGGAGGCCGGTCAGCTGGCGCCGGTAGGACTGGAAGAGATCGCCGGCCTCGATCGGGACGACGCCGGGCATGGCCTGCAGGATTCGCACTGCAACGTCCTGCGAGTCGGCACCGGGCTGGAGCTTGACCAACGCGGCCGAGATGCTTCGCTCCGGGATGACCAGCGGCTTGTCGGCCTGCGTCTTCGACAGGCGCGCGATGTCCCTGGCGGTGTCGAACGACATGAACATCGTCTGGTCCATCCCGGTGCCGGTCGGCTCGAGGTTGGCCTTGAGCGTCACGAGGTAGCCGTAGACCGAGATGTTCTGGTCGCCCTCCGTCGCCGAGATGTGCTGCCCTGCGACGACCTCGCCGCGGTCCAGGCCGTCGACGAGCCGCTTTTCGAGCCACGGCCGGATCGTGAAGTCGGTGGCCGGGTCGTAGGCGATGATGAACATGTTGCTGACGGAGCAGCAGGCGGCGCCGGTCAGCGTGGCCAGATACAGCTGGGGCGAGACGGCCCGCACGCCTTCGAGCGCGGCCAGCTTCGCGGCGACCTCGTCCGGCATCCATGACTGCGTCGGATTGCCCATCAGCAGGGCTGTCTCGACCCCCTCCTCCGCTCCCGCCGGCACAACGATGATGTCCGCCCCGAGTCGGTCGATGGCGAGCTGCAGGCTCTCGCCGGCGCCGCGCATGAGCAGGGTCGTGAACAGCGCGAAGCCGGCGACGAGCAGCGCACACAGGACGACGGCTGCGCTCCGGAACGCGTGGCCGCCGATGCTGGCGAGGGCGAGGCGGGTCGCGTTCACGCGAGGCTCCGAACCTCGCGTCGGGTGAGAAACGCCATCGCGAGGCCGGCGGCGATCACGGCCACGCCGATGAGGATCATCGACGGTCGCATCACGTAGTTGCACATGTGGCTCGGGTTGGCGCACACGCCGATGAGCGCGGTCGGGAGTGCCATCGCGATCCCGCCGAGTGCCGCGGTGACGACGCCGAGAACCCGTAGCGTCTCGGCGCGCCGGCTGAAGAACGCCGCAACGCCGACGATGGCAAGCGGGATGGCGGTTGCGATCGCCGCCATCGCGGTCCAGTGGCACTTCATCGGCACCGTGGCGCCCGAGGCGAGCGCGACGCCCTCGGCGCACTGCGTGAGGAACGGCAGCACCGCCAGTACCACGGCGCCCAATGCGACCCCGGCGCCGATCATGCGGGCCGTTCGGATTCTCGGTTCCTCGATCATCTGTCGATCTCCCCTCGTTGACGCTGCGAGTGCGCAGGCCGTCAGTCGTCGTTTGGCACCCTCAATCGGTGACGGTCATGGCACCTCGGTAGATCAGGTGCGGGCAGTGGAACTCGAAGTCGCCGGTCTGCTCGGGCGTGAATTCGATCGTCTTCGTATCGCTCTCGGAGGCAAGCGTGAGCGTGGCCGTCTCCGCGTCCCCCCAGCTCACGATCAGCTCGTTCCCGCACCCGACCTCACCGAGCTCGCGGAACGTGAGAACCGCCGGCACGCCCCGCTTGAGAGCGACGTGGGCCGGCGCGTAGCCCTGCGGCGACACGACGAGCGTGAACGCCTGGCGGCCCTGGTCGTCGACCGGCACGGCGATGGCATCCGGGAGAGTCAGCGTGGACGGCACGTCCTCCAGCGCCGTGTACACCCGGGCGTTCGTCGCAGGGCCCAGCGTCCCGACGATCGACAGCATCTCCTGCGGGGTGAGGATTCCCGGTGCCGAGAGTCGCAACCGGACGTGCGTCCGGCCGATCGTGACCTCCAGCTCGCTCATCTGGCAGCGGCCTGCGGACATGCACTGGTGGCGGCAATTGACGACCCGGTAGGCGCTGAGACCGGATGAAGATCCGTTGGCGCTCGCGCCGGGTTGCTGTACGCCTGTCGACGCATCTCGCCCCACCCACTCCTGGAGCACCACTTCGACTCCATTGCCCGGGTACGAGATCGTGACGATCTGGCCGCCGTCGCCCGCGTCCGGCGTCGTATCGACCCTTGCTCGCGAACGGTCGAACACGGACGGGAGGAACGCGGGGATGAGCACCTGGAACGCGACGGCGTCCTGGGCGTCGAGCACGTGCGGAGCCTCTGGCGCCTCCCGCGGTCCGCCCTCGGCCGGCCACGCGGCCACGACCACCACGATCGCGACGATGGCGAGCGCACCGACGACGAGGCCCTTCCGTGTGGGCCGGACGCGGTGTCTCGGCATCGACCCTGGAGTCGAGTTCTCGGTCAAGGTCCGTCTCGTCTGCGCGACTATTCCCCAGTGCCTGCGGCATCAGGAGGAAAGAGAAGCCGCAGCCCACGCGCGAGGCCCCAACCACTCTGGGTGATTGCGCAGCCCCTTTGTATGCCTCTGGCACCTAGAGGACCCGAGTCGCTAAGCCCGACTTCGGCATGACCAGTGGCAGGGGTTCCGACGTGCTCGACCACGCCTGGCGCCACCAGGTGGCGTACTTCTCCCAACATGGGTGGCGTGTCGCGGCCCTCGACGTGCGCGGGTACGGCGGGTCAAGTTCGCCGCCCGAGGTCGAGCGATACACGCGGCGCGAGCTCGCCGGTGATGTGGCTGCGGTGGCAGCGGCGCTCGACGACGACCCGGTGGTCCTGTTCGGCCACGATTGGGGCGCCCCGATCGCATCGCACGCCGCGATCCGCCACCCCGACCGGGTCCGGGCCGTGGCCAACCTCAGCGTTCCACACCTGCCGCCCCGCTCCGCCGATCTGGTCGCCACCTTCGATCTGGCCTGGGCCGACCGGTTCTTCTACATCCTCCGATTCCAGGAGCCCGGCGTGATCGAAGCGGAGTTCGGCGCCGGCCTGCGCGACGCGCTCAAGCACGTCTACTTCGCCGGATCCGGCGCCGCACCTGGCGCCATGCTGCCTTCCGGCCCCCGGAACGCTGCCTATCTCGCCCTCCTGCCCGATCCTCCGGATGGAGCGCTCGGGTTCATGTCCGACGATGATCTCGACGTCTACGTGTCGACGTTCCGGCGGACGGGGATGGTCGGCGCCTTCAATCGATACCGGGCGATGCGGCTCGACGGCGATGCCGACGCCGACATCGTCGGTGCCTCGCTCGACCAGCCCTCGTGCTTCATCGCAGGCGAGCACGATTTCGTCAGGGACATGCTTCCAGGAGTCGACCTGTTCAAGTCGCCCGGCGCAGCCTGCACCGACTTTCGCGGCTCGACGATCGTGCAGGGGGCCGGCCACTGGGTCCAGCAGGAAGCCCCTGCCATCGTCAACCAGGCGCTCGACGCCTTCCTCACCGGACTCTGAGCGGCCCGCCCAGCACGCCACCTCGCCGATCTGCAAATCTGGTCGGGGCGAGAGGGCTCGAGCCTATGGAAATCAGGTCATCGACGACGTAGCCATGACCGCGGCCCACCCTCCAGGATCGACCAAGATGGAACGATGCGGCGGTGTCTCGCCTCATAGTCTCGACAGCGGCCCGGAAGGCCGCGACAGTTGGGACATCGATGCAGCGAGACCTCGTCCTCCGCGCGAGCCTGGGTGACCACGACGCATTCGCGTCGCTGGCGACCAACGCCTACGGCCGGCTCCATCGCACCGCCCAGCTGATCCTTCGCCGGGAGGACCTGGCATCGGACGCCGTCCAGGAGGCGCTCACCTCGGCCTGGCTCCATATCCAGACCGTCCGTGATCCAGACCGCTTCGACGCTTGGCTCAACCGCCTCGTGGTGCGGGCCTGCTACCAGGAGCTGCGACGAGCGAAGCGCGCGCCGATCCAGGTTCAGGTCGACTCGATCAACGGACCGGGGATCGACGACTCGACCAGCGCCCTTGCCGATCGGGACCAGCTCGAGCGCGGCTTCCAGCACCTCTCCGTCGAGCATCGAGCGGTCCTCGTGGTCCACCACTACCTGGGACTGCCCGACGCGGACGCGGCAACCGTCCTCGACGTCCCGACGGGGACCTACAAGTCGCGGCTCAACCGAGCCCACCTCTCGCTGCGCGCGGCCCTCGAGGCCGAAGCGCGCGTGGCCGGGATCGGCCAGGAGTCCCTCGCATGACCGCCCAGAACGACCTCGACCGGACCCTCGGCGCGTGGTTCCACGGGGACGCCACGAGCACGCCGCCGCCCGAGCCGCTGGCCCGAGCGATCGAGGCGACCCGGAGCGTCCGACCGCGCCCCGCCCTCGTCGCCTGGATCGGCAGCGCCTGGATCGGCGCAGGCGGGGCGAACGGCTTCCGCGGCGGCATCGCCAGCCTTCGGCTGGCCCTCGTCATGATGCTCGTCGCGCTGCTCGCCGTGGCACTCGCAGGTGGTGCGGTGCTGGTCGGCAGCCGACTGTTGCCTCCCCCGCCCAGTCCGCACGTGTACCTCAACGAGCTCGTGGCCGCGCCCGACCTGCCGACGCCGATGGGGGCCCCGACGGTCGCGACCCTCCTCGATGGCCGCGTGCTCGTCCTAGGCAACAGCAGGTTGCCGACCACGGCGCTGCTGTATGACCCGTCGACCGGCGTGTCCATCCCCGTGGGCCCGCTGGTGTCTCCCGATCGCATGCTCGGCTCGGCCGTTCGGCTTCGGAACGGACGCGTGCTCGTCACCGGGGACGGGGTGTCCGAGGTCTTCGATCCGACGACGCTGCAGTTCGCTCCGGTCGGCCCGATGGTGACCGCCCGTTCGTTCCCCGAGCTGGCCCCGCTGCCCGACGGACGTGTCCTGGTCGCCGGCGGCGTGCAGCCGGGCGCGGAGACGCGACTCCGCTCGGCGGAGCTGTTCGACCCCGACACCCAGTCGTTTTCGCCGACCGACGCGATGAGCTTCGACGTCGGCCCCATTGGCACGCTGCCCGACGGGCGCGTCTACGTCGCCTCCAGCCCCAACGCCGAGGTCTACGACCCGCGCTCCGGGACATTCGCCTTTGCCGGCGTCATCCCGGGCGGGGTGACGGGCGCGACCGCCCTCCCCGATGGTCGCGTTGTGATCATCGGCGTCACGGGGCTCCAGTCGGGCGGCTATGTGGGGATATGGGACCCGACCAGGCAGGCGTACCGACAGCTGTACGGCGGATCGCCTCCGCTGTTCGCCGCGACGCTGCTCGACGATGGGCGCGTCCTCGTGACCGGTGGACGAGGCACCGCCTGGGCCGGCGTCCTCGATCCGGCAACTGAGCAGATGACCCCGGTCAGCGCACCGGCAGCGACTCGACCTGCCTCAACGAGGCTCCTCGACGGCCGCGTTCTGATCGTCGGCGGGCTCGAAACGGCCCTGCCCACGGTCCAGATCTTCCAGTGAAAAGCAGAACAATCGGATGGCCTTGGACAGTCCTCGTCGCGGGCTGCCTCCTCCTCGTGGGGTGTTCCCCCACGACGAGACCGCCGACCGGCTCCGCCGCTTCGATGGCTCCGACCGTGCCCGCGTCGGCGTCGCCGACACCGCCCGGCCACCTCGACGCCCTTGTGGTCGGCGGCGACCGACCGGTCAAGGTCGCTCTCCCGCCAGGCGTTGACCCGAGTGTCCCGGCTCCGCTCCTGATGCTTCTCCACGGGTACGGTTCCTCGGGCGACGAGGAGGAGACCTACCTGCGCCTCGGGGCCGCCGCCGCCCAGAACGGGGTGATCTACCTGCATCCGGATGGCACGACCGACTCCTACGGCGCTCGCTTCTGGAACGCGACCGACACCCGCCGTGGATCGCCCGCCACGTGGGAACCGATCTCGGTGATCAACCCGGCGAACGGGTCCAGCGCAGTACGAGAACGCCAGCAGGTTCAACGCCAGGGTCGCCCTGCACGCGAGGCTCCGCACCAATCCGCGACCGTGGCCGGCGTGGGTCTTCGACCAGCTCGAGGGGCACGATGGCTGCCGCGTCCTCGACCTCGGGTGCGGCACCGGGTTGCTCTGGCAGGTGAACGCGCCACGCGTCCCGGCGAGCTGGACCCGGTGTTGACCGACAGCTCTGAGGGCATGTTGGCCGAAACCAGGCGGCGCGTGGACGGGCTCGCGTGTCGCGTCGAGTATCGCGCCATGGACGCGCAGGAGGTCACCTTCCCCGACGGCGCCTTCGACATCGTCATCGCCAGCCACATGCTCTATCACGTGCCCGACCGCGGGCGGGCGATCGCCGAGGCGCGTCGCGTCCTGCGGGAGGGGGGAGCCTTCCATGCCACGACGGCGAGCCTCGACAGCCTGGCTGAGCTCAGGGCGCTGATGCACCAGTACAGGAGCGTCTCGAACGCCGCTCGCGAGGCGCTCCCGACCATGCTGCGCGCCAGCGTCCCGATCCGGTCATCGGGGCCTTCTCGCTCGAGAACGGCGCGGCGCAGCTGCGTGAGCGCTTCGCGAGCGTTGACACGCGGATCTACACCGACGAGCTGAGGATCACCGACCCGGACGCCATCGTCGACTATTTCATGTCCCTCAACGAGATCCGTGAAGGTGAGCGGGTCCTCGACGATGACGAGGCGAGCCTGTTCCGTGACTTCGTCGCGGCCAGGATGGCGCGAGAGGGCGCGCTCTGCGCCAGGACCAGCTCGGGCATGTTCGTGTGCCGATAGTCGTCTCGCGGGTCCTCGCCCGACGGTAGCTCGGCTTCAAGTCTAAGG
Organism: uncultured Chloroflexia bacterium; assembly: GCA_963776395.1. Lineage (GTDB taxonomy): Bacteria > Chloroflexota > Limnocylindria > Limnocylindrales > CSP1-4 > CAIXZV01. The sequence goes on along the minus strand of CAVZML010000007.1, from coordinate 9,055 downwards.
CCGACGGGGCAGTCGCGGCACGGGCCGATGCCTCCGGAGCAGCGGTGCCCGCATGCCCAACGTGTGGCCTCGCAGGCAGGCTGCTGGCGTTGAAGGCGTCGCCTGCACGACCACCGGCCGGCGGTGGCCGAGCTCCGAGCGTGCCGCCTCAGATGCTGGCGGTGGGCCGGCCCACCCTGTGCCCCCAGCGACTCGCCCGCAGCCGTTCCTGCTGCGCACCATCGCGGCTTTGGGGCCAGCCGCCCGTTCGAGACGTGACAAACCTCACTGTCGGCCTGGCCACCGTCCGGCCATGCTCGCCCGAGCCATCGAGTTCCCAAGCCAGCAGCGTCCGGAGAGCGATCGAGATGCGTCACAGCCACAAGCTCGTCCGTTCCACCGGGCTCGAGATGCCCGCCGGCCTCGACCCGTCGGGGGTGCCGTGTGAAGGGTTCGGGCGCTCCGGCGCGGGGCTGGAGGCTGTCGCCGACGTGTCGCGGCCACCCTCCGGGATCGCGCCGTCGGCGCTCATCGCGTCGGTGGAGGAGCTCGCGCTCGACGGCGAGTCCGAGTGGCTTCTCTGGGGCAGCGTTGCCGATCGGCCGATCCTGTTCCGTGTCGGCGCCGTGGCCGGCGCCGAGATGGTCAGCGCGCTGCGTTCCGGAGGGCATGCGACCGCGATCGTCGAGCCGCACCAGCTCTTGCTCGAGCGGCTCGACTGAGCAACCCGAGCCAGGCTGCGGCGCGGTCCGCTAGCCGACGACGATCGGGATCGCTTCGAGAGGGTCCGGGCTGGACGACATGACGACGTCGACAGCGGCTCGCACCTTGGGCGCGATCATCGCGAGGTAGGCCCGCGCCACTGCCTGCTTCCGCTCGGCGACCGCAGCGTCGCGCAGGAGCAGCCAGGCGCTCGCGACCCAGATGGCAGTCTCGACGAGATCCACCGCGTAGAAGTCCACCCGCTCCCGCTCTGGCACGGCCTTGAGGGCGCCGACCGCCCCGACGAACGACGCCGTGAGCTCCTTGAGCAGCTCCTTCTCGGCGGCGAGGCACGCGGGGACCTCGGCGGCCTGCCACTCCGCGAGGAGCGGGTCAAGGGATCGGTTGAGGAGCTTGCCGATCGCCGCCACCACCTGGAGCTGGCTGGTGCCCTCGTAGATGTTGGTGATCCTGACGTCCCGGAACAGACGCTCGATGTTGAACTCGCGCATGTAACCGACACCGCCGTGGACCTGCATCGCCTGGTAGCAGACACGGTTGCCCATCTCGGTCGCGCCGTACTTTGCCATCGGGGTCAGGGTCTCGGCAAGCGCAGCCGCCTGGCGATGGCGCGCGCGGGTGGCCGGATCGGGCTCAGCGCCCGCCTCCCCCAGGGCGTGCTCGTAGACCTTCCACAGGTCGACCCACCGTCCCGTCTCGGCCAGCAGGGCGCGCGTCGCCTCGAGATCGATCTTCATCGTGAGCAGCAGACGGGCCACGGCCGGCAGCTCCCGGATCGGGCGGCCGAACTGGACGCGCTCGTGCGCGTAGCGATCGGCCTCGCGATAGGCCGCTTCGGCGATCCCGAGGGCCTGGGCCGCGACCGCGAGCCGCGCCCCGTTCATGAGGCTCATCGCGTAGCGCATGAGCCCGAAGCGGCGCTTGCCGACCAGGATCGCCGGCGTGTCGCGGTACTGGATCTCGCACGTGGGCGAGGCGTGGATGCCGAGCTTGTTCTCGATCCGGCGGATCTTGACGGTGTCGTCGCGCTCGACGACGAACATCGACAGGCCCCGAGCGTCGGTCGATCCCTCCTCGCTCCGCGCGAGCACCAGGGACACGTCGGCGACGCCATTGGTGATGAACCGCTTCACGCCGTTCAGGCGCCAGCGGCCGGTCGCCTCGTCGAGGGTCGCGCGGGTCGCCACCGCGCCCAGGTCGGAGCCGGCGTCGGCCTCCGTCAGGACCATCGCCCCGGAGATCTCGCCCCGCGCGAACCTGGGCAGCACGCGGGCCTTCGTCTCCGGGTCGGCGTGCTCCTCGATCGAGGAGGCGATCTCCTGGAGCCCGAACACGGTCATCAGGCCGCTTTCGGCTCGCGCGACGATCTCGACCATCATCTGGTAGATCGACTCTGGCAGGTTGAGCCCGCCGAACTGGCGTCCGAGCATCGCGCCGAACAGCTCGGCCTGGCGCAGCGCCTCGATCGCGTCCCGGGTCGCGGCGGCGTATGTCACGACGCCGTCATCGAACCGGGCACCCTCCTCGTCGGCCTCGGCGGCGCGAGGCGCAATGCGCTGGGCACACACCTCGCCCAGGACCTCGAGCACGATCCGGTAGGAGTCGAGCGCGTCGGCGTACGAATGTGGGGCCCCCGGCCACCTGTCGGGCTCGGCATAGCCGCCCTCGAGACGGTCGACGACCTCGCGCAGGTCGAGCTGCTCCAGGCGGAAGCGCAGGTCTGGATTGTCCAGGAAGAAGTTGTCGCTCATCGGGTCGCCTGCTCGTCCAGCGTGGGGGCCGGCTCGTCGAGCGCGCGCTCGCGCACGGCCTTGACGATCATCGGGAGGACCTCCGCCGCATCGCCCACGACCCGGTAGTGCGCGATCTGGAAGATCGGCGCTTCCGGATCGGTGTTGATCGCGATGATCTTGGAGGACTGGTCCATCCCGGCCCGGTGCTGGACCGCGCCCGAGATCCCGGCCGCGACATAGAGCCGCGGCCGCACCGTGGTGCCGGTTTGGCCGACCTGGTGCTCCCGCTCGATCAGTCCCGCGTCGACCGCCGCACGGGAAGCTCCAACCTCGCCCCCGAGCAGGTTCGCGAGCTCGCGCAGTTGCCCGACCTGGTCGGCACCCGAGATCCCCGCGCCGCCGGCGACGATCACCGGCGCCTCCTTGAGCTTGACCCTCGACGGCCGGACCTCGCGGCTCAGGATCTCCAGCGCGAAGTCTCCCGGCTCGAACGCCGCCGTCACCGACTCGATGATCCCCGTGCGCGCTGGTTCGGGCAGGGGCATTCGGAAGACCCCTTCGCGGACCGTTGCCATCTGCGGACGCGTCTCCGGATTGACGATCGTTGCCACGAGGTTGCCGCCGAACGCGGGCCGGATCTGGTAGAGCAGGTTGTGGTAGGTGCGGCCCTCGCGCCGATGGTGGTAGTCGCCGAGCTGGAGGTCGGTGCAATCCGCCGTGAGCCCGCAGCGCAGTGCGCTGGCTACCCGCGGCGCGAGGTCGCGCCCGTTGGGCGTCCCGCCGACCAGGAAGATCTGGGGCCGGCGCTTGACCGCCACGCCGATCACGACGCGGGCGTACGGAAGTGTGCGGTAGGCGGCCAGCTCGGGGTGGTCGGCGAGCAGGACGCGATCAGCGCCGTGGTGGATCACCTGCTCGGCCAGGGTGTCGACGCCTTGTCCGCACAGCAGCCCGACCACCTCATCGCCCAGCTCGTCGGCCAGCTCGCGCGCCCGGCCCACGAGCTCGAGGCTGACGTCGGCGATCCGTCGGTCGACCTGCTCGATGAACACCCAGACCTGCTGTCGCTCGCTCATTCCCCTACCCGATGACGTAGGCGTGCACCAGCTCCGCGACCATGGCGGAGATGGCTTCAGGCGTGGCCTCGATCGCCTTGCTCTCGGTGCTCTCGAGGACCACGAAGCTCACCCGGTGCACCTGCGTGGGCGAGCCGGAAAGCCCGATGCGCTCGGAGTCCAGGCCAAGCTCGTCCGCGGTCCACACCGGGATCGCCAGATTGCGGGCGACGAGGAAGGCATCGACGTCGGCGTCACCCTGGAACTCCGGCGATCGCTTGCGGATGGCCGCGTACTCGCCCGGGATCGCTGCGAGCTTGCCCGCGATCCGTCGCCGAGCCGAGACGGGTCGCGGCGTGTTCGCCGAGCCGACGACCGTCAACAGGCAGGGCATCGCGCACCGGACGACCTCGGTGCCGGCGTCGAGCGCTCGTCGGGCCGTGATCCGGCCATCGGCGATGTCGAGGACCGCCTCGGCGTACGTGACCTGGGGGATGCCCAACTTCTCCGCCGTCTGCGGGCCGACCTGAGCCGTGTCTCCGTCGATGGCCTGGCGCCCGGCAAACACGAGGTCGTACCCGCCGACCCGTTCGATCGCCTTCTGGAGGACGAGGGACGTGGCCAGCGTGTCGGCCCCGGCAAACCGGCGATCCGTGAGCAGGATCGCCCGGTCGGCGCCACGCCACAGGGCGTCTCGCAGGATGTCGGCGGCCTTGGGCGGGCCCATCGTGATCACCGTGACGGTCCCGCCGTGGCGGTCCCGTAGCTGGAGGGCCATCTCGAGGGCGTTGAGGTCCTCAGGATTGAAGATCGCCGGCAGCGAACCGCGGTTCATCGTCCCGTCCGCGGACATCGCGTCCCCGGTGACGTGGTGGGTGTCGGGCACCTGCTTGACCAGCACGATGCTCGCAATCGGTCGGGAGTCGCTCATCAACCCTCCGCGGACGGCCGGTTCGTCGCTCGCGACTGGGTCGCGGCATGGTCGTGGGACGCTTCCGCCTGGCGGGGACGCGCGTCTCCGGGAAGGATAGCGACGCGCCACGGGCGACCACCGGGCGTTAGGTCCCAGCATCAGGGGCCAGTCGGCGCTATGGAGGCAGACCGGTCGCTCGTCGCCGGGTCGCGGCCGAGGCCTAGAAGGTCGATGCCACATCGATGACCCTTCGCGGCGCATGCGGTGGTCGAGACGTCGGCGCGACGACGTGGGACCGGGCGTCAGGGCATCTCCGTTTCGCGGCACTTCCACGTGTGACGAGCATGAACACCGCGACGAGCGTTCTCACGCCGGCAGCATCCGCACCGGCGCCGAAGAGGTTCCATGACCGTGGACCGTCGTGCTGTCAGTCGAGGTCGACGACCTAAACCGCGCGCACGCAGCGTCGCCTGGCGATCAGGCGCCCGTGCGGACGAGGTCGATGATGCGCCGCGCGCTCGGGCGCTGCCCATACAAGAGGACACCGGCCGCATAGACGCGCGCGGCGAGCCACAGCGCGCCGACGATGGATCCCGCCAGGATGGCGAGTGACGCGACGATCTCCCATGGGGCGATCGTGCCTTCCATGGCGCGGGAGACGACCACGAACGGGCTCGTGAACGGGAAGAGCGAGAGGAAGGTCATGACCGCACCGCCTACATCGATCAGGCCGACGGCCGTGTAGGCGGCGACGATGTAGCCGAGCGCCGCCAGCATCGTGAGCGGCTGGACGACCGAGTTCACGTCCTCCTGGCGGCTCACAAGCGAGCCGGCCGCGGCGTACAGCACGGCGTACAGCAGGAACCCCAGGACGCCGTACGCGACGAACAGGAGGAGTACACCCGCCGTGAGGCCCTGGGGCAGCGCGACGTCGGCGGCCTGCTGGCCGAGGATGAGCGACGTGATCGGGTCCTGAAGCAGCAACGCTGCGCCGCCGACGGCCAGGATGAGGACGTACTGGATGCCCGCGACCGCGCCGACGCCGAGAACCTTCCCCGTCAGCAGCTGGAACGGCGTCGCTGCGTTGAGAATGACCTCCATGACGCGTGACGACTTCTCCTCGACCACGCTCATCGCGACCCAGTTCCCGTACAACAGGATCATGACGAAGATCAGGATCGTGAGGCCGAAGCCGAGCACCGCCTCCGAGCCGCCCTCGATGATCGACTTCGGTGCGCCAGACTCCTCTGGATCGGTGTTCTCGACCCGGTAGTCCGATGGCGCGAAGAGCGACGCTTGGGCGGCGGGCTCGACGCCGAGCTGCACGAGCCGGTCCTGCGCCGTCAGGGTGCCCGCCGCCTGGGCGACGAGCTGGGGGACGCGCTCATCGGACCCTCGTTGGAGTAGAACCGGATCGAGAGGTCCCCGGATGCGCCGCGGGAGATCGTGAGCACGCCCATGTACGTCCCCGCGCGCTCGTCCCGCCAGCCCCGCCTGCAGGTCGGACACGGGCACGACGACGATCGCGGCATCCGGGTCGCCGCCGGGCGGGTTGAGAACGGCGTCCAGGGTCGCAACCGGATCGGCCGCGCGCCCGTGCCGTTGTAGACCGCGATCTTGTCGGTGCTCGCGCCCTCGATGATGCTCACGATCACGGGGCGAACGCGATGGCGACCACCCCGATGAGGAGGGCAAGAGTGCCGACCGGAACGCGCGGGTGCGCACCGGACCGTCAGCTCGCGCCGCGCGACGGCTCGGATGTTCGGCAGGTTCCTCATCGGACGCCTCCGGCTGCCGCCAGCGTCTGTTCCTCGGCGTCGAGCGCCCCGACACGCTCGACGAACACCTCCTCGAGCGAGGGGTCGCCGACCTCGAACCGAAGCACCTCGTGTCCCGTCGCGAGCGCGGCGAGCAGGACCGCCTGCGGGTCGCCGCCGGCTTCGACGCGAAGCTCGGTGAAGTCCTCGCCTGGTCGGGTGACGGTCACGTTGCGGCAGCGACGACAGCCACGCCCCTCGCCGTCGGTTGCCGTTGCCACGCGGACCACCCGATGTCCCGTCGAGCGACGGACCTCGCGGGTCGGGCCGCTGGTGACGACGCGTCCGTGATCGATGATCGCCACCGTCTCGCACAGGGCCTCGGCGGTGTCGAGCTGGTGGGTGCTGAAGATCAGCGTCTTGCCCCGATCCGCATCTCGAGGAACGCCGAGCGGAGCATCGCGGCGTTGACCGGGTCCAGTCCGGTGAAGGCTCGTCCATGATCAGCACGTCCGGGTCGTGGAGGACGGTGGCGATGAACTGGACCTTCTGCTGGTTGCCCTTGGACAGGCTCTCGGCCGTCCGATCGGCATAGTCGCCGATCCGGAACCTCGCAGCCACTCCTGGGCATCGTGGGTCGCCCGGGCGGGCGGGACCCCGTACAGCGAGGCGAAGAACACGAGCTGCTCGAGGACCGGCATCCGCGGATACAGGCCCCGCTCCTCCGGCATGTAGCCCCATGTGACCCGGGGCCATGCGCTCGAGTGCGTTCCCTTCCGCCTGACGGATCTTCGTCCGCGCGCAGAGCCCGAGGGCGATCTGCATCGCGGTCGTCTTGCCGGCGCCGTTCCAGCCGAGGGAACCGAAGACCTCGCCGGGCTCGACGGTGAAGCCCACCCCGTCCAGCGCCTGCACGGTACCGAAACGCTTTCGCAGCCCGTTGATCTGCAGTGTCATCGATTCCTCCTGACCCGACCGTAGTCAGGGCAGGTCGCGGCTCGTAGGGCCGGATGGACGGTCCGCGACGGCTGAAAGACCGGGCCGATTCCTCCACCCGCTCGACGAGCCCGTCAAACAGTCGCCTGCGCCTCGCGCGTGAACGGGAGCTCCGACGCGGGTCGGCGCGACAGCGTGCGCGGGCCCTGGGCCGCGACGACGATCAGGACGAGGATCACGGCCATCAGGCTGCCCCCGGCGTAGAGCAGCATCGGCGGCATGAGCCCGAGGTGGCCGGCGAGCCATGCCCCCGAGAAGTTGAACCATAAGTGCGCGTTGATCGTTGCCACGACACTGCCGCGAGTGCTGTTGAAGATCGCCGTGAACAGGATCGAGAGCGCGATGCACTGCGGGACGAAGATCGGGAACGGGATCATGACGTTGTTCGGCAGGAAGTAGAACGGCACGTGCCAGAACGCCCACACCGTGCCCAGGATCAGGCTCGCGCTTAGGGCGCTGTGGCGCTCCTTGAGTCGCGGCAGGGCGAAGCCGCGCCAGCCGGGCTCCTCCTACAGGGTCCGGCGACGAGCGTGTACCCGAAGGCGAAAACGGCCGCGCTCAACGTAAAGCCCACCTCCAGCCCGGCCGGCTGGTGGCCGAGCGCAATGTTCACGATCGACAGCACCAGTGGGACGAGCGTGAAGATCATGCCGGCGAGGAACCAGCGCCAGCCGATCCGCCACAGGCGCAGCCGGGCCGCGAGGCGTCCGAGCTCTCGCTTGCCCCCGATCGACCCGCCGATGACGACCGCGCCGATCTGCCCCCTGGAGATCCCGACCAGCCATAGCGGCCACGTGGGCGCAGCAGCGAACGCGTGGATCGCCACGGCCGCCGCGCAGGCCGCGATGTTGACGGCGTAGGTCAGCACGAAGAAAGAGAGCACCGGGTGACGCCGAATGGACTGGGCCATGGCTACCGCTCCTTGCCGGCGCGTGCGGTGGGTCGGGTCGGCGCGACGTACGGACGATCGAGCGTTGACCCCCGGGGCGCGAAGTGCCGCACGTCATGTGGACGAAGTCCGTACCTCCGGCAAATCCCGCATCCGTCATCCTGACCAGTACCGATCACGGCCCGTTGCGACCCCTCGGTCGATCGGGGAACCACGGGACGGGGAGCGTGCGAGCGCGCAAGTCCCTCTAGCCGTAGCGTCGGATCGCTGCTCGGCTCGAAGCCCGACAGCTCATCGCTGCGAGCCCGTTCGAGGAAACGTCTGCTCTCGGGTGGCGAGTCTTCAGCTAGCGCTGGACGTCGCAGGCCATCCGCCGAGGCCCGGGGAGGTAGGTCGGTGCGACATGGCGCGGCCGCGCGAGGCGCACGGGCACCGTCGTAAGCACGGAGCCGTCGAACGGATGTTCTGGTCGGGGCGAGAGGACTTTACGACGCGGACCCCACGCCTCCGTCCGGTCAGAGTGCGCGGACATCTCGATGTCCGATGACGACGGCAGGAGCGCGCTGATCAGCTGGTCCGCAACAAAGCCGCCGAAGCGTTTCCCACCCACCAGCCCCTCTTCCTGCCTACCAGCAACTCGAACAGTTCAGGCGAGGAGTACGTCCACAGGATGTCCCGCGCCTCGCCCAGCGTCATACCCGACCGAGGTGGCGCCGGTCACGGAGCGTCCGGGCGTTGCGCTTCATCCGTTCGAGTCGCTGCTCGTCAACCTCTGCTGCGAGTTCCGCGATCTGTGGGTCTGCTCGACGCCGCGGTCTTGATGAGCAGCAGGATCGGAACGACCCGCGGGGCGACCTCGATGATGAACTCGCCCCACCGGCGGATGACCTCGTGGGGGATCTCGCTCGGTTGCCCGCATCAGGTCGGACCGTTGCTCGGCAGGGACGGAGCCGTCGCCTTCGAGGGCTCTTGCCCAGATCGCGCCAACCAGGCCCGCCTTGCCGCCGAAC